>CAZENH010000010.1:33057-159853 GCA_964513625.1 uncultured Myxococcales bacterium | reverse complement strand
ATAAACTGTCGCCGGGATACCCCTAAATACCCGCCGGATGCCGATTTCAGGGGTCTCGAGTCCCCATTCAGGCGGGAATCTCGCGGCGGAGGAAGCGTCCGGCAATTTTTTCTGCCACCCTGAAAGAATTGGCCATGATGGTCGGTGTGGCGGGCACCGCGCCCGAGCTGGGCATGAACGAACCATCCGTGATGTACAGGTTGTGAACGTCGTGGGTCATGCAGTCGGGATTGAGCACCGAACGGGAGGGATCGCTGCCGAAGCGACAGGTGCCGTGCTGCAGGTGATAAGTCGTTGACGACCAGGTGAATGGCCAGACCTTCTTGGCGGCCGGTCGCATGGCTTCAAGTATGTCCATTCCGCGGCGGACACAGAACTTGTTGACCTCGTCCGATGCCGGATGATGCAAGTTGGAAATACGCGCGACCGGCAGGCCGAAGCCGTCTTTTACCTGTGGATCAAGATCGACGTAGCAACCCGAATGTGGCAGGAACTCCCCAAAAACCTCGAACTCAACCCAGAGTTCGTCGTGGAAGTATTCGCGCAGGCGATCCTTCAGCTTCTGGCCCCACAAGCTCCATTTGGACTCCATCATCAGGCGCACAGCGGCGTTTATCGGGTTGGGATGATGAAGCAGGAAGTTGTAAGTACCGCCCTTGGGAAGCAGCAGCCCGTTCTTCTCATTCCAGTAGTCGTCCTGCACCGATCGCTGCAGGAACGGAAGATCCATGCCCTCGCTTCCCAGCTTCTTCTCGAGCTCGTGCCGCTCGAAGATCGAGGTGCCCTTGCCGAAGGTCGAAAATGTCAGGTTCTTGCCGACCAGGCCGGATCGGTTGGCAAGCCCGAGAGGAAAACGACCGTTTTTCGACATCAGCAAAAGGCGCGCGCTCTCGATGGCAGTGGCGGCAAGCACAACCACGCGAGCCTCGAGTTTGCGCTCCTCCCCCTTTTTATCCAGGTAGACTACTCCCGTTGCCCTGTCATCCTTGTCGGTCAAGATCCTGGTCACCATGCAACCGGGCCTCACCTGGCAACGTCCGGTCTTCTGGGCCTGCGGCAGCAGGCTCGCCGCCACCGAGGACTTCGAGCCGTTCTCGCAGCCGTACTCGCCGCAGAAGCCGCAGTAGTTGCAGGGCGGGCGCCCCCCGTAGGGCGCGGAGAGTATCGCCCGCGGCGTGGGAAAGGAATGAAACCCCAGCTTACCCGCAGCCTGGTCGACCAGTCGGGCCACCGGATGCGGCCTGAGCGCCGGCAGCGGAAAGGGCCGCCTGCGCGTCTCCGTGGGATTCACGCCCGCCTGGCCTGACACACCACAACGCGCCTCGTAGAGATCGTAGTAGGGAAGCAGTTCATCCATCGAGATCGGCCAGTCGACGATGTCCGCTCCCGCGATACCGCCGGTCATCGATCGCAGGCGCAGATCCGATTCTTTCAGGCGATAGGTGAAGCCGCTCATGTGGACCGTACCGCCGCCGACACATACGCCCACCCAGCCCTCGTTCGTCAGGTGGTAGCTATTTTGGCCCCGCTTGCGGATGGTGTGCGGGGAATGGCCCGGATAGGGAAAGGGCACGAAGAAATCACGGCGGCAGATAGCCACCTCGTCGTGGGTGAAGTCGCGAATAGTATAGGACGGCCCACGCTCGAGCACGATCACTCGGGCCCCGGCCTCGGAAAGCGTGACGGCCACCGGAGCACCGCCGGCCCCGCTGCCGATCACTACTACGTCCGTTTGCTCGGCCTTGCCCATTCTAGCCTCAGTAAGCCGGCAGTCCGGCAGGCAGCTTGCGACGCGGCGCCCACCAGCAAGCATGGTGCCCAATCAAGTGCCAGCCGACCTGCGCGCGGTTGCCGCCGTATTTGGGATCTGAAAGAAAACTCTCGGCACACACCATTGCCAGCCGCTGGAAAAACGCGTTGGAGGAAAAATGGCGCGCTGAAATCTCTCCAAGCTGAAAACTTGAAAGCAACTCGTCTTGCTGTTCGGACTTGCAGTCGGCGAAGGCGCGCTTGTGCCTTTTGCGTGCCACGCGATCGAGGTGCACCGCCCCGATGTTGAGAAGCGGCTTCCAGTCGGCAGCCCGGTTGAAAGGCTCTTTTATCAGCCAGTAGTTGATGTAGTCCTCGAATCCCGCGGCTACGACTCCGGGCAAGACTCGATCGGCCGCGGCCAGCAGAGCACGCAGGCGATCGGGCTCGAAGACCCAGCCGCTCATGGCCCCCAGCAGCGTGTTTGCCCCGGCTTTCAGCAGACCCGGATAGAAACCTGTTCCAGCGGCGCTCAGAAGACCGAGAATCATCTGCCTGCGCGTTATCATCCCGGACTACTCCCTTCGCTCATCTCATGGCAAACGGCGCAGTTTGCGCGGTGCCGCTCCACCACGGGGCAAAGCCCGCCGCCCATTCCCGGAGCCGGAACCTGCTTGGGGTGACAGGCGGCGCAATTCAGTTCGTCTTTGTGCTCGACAATGTAGACGCACCCGTGCGCGAAACGCCCGCCGGCTTTCCCGGCGGCCCCGGCATGACAGTCGGCACAGGGCTTGCCGACACCGCTGACCAGCTTGCCTCCGTGAGAACAATCACCCGCGTCTTGTATGCTCAGGCTCAGCAGAAAAATCAATACGTCTTGCAGTTCACCGGGTTCATCCGAAAAATGATTCTTGAATGAGGGCATGGTCGAGCCCGGAAAATTGGCGGCCGGGTCAACCAGGCTGGTCTTGAGATAGGCCAGACTCTTTCTGCCCGTTGCCCTCAGATCGGGGCCGAAATCCCAGCTTCCGCGCCCGCCGGAAGCAAGCGGGTGGCAGATCAGACACCCAAGGCGCAGGTAGCTTTCGGCTCCGGCCACGAGTCGTGGCATGCCCTCTCGAGCTCCGGGAATATGACAACGGGCGCACGAAGCTTGAATGTAGGGCTGGTCGAGCAACGGATCAGGCTGGTCGCCTCCGGGCAAGGCATGGGACAATCTTGAATCGAGAGCCCTACCACTTCCCCCGTGGCAACTCACGCAGCCAGTACCGCGCTCGAGGTGCCCGAGCATCGAGCGCGAATGGGATCTGTAGACCTTTGGCAGATTCTTCCCCTGGAGATCGAAACGCCGCGCACCCAGATGGCAGGTGGCGCAGCGTTCCATCCGCCCGGTGCAATTTGGGCTTTGCAGGATTTCCGTCGAATGCCGCAGCTCACCCGTCAGGCTGAAGAAGGTTTTCTGCCGTTTTTGCCACTCGCTGCGGGTCGACTGCAGCCAGACCGTTGCCAGGACCGCCAGCAGCACAAGCGCCCCGACCAGCAGGCCGACCCGCAGGCGGCGCGTGTCTTTGATAAGATCAAGAGACACCGGGCCAGCCCTCCCAAGGCCAGTAGAAAACCCAATCCGGTCCGCGGCAGACGCCTATTAACGTGAACCCCAATAGCATGACCAGCATGACTACCAGCCCGGACAGAAAAGCGGCCCTGGTCGAGCCAGTGGCAATTCCCGAGCTGATTGCTGCGATAAAGGCCACCACGATCATCCCCGAACCAGGGTTGACGATGTCCGGCCAGAGCGTGCCAAGCGCCTTGAAAAATACGCCGGGCCCGGCTTGCATGTAGAGCACTTCGAACGCCAAAAGCGCTCCGATCGCACCCAGCCCTGAAAGCAATACTGCCAGGCGACATGCAGGAGTGCCGAACCAGCGTCCAACTCCTTTATCTTCTCGATCGAGAAACGGAAGGCCGACCAGACCGAGAACAAGAAGCGCCGGAATCACGAATGCTCCCAACCTTGCCGAATAGCTGACCAGTTCCTGGGCCCACAAGAAGTACCAGGGCGCCTTCTCCGGATTAGCCGGTATATGAACATCAACCGGGGCGCCCAGCGGCGCCGAAACCAGTGCGGCGATCGCCGAAAGGGCGACCAGCACCCACAACATCAAAAGCGTCTCACGCAACACCAGGTGCGGCCAGGCGGGAACCAACTCGTTGTCTTCGCCCTCCCCTGCCTCCTTTGCCAATCCCCCGTCGCGCCTGATACGCCACAGGTGGATTGCGATCAGCGCCAGCATGCCGGCGGGCAACATGGCCACGTGCAACATGTAAAAACGAAGCAGGGCGGCTTGTCCGACGGTTTGCCCTCCCAACATCAAGTTCTTTAGCGCCAAGCCAAAAAGCGGCACGCTATCCAGCATGCTCGCGCTTACGCGCACCGCCCAGTAGGAACGCTGGTCCCAGGGTAACAGGTAGCCGGTGAAGGCCAAACCCAAGGCGAGCCCCCCCAACCCGAGACCCACCAGCCAGTTCAACTCACGGCCGCGATAGGCTCCCATCGAGGCCACCCGCAGCAGGTGCAACAATATCGAGACCAGCATGGCGTAGGCCGCCCAGCGGTGCAAAGCGCGCACGAAGGGGCCCAGAGCCACAGCGTACTGGATGTCCTGCATGCTGGCATAGGCTTGCTGGGTTCCGGGTTGGTAATAGATCATCAGCAGCACGCCGGTGACACCCAGGATCAAAAAGGCCGTCAGGCTGACGACACCAAGCCCGAGGGTGGTAGAGGCTCTCAGTGCGCGGCGGGTAACCCTGAGCGGGTGAATATGGTAGACGAAGCTACGCCGCAGGCGCGAGGCCGCGCTGTTGCCGCTGTCCGCCACACCGGGACGCAGCCCCCGCCGCAGGTTGCCGGGCAACCCGCTCAAGTTGTCCCAAAGAGCGCTAAAAAAGCCCTTCATGACTCCTCATCGTCCCGGGCCGTGACTCTTTCTTTGTTTGCGCTCTTTCTGCCACACTCGACTACTCGATCGGTATCGACCCAAACACGGCCGCCGGAGCCAACCCAGGTCAGATACCAAGGCAGATCCTTGCGCGCGGGGCCCGTCATCACCCTGCCCCGCCCGTCGTAGCTCGCGCCGTGGCAGGGGCAATAGAAACCTTCGGTGGATCTCTTGACGGTGCAGCCCAGGTGGGTGCACCTGGACGAGAACGCACCGAAGCCGTCCCCGTCATGCACGATAAAAATTTCCCGATCGCGTATCCAGGTTAAAGTTCCGCTGACGAAATCGGCGGCCGGGCCGACCGGGAACTTGTGCGGCGGTCCATCATGCAGTTCTGGCACGGCCAGGCGCGCACCCAGCCCCGCCGCGGCCAACCCGCAGGCACAAACGCCGACGTTTCCGGCTAAAGCCAGAAAATCCCGGCGGGATGAGACTCGGCCCTTATCCTTTGCCCTGTCTTTATTTCCCATGATCGGGCAAGAGTGTATGTCAGGCTGGTTTGGGGTTCAAGAAACTTCAGAAACCGGGCTACCGCTGGTGTACGGCGCAACTCGTCCCTCATTGGCGAGCCTTGACAGTGCATGCATATTATGCCTACAATGCATGCATGAAAAAGAATGCAGTAAAAAACAACCAGCCCAAGGGATCTCAAAAAAAATCCACGCAGTTCACGGTTCGCAACGTTCCACTGCACGTGGCGCGGGCGATCAGGAACAAGGCACGCCATGCGCGCCAGAGCCTCAACAGTGCCCTGGTGGAGGCGCTTGCCCGGCAGGCAGGGGCGCAAGACGCTGGCGAGACGACCTTCGACGACCTGGACTACCTGGCGGGAAAATGGGAAGACGATCCTGAATTCGACGCGGCGCTTGCAGACCAAGACAAAGTCGACGAGCAACTCTGGAAATGAAACTGGCGCTGGATACCAACCGCTATGTGGATTTCGCCCGCGGCGAACCCGAAGCCGTCGGTCGAGTCAGGCGAGCCGAGTCGCTTTTTATGCCGTTCGTCGTCATGGCCGAGCTCAGGGCCGGGTTTCTGTGTGGTACGCGTTCGGCCAAGAACGAGCGCAACCTGGTGCGTTTCGTAAACTCCTCCAGGGTAGAAATCCTGTTTACCGACGAGGCCACAACCCATATATATGCCCGGCTCTTCAAACAGCTGCGTATACAGGGCACGCCGATACCAACGGGCGATCTATGGATCGCCTCGCTGGTCATCCAGCACAACCTGTACCTCTACGCGCGCGACCGGCACTTCGATCACCTCCCCCAGCTGCCCCGCGCGTGACAAGCTTCTCTGTTCGATTCGTCTAGGCTATGGGATCGCAACGGCCGTCGAGCCACATGAAATGGGGTAAAACCTCAACTTCCGGGAAGTTCTGTTCGACCAGCCGCCGGGCGGCCAATAGATCGCGCCGGTGGACCTCGAGTTCTTCGGCGCTGTCCGGGATGTCCTCGGGCCCATACGCGCCGCAGTCCTCATGGTTGATCAGGTATATCTGTTGAATTCCGTGCAGGCGATGGACCGTATCCAGTTGTTCCAGGATAAAATCACTATCCCTGTCAGCCGCCGGCCTGACCATGCTTTTCACAGCGCCGGCAATCCGCAGGATATCGACTCCGTCCTTATCCAGGACCTCCCGCTCGAGAAAACCCGCAAGCTGGCTGTGCAGCCTATAGTCCATGCAGAATACCATTGCCGCCCGGCATTTACGCTTACCCATTTTTTCCTCCTCCGGCTTTGAGACACGAGAATCAAATCTCTGCAAGGACTTTGAGCAACCGGTCCAGTTCTTCGATGGTGTTGTACCCGTGGGGCGCGATCCGCAGGCTTCCGCCGCGGACGGACAAGACTATCTTCTCTTCCTTCAGCCGCCGCTCCACCGCGTCCGCGTCGAGCCCGTCTTTTTCGACCAGCAGGATGCCGGATTTTTCGGCGTCGGTCTCGCGGGGAGAGATTACCTTCCAGCCGCGCGCCGCGAGCCCGTCCGCCAGGTAATCCGTCAGATCGAGAATCCGCTTCGAGATGCGCTCGGGTCCGGCCCGCTCCAGCACTTGCAGCGATCCCTTCATTCCGCGCAGGCCGGCGTTGTTGTAAGCACCCTCTTCGAAGCGGGCCGCCCAGGATTTCAGGGGTTGATCGAGATCGAAGAAATCGAACGGCCGATCGACCGCCAGCCAGCCCTCCAGGGCGGGCTCGATTCTCTCGAGCGCCCGATCGGAGATGAAGCCCACTCCGGCTCCTTCCGGACCCAGCATCCACTTGTGGGAGTCGGCCGACAAAAAATCGATTCCACAGGCCTGCACGTCTAAGGGAAACGCTCCCAGACCCTGGATTGCATCGATAACGCAAAGCGCATCGACCCCGCGACACAACTCGGCGACCGCGGCCGGGTCGATCCGGAACCCGGACAAGAACTGGACAAACGAAACGCTGACCGCGCGCGTGTTTCGATCCACCGCCGCCGCCAGATCGTCTATCAGGACTCTACCTTGCTTCTGCGGAACCAGGCGCACGCCCACCCCGCGCTTGCGTAGCGGCAGCCAGGGCCGCAGGTTGGCGGGGAACTCGTGCTCCACCAGAACCAGGTTGTCTCCCTCGCTGAATGGGATTCCGGTCGCGGCGATACCCAGCCCCTGCGAGGTGGAACGCACGAAAAAAACCTGCTCCGGCATGGCGCCAAGCAACCGGGCGGAAATCACCCGGGTCTCGGTAAGCGAACTCCAGATAAAGTCCGGATAGTGGACGGCGCCGTAGCTGGAGAGTTCGTCCAGATAATTCTCCATCTCCTCGCGGCAGCGCCTGGGCAGAGGAGACACAGCGGCGTGATTCAGGTAGATGAATTTTTCGGTAATGGGAAATTGAGCGCGAAACTCCTGCCACCACTCCATTAGAACCTCCTTATCGGGTCCTGCCCCTCAACATGGCGGCCAGAGCACCGAGCAGGGCCGCCCCGGCGCCCGCTTTCAAGGCTAGACCCATGGCCTGGAATTCTTGCGGTCTCCACATCCCACCAGTTCGTCCCCCGGCCGCTGCGAAGACCGCGCTCGAAATCGCCACTCCCAGGAACATGCCAACAATACGCGATTCGGCCATCATGGCACCGGCCTGGCCTTGCTGCTTGCGGGAAGCGGCACCCATCATGGCGCTCGAATTGGGCGACACGAAAAGTCCGACTCCCAGCCCCACCAATCCCAGCCACGGTACAATGCTCCACGGGTTGCCATGCAAGCCTTGTGTCGAAAGCCCCAAGATGCCGGCTGAAAGCAAGGCCAATCCGCCGGCCGACAGCCAGCGACTGCCGATACGATCGGAAAGCCAGCCGGACGGCGAAGCCGTAAGCGCCATTACGGCCGGCTGCACCGTTAAAATGGCGCCGACCATTGCCGGACTCATGCCCAGCCCCTCCTCGAGATAGAAAGGCAGGATAATCAACACCGCGAAGAGAGCCACGTAGTTGCAGACCGCGCACAATACCGCGCTGGTAAATAGACGCGAACGAAACATCCTGAGATCGTACAAAGGGTCGGGCACACGCAGACCGCGGATTATGAAAACCGCAAGCAGCACGAGCCCCAAGCCGGCAACCAGCAGGGCTTGTCCCGCGGCCGAGCCTACCGTTCGACTCCAGGAAAGCGAGAGCAACAACAACGGCAATCCCAGGACTAATAAAAAGACGCCGGGCACATCAATCCGGCGTGGCTCTCGACCGGGCTCTTTTGTTGTTCGAGCGGGCAGGAACAATGCACCCAACACCAGCACTGCGGCGCTGGCCGGTACGTACACGAAAAATGTCCAGCGCCAACCCAAAGCGGTAACGATCAAACCGCCCAAGGCCGGGCCCAGCGCAAGCCCCAGGTAGGTTGCAGTGGCCTGCATGCCCAGTGCCCGCCCGCGCATGCTCACGGGAAAGCTGAGAGTGAGCAAGGCCGGACTGGTAGCCAGCACCATGGCGCCGCCCACTCCCTGTAGCGCCCTGGCAACGACCAGCCAACCAAAAGAATTCACCAGGCCGCACACCAACGAGGCCGCCCCGAACAACACGAAGCCAACCAGGTAGATCAGGCGGTGACCGATGATGTCTCCAAGTCTGCCGGCAACCAGCAGCAAGGCGCCCATCACCAGCAACATCACTTGCACCACCCAGCGGGAGGTTGTAAGCGACACTGCCAGATCGCGCCCCAGCGAGGGCAAGGCCAGATTGACCATCGAACCGGCCATGGCACTCAGGAACGTCCCCACCGACACAACCATGAGAACGCTGTAGGGTCCTTTTTCTTTCGCGGGTTCCACTAGATCAAAGGTTTGCAGCCCGGCATCTCGCCGGTCAAGAACAATTGCACTAAGATCTCAGATAAATCGCGCCCACCGGACAGACCTCGGCGCAGCGTGTGCAGTCGCCGCAGTCCTGCTCGGCCAGGGGCCGCCCGTCAAAGGTGCCTACTTGTGTGCCGAGACCCCGGTTTACAAAGTCGAGCACCCCCTTCTTCACTTCGTTGTTGCAAACGTAGATGCACTGGCCGCACAGCACGCAGTGGTTTGGGTTTATGCCGATCTCCGCCCGGCTTTCGTCGACGGGCCAATCGGGCTCAATTTTCGGAAGGCGCCGTGGCTTGAGCGGCAGCTTGCGCGAGCGGGCTATGTCCTGTAAGGCGCAATGGCGATTGCCGGGGCAAAGCTTGCAGTCGAGACGGTGTACCGACATCAACATCTCGAAGCCGGCGCGCACCAGGCGGTCTACGGCCGGTGTTCTCGTACGCACGCGCATGCCTTCGGTCACGCGCACAGTGCAGGAAGTCTGCGGCTTTTCGCTTCCTGCGATTTCCACCCAGCACAAGCGGCAGCCGCCATGGGGCGGTTCCTCCTCGCGTATTGCGCACAGGTGTGGAATGTCGAAGCCGGCATCTAAAGCCACCCACAGTAAACGTTCGCCATCAGTTGCCTGCAGATTCCGGCCGTCGATCTCTATGGTGACTTGCTTCATGACTGCCCCCGATTACCCTCGGGCCGCGGCTCCGTCTCGGGCAAGTCGGCAAGCGGCGAGATCCTGGCCACCGCGTCGTACTCCGTCGGACAGGCCATGCGGCAAGAATCACAGCGGGTGCACAAAGACTGGTCTATCACCTTGATTCGCTTTTGGGGGCTTGTGAAGATGGCCTCGACCGGGCACGAGCCGACGCATGCGTCGCAGCCTCGGGCGCATTTGTCCGGCAGAATGTAATAGGCGGTCAGTTCGTTACACACCCGCGCTCTGCACATTTTTTCGTTGATATGCTCCTCGTACTCCTCGCGGAAAAAACGCAACGTGGTCAAGACAGGGTTGGGCGCAGTCTTGCCCAGGTTGCAGAGCGAGCCGTCACGGATCTCCGCGGCCAGTTCCTCGAGTCTTTCGATGTCTTCCAGGCTGCCCTGGCCGCGCACGATCTTCTCCAAAATGTCGAGCATGTGGCGGGTGCCGATGCGGCAGAAGGTGCACTTGCCGCAGGACTCGTCCTGGGTGAACTCGAGGAAAAAGCGGGCCGACTCGACCATGCAGTTGTCTTCGTCCAGGACGACCATGCCGCCCGAGCCCATCATGGCGCCAGCGGCGCTCAACTCATCGAAGTCGATCGGTGTATCCAGTTGCGACTCGGGCAGGCAGCCGCCCGAGGGACCGCCGATCTGCACTGCCTTGAATTTTTTTCCGCCCGGAACGCCGCCGCCGATGTCGAAGATCAGCTCGCGCAAGCTGGTGCCCATGGGTACCTCGACCAGTCCTGGATTTGCTATCTTGCCGGCCAAGGCAAAGACCGCCGTGCCCTTGCTCTTTTGCGTGCCCACGTCGGCGAAGCTCTCGGGTCCGGAGACCAGAATCGGACCGATATTGGCGAGGCTTTTTACGTTGTCGAGCACTGTCGGCTTGCCGAACAAGCCTCGCTCTACCGACTGGGGAGGGCGCACGCGGGGCATGCCGCGCTTGCCTTCGATCGACATCATCAAGGCGCTCGACTCGCCGCAGACGAAGGCCCCCGCCCCTTCCGCGATCTCGACCTCGAACGAAAAACCAGAGCCCAGAATGTCATCGCCCAGAAGATTTTCTCTGCGTGCGTCTTCCAGCGCCAGTCGCATGCGTTCGACGGCCAGGGGATACTCGGCGCGTACGTAGACGTAGCCCCGCCGAGCTCCTACTGCAATAGCGCCAATGATAAGCCCCTCGATGACCGCGTGCGGATCGCTCTCGAGGATGGTGCGATCCATGAAGGCCCCTGGATCGCCCTCGTCGGCATTGCAGATGATGTAGCGCTCGCGCTCGGCCTGGGCCTTGCAAGCGGCCCATTTACGGCCCGTCGGGAAGCCGGCCCCGCCCATGCCGCGCAGACCCGCCTCGCTGATCGTAGCGACAATTGCCTCAGGCCCCAGCTCGAAGGCTCGCGGAAGGCCGGCATAGGCCCCCAGCGCAACGGCCTGCAGGATGTCGCCCGGGTCGTGAACGCCGGTCCGGCGTAACAGGCGCCGATCTTCGCGTCCGAAGCGCGGCAGATCCGTGAGCTTGGGCAACATCGACTCGTTTGTCCCGACAGCCCCCAGTAAGAACTCGAACAGCGGATCTTCACCTTTGAAAAAATTGTCGACCAGGTTGCGGGCGATGACGGGATTGAGGTGGTGGTAAACCATGCCCGGATAACCGGGTCTCTTGAGGACGGCCATCGGCTCGGCGTAGCAGTGTCCCATGCAGCCGGCCTCCAACACCCGGGCCTCGATGCCGGCATCGGCGACTTGCTCGCGGAAGGCGTCAAGCACGGGCATGGCGCCGGCCGCCCGGCCGCAGGTGGCCGTGCCTACCAATATCGAGTAGGCTTTGTCACCATTGACCGAGTACTCGGCAAGCCTGGCTCTTTCGGCCAGGGCCGAATAGCTCGCACGGGCCCGGACTGCGTCATAAGCGACAACCATCAAGCTCCCTCCGTCTCGCGGGTTGCGCCATCAACCTTTTGCTTGCGATCGAGATCATGCCCGAGCAGAATCCCGTCGATCTTCGAAGTAGACATGTTGCCAATCACTTCGTCACCTACTACCGTCACCGGCGCCAAGGTGCAGCAACCCACACAGGCGACCCGTTCGAGGCTGTACTCGCGGTCAGGTGTGACCTCGCCCGCACCGATTTCGAGCCGGCGTTTCCAGTGATCGAGTATTTTGTCGGCACGTTTTATATGGCAGGCCGTGCCCATGCAGACCTTGATCTCGTGCCGACCCGGAGGATTGAAACGGAAACGGTTGTAGAATGTGGCCACGCCGTAGACGTTAGCCGCGGATACTCCCATCAGCCTGGCCACTTCGCGCATTCCCTGGCCGGGCAAATATCCAAATTTCTCCTGGAGGGCCAGGAGCACCGTTATCAAGCTCTTGCCCGAACCCTGTTTACGGAAATACTCTCCGAGCCAGTCGAGAACCGCTTGTTCTTCTTCTGTCAATGAAACCAGCCTCTCTGCCGTCGCGGCTCGGCTTATAAACTAGTGCCGCTATCCCACTTCGTCAAGGCCGCAAGAGAGGCCAGCAGGTAGCAAAACACGCCGCAAACCAGCACACCGGTGAAGCCGAGCGTCATGCCCAGCACAACGGCGCCTACCGACCCGACAACGGCGGCGAAACCGTTTACTCCCCAGGCCCAGGGAATGCGCTCGGGATAACTCATCTCGAGCCGTTTTATGAGCATCGGAAAGGGCATCCCCATGACAAACCCGACCGGCGCAAGAATAGCAATGGACATCATTATCCGCGCCGTCGCCGGCCAGACCAGAGTCATGCTGACTATCAGCGGCGAAAGAAACGCCGTCGCCAGGGCGACCACTGCCGCTGCGGCCGCCGCCAGCCAGGGAGCAGCAGGCGAGGCGAAGCGTCGCGAGTATGCGCTTCCCAGGCCGGAGGCAAAAAGCAAGCTGCCAAGCACCGTCGAGAAGACCACAACCGGCCGTCCCAGGTACAATGTCAGGCGCTGGATCAGTCCTACCTCGACTACGATATAACCCAGGCCCAGCGCGCAAAAAGCGACAAGCGTCCGCAGGCGCCCCTGGCCCGCAAGCGCACGGCGCCTGAAAATCCATAGCGGCAGGACAATGAAGAGCACGGCAAAAAAGAGCGACTGGACCAGAAGCACGAGCAATACCGCCTCGGCCACGGGGCGATTCTCGAGCGCCATTCTTCCCTCGCGTCCGCGATTGAAGACGGCCGCAAGATCCGAAAGGCTCACTTGTGAAAATCTCTGGCGCTGGTTGAAAAAAGGCATGTCGTCGGTGGCCGGCTCGAGGATGGCGGCGAAGGGCACACTGACAGACTGCGGATCCGGACTTGTGAGCAACTCGCGATACGGTTCGGACTCGAGCTTGTCCGGCAGGTAAAGCGGCTGCAGACCGCGCCGTGAAAGCAGCGCCGCGAAGTCGCTTACCTCTTGGGGGCTGAAGGGCTTCTTGCGAACGGCGAAGCCGGCATAGAACGACAGCGAGCGAGCGGGCTTGCGCCATATCATGATGCACTGCGCCGGGTCTCCAAGATCATTCTGCTCGAACACTGCTTTAACGGTCGTCGTCAATCGCGGCAAGTGAGCCTCAGGTCTGGTGATCAACAGCACTCCATCCGCGCTCAGGTGATCGAAGTAGTCATTGAAAGCCTCGATCGTCAGCAGGTGATTCTCGGCCAGGCTGAGCGAACCAGCCGCCAGGGCCGCGTTAGAAATGGTATGCGGGCAGTGGATCATCTGGTAACGCTCGGCTGAGCGCCTGATGTAACTGCGAGCCTCATCTGTCACCACCGTGACCCGCTTGTCGGCATAGAGTCGCCCGGTGAAATCCGCCATCCTCTCGGCCACCAGCTGATTGATGGCCGGGTTGATCTCGACGGCCAGGACGGCGGAGGCTCCGTCCCTGAGCGCCATCAGCACCTCGCGCCCACCGCCCGAGCCGACTACCAGAACACGCGGCCCATCGAACAGTTTGTAGAAAAAGTCCTCGTCTCCCTCCCCGGGCGAGAGCCTGGCAAGCGGTGCCGACGGGTGAGCCATGCGCGTCAAGGCGGTGCCGGCATCGATCAGGATCGAACGCTGCTCCCGGCCGGGCGCGCCGTATTTGACCACATCCACTCTGGAGATCGTGTTCCAGGCGGTGTAAAGGTTTCTTCGGGGATCGGCAATGACTTTTGAGAATACCTTATTGGAGCTGATCCGTACCGGGACGAGCTTGTCCGCAAACGGTGCCAGCGCAAGCAATACTGCTCCCATCCCGCAGGCAATCAATGCGAGCCGGTGTCCGTGCCGCCAGGAAATCAAGGCGGAGCCGAAAGCGGCCAGCGCCGCGGCCGCGAAAACGCTTCCCGAACCGCCCAGGGCCGGCAAGACCAGGGCCAGCGTCAGGCTGCCCAGAGCCGCTCCGGAAAGATCGAACAGATACAGCCGGTGTACCCCGCGTGCATAGCGGGTCAGTAGTGCGGCCACGGTCAGGCCCGAGGCAAAAAAAGGCAGCGTCACCGCCAGATAACAGAGCGGCAGGTAAACCCACTGGAGCGGATCGACACCCAACGAAAAAGGTTCGCAGGGAATCAGGTTGTAGGCCAGATAGCCAAGCACGAAGGCCGGCGGGACGCTCAAGGCCGCCCAGGCAAGCAGTTTATCAGGGATGTCGGCGGCCCGCCGACGCAGCGCCAGAACCACGCCCGAGAGCCCCAGGCCGAACAAGGCCGTTGAGACCACCATGAAGGCGAAGTGGTACCACAGGCTGACCGAAAGGATCCTGGCCAGCGCCACCTCCAACAACAGGCTGGCCGCCGAAAGCAGCAACAGACCGGGATATACCGTCCGTGGAGTGCTCTCGGTATTTTCAGACATGCCTGCGATCAGTTCATCGGGGTCTGCAAATCGACCCGGGCGAAGTAGTGGGTACGGGCGTCGGAGTAGATTTCAATCAGGTGATCCCCTTCGCGCCTGACTTTTTGCTCCTTGGCAAAAACGCGGTCGCCGCCGGCCTCGGCGAAAATGTCCTTGCCCTCACTCTCGTAATCGTATGAGTCGTGACAACCCGGCTCGTACCAGATAATCTCGGTATCCTCACCCGGGTGCTCGCGGGTCTTGAAGAACAACTTGACGACTATCGTGGTGTCGGCCGGCGTGGTGACCACGAAGTTTGTGTATCCCGGAAAATCGCCTTCGATGTACTTGTTCTCGCCCATGGCGCAACCGGCGGTCTGCTGGCAGACCGGGATGTTACTCTCGCAGGGATCATGATCGGCCCCGGAAATAAAGTCTCCCTCGGACACACCGCAAGCAGCAGCCAGTATTATAAATAAGATGCCCAGGGCGATGCGGCAGGTTCTCACGGGATTCGTTCCCCTCTCCGGCCCGTCAACGAAGAACGGTCGCTTCCAGCGTCGAGCTGACGTCGATCAGCGCGGCCGCCTGGGTAACGTCGCCTTGCTTGATCGGGTGCAGCACGAAGTTGTGTCGCTCGGCCTTGAGTTGGAAGTTGGTGGCCTTGTCAGGCACCAGGTACACCAGCGCATCGGCCGGCACCGACAGACAGCCGTCATCGAAGGTGATGCAGCGCAGCTTGATGTGCTTGGTATCCGAGCCCGAGCCGGGAACGATCTTGAATTCGAAATAGTCACCGCCGCCGGGCTCCCATCTGACCTCGAGCGGGTCAATCCGATCGATGCTGATGTTGATCGACGGCCCCTGGCTCATGTCGGGATTATCGCGATCGCCAAGGCGGGTGATGACCACCGGAGCGGGCGCGGGCAACTCGTCTGTGAAAGCCGGAAAATCAGTCGCCCCGTCTTCGGACTCGACCGAGAATGAAACTTGCCCGCCGCTAAAGGCGCGCCCGTCGATCAGTTCGGGGTTGATCTTCGGTGGATCTCCCTCGGGCACCAGATCCAGGTCGCCGCCCAAAAGCCCCCCGACAGTAACCTTGGTCACGTTTAAGGGAATCGGATCGCCGGTGGTAACCTGGCGGCTGGTGTAGACGAAGCAGGCGTCCGAGAAATACTGCCGGTCGGCGATTTGAACCCGGTAGTCCGTGAAGTCGTTGAAGAACGCCTGTACCAGGCTGGTGTGTCCGGGATCGGGGCCGGTAATCTGATCGAGTTCGCCCACACCCAGTCGCGCCACCCAGAAGGTATCGAGATCGGCATCGTCATCGATGATGGTCGGTACCCCGTCATGGCCGCCGCCGCAGTTGGAACTCCCGCCTCCACAGGCTGCAAAGTAAACGGGCGTGAGTACGACAACGGCGGTGACGGACAACAATTTTTTGATTGTAGATAACATTCGAGGATTCTAGCTCCAGGAAGACTTGTCGGTCAAGTAGGGGCGGTTCGCTGTAGGGGCGGTTCGCGAACCGCCCCTACTTCTCCTCGATCGCGTAGAAGTCGCCGTCACCCAGGGGGATCTCGGCCACGTCGGGGATTTTATGACCTTCGGTGAAACGCATGCCCACTAAAGCCGCTCGGAAAATCGAGTAGGCATAAGGGTTGTCGAGCGGAGTTTGGGCCAGGTAGACAAATATATTGTTGTAGCCGTTGCCGAAACCCGGCTGGGTCTCGAGAGTCTCTACCAGGGTGATATTCTTGATCTTGAACGAGATGCAGTTCTTGTTGGCCAGGCCGACCACAACTGTCTCGCGGATGCGGCAGAAAGTGTTGGCCGGGCAGTCGGCATCGGTCTGGCAGGGTGTGTTGTCGGGAGTCCCGTCGCACCAGAAGCCCGATTGCGGCAACTGGCTCTCATCGACATTGATGGTCACCCAGGGCGGTTTCTGGTTTTCGGCCAGGTGCGTCCCGGCGGCGCAATTCCACCCGGCGCAGGGCGGGCCGGCGCAAACGCCCGCCTCCGGATCACACTCCTGGCCGTCGGCGCACTCGATGTTCAGACAGCGCTCGGTCAGACACGTGCCCAAGAGAGGATCGCATCGTTGTCCCAGCGAACAATCGCTCAGTGTGCAGTCTGCGCGACACAGCCCGCTCACCGAATCGCACTTCTCGCCCGGCCCGCAGGTGATTCGTTCGCACTGATCGGGGGCGCAGGAACCGCTCGAGGGATTGCACCAGTCGCCTGGTATGCAGGCCGGACTGCACTCCTTGACGCACGAACAGGACGAGTAGGCTATGTAGGTTCCGCTTCCTGGAATGTCGACCTCCAGGCCCGGTAGGCCGCCAGAAGGATCGCCCCAGGCAACCGTCGGCACGTCGCGCACGCTGCCGTCCGGGCGGCGCGTCCCTGCCGGGTAGTAATAGATCGTCCAGGCGCCCGGAGTCGAGCGCCCCGAAACGTCCGTCAAATCCAGGCCCGAAAGCAGGTGCGGCTGGCTGACGTAGGGCACCACTCGCAGCCCTTCGTCGATCACCTTGTAGCGATACGCCTCGCCCGAACGGGCCTTGGTGTCATTGGATTGCGGATCGAGGTGGATCTCGATCTCCTCGCCGTTATTCAACCCGTCCATGTCGGTGTCCTTGAGATGATCGGGCTGCATGTAGTTGGTGCCAGCCTTGAACTCCACCAGGTCCGGGTAGCCGTCGCGATCGGAGTCGAAAAGCGAAGGATCGGTGCCGATCAGCTTTTCCTCGCAATCGTTGAGTCCGTCACCGTCGCGATCTTTGTATGGAAACTCCAGCCCGTAGCAGGCTTGCGGCAGATCCATGCGCAGCGGGTTGAGGTTGACGGTTGCGAATTGCTGCTCCAGCAGGTCATCCAGCCCATCACCGTCGGTGTCCGCCAGGGTGGGATCGGTGTCGGTTCCCATGGGGTTGGCCTGGCTCCAGACATCGAGCTGGCAGTGACAGCGCGAGAGAATCTGACACTCGCCGCTCAGCATCTCCCCGTAACATTCCTCCTCGACGTCGCTCAGGCCGTCTCCGTCGCTGTCGGCCAGGGCCTTGCCCCCGAGCGACTTGACGTTGGCGTTGGTCACGAAGAAAGCCTTTTTGACGAAGACGCTCTCGGTTGTGTCAAAATCGAGCCCCCAGAAATTGAGCTGGGCGAAAAGCGAGAAGCGAATGTACTTGCCGTGGCCCTTGAAGGCCATGGCGGTCAGCAATTCCGAGGTATGGTCATTGTCGGCGGCAGCGGGGTCATTGCATGGGTAGCTCGGGCAGCACTCGTCGTCGCGCACACAGTCCTTGCTCACGTCGTTGCTGCAGACCCTGACAAAGTCGCAACGCCCGGCGCCCTGGCTCGAGCAAATAGAGTCTCCGTCGCAGCCGGTTGCATAATCGCCGTCACACAGCCACTCCGAGGTGCAGGAGCCCAGTCCAGAGGAAGAGCAGAAGGCATCGCCGTCGCTGCAGGCGATCGAGCGATCATCTCCACAAAGCCTCTGGGGCAGTTCGCAGCTTTCGTCACCGGCGCAGTTGGCCGGGCAGGGCGTGGTCGAGTTGCAGTAGTGCGGATCGGCGGTGCCCACACACTCGCCCGGGATGCTGTCAACCTGGATCGTGTGAAAGGCGACCTCGGCAGCCCCGTTGTCCGTGCCGAACTCGACCATCTCATCCACCGCCCGCAACAGGCGGCACTTCTCGTCGCAGCCGTCGGCGGTTGCCCCCAGCGCCGGGTCGGGCGGCCCCCCGGCCACGAAGATGAACACGTAGCGCGTTCGCGAGCGGGTGCCCGGGTTGGTGGTCAACAGGTCGCCGGTAAAGACGCTGTTGGCCAGGCTTAGAGCCCCCAGCCAATCACGGCACTGCCCTGAGACACAACTGCCGGATCCGAAGCCCAGGTCGGCGGTGGCCTCCTTGACGATGGCCATGTTCTTGGTGTAGCCCTCGGTCAGCTGCTTGACTTCTCCTGCGAACTTGATGATGGCGAAAGTGTAGTTGTCCGAAGCCACGTAGCGGTTGACGATGTCCTCGACCGCGTACTGGCGCTGCTGTTGAGGGTCGCCGTAGGTATCAACCAGGAACATGATCTTGACCGGGAACTGGCGCTGGGCCGGGTCGTCGGTGCAGACCGATCCCGAGATGGTCACCTTGTTGGGAACGTTGGGCTCGAGGGTCTTGTGGTAAATGTTGGTGTCGGTGCAAGAACCCGCGGCCACGGCCAGGCAGGGCAACAGGCATGCCCAGGCAAGATTCCTCGATAGGGCACGGATTTTCATAATCGACCCTCCTTCGCCCTCAGATACACTGTGGATCGGGGTTACGGCTGTTGGGGCACATGTATGGGCAACTCAGGCAGTAGCCGCAGTTATCCGGGCACACTCCGCGCACCGCCCGGATAGTCAGGTTATAGGGGTGCTGGTAATCGTACTTCTTGAAATCGGGCGTGAACACCCACAGGTAGAGCGTGGTCGGCAAGTGGTATTCGCCGCACAGGTACGAGCACTGACCCGCGCCGTCGCCCCACGAACCCGAGCCCGAGCCCAGCTCGGGGCCCATCTCGTCATTGCCGCGCATGACCACGTAGCCCAGGTTCATGCCCGAGCCCGAGAAACTCCAGTCCCACATCAGGTTGAAATCGACGCTTTCCCCCATTGTGGCAGGGTCGCTCTCGGCCTCCTTGGGCACGGTGTAGTTCTGCCCGGAAAGCACCAGCTTGTACCAATCCTGATCGCCGCGGAAAGATATGTAGCCCTCGATCGGCCCGCAGGTGATCTCGCTGCCGCTGTCGGTGCAGCTGATGGTCGAGGCCATGCTCTTGTTCCAGGAGCGGGTGGCGTCTTCCTGATCGCCGGTGATGTAGGGCAGGTAGAGGCCGTTGGGCGGCGACTCGTGGGTGTCCAGTTCGGGGTGGACAGTGGCCGTGAAACTATATGAATTCTGGATATCGATGTGCCGGGCCTGGTAGTCGCGCACCATCAGGTAGTAGCGCGATCCGTACATCGGAGCTACGGTGTGCAGGTGCTTTGAGTTACCCGAAACGCCGAAGTCGGGCCCGTGCATCACCAGGCTGCGGATGCCGCAGCCCATGCCCGAACCGCCGTCAATGCACTTGCCCGAACCGGTGCACTTTCCCTGGATCTTGTCGCACTCGTGCGACGGGCACTGGGCGTCAAGGCACTGGTCGACCATGTCGCAGCCGCCGCAGGTCCAGACCAGGTAGCCGCAGTCGTCGCCGGTGTTGCAAGGGGTGTTGGGATCGGCCACGATCAGGTCGACGGCCGGGATCAGCGGGCTGGCGGAAGCTACCTGGAGATCGATTTCGAGCAAGGCCGGGTTGCTGTCGCTGGTTCCAGGTGAGGTAATCACGTACCAGTCTTCGTCCCCGCGCGTGGCCAGGTAGCCGTCCGATATGGTCTGGCCGCTGTTTACTGAAGTCGCGTCCTCCCAGTGGTTGTTGTTGTCCGACTGGTCACGCGGATCGGGATTGTTTTGGGTCGAGAGAGTCAGCGTGTAGCCCACCTCGGTGTCCGAATCGTCATCGCCGACATCTGTTATCAGAACGTAGTAAGTGCCCGCCTCGGGCAGCGCCAGCACATCGTGCAGGCTGGTCGTATCGCGCATCCCGTCGTCGTCCTGGCCTGCGTTTATCGGGGTGGTCTTGTCGGGCATGAACACCTCGTAGCGCAGGTCGACCGGGGTCTGGGTGTCGTTGCTGAGATCGAGAACCAGGATCTGCCCGGCGCTCGAGGTCGTCAGCTTGAACCAGTCACGGTCTCCGAGGTACGAGATATAACCCTGGTCTGACCCGAGTTGCTTGGCCTGGTCGGCCGTGTCGTTGGTCTCGTAGTTGTCCTTGTCGGGGACCAGTTCGATAGACAGCATGTAGTTGTCGAGCAGGCGCGGGTCTTCGTCGTCGCCGCCCTCGTCGCGCACCTCGAGGAAGTATGTGCCCGCCTCCTCGAGGTAGTGGGTGCCCGTCAACTCGGTGATGCCGTCCATGCCGTCCGAATCGCACAGCCCGCCCCGGCGAATGTCCGAACCCTGGAGAAAGATGTCGTAACACAGATCGACCGGAGAAAGAGCGACGTTGTTCGAAAGGCTCACCCTGACGATGGTGCGCGGAGCGCTGACCTCGAACCAGTAGTGATCGACGTCCTGGCGGGGGCAGATGTAGCCGCTCTTGGCCTCGCCGCCCGGAGTAAGTTTCCATTCCTCGGTGACGTTGCCCTTTTGCGAGTTGTCCCGCTGGCAATCGTCGATCCCGCCGTCCGAGCCGTCTTTTCCTGCGTCGTACCCTTCCTGCGTTCCTCCGCAGCCCGAGAACAGGAAAACCAGCCCCATCAAAAAGACCCACGGGAAAGAACTTTTTTTCTCGATCATCGCTTGGTCCCCGTTATTGGTTTGCAAATTTGAGTTCATTTATCGTCTACCGTCCGGCGCTACGGGCCGGCCGGGCTCCCGCTCACCCCGAACACCTTGCAGTCGCGGTCGGGGTCGAACCAGTCCATGCAGCGGAAACGATCGGCTGGATCGGCCGGCACGCAATGCCCCTGGCAGCGTGCCTGGGGGCACTCGGAATCCGAGTTGCAAAACTTGACGCAGAAACCGGTCACGTCGCACTGCATGCCCGCCTCAGGACAGTCGGCCGCGGTGGTGCAGGATATCTCGGAGGGATAATGGCACTGGCCGGTGGACATGTTGCAGGCGTAGTTGGGACAGTCGGCGCTGGTCGAGCAAGATTCCCGACCAATTGTATCGCAGTTGCCCATGTCGTTGTTACGAGCGCACATGCCTACCTGGCAGACGTTGTCGATGTTCTCGCTGGCCGGGTTGCAGGTTACACTGGTGTCGTTGAGGCACACCCCATCGGCCCGGCAGAAGGTCTGCGGACAATCCAGCGAGGTCGTGCAGCCCTGAGTCGGGTCGTTTTCGCAAACATAGTAGGTCTGGCAGTAGTTGGGGCTGCAATCCAGGTCGGAGCTGCAGGTGCCGCCTCCGCCCATAGTGCAACTTCCGACACAGACTTCATTGGTGCAAGCAGCCCCGCCCGGACAATCGGCCGCGGTCAAACAGGCGGTCAACAGACGCACGCTGCACATGTTGCCCGCGCAATCGGTGTTGTCGGTGCAATTCCCCCCGCTCAGGAAACACTGGTGCCTCTCCTGGGTGCAAAAATCTACTGGGCAGTCGATATCCCGGTCGCAGGGATCGCCGATCACCTCGTTGCAGGTGTATCCCCTTTCGCCCCGGCAATCGGCGTCCTCCGTGCATTCGGTACCCAGGCAAAAGCCCAGAACCAGCTCGCATTTCTGGTGCTCGCACTCGCGCGAGTCGAGACAGGGCTGTGTCAGGCAGCGACCCACCTCCGGGTCGCAGGGCTGCAGCGGGCAATCGGCGTCGCTGACGCAGGCCACGCCGGCGCACGAGCCGCCGTGGTGATCGACGCAATGGCGCCTTACGCACAGCCCGGTTTCGCAGATATCGCCCGTGTCCGGACAGTCGCTATCGACGGTGCAAATGTCCATGCAGCGCCCACCATCGCACTCCATCCCGGACAGCGGACAGTCGGCAGGCGCCTGGCACTGCGGGTAGTCCGAGTCGGCGTCCGCCTCGCAGGTCTCACCCGGGTTGCAGTCGCCGGCGTCGGCGCAGGGCGAACGGCACAGGTTGTTCAGGCATTCCGGATCGTTGTCCGGATTACTGTCTCCGTCCGGGGCGCAGGGCTTGGTGGCCGAGCAGGTGAAGTACTGTGGAACACACTCGCGCAGCGGGCAGGCGCCGCTGATCGGGTCGGGCGCGGCATGAGTCGGGTCCATGCAGGTCAAGGTGTCGGGATGGACGGGATAGGGCGGACAGTCGTCATTGGTCAGGCAACTAACCTTAACCGGAAAACTGCAGCTACCAACCCCGGTGGTCGCGTCAATGTCGGCGCAGGCGAAGTTCGGACAGGCCGTCTGGTCGTCGCACTTGTCTCCCAGGGGGGCCAGGCAGACGTGCAGGTTGGGATCACAGACATGATGCGGGCAATCGAGGTCGTTGCCGCAGCGGGTGGCCACCGGGCGCTTGAAGTCTTTCTGCTCGAATTTGACGGTGCCGCTCGGGGGATACTTTATGTCCGGCTCGGGATAGCGCGGGATGTAGCGGGTCCTGGCGCAGGCCACCCGGAATGTCCCGTAATCTTCCGGATCGTCCTGGGGAACCTGGCCCATATAGACCATCACATCGTTGAAGCCTTCCGGCTCTCCCGGGCTCCTGGGCTGCGTGCCAACCAGGGTGATGTTGTCTACGCTGAAATCGTAGCAGGCGCGGCTTTCGAAAGTCCCCGGCCGGCGACTGAGCTTGTAACGATAAGCAAGCTTGGAAAAACGGGCAGCGTCGTCCAGCCCCGGATCGGTGTGCCAGGCCAGCTCGGAGCCGTTGGGCGAGCCGTCGAAATCCATGTCGACCGTGGAATCCGCCCAGACGGGGTTGGTGCCGCCCCTGATCTCCAGCGGGTCGGGCAGGCCGTCGGCATCGGTGTCGAAAAGCTCGGGACTGGTGCCGATGAAACGCTCCTCGCAATCGAGCAGGCTGTCGCCGTCCCGGTCGAGCCTGTCCAGCGCCAGCGAGCAGTCGGCGTCATCCGGGTCGAGCGGGTCGAAGCCCGAGCGGCGCAGGTTGTACTCCAGCAGATCGTTGAACCCGTCCCCGTCTGTGTCCCGGGAACCGATAGACGTACCCAACTCTTCCTCGAGCAAGTCGATCAGACCGTCTCCGTCGGTGTCGATCGATTCGCTTCTGGACCAGGCCGGTTGGGCGTTTTCATTGGCCACCAAGAAGGCGTTGTCCTTGAGAGAGTACATGCGCTTGATCGAGGTGTAGTCGATATCGAGAAAGTTGATTTCCTCGCCGTTTTCGAAGTTGCGATAAGTGCCGCCGCCGATCACGGCCATGTCTTTCAAGAGCGCCTCGGCCTGCTCCTTGACATAGATGGGTGTGTCGACCGAGAGATAGGCAGTGTGAAAAGTGAAATCGGAGATGTCGAAGCGCTTGGGCAGGTTCATCATCTCGCGCAGCGCCCGGCGGATGCTGGCCGGCGTGTTGATCTCCTCTTCGAAATCCTGCGGATAGGGCAGACCGTCGGACAGGAATATGACCACGTACTTGGTTCGCGAGCGCTCGTCTACAGTGGTGGTGCTCATGTCCATGGCCAGAGTCGCCTCGGCCAGTCCCAGGGCGGCCTGGTAGCTGGTGTTGCCGCCGGCCGAGATCAGCGAGTTCAGCGCCCGAAGCAGTGAAGGCAGATCGCTGACGAAGCCGAACATGTCGGCGATGCCGTCGCCGTTGGTGTCCGCCTGAGTGGCCACGTTGGCGGCCGCCTCGAAGCGCAAGACGGCGTATGAGACGCCCGGGTCGTAGCGGAACTGCTGAATCACGTCCCAGACGGCCTTGACCCGTCCCGGATAGTCGTTGGGGGTCGGAGGGGGGTCGGTGACGTTCATGCTCTGCGAGCAATCGATGATGAACATGATCTTGACCGGGAATTTAAGTTCGTCGGGATGCTCGGTGCAAAATGAGCCCGTGACCTTGAGCTTATTGTCATGCGACCCGCTGCCCAGGCCTGGTGTCTCGAAAATGTCGGCATCCGTGCAGGATACGCCGCCTAAAGGCAGAAAGGCAGCCATGCAAACCAGAACGGCCGAGCGCAGACAATGGAATCTCATGAGAGACCCTCCACGGGCTGTGATTCGTACTTGCTCACTTGTCGCCGGTGACACAGCTCGACCCCGAGAAGCCCAGGTCGAGCGTTTCGGGCTCGACAAAGTCGTCGTTGGTAACGTCGATTTCGCCGCCGATGGGAATCTTGTAATCGGGTTCGATGTACTGCGCACGCACGCAGGCGACCTTGAAGTTGCCCGGATCGAGCGGATCGTCGTAGGAAGCCTGGTCGAACCAGATCAGCACGTCGTTGAATCCCCGTGTTCCGGGACCGTTGCGATCCTCGGTGGTGACCAGCGTGATATGCCTGATCTCAAACCCGTAACACTGCCGGTCGTCGAAGTTACTTTCCAACGGCCACATCTCGTACCAGTAACGATGATCCGACCACAGGGCCTCGTCGGATCGGCCGGCATGGGAGTGAAACAGCAGTTCGTCGGCGTTGCGCTGGCCGTCCGAATCGAGGTCCTCGTCGCCGTCGCGTCGCAGGGGATCCATTCCCATGCGGATTTCCATCAGGTCCGGAAAACCGTCGGCGTCGCTGTCGGCCAGCTTGTCATTGGTGCCGTAAAGAGCCTCCTCGCAATAACGCAGCCCGTCGCCGTCCGAATCCTGCTGATCGACGCAGGGCTCGTCCGGCCGGTCGGGCCGCAGCGGGTCGAAGCCCGAGCTGAGCTTCTGCTGCTCGACGAAATCCTGGTAGCCGTCGGCGTCGGTATCTCGCTTGAGCGGATCCGTGCCGTTTCGCATTTCGCTGGAATCGTCGATTCCGTCCCCGTCCGAATCGGGCGCGAAGTGATCGTTTTTCGGAAAGGCTTCGACGTTGGTGACGATCATGTTCTTGGCCGAATACGAGCGCTTGATCGAGGTGTAGTCGATTTTCAGAAAGTTGATGTCCTGGCCCGAGGTGAAGTCGCGGAAAGTGCCGTTGCCGCGCTTGGACATTTCCCGAAGCAAGGCCCGGCCGCGATCGGGGTCCAAGTTGTAGGCCGCCTCGGCCGCCGCGCACAGCGCCGAGGTTGGGTTGCCGAACTGGTCGCGACAGTAGAGAAAGGCCGTGTGGAAACGCATCTCGCCGACATGGAAGGTGTCTTTGAGATCCATTATGGCGTCCACCAGCTGGAAAATCTGGTAGTTGTGATTGTAGTCGGTGCCGCCCTCGAGCATCGGGAACATGCCCGGTTCAAGGTAGTCCAGATCGAGCACGATCTCGTCCATCAGCGTGCAGACCACGTGCAAATCGTCGTTACAGCACATGGTCGTGCCGGCCCCACCGGTGCACTCCGGCAGGTAGCGGGGATGATCCGGCGGGTCGGTCACGCAACCGAAGCAAACCGGATCGGGCGTGCCGTCAGAGAAGAAGATCACAACGTATTTGGTTCGGGTCAACTCGGGCAGGCCGCCGTCCCCGTCCGAAACCTTCATCATGTCGCCCAGTAGCTCCTGATAGGCGACACCTAAAGCGCCCTGGTAGTCGGTCATCGAATCGGCCTCTTGCAGACCCTGAGGGCCGAAAACGCCGGCTTCGTTTCCCGACAGATGCTCGAAGCCCTGGGTCAACACGGCAACGCGGCCGTTGAACTTGATGATATCGAAGCTCACCTGGGGATTGTTGGCGTAACGCCTGACTACCTGGCGCACGGCTTCGACCCGCTGCATTCCCTCGTCGGTCTGCTGCATGCTTCCGGAGGCGTCGATGATGAACATGATCTTGACCGGAAAGTCCGAATCCTCCGGCGGGTCTGTACACACTTCACCCCTGATCAAGAGCTGATCGTCGACCTCTGCGGTTTCGATGGTTTCGGTCACCTCTACGTCCGTATCGGTGCAAGCCAGAAAACCAGCGGCAACTACCAACAACGAAAGCACCAACCACCAATGACCCTGTCTTGTTGCGCGCATGCTAACCTCCCGACTTAGTCGGCCGAAACAAATGATAGATATTATCTACCCGCTTGCCAAAATAAGCAAATCAACAGGGGATCAGGAGATTCAAGTTCCGTGCCAGTAGCCCAAACTTGTCATCAGCCAACATTCCGAACTTGTTATGCTTTCTCGAACACTCAAAAAAGGGGCCGTCGTTTCGCCGGCGACGTGAAGCGCACTGGAGACACGTTATGCATTTTTTTCATGAATTTCATAAAAAAGAGGACCCCGGCGGGGGCCCTCTTCTCAAGATTGTCTTGCGATGAGCCTTGTCAGATTCTACCGGCGGCGGCAAAACGCCAGGCCCAGGCCGGCTAGCAGCAGCCACAAGCCTGATAAACTGCCCGCCCCGCTGGTCGAGCAGCCGGCTCCTTGCGGGTCGCCTTTTGCGGTCAGGGTGAACTGGGTGCTGGCCACTTGCTTGTCGGGGTAGAGGTCGTCGGTGAAAACCAGCCTGGCGCTGAGCTTGATTACGTAGTTTCCCGGCTGGTCGGGAGTAAAGCGCACCATGCGCCCCTTCTTGTAGTGGTAGTTGTAAGGCGTCGATAGAGTCGTCGAGCCTCGCGGATGATCGATGCTGGCGTGCGAGCCGTCAGGGCGACCGACGATCGTCCACTCGTACTCCATGGCCCGGTTCATGCGGTTGGCCCACAAAAGGAGCGGCAGGCTTTCACCTGTCTGGGCCGGCCTGTCGGCTCCGGCGTAGACCGAAAAGGCGCTTGCGGGGTCCAGACAGGCCGAGAGACTGTCGACAACGTAGCAGAACCCGTTGGCGTCGCAGACGTCACCGCTGCCGTCGCGATCCATATCGATTTGGTCGCCGTTTGTCACCCGCGGGCAGTTGTCGAGCACGTTCAGAAGCCCGTCGTCGTCCATGTCGGCGTCGCAGGCATCGCCCATCAGGTCACCGTCGGCGTTGGCCTGGTCGGGGTTTTGCACCTGGGGACAGTTGTCCACGAAGTCCTGCACCCCGTCGTTGTCCTGGTCACTGTTGCAGGCGTCTCCGAAATGATTCGGGTCGGTGTCGAGCTGGTCGGGGTTGCTGACGAACGGGCAGTTGTCCTCGATGTTCAACCAACCGTCGTTGTCGATGTCGCTGTCGCAGGCGTCGCCGGTGAGGTCGCTGTCGGTGTCGGTCTGCGTCAGGTTGGGAACGTACGGGCAGTTGTCCTGCGCGTTGGCCACGCTGTCGCCGTCGATGTCGGCATCACATGCGTCGCCTAGCATGTCGCCGTCGGCATCCAGTTGGAACTCGTTGGCCACATCGGCACAGTTGTCACAGGCGTCGCCCTTTTCGTCGCCGTCGGAGTCGGCCTGGTCACGGTTGGGCACGAAGGGGCAGTTGTCGTAGTCGTCCTCGATGCCGTCCTCGTCGAAATCGTCCGCGTACTGATAGGTGTCACCAAGATCTGTGTTGGCGATCAGAATCGAGCCGCAACCGCAGCCGCAGCCGCAGCCCCCGCCACCCGACTCGTCAGGCGTGCCGCACAATCCTCCGGTACACTCGCCCGGCGCCTGGGCTAAAGCCGGCAAAGAGAACATCAGCGCCACACTCGCAACCACCGCTACAAACAATAACTTTTTCATCTAAAGCCTCCTTTCCAGGTATCCCTGCGCATTGTAAATGCACAGGACATGCCAATCGGCTAAATATTTTATAAGCGTATGTATTATAAGAATATTAATACATAGTGGGGCATACTCCAAACCACAAACTGAAACCGTATTGTTTCAGATCCGTGCAGAACAGGGCGGAAAAAACTTGCATGTTGATCTCATCGTTTATTTTTCAAGGAGTTGCGTGTAACCGAGATGCTTCAATAGAAAAACCCGCAGGGGGTTGCCCTGCGGGCCAAAAAGTCAGATCGTGACTGTAAGATTTTGTGTTTATTGTCTTTTACGCCCGAGCAAGAGTCCTAGTCCGATCAGCATCCAGAAGCCGGCCTGGCCGCCGGTGCCGCTGGTCGAGCAGCCCATTCCCTGCGGGTCGCCTTCCGCTACCAGCGCAAGCCTGGCGCTTGCCAGTTGCTTATCCGGGTAGAGGTCGTCTACAAACACCAACCTGGCACTCAGCTTGAAGACGTAGTTACCCGGTTGGTCGGGAGTGAAGCGCACCATGCGACCTTTCTTGTAGTGGTAGTTATAAGGCGTCGACAGCGTCGCAGAACCACGCGGGTGATCAATGGTAGCGTGTGAGCCTTCCGGGCGATCAACGATCGTCCACTCGTACTCGATGGCCCTGTTGCGCCGGTTGGCCCAAACCAGCAATGGCAACTTTTCTCCCGTCTGCACTCTCTTGTCGGCTCCGGCATACACAGAAAAGGCGCTCGCCGGATCCAGACAGGCGTTCAACTTGTCGACCACGTAGCAGAACCCGTCCAGGTCACAGACGTCACCGCTGCCGTCGCGGTCCATATCGACCTGGTCACCGTTGTTCACCCGCGGACAGTTATCGAGCACGTTCAGAAGCCCGTCGTCGTCCATGTCGGCGTCACAGGCATCGCCCATCAGGTCGCCGTCGGCGTTGGCCTGGTCGGGGTTTTGCACCTGTGGACAGTTGTCCACGAAATCCTGCACTCCGTCGTTGTCCTGATCACTGTTGCAAGCGTCTCCGAAATGATTCGGGTCGCTGTCGAGCTGGCTGGGATTCGAGACGAACGGGCAGTTGTCCTCGATGTTCAACCAGCCGTCGTTATCAATGTCGCTGTCGCAGGCGTCGCCGGTGAGGTCGCTGTCGGTGTCGGTCTGGGTAAGGTTGGGAACATACGGGCAGTTGTCCTGCGCATTGGCCACGCTGTCGCCGTCTATGTCGGCATCACATGCATCGCCTTGCATGTCCCCGTCTGCATCGAGTTGGAATTCGTTGGCCACCTCGACACAGTTGTCGCAACTGTCACCCTTTTCATCGCCGTCGGAGTCGGCCTGGTCACGGTTGGGTACGAAGGGGCAGTTGTCGTAGTCGTCTTCGATGCCGTCCTCGTCGAAATCGTCCGCGTACTGATAGGTG
Organism: uncultured Myxococcales bacterium; assembly: GCA_964513625.1. Taxonomy (GTDB): domain Bacteria; phylum Myxococcota; class B64-G9; order B64-G9; family B64-G9; genus DATKYQ01. The sequence continues at coordinate 130,639 of CAZENH010000010.1, read as the reverse complement.
TCGCCAAGATCGGTGTTGGCGATCAGAATCGAGCCGCAACCGCATCCGCAGCCCGAACACACCCCGTCGGTGCAGGGAGAGCCTCCCGACTCATCTGGAGTGCCGCACATTCCGCCGGTGCACTCGCCCGGCGCCTGGGCCCATACCGTACCGGCCAGGGCAAGAAATACCGCCATACTCACGCTTACCAACAATCCGGTTTTCATTTCGAGCCTCCTTTCCCTATCCACTCGGAAATAAACGCAAGATACGGGCCACGAGGCCATGCCGCTCGCAACATCCCGGGAAAATAGAGAAAATGTCGATTGCCGAAAAAGTCAGGGCACGATTATGAAACATTTCAGAGACAGTTTGGCACAGAAAAACTCCCGGCAGGAACCTGGTGGAGTCCAAATATTAGCTGTTATTATATATTCCGGTGAGTTACGGTGTCGCCGTCAGGTTTCACAATCTCCGCCAAGCTCGGAGGCCTTGATCCCGTGCTTGCGAAGAAGACGGTGCAGGCTCTGCCTATGAATATCGGCCGTCCGGGCCGCGGAGCTGACATTGAAACCATGCCTTCTCAGCAGGTCGACCAGGTAATCGCGCTCGGCAATCTCCCGGGCCTTCTGGAACGAATACTTGCCCAGCCCTCCCCAGCTTCCACTGTCAGGCGCTGGGCCCACCCCTGTTATCGAGGTCGACATCATGCTCGGGGCGTCTATAACGTTCTCGTCCACCAGGTGTACAACGCGTTCGACCACGTTCCGAAGTTCCCTTACATTGCCCGGCCAATCGTGACTACCGAGGAAACGAATGGCGTCGTCGCCGAAGCGACGCCCCTTCTCGCCGGTTAAAGTGCGCAAGAAATCCTTGGCCAAAAAGGCGATGTCATCCTTGCGTTCCCGAAGCGGCGGGATCTTCAGTTCGAACACGCCCAGTCGAAAGAAGAGGTCCTCGCGAAAGCGGCCGGCCTCGACTTCCGCTCTCAGGTCGCGATTTGTGGCTGCGATGATCCTCACGTCGACTGGCTGGCTCTCGGTACGTCCGACTCGTTTCACTTCGCGGTTTTCGAGCACCCGCAACAGTTTCGGCTGCAGCGAGAGCGGCAGCTCGCCGATCTCGTCGAAGAAGATGGTGCCATGGTCGGCTTCCTCGAAGGCGCCCTTCCTGGAACTCACCGCGCCGGTGAAGGCTCCCTTGACGTGCCCGAACAGTTCGGTTTCCATAAGGTGAGTAGGGATGGTGGCGCAATCTATTACTACGAAAGGCTTGTCCGAGCGCGGGCTTGCGAGTTGAACCTCTTCGGCAAGCAAACCCTTGCCCGTTCCGGTTTCGCCGGTTATCAGGACGGTCGTATCCTTTGAGGCCACCCTGTCGGCCATGTGAAACAGGGCGCGCATCTTCAGACTGCGTCCCAGCATGCGGCCATACGAATTGTGCGGGCTGAGCGGCACCTCGACCTTCTCGCGCATGGGCTGGAACAGCAAGACCACTTCCCCGGCCCCGATTCGGGCGCCCGGATGCAGGTAGGCCTCGACGATCCGGCAGCCCTCGACGTCGGTGCCGTTGGTGCTCTTCAGATCTCTGATCAAGTGACCGCCCTCCGTCACCCTGATCTCGAAGTGGTTGCGCGAGACGGTCTCGTCCTCGATCGCCAGGTCGTTGCTGCGGCTCGATCCCACCCGGACAATATCCCGATCCATGATGAACTCGCGCCCCTGCTCTGGTCCCTCGACCACCACCAGCTTGAACTTGAAGTAAGCCATGGTGTGTGACTCGCCGTCACGAGAAGTCAGCAATGTGTGCTTGCCGGCAAACCTGGTCATCGCAATCCCCTGCAGGCCATTTCTGTTGCACCGCCCATCATGCTCCCGGGTATTCGAGCTGTCAATGACCGCTTGGCAGAAATATTGCATGATATTTTTTCCAACATTGACCATCCCGGCTGCTGGAGGCTAATATGTCAATAAACAAACCATGGAGGTATGCCATGCGCCGCGTGCCACGTTGGATCCTGATGTTCTCGTTCTTGTGGCTGTCTCTTGCGTTGGCCGCGTGCTCGGGCTCACAAAACGGCAGCGATCACGACGGCAACAATGTAGACGCCGACGGCGATGCCGGCGTAGGCGACGAGATTCAGCCAAAGACGCTGAGCTGGTCGACCAACGTCGAGGTCGATCTCGACCAGGCCGGCAGCCAGCTGCGCATAGCGGCCATGCCCGACGGCCAGAACTTCGCCATCGCCTACTTCAAGAACCTGCACTGCGACATCGACGGCGACTGCCCGATCGCCTCGATGACTTGCAACTACAACGCCTGCGTCGGCGAGTGCACCACTCCCATCCTGGGCGGTCCGGCGACCGAGGTGCTGCAGGACCAGGTGCGCTACGCCTGGTCTACGGGCGACACCTGGCAGCACGAGGACGTGGCCACGGTCGCCTCGGTCATGCAAACCGGCATTTCGATCGCCTTCGACGGCGACACCCCGTTGATCGCCTACCTGGGCGGTACACCTGCCGGCGGCCTGCAGGTCTGCGGAGGCACCGACGCCATGGTTGCACGGCGTAACGGCCCCGGCAGTTGGACCGAGCAGGCGGCGGTGGCGGTCTCCAACGAGGCCGCTGCCGGGGCCGACTGTCCCAAGATGCAGGGTATCTGCGACTTCGGAGACGTTGTCGGCCTGTGGTCGTGCCTGGCCAAGGCGCCGGACGGCACCGTCGGCCTGGTCTACCGTGACATTCACAACGGCTATACCAAGGAAGCCAGCGATTCTTCGGATCTCGAGTACGCTTTCTCTTCGGGGGGCGGCTGGGGCCATGAGTGGATCGACCTGGCCAGGGGAGCTGCCAACTTCCCCTCTCTGGCCTTCGGTCCCGACAACGAGCCGGCCGTCGCCTACTACACCGGCAAGTACGGGATGATCAACTTCGCAACGCACCCCTGGGCCGACTATACCGAGCCTAAGGCCTGCACGACCAACGATGACTGCGAGCTCGGCCAAGCCTGCTCGAGCAACTTCTGCACCTGCGTGACCGACTCGAACTGCCCCGCCCCGCGACAGTGCATCGGCAACCGTTGCTCGGTGGTAATCGACACGATAGACGGCCTGCCCGAGAACTCGATCTCGCTGGCCATAGGACCGGACGGCCGTTACCTGGTGGCCTATTTCGACGCCGAAGAGAAAAACCTGATGATCGCCCACTCCACCGACGGCCTGAGCTGGACCAAGGGACTGGTCGACTCGCGCGAGGCCACCGGCATGTACCCCTCGATCATCGTCGACCCGCAGACCGGCCAGCCGGGCATCGCCTACTACCGCTGCAGCGATTACAGCCCGGGCGCCTTGAACTGCAACCGCAACCAGGACGCGCTGCTGTACGCTTATTTCACCGGCAGCTACCCGGACGAGCTGACCACCCAGGCCAAGTGGAAAAAGAGCGTCGTCTCCGAAGATTCGAACGCCTTCGACGGAATGCAGGCCTCGGCGGCGGTGCTGCCCGACGGGCGAATCGGCATCGCTTATCATCTGACCTGGTACGACAGCGGCGCCGGCGTCACCCGCTTGAACCTGATGTTCAAGCTGGGCACCTGGGAATAGCCGGACAACAAGGAGGATACCCATGATTCGAGCTGCCCTGGTTTCGCTTTCTTTGGTGCTGGCGCTTTTCACGCTGAGCTGCGGTGACAAGTGCGGGGGCATTTGCGGCTCCCAGTGCGAGCTGATCGACTGCCACTATACCACGATAAAATGTCAGTTGTATCCGCCCCCCAACCCGGGAATAGTCATTCACTACGTGATCGATCTCGAGGGGGGCGGACAAACCTGGGTCGCCCGTATTTTCATCGATACCGATGGGCTGACCAGGGTGGAGGGGATCCACATCGAGGAGCAGGAGTTTCTCGATCGCGTCCAGTTGACCCGGCCGGGCGGCGGTGAGCAGTGGCCCGAGTTTGATGGCACCGATTGCAAGATATCGAGCGGCGGTGACGAAGTCGACAAGGGCATGTCCGGCCAGTGCAACTTCAAGTTCGCAAACGGCTACTTCGCCACCTTCAATTTCTCGTGCGAGTTGATGGCGCCCGAGTAGCGATCTTCAGAAAATCACAGTCATCAGCCCCGCAAACTGCTCGGGACTGGCTTAATCAGGGGCAGCGCCACAGTGATAAGTGTCGCAGAATAAATTTCGAGTTCCGCGTCAACTAGCAGGGCTAGCGCCCACGGGGCACTAGACTGGCAAACGTTGTGTCAGAAGCCTTCGGTGAAACTTGACTCAAATGCAACGCGTTTGCTGCTACAAGTGTCTAGCACCCAGGATCGTCCTTGGCGTCTATCAGTTTCTGGGCGTCTTCTTCGGTGAAGGAGCAGGCCGGCTCGCAAGTTCCATCCTTCGATTCCTCGCAAGCGGCCTCGACCGCCTGGCCATAGACTACAATCGGCATCGGGTTCTTGTTCGACGCGTTCGAGTAGATTTCGATGTAGGCGTGGTAGTCGCCTATATCCGATGGGGCGAACTCCACCCGCAGGTTCAAGCCGCAATCGTCGGGGCCCAAAGTGACGCTGGCCTGGTCGGCCGGAGACCAAGTCCAGTTGGCAAAGGCGCAAGCGTCGGACTGGCCATAGAGCTTCGTCTGATCGATGTATACCGTGAGATCCTGGCTGCCTGTGTTGCAGATGTTGAAATCGGTTCCGTCTATGCGCGGCTTGCGGCACAGTCCCCCGCTGCAGTGCTCGCTCGCGGCGCAGTCGGCGTCCGCCGAACAGTCCTTGTGGCACCAGCCGTGATCGCAACTCTCCCCGGCGCCGCAGTTGCCGTCCGTCTGACAGTTGCGGCAAAAGCCGCGCTTCTGGCACAGATTGTTTGTGCACAAAAAGCCGACCTGGCAAGTGGCGTTGTCGGTGCAGGCTTGCTGGCAGTGCCCGTTGCTGCACAGATTGTCGTTACCCGGGCAGTCGTCGTCGCCTGTGCAGGTCTGCGGATCGGCGCGCCAGCAGAATCCTCCACCGCATTGCGAATCGTCGACGCAACGGGTTTCGATCTCGCCCGAGACCGGGCTCTGGCAAAGGTTGCGCACGTTCACGTCCACCGAGATCTCCGCCCCGCTGCTGCCGCTGCAACCGCCGCTCAGCACCCCAACAGCAAAAAGCACCGCCGTTATTGTCCAGCTTCGCATCATGAGCCTCCCTGTGATCCGTCGTTTCGTCAATCTGAGCAGGCACACCGCCACATGTCAATACTGATAATGCACGGCATAACACAGCACTAACCGCTTTTCTTCAGGTCCGATCTTCCCAGGCCGTGTTTCTCCATCAGCTTATAGAGATGCTTGCGGTCAATTCCGGCCAGCCGCGCGGCTCCGGCCACTCCTCCGGAGGAACGCGCCATCAGGCGCTGGATGTACTCGCGCTCGAAGGCATCGAGAAGTTTCTCCTTGGCCTCCTTGAAAGGCCGCATGTATTCCGGAAGCAGTCCCACCTGCCCACCCGGGGCCTGGGTCGGTCCTGAAAGGGCACCGGCCAGGCCGTCACCATCGAGGGCCAGGCTGCGCTCGACCGCGTTGCGCAATTCACGCACGTTACCCGGCCAGGAGTGGCTCAACCAGCGGCCCTGCGCCTCGGGTGAAAGATCGGAAAACTTCAGGCCGGTACCGGCCGTGAAGCTGTCGAACAACAATTCGATATCCTCGGGGCGCTCCCGAAGCAGCGGCATGCGCACCGTCACGACCGAAAGTCGAAAATAAAGATCCTCTCTGAAGCTCCCGGCGGCGACTTCCTGCCAGAGATCTTTTTTACTGGCCGCTACCACCCGGGCGTCGAACTTGATCGGCTGGTTGGCCCCCAGACGCACGAAGACGCGCTCCTCGAGCGCCCTTAGCAGCTTGGGCTGCAGGTCGAGCGGCAAGTCATCGAGCTCGTCGATGAACAACGTACCACCGCGGCTGACCTCGAGCGCCCCCTTGCGCAGGCCGCTGGCGCCGGTATAAGCACCCTTGACATGGCCAAACAACTCGCTCTCTATCAGGTTACGCGCAATGGCGCCGCAGTCGACCACCACCAGCGGTCCGCGGCGCCTGGATGACTTTTCGTGCAAGGCTCTCACAGCGGCCCCCTTGCCGGTGCCGGTGCTTCCCAGAAGCAACAAGGTCGCTTCGGTCGGAGCCAGTTTTGACAGCATGGCGAAGATCTCGCGCATGCGCAGCGAACGGCCCAGCAGTCCGCCGAAAGATTCCTTCTTCGAGGGGGCAATCTGAACCGGGTCGTATTCCGTCTGGAAGCGCAACACCACTTCGCCGGCCGCAAGCAGCATACCCGGCCGCAGGTAAGCCTCCTTGACCTCTGCCCCGTCCAGGCGCGTGCCGTTGGTGCTGCCCATGTCTTTAACCAGAAAGCGCTGGCCGTCGTTGACTATCTCGAAGTGCTGGCGGCTGACTGTAACGTCGGTGATGGCCAGGTCGCATTCCGGGCTCTTGCCCACCACGGTTCGACCGGGCCCCAGGGCGTGGATCTTGCCGGGCTCGGGCCCTTCGATTTCGACCAGGCTGCAACGCTGGCGACTGAGACCGGCCGTGGTGGGAGAGCCCATCGTCAGCGTGCGCATACCAACCTTTTCACTTTCACTCGCGGCCGCCATCAACGTCATTCTAAGGCTCCGCAGGCTGCGCTGTAAAGAAAACAGCCCCTTGACCAGGACATCCGGCATGGAATACACTTTTGGTTCACGGTTCGTAAGACCACAAGGGAGCGCACATGAGTGACAAATCGAAAGGCAGTGACCGTCGGCGCTATCCGCGTGTACCGCTGTCGCTTCTGATTCAGTACCGCTTCGACACCCTCGACGACTTTCTCTCGGAATACTCGGTAAATATAAGCATCGGAGGCATGTTCATAAAAACGGACGAAGTCCGTGAAGAGGGCAGCCTGGTCTACTTGCAGTTCTATTTACGTAACGGGGCCAAGTTGATCGAGGGCCTGGGCAAGGTGGTAAGAGCCAACCCGCCGGGATCCGCTGACGAGGAAATTCAGGCCGGGATGGGCATTGAGTTCGTCAACTTCGACGAGGAATCGATGCGACTGATCGAGCAGATCGTCGGTCGCAACACTGCAAGATCCCAGGAAAGCTGACAGCAGGCGAAGAGGGCGCCCAAAACTGAGGCAGTTTCGTTTTTCGTAACGCCCTAGCTTCAAGAGGCCGGGAGGAAAGCATGTTCGCGGGAGAAGGATTGACGGATCTTTCAGATTATCCCAAGCAAGTCGAGATCAACGACGGCCGGGAAATCTGGCTGCGACCGATGCGCAAGGACGACCGCGATCGGCTGCACAACTTCTTCATGGCATTGCCGGCCAAGGATCGTCGTTTCTTCAAGCATGACGTCAGTCAGATCGAGGTAATCAACAACTGGTGTTTGAACCTGGACTACGACCAGGTCCTGCCGATTCTTGCCATTCTGAAAGAAAACGATCACGAACGCGTGGTGGCCGACGCAACGCTGCACACGGAAAGACACGGCTGGTCGCTTCACGTCGCCAGGATTCGGGCGGTAATCCACCCCAAGCTGCGCAAGAAGGGCCTGGGCAATATTCTGCTGCGCGAGTTGTTCGACAGGGCGGTCTTGCGCGGCATTCAGAAGATCCAATCGGAGGTCCGCGACGATAACAGCGAGGCCATCGCCATGCTCAAACAACTGGGCTTCAAGAAAGAGGCCGTCTTCAAGAAGCACGTGATGGACACCCGCGGGCGGCTGCACGACATGATCATCCTCTACAACGACCTGTCCGATCTATGGAAAAAAATGGATGATCTGAATATCGACTACGACTTCCACGTAGTGCCCTGAAGAGTTCCGTCAAACTATTGCAGATCCCCGCATGAATACCCTGCCGGGTGTGGTCCGTCGGAGATTGCAACGGCACAGAATTCCTTGCATTGTACGGCCTGGAAGGAGAGCTTGAACTCGACGGTTTCTTCGGAGGCCGTCAAGCAACAATCTTCTCCCGAAGTGTGGTTTTCACACTGGCTCTGGTTGCCGTTCTCGTCCACGCAGGTGCAGCTTTCTAAATGGACATCGGGGCCCTGGACGACCGTGCACTCCAGGGCCCGGCTGGAATGAACGGGGAAAAACGCGTCCAGTTCACCCGTAAGTTGCTTGCCCGAATTCCAGTCGGAAACCGACTCGGGACACTCGCTGATTGTCAGTGTTCCTGATGACGCCCGTATCAAGGAGTTGGCCTGCCAATCGTCGACATGCGTCAATCCCACCAGGGCCAGGTTGTCGCCATCTGCATACAGTCCCTGTTGGGGTTCTTCAAATACGATCGCAAATGTTCCCGAAACTGCGTGATTCAGATCGATGCGCATCAATGAAAAAGTAACTAGACCGGCTGTGCTGTCGCCTTTATTGGCCATGAACCCGCAGGGATCATCGACTTCGAGATCGTGTATCGCCACAGACAGTCCGAGGCCGCTGGGCTCCTGGCTGGTGAAAAGAAACGAGAAGAACGAATCCGCCTGGCTCAGATTGTCCAGCATGTCCTGCAGATTGTTGCCGTTCCCGCTCGAGCAAGACGTCCAAAACAGACAGAATGTTACCGACAGCCAGAGAGTTTTCTTGGACATAACGACCTCCCCTGAAATTAATATACCCGAGGTAGTGCTTATACTAGCTCCGGTCGGTCCGAAAAGCCAGCGCCGCTTATCAGGCCTACTATTCGGATTAGTCCAGCCGACGACGTTGTATAGCGGCTGCGTGGTCGTACTGGTCGAGAAGTGCCTCGTTAGTGGGTACACCTCAATGAATTGCCGCAAGGTATGGACTGGAATCGCTGCGAAGTAGGTGCAGCGCCCCTTCAGGGCGCATGGAAAATTTGCCCAACGTAACCTGGGGCTAAAGCCCCAGGCTATGATCCCCCGCTGCTTCGCAGCGGTTCGTTCGGCAGTGGCTTTGCCAGTGCAGCGGTTTTGCACAAACGTAGTAGCGCCTGGTATGTGCCGGCTCCACCAACGCGACGGGCTACTCCGAATCACTGTTACCACGCGGCATACTCGAGAGCCTTGCCGACAGTGCTCGAATCAGAACACGCCGATATTGAAATGTATGGCCCAGATCTCCTCTTCGCGGGAGGCGTCCGGATCGAGGTTGAAGGCCAGGTCGAAGGCCAGCGGACCTACCGGGGTCACCAGGCGCACTCCCAGGCCGGCCGTCGGGCGCAGTTCGAAGGGGTTGAAGTTGGAGGGCTTGATCCACAGGTTTCCCATGTCCACGAAAATGGCGCCCTGGAGCGTGCCGGGAATCAACGGGAATCGCAATTCGGTTTTGAGATTAATGAGCGCGTTGCCTCCCAATGATACGCACTTTTGCCGGCCGCCCTCTTCGACGAATACGCAGGCGGAAGTCGGATGATCCGGATCTCGCTGATCGGCCGGGATCAGTCCCTCCTCCTCGAAGCCGCGCACCGAGTTGCGCCCGCCCAGCCAGAAGAGCTTGTGCGAGGGTGTCTTCGATTCGGCACTCAGGTTGAAAATGAAGCCCGTGCGCAGCAGGACGGCCAGCGTCACCTCGCGGCCCAGCGGAATGTATCCGGAAGCAGTGCCGTCGAGCTTGAGGTACAACACCTCGCGGTCGGGCAACAGGTTGTCGGCCAGTTCGGCCCGCATGGCCAGCAAGCCTCCCGAGTGGGGGCTGAAAATGTTGTCGCGCTTGTCCCATGACAGCTTGGGGCGCAGCCCGCCCAGCAACAGGCTGCCCTCGTCGTAACGCAGGTATTTTTGCGTGGGACCGCCGCACTCGATTCCGATACATCCCAGCCGGTCGTACTCCAGTTCGAACTCCATGCTGAACGACAGGTTGTCGGTCAACTTCAGGTCGACACCCGGTACAATTGAAACCTTCGTCAGATCATGTGAAATGGCGTGATCTTGGAGTGCCAACAGATCGACCCTGGCGGCCAGGTCCATGTCCAGCGCCCAGGCCCGCGGCCAGTGCAGTCCGGCAAGCACAAACCCCTCGAGCCCTTCAAAGAATGACATCTTCTTGTAGCGATCCTCCCACTGGCTGTAGAGCGGGTAGAAAACCAGGTAGTTTACCTTGGCGCGTCCGACGAATTCGAGTGCGTAGCCGAACAGGTTTCGCTGGCTGTATCCCAGCTGCAGACGCACACCCTCCGCCGATGATATTCCGGGGCTGACGGAGATCGAATGCGGCAAGCGCTCGCGAACCGAGACGACGACGTCCTTCTCGGCCCGGGGCACTTCGGGATCGAGCAGCTTGATGTCGACACCGGAAAAGATCTCGAGCTGGTAAAGCGCCTCCCGGCTGGCCGCCGCCTGGTCGGGCGAGAAAACTCCTCCGGCGTGCAGCGTCAGGCTGTGCCGGAAAACGGCCGGATCCGTCAGAACACTTCCCCTGACGAGCACGCGCCCGATTTTCACCTGCGGGCCCTCGTTGATCGTGTAGACCACCTCGGCCAGGCTGCGGTCGTCTGAGTAGACGATGCGCTGCCCGATCCGGCAGTAGATATACCCCTGGTGCGCGTAAGTACGGACCAGCGCCAGCCTAAGCTGCTCGACGCCGTACAGGTCCAGCGGTCCGCCAGGGCGAACCGGGCCGCTGGATCGGGCGGCCACATCTAACAGTTGCGGCGACGAAAGAAACTGGTTGCCCTCGAAGGAAACCGACTCCACCAGCGTCTGTATTCCCTCGTGGATCGGGATCGTGATATACAGGTTCGAACCGTCGGCGTCATAGGACAACAACGGGGGTTCCAGACGTGCCTCCAGGTAACCCTGGCTGCGGTAGAGATCGCCGATCTTTCCGAGCGCCTTTTCGTACGGCTCGCGCAGATAGACCGTCTCGGGCACCAGTTCGAACAAGAAGCCCTGCGGCCGGTCGACGCGGCGCTCGGCTCCACCTCCAATATGCTGCGTCACCGTGATGCCGCCGCCGAGAGGATCAAGATCGCCGCGATCGATCGGCTGGTTGACGAGTGACTGAGGAATGGCATCCAGCATTGCGTCAAAGATATAAGCGCGGAGCCTGGCGTCGCTGAAGGCGGTGTTGCCCTCGAAATCGATATCTTTGACCGCAACCCGGTTGCCTTCCGTAATCGTGAAGGTGATTTCTTTGCGGTTGACTGCCGGGTCTTGCTCGACCCGGTAGCCGACCTTCGCTCTTGCGAATCCGTGGCGCCGGTAGAGCTTGCTCAGGCGTTCGCTCAAGTCATCCAGCACGAAAGGATTGAAATCGGCTGTTTTACTGGAGAGTATCTCTTTCCCGAGTGTCTTGGAATTCAACACATGGTTGCCCTCGAATCGATATGACACAATCGGTCCCGAGGAAATTTCGATCGGTACCACAACCCATAGGGCTCGCAGATCATAATCCAGCTTCGGTTCCTTGATACGCGCCTCGAGATAGCCCTGGCTGCGATAGAAATCTCGCAGCCGGCCGATTGCCAACTTGAGAGCCGTTCCATCGAGCACATCGCCATTATCCATCTTCATCACTCGCCTGAGACGCCTGGTGCCAAATGCCAGTTTGCCCTTGAACCAGAAGCGCGAGACGCGAGTCGGGGGTCCTTCCTGGAAATAATAGTTGACGTCGACGTCACCGTCGGCGGGCCCTTCGGCCTTCGAGACCACTCTCGTGCGGCGATAACCTCGCAGGCTGTAGCGTTCGAGAATATCCGTAGCTGACGCTTCCATTTTCCAACGATCATACTCGTCGCCCCGCTCCAAGCGACTCAACCTGTGCAGGGCATCGTCATCGAGCACATCGTTACCCAGGAAGTTAACCGAGAGGACCTTGCGTTTTTTCACCAGTTCAAAAGTCAGGCCTACTCCGTCACCCTCGGCCCGGGCCAGCGCGCGCACCTGCCCGAATAGCCCCAGGTAATAAAGAAGCTTGACTGAGCGGCGAATAGCCCTGGGCGAGAACCGATCGCCGACTCGAACCTCGACGTAACCTAGCCCCTCCGACGTGGTCAGCCCCTCACCTTCGAAATGGATCGATACTACCCGGCGCCCCCTGAAGGATTCGGGCTGCCGCTCCCCCGCCCGCGCCGGAAAGCTCCAGGCCAGGAAAATCACGCAAATTGCCAGCCACGCTTTCACGCTACCACTCCCACTGGAACTTCAGATCCAACCCGAGATTGCCCATGTTCACCAGCGGCGAGTTCTGTTCGGCATCGTTTTCCCAGCGCAGCCGGGCGGACACCCTCTTCGACAGGCGGTAGGTAAGGTCCAGGTTCTGATCGGCGTCATCGTACAAAGAGCGGCCGTAATCAAGTTCGAGATCGTCGCTGATGAAGCGCAGGCTGGCCCCGATCTCGAGGCGCGGTGAAATCGTTCCGCTGCGTTCACTGCCGGTGCTGCTGGAATAGCGACTGCGCACGCGCAGGTACTTGGGCTGGATGATCTCGGGGGGAAAGGGAAACACGGTTCGCAACTTTTCGTCCAGCTTCAGCGAACGCGAGAGGATCTCTCCGCCAAGCCCGACCAGATCCTCGCTTTTTAACGCCTCGACGTCTCGGCTGGTTATACCGAAGGTCAGCAGTGTGACGATATCGCGCTCGTCGAGCGGCGGATCGCTTTTTAGTGAGATCCCGGGCTTTGCGTCGCTCTCGGCGGTGACGTGCAGGTCGATATGATATTCAGTTTCACCGCCCTTTTCTTCCTCTCGCTGAACAGTCTCCGTAAGCGATGCCAGTAGTTCGACCCGCGGGCTGATTGAATAGCAATCGCTGAACTGAACGTGAGTCGACTGTATGGAAAAATCCTTGCTCAGGTAGTTTACCGATCCATTCAGCGCTTCGACGTCCCCCGTGAGGCCCGGCCGCTCGATGGTCCCGCACACCCGCAAGTTACCGCGCATCTCGGCCTGGAACTTGATCAGGTCCAAATCGTATTCCAGCTGAAACTTTCCGGGGATGACCAAACCCAGGTCGAAGGCCAGAAACTCTTTCTCTTTCGAGTAGACATTGGCGCTCGCCAAATGCCTGCGGAATATGCCCCGGGAGAGGGAATCCAGCGAGAACCTTTCGCGAAAAGATCCTTCCAGAATCCTCACCTGCCCCGACAAAACCAGTTTTTCCGGCGGGCCTTTGAGACTGAGGGTTCCCGTGCCCCTGCCCCAGAGCTTCTTGTTCAGGTTATATCGCACACGGTCGATTTCGAAGCTCAGGGCGATATCTGAAAGTTTGTTTTCCGAAAGCTGCAGGTTGCCAAGGCCGGTGAAACGCCCTTCTCCAAGCGTGCCGTCCAGGCGTGTGATCTCGAGCGTGTGAGGCTCGATTCGCAAGCGACCCGTCACTTTGCTTAGATCCTGCGAAAATCCGCGAATGCGCAGGAAGTCCGCCGCAAAGTCAAGCGACCCGGACAGGCGCAGGTCGCTCCAGGGACCGCCGAGAGACAGCTTGAGCGCTACTTGGCCCGCAGCCCTCGGCAGGAACTCGAACAGCGTCGGTAAAATGGCCAAATCCGCGACGCCTTCAACATCGAGGCGCGGCCCGCGCAGAACATCACCGCCTCCCTCGACGTGAAACTCCGTACGGTTGCCGCCGATCTCGCATTTGCCGATCTCGAAGTTGGTGCCCGTAAGATCGATTTCTATTGGAGTCTTGTTGGCAAGTCGGATTCCGGCCGATTCAATCGAAAGCTTGTCGATCTTAAGCAGGCTTTCAATCTTGCCCGGGACCAGGAGCAGTCCATGCGCCTCTATAACCCCCGATGCAACTCCGTGCCTGTGAGCGCCTGCCGAAAGGCTCGGCAAGAATTTACCCAGTCGACTGGTACTGAAACGCAGCCGGGCCGCAAAAGGCAGGTCTTTGCGCAGTTCGGCCTTCGTGACAAGCACTGTCTCGCCGCCGAGAAAATGACCCTCGATCTGCACGTCCTCGGTCGTTGCCCTGGCGGATACCGTAGAGTCCGGCATTTTTTCGCCGCGCAGGTAGGTGTCGTAGCTCTTGGCCCAACCATTGAACGAGGGAGAACGCAGCGGGCCCTTGACGCTGACGTGCAGATCAAGTCTGAAATCCAATATCCCGGCAAGGGCGGAAAGAGATCGGAACGACGACGCCCGCAAGCCGGTAGAGTAGGCGGACAAGTCAAGTTGCAGGTCGCTGGTGATATCACCGCGGGCGTATAACCAACCCGGCCCCATGCGTGCCTCGAACAGATCGAGATGCCAGGCACCGTTCTCGACCCGACCGACGAGGCCCCCCTCCTCGAACAGCTGCCCTCCCAGGTGCACATCTCCGAATGCCAGTTTGAAGTCGAGAGCGGGAGAAGCAATGGTCCCGGTGGCAACAATTTTTCCGCCGATCCTGCCGTTGATCCAAGCCGGGGCCGGCTTGCCGCTGGCCAAGGATATTACCTGCGATATACGCCCTCCCCCGATGTCCGCAACCAGACCCAGCGGATAGGGCTGGCGCGTCCCTAACTTGCCGTTCAGCCAAACCGTCCCGCCGCGCCCGGCCATGGCCAGGTTGTCTATGCGCAACTGATCAGCCGACCATCTGAGTGTCCCGCGCAGCGAGCCTATCAAGCGCGACTCGCAACTCATCTCTTGTAAGTCGATTCCCAGTTTCAGGTCGGGTTTGGCAAGCGATCCGCCAAGCTGAATGCTTGCTGAACCATGACCACCAACAGTCAGGTCGGCGAACGAAAAGTTTTCGAGGTTCAGCACTGGAGCCTCGATTTCGGCGGAAGCCAGCCCGTCTTTGAAATACAACTTGCCATTTCCCTCAATCCGCGACTCGCCGACAGTCAACACAAAAGACGAAAGGCGCAGTCGGCGCCCGGTTATTGCCGTCGAGGCTCGCAAGCTTGCCCGGCCGAAGCCGAAGATTTTGGCATGTTCCCCGCCGGTCGCAACTTTGAACTTGTCGATCTTCAGGTTGGAGGTGGCGATGACGAATGGACCGTTCTTCCCCTTGCCCTTCCCGTTGAAATCGATTTTCCCCGCGGCCTGCAACGAGATCGGCGCTTTGGGGACCTCGATCGCCGCTAGCAACTCGGTCAGGTCTATCTTTTCGATAGCCAACTCGCCGTCGAAAGACCAGGGGTCATGCAGGACGAGTCGGGCTTTTCCCGCGATCGATCCCTTACCGGAGGCAACCTCGATATTGGCCAGATCAAGCGAGTTCGCGCCAATAGTAAAGTCCGTCCGCAGATCGACGTCCTTGGCCCCGGCAATACCCAGCTGGCCGATGTGCAATTTGCCGGCCATTTGCAACCCGCTGGCATTCCTTGATGTCTCGGCCTCCAAGATCGCCGTTCCGCTTACAGCCGGCAAAAGGGGGAGCTGTTTTTTCAGAAGAGCCAACGGGACAGTCGAAGTCAGCCTGATTGCGGGTACCGGGTCGGCATCGGTCTTGACACTGCCATGGGCCTCCAGGCCGAAGCCCGAGGCGGAGATCGCCAGGCGATCCAGCCGGAATTCATCATTGAGCCACCCGCCCAGCAGCTTGAGTCCGTCGATCTGGAGCGCGCCTCCATGCAGGAATTCTGATTCTATCGAGCCTCCACTCACTTCCAGGGCCAGTTCGAACTGACTTTCCCGACCGACTGTCGCATTGAGACCTACGTTATCGAGACGTATCTTCGTCTTCTTTTCTATTTGCAGTTCTATATGACCATTGGTCATTTCGACGCGCTTCGGAAACAAGCTCGATCCTGCTGACGATTCCGAACCTCCAGCGGATGCAAAGCTCGGCAGATCAACAATGCGCCCGTCGTGTAGAGCGAGATAAATCTCGGGTTTTTCGATTCTGACCCGAGTTACGCGGATCCTGCCTACCAGCAGAGCCAGTGAGTCTATCTCCACAGCCAGCCGCCCGATTCTGAGCAAGATCCCGCCGTCATTCCCGCGAACCGTAAGCCCCCGGCTTGTCAGACTAAAAGGCAGAAGACCGATGGAGCAGGAACCGGTGGTGACTGGAAGATTAAGCTCTGCAGTCAGCCCCGTTCGCACCATCGAGCACACGCGTTCGGCGGCGTAATCTGATCTGAGAAAGACGATCCCGCCGGCCAGCAGAAGCAGGACAATCGCCATAATCAGAGCAAGAACACGTGAGGCCTTTTTGCGCAAAACAACACCCGTGAAAACGATAAAAAAACCTCAACCGCATTTTAGGCGATTGAGGCTGCCCAACAGCAAGCGGGTGATGGGAGTCGAACCCACGACGTCAAGCTTGGGAAGCTTGCATTCTGCCACTGAATTACACCCGCATGAGGATTACCTAAAGGCCAAATACCTCCCATGTTCTGGTCTTTTCGCAAACGACAGACGAAAAAAGGAGGTACTACGGCTTGCCCAGCCTGTCAAGGAAACTGTCGATCTCGTCCATTGTTACGGCCTTCTTGCCGGTCACCTGAATCCTGCCGGCCGTTGACTCCTCGGGAATGACGATGCCTGCCTCACGACGGGCTTTGATCGCCTCGGGGACTTCCTGTTCGCGGTTCAGTCCGAGTGCATCGGCCACTTGTTCGGCCAGGCTGCTGTCAACCACCGAGCGGCGCGCCAGGGCCGCTTCGAAGAGACCATTATCACACAGAGTGTTGATCAGACGCGGTATACCCTTGCTGTAGTTGTGGATCAACTCCACCGCCTGACTGGTGAATAGCATCTTTTTCGAACCCGCCATCCTCAGACGGTGCTTGATGTATGCCTCAACCGATTCGAGATGAAAGGGCAAAAGTTTGTAACGCACGGCAACTCGCTGCGCCAGGGGAGGATCGAGCATAAGGTTATTTTCGAGTTCTGGCAGTCCGAAAAAAACGAAGGTAATCAGCTTGCGCTCGGGCACTTCGAGATTGGTCAACCCGCGGAACTCCTCCATCAACTCACGTGATTGAAGCATTTGGGCCTCATCGATCAACACCACGGCCTTCTTGCCTTGCTCGTATATCTCCACCAACCTCTGGTAAAGCTGGCTCAACAGCGCCAGTTTGTCTTCGGCCGGGCTTTGCACTCCGAGTTGCAGCGCGATGCGCCTGAGCAGCCACGAAGCGGTAATACCGGCATGGATGATCACCAGAAGCGCCGCCTCGTACTGGTTCTCGGGAAGGTTGTCCAACATCCTGCGCGCCAGGGTTGTCTTTCCTGCACCGATGTTGCCCACACACAGAGCCAGGCCGCGCATGTTGTTCACCGAAAACATCAGCCGCACCATGGCCTGCGAGTGCTGCACGCTGTTGTAATAGAAACGAGTGACGGGGGCGTTCGAAAATGGTTCCTGGTTCAACTGATAGTATGATAGATAGTTCATCTTCCCGTCACCGTACAAGAATGCAATAAGTCTTGGGACCTCGAACCAAGTTCAGGCTACATGTAAGAAATGTTGCTCTTGGACTTGGCCGCTTTACCGGGGTTGTCTGCCTCCTTCGACTCCTTCTTCGCCCCCGCAGATCCTTTAGCAAGAGCCTTGATCTTGTCCGTAACGTTCCTGAATCCCGCGTCGCGCTTTTGTACCTTCTTGAAGTAGAACAGCGCTTCCTTGGGATCGTTGAGCATTTCATAGGTGCGTCCGATCTCATAGTAGACGCCGGTGGCCGCCTGCTCGGTGATATCGGCCCCATGCAGCGCATCCTTGAAGCGGTTGATAGCCTCGCTGTACTGCCCTTTTTCCTGGAAACACAACCCAATCATGTTGAGGGCCGCGGAACTCCTGGAGTTGTCGTGGGCAGCTATGCCGAACTCGCTGATTGCATCATCGATAAGACCCATCTCCTTGTAAGCGATGCCAAGATCGTAGTGAGTGGCGGAATCTTCCTTGTCCACCACTTTCTCGACTCCCTTCTTGAACTCGGAGAAAACGTCATCGAAGCTGTACTGAAAATCTTCGTCAAGCGGAACGGGCGCAACGTCGTCTCCCACCTCACGCTCGATCTCGGCTGCCAGGTCGAACGGGCCTTCCATCTCTTCGGGCAACTCCTGGGCAACTGCGGCATCTCCCCGCAGCAGGCGCTGAATCTTCTCATTGCGTTCTGCGACCTCCGGGTTGTCCGGATACTCTTGCACCAATCGCTCGATTTCGTCTTTGGCTTCGTCGAGCAGATTTTGCTGAATGAAAAAGTCGATCTCCTCGAGCGAATCATCGAGATCTTCGTCTGAAGCTTCCTCGACCGGTTCTGCCGCCGCCACGGGCAGGGGCGGCGGTGACTTGTGTGCAACCTCGGTCGTCTCGGGCTCAAACTCGTCCACCGCCGCCGGCGGCAAAGCCGGTTCTTCGACGAGCGAGTCGTCCATTACCTCTTGCGGTACCGGCTTGATCTGTGATCGGTCAAAAAATTCCTCTTCTCCGCTGAATTCGATCAGCTCTTCTTCGGCTTGCTTTTCGGTCGTACTTGGCAGCTTTTCCCTTGCAGTTTGCGGTTCATCCAGGAGTTCGACGATTTCGGGTTCGCCGGAGATCTCAACC
Source organism: uncultured Myxococcales bacterium (assembly GCA_964513625.1). Lineage (GTDB taxonomy): Bacteria > Myxococcota > B64-G9 > B64-G9 > B64-G9 > DATKYQ01. The sequence goes on along the minus strand of CAZENH010000010.1, from coordinate 112,245 downwards.
TCTTCGATCAGTTCGGGCTCTTCGATCAACTCGGGCTCTTCGAGTAATCCAGACTCGTCCGAAGTACCGGGCTGGCCGGCTTCTTCCGTGTCGAGTAACGGCCGCTCTCCTCCGGGCTCTTCGGCAAGCGGCGGGTATCGACCAATATCCAAAGCAGAAGCCTCTACCGTTTCCTCGCTTCCATCGTAATCGAGCGGAATGAACTCTTCAGCGGCTGAAGTTTCGCCGGCCTCGCCCCGCAAGGCGCTGCCTATCTCGTAGTCCAGAGCCGACCGATCGGCTATCATGGTCGGCGCCTCTTCCTCTTCTTCAGCCCCTTCCGCCTCTTCGACCAGATCGTCCATCTCGACATCGATGTCCATCTCTGGAAGTTCCTGCTCCCCGCCCAGGCTTACCGTGCTGTCCTGATCGATCACCAGGACGTCCGGAGCCTCCCGGGGTTCTGCTTGCCTGGACGGCGCAGCACCGGTCTCGCCCAGTTCCCCGGCCAGCGCCAGGCCCTCGGCGTGATTGGGAAACATGCTCAGTAAAGAGCGCAAATGCGTTCGGCATTCATCGATCCGCCCGATGCGTTTATTGAGATGAGTCAGAGTCAGCAGCTCCTGAGCGGCATGATCAAGTTGGTTGGCGCCGATATAGATGTCCTTCAGTTTCTCGTGGGCTTCGATATTGTTCGGGTCGAGTTCGAAAACCTTGCTGAGATGGTCGAAAGCCTTGTTTTGCAGGCCGTACTTGATATACACGTCCGTTTCAGTCAGCAACCTGGATATTGTTTCCCTGGCATCCTCCGCTGCCGGCGCATGTCTGGGCGACATGGCCTGATCGACCGTCAGGCTTTCGCCGATAGTCACTTCCTGATCCTCGACAACCTGATCCACCGGGTATGTTTCCTCGACCAGAAAATCCTCTCCCGGCACGGTGGCTCCTTCGGCGATAAAATCGCTGAAAGACTGTTCCGCGGTCACTCCATCTTCGGGCATCTCATCGAAGGCCAGATCGGACTCATCATCAAGCGCGAAATCATCCACCGGCGACACCGGCAGCGATGCCGTAGGCATGGTGGCACCGGCGGGGCCCTGGTCATCCTGAACGCCGGAATACATGAGATCTTCAACCTGTGGTTGTTCGGCCGACGCCCCCTGAGACAGGGCCTGGCTCGCATCCGGATCATCCGGGACGATTTCCAGAATGCGGCGATACACTTGCTGCATTTCGTCGATCGATCCGTGCTCGCGGTATATGGCGGCCATCTCCTTGTACACCGAAACCGTTTTGGATATCTGGTTGAGTTCCTGGAAAGCCATGGCCAGCATTCCAAGCACTTCGATATCGCGAGGATCGCTCTTGAAACAAATCTGCAACTTTCCGAGAGCCCGTTTTGTGTCGCCGCGCTGCAGGTAAATGTTGGCCAGTTCCTTGATCAAGGCTACATTTGAAGCGTCGTGGTAGATTAGCCGCTCGGCCACCTTGATGTAGTCTTCGATCCGGTTGGCGCTCTTGAGATCCTCGGCGGCCCTGGCAAACTCTTCCACCGCCTCGGAAATCATCTCTTCCCGCGAATACATTTCTCCCAGCTTGATCCTGCTGGCGATGTTGTCCGGGTCTAAATCGACTATGCGCCGCAGGATATCGAGCGACTCGTGTGAAAGGTTCTGTTGCTCGTAGGAGTTGGCCACAATCTGCAGGTGCAACATTGCATCGCCGATAATGCCCAATTTCTGATACTCTTCGGCCAGATGCAGGTTTACGTCGATGCGCATATTGTCAATTTTCAGAATCTGCTTGAATACGGCCACGGCCTTGAGATGAAACCCCTGCTGAGAATAGGTAGCAGCCACCATCAGGTAAGTATCGACCGCCTGCTCCTTTTCGCCGACCCTAACCAGCAGATCGCCTTTCTTGAGCAGAGTGCGGACATCGTTCGGATCCTCGGCCAGAATCTTCTCGTACTCGCGAATGGCCTTCTTGATCTGGCCTTTCTGGATGAACTTGAGCGCGTTGTCGTTTACTTTGTTCTTATTAATAGCCACGGCCAGCCCTGGAAAAATTTGGAGCGCCGCGAAAAACCCTTTTTTCGCGGACACTTCCGCCAATGTCGCCAACCTTTGATCTTAGCCTGGATCCTGCTGTACAGTCAATTTCTTTTTGTGAAAAATTGAAACACAGACGGCGCGGATTTCTATCTGACCCGCTCGACATATTGTCCCGTCCGGGTATCGATGCGGATCTTTTCCCCCTGCTTGATGAAGAGAGGCACCTGGATGCTTGCGCCTGTCTCCAGTTCTGCCGGTTTCGTCCCTCCCGTGGCTGTGTCTCCCTTGACTCCGGGATCGGTCTTGATGACCTCCAACTCGACGAAGTTGGGAAGTTCGACGGTTATCGGCTTGCCGTTATGGAAGAGCACCGTCACCAGGACGTTTTCCTCCAGGAAATCCTGCACGCCTTGCAGGTTGTCCTGGTGGATGAACTGCTGCTCGTATGAACTGCTGTCCATAAAATAGAACTCGTCGCCGCTGCGATAGAGGAACTGCATCTCACGCTCTTCCATATCCGGCTTGTCGACCTTGTCCCCTGCCTTGAATGTGCGATCGATGACATTTCCGTTGAGCAGATTCCTGATCTTTGTACGGACGAAAGCCCCTCCCTTGCCGGGTTTTACGTGTTGAAACTCCACAATCAGGTAAGGCTCGCCGTCCAGTTCTATCTTCAGGCCGCGGCGGAAATCGGTCGTGGAGTACATTGGATTCTCCGGGCTGCCCTACGACAGATCGTCGATCAGGGGCTGGGCGTGGATCCTGAGAATATAGCGCCCTCGGCCTACCAAAGCCCCGGGACCGGCCAACAACGCCACGAAATGCTCGTCGCGAAGCAAACGTACTATCAATTCGCCCTTATCCATGGAAAGCGAATATTCCAAGACGGCTCCGCCTTCGACACTGGCGGCAGCCTCGATTGACTGTTTCATCGAGTTGGTCAATTCTATCAACAATATCTCAATATCCAAAGGTGCCTGGCCCTCGTCCTGGCGGGCAACAATAAGACCGTCGAGGTTCATGACTACTGCCGAAATTACACCTGGAACCTGTTTGCAAATCGCCTTCAACTCTTCTTGAAAAGACATCGAATCCCTCCTGTTATTTATCTTCGGGTGTGCCTATCGTACCTCTCCGCCGCCGGAAAGACGATCCAGCATCGATTTCAGCAGACGCAACTTTTTCTGGTGGGGAGTTTCATGCTCGGCATTATCGGCTTTAACGGTTGTCCGTACGCCGGTCTTTACTCCATCCTCGGCAAACTGCGTTCCGGTCAGTCTTGACAACATCCGCTGCAATACCAGAAGCTTCTCTTGATTCAGCATACCAGCCTCTCTTCCGCGATCGTCTAGCAACTCTCGGCAACTCGACAACCCCCTGATCGCCGACTGGTTGTCCCGATCTGCTTTGAGTAGCCGTTCAAAGATCTCGGCCGCCCTTTTCGGATGACCCTGTTTCAGATACACCCAGGCCAGCGTCTCTGTTTCAAGGACGTCGTCAACCATGGCGCCAAAGACTCCCGCCAAACTCGCGAATCACTTGTATCCGAGACAACCGGGGTTTGTCAACCAGGAAGGGGAAAATCCGCCGATATCAGCTTCCGAGAATATCTTCACAGGTGTAGTTAGCAGTGGTGTCCTGCCCGGGGTAGCAGCCGGGATAGATCGGGTCGCCGTTTGTGTCATGGATCTCGACGCCGTTCTCATCCTTGCAGGAATCACTCATGCAACCAGCGCAGAACTTGAGGGGAAAGACGAAATCGTTCGATTCGACCTCGCGCCCCCCGAGTGTCTGGCCTACCACTCTAAGGTGCAACCCGAGGACCACCCGGTCGAGGTCAATCGGGCTGACGATATTTTGGAGGAGCATCAGATTCGAACCGACCTGGGGAGAGACGAGACGAACGGATGTTACGATTACTCCGGGCGAATCACCCGAACTGGCTCCCACCAAACCGCTTATATAGGTATCAACCTCTACATTGTCTTCCAGTCCGAGAACGGGCGAGGCTGCGTTCACGGGTTCCTCGAGGACATCACGCCCGTCCAGCCACTCGTACGAGACCTTGCCTTTTATAAGCTGAATGTCGTTGGCCTCCAATTCCCAAATGTCCGCATTGACGTTTGCCACCAATCGATTCTCGATCTGGGGATATGCGAAATACTGCGGGTAGCCGCCAAAGATGGGATGGCTCAGGTCGAGTTTTCCATTGGGCAAATAGTTGAAGTTATCTCCCGTTTGGATCTGCGCCTGGCAATCGCTGCCGCTCAACAGGGGCGCCGCGAAAGTGATGACCAGCGACTTGTCGTTGTCAACGCAGCCTGCGATACCGGCAGCCATCGCCACCATCATAATCCAGATTACCGCTCTGGTCTTCATGGTCTTCATGGTCTTCCTCCGTATCTCTCAGGCTGTCACCGTTTGGTGATCGCCGATTGCATTCGATTGACGATCCTGGGAGTTATGAAGATCAACAACTCAGTCCTTTCGTCATTCTTCTTTGTGTTCCTGAAAAACCACCCCAGAACCGGGATCTGCGAAAGGACCGGAATGCCGGAGAACGTATCTGACGTCTTGCGGGTGTAGATGCCGCCGATGACGGTGGTGTCGCCGTCCCTGACCAGCACCTGGGTTTGGGCTTCTTTCTTCAAGATGGTGGGATCTCCCCGGGCGCCCGTGCGCGAAAAATCAGGTTCGTTCTTGTTGACCTTGATGTCCAGGAGAATGCTGCCCTCCTGGGTGATGTGAGGGGAAACCTCGAGTTCGAGCTTGGCCTCGACAAACTGCGTGTTGACACCGGCTGCCGACACGACGCTTATGGGAATAGACACACCCTGGGCAATCTTTGCTTTCTGGTTGTCCAGTGTAGTGATCTTGGGTGCGCTGACAATCTTGACCGTGCCCTGGTTCTCGAGTGCGCTCAACCTCAGGTTGAGGTGTGCGCTGCCTCCGGCCGAGCCGAACATGAAGCCCAGCGCACCACCCGACCCGGCGCCAACCGCGGCGGGCAGGTTGATGGCAAACTTGCCTGGATTGGCCGTGCCGTTAATATCACTCATGGTCTGGGTGTCGTCGGAGCCGCCCTGCATCACGAAACTCGAAGGGAAAGGCAACCCGGTGGGATTGCCGGACTGCTCGGAAAATGACAGATCGCCGCCCCACTGGATGCCGACCTCACGGGTAAACTGCGTGTTGGCCTCGACGATGCGCGATTCGATCAAGACCTGAGGCGTCTCGGTGTCCAGACTGCGCACCAACCCCTCGGCCTTCACCAGGTTCTGGAGAATATCCTTGACGATCAGCACGTTCGTGCGAACATCGACGTTGACCGTGCCTCTCTCGCTGAGAATATCCTTGACCTGCGCCTCGATATCCTTGGCAACCGCGTAGTTGACCGGGATCAGCCTGACCCTCAACGGCTCCAGCGTCTGCTTGGCCGCGGCCGCTTTCTGGGCCAACTCCTGCTCCTTGGCCAGGTCGGCCAGGCTGGCGATACGAATGATGTTGCCCTGGCGAACCTTGCCGAGTTTCTTCGTCTTGAGAATGATGTCCAGCGCCTGATCCCAGGGGACGTTGCGCATGGTCACGGTAATCTTGCCAGAGACGTCATCTCCGGTGATGATGTTCAGCTTGGCAACTTCTGATATCAGACGCAGAATGTTGTGGATGTCGGCATCCTTGAAATCCAGTGATATTCTCTTGCCGTGGAATTTCCTGCGTTTCCTGACCCCGCTGCCGGAGCCGGACGCCAGTTCCGGCCTTCTTACGCTGTAGCCGGCCACCTGGCTGGGCTGGTAGGAGAAAGCCGCCGCTTCGCCCTTGCTGTCCGCGTCCTGCTTGGCACGCGCGGTTTTCTTCTCTCCATCGACGCCGGATGCGAACACCCAGTTCAACTTGCCGTTGCGCCTCTCTATCCGGTTTGCCACCTGGCCACCAGTCACGGCCACCAGCTTGACCTTTTTCTCGCCGCGAACCATATAAGCGCTCAACGACTTGACCGAGCCGCCGAATTCAGACGTGTCCAGCGTGCGCTCAAGAAGCAGAGGCATCTTGCAGTTGTCGATCTGCAGCACTGCCGAGCGCGCGTCGCTATGGATTATCCGCGGTTGGGCTTCACCCTGCAGGTCTATCACCACTCGGGCTTCGTTCTGATCCTGCCTGAAGTCTACGTCACGCACCTCGGCGACCTTGCGCGGCGGTTCGGTCTTCTGCTCGATCGCGATCTTCGGCTTGGCCGTTACCTTCACCTCTGTTGCGATCTTCGGCTTGGCCTGAACAGCCTTGGCGACCGTCTTTACCGGAATGTCCGTGAAGTTCAGGCGAATACCCCGTTTGAGTTTCTGAATACTGTAGGGGAGTCGTTTTCCATGGCTGCAATCGATGACCACGCGGACTTTTCCGGCATGGCGCGCTGCCCTGATCTTGCTTACGTACTTCGACGACAGTTTGCGTTCCATCGCCTTTTCGGGCATCGAAGCGCCGAAGACATCAATCACTATCCTGAAGGGCGAAAATACCTCTAGCACCTCATAGTTTTCGATCGCCCGGTCGGCAAGCACGGCAACCTGCCCGGTCTTTCCGGAGTCGATACGGCGGATTGCCAGTTTCCCTGCCTTTTCACGCTTGCCCTGGCTCTGGACCACCCGGAAGTCCTTGTCGGTCTTTTTTTCGGCCACGATTGGCGGCGCGGCCTTTTCTGCAGGCTTAATTCGCGGCTCGGCTTTTTTCAACGTGGCGGCATGACGCGCATCTTTGCCCGAAATCGTGACCACCACGGCCAATCCCTCGGCGCGGGCCCCAAACCGAACTCCGGGCTTCAGGCCGATAATGAATCGGCTGACGACCGAGCCCGCCTGCCGGAACTGGGTGCTGGCTATCCTGGAAATGTGCGCATCATCGACAGCGGCCGGGACCTCGACTTTCAGATCCGCGTGGATCAGGTCGACCACCAGACGATCGGGGTTCTTCAGCTTGAAGACGGTAAAAGTAGGCGTCTTCTCGCCTCTGAAAACAATCCTGGTGGCCTGGGGTCCGGGTTTAACATCTACCTTATTGATGACGTTGTCGGCCCCAGAGCTTGCCGCCGGTTGGGCCAAGGCCGCCCAGGCCAGCAGCAGCACGGGCAATGTCAACAGGCTTACCAGAACTTTGCGAGATCCCATGGATCTTCTCCTTCACCAAGTATGGTCAAGTCGGCCCTGCTATCAAGACTCACTTTCATCGAATGCTTCATTATTCTATCTTCTCTTTCATTATCTTCATGTGGATGAAGTTCGTAACCTTACGCCCGATGTAGTCGCGGTAATCCTCGGCCACGACCACTTCGTCGTTCTTGATGCGCACTACTCTGCCGAAGTTCTTGCCGATCCGGGTGCCGACCTTGATGACGATTCCCTTACCGTCCGGAAGCTCGACCTGAGCCCGCGGCCGGCTGATGCCGGAGATGATGGCGGTCAACTTCAACTGATCGATCTCGTACTTCGTCAAGATCGTGCCGGGGCCGTGTTTTTCCGGCCCGCGGATCACCTTGTAGAACGACTTGAACGGATCCCGTTTGCCGACCGGTGAGTAAACATAGGGCGTCTCGTCCGCGGCCTCGCTTTTCGGCGCCACGACAACGGGCGCTGCCACCGCAGGCTGCGGCGTTGTAACCTGGGCCGGCGGCCGCTTCTTCTCGCTGCCGCAGGCGCCGGCCGAAAGAACGAGGGCCAGGCTCAACACGATCAGACCGGGCACAACGTGGTTCCGGCGCGGATCGAGAATTCTTTTCATTTTCGTGCGTTGCGTTTTCACAACCGGCCCTTCCTCTTCAAAGGACTTGGATTCGAGTGTTTGGGCTCACTTTGTCCCTGTTTTCTTCTTTCCCGCAGCCTTGCCGGCTGCCTGCGGCGGCAACGAGCGAAATGTCTTGGCCATGCAGGAAGCCTTGAGCATCACCTTGCCGCTTGAAATCTTGGGCGACTTCATGACTATGTTCGATACGTTGATGATGCGATCTTCCTTGGCTATCTTGTCGAAAAAAGTCAGGATCTCGTGGTAGTTGCCCTCGATGTCCATGGAAACGGGAATCTCGGCGTAAAAATTGCGCTTCACCTCGGAATGCGGAACGAATTTGATAATTCGAATGTCCGACTTTTCGGACAGCTCATTCAATGTCTTCAAGAGTTGATCCATGTTAGAGTCGTCCGGGAGATTCTTTTTCTTTTCTTCGAGCTTCTGTCTAAGGTACTCCACCTTCTTCTTGAACTTCGAGAGGTTTCCGGCGATTTCCTGTTTTTCTTGCAACTCCTCGTCCAGCACCGCGAGCTTCTTGCCCAGCCGGCCAATCTGTTCCTGCTGATCGAGGAATATGAAATAATAGTGTCCGCCCGCCATCAGTCCCATGACGATCAGCACGATCGCGGCCTTGGTGGCCATCGGAATCTTCTGGAACTGGGAGTAAAACTTTTCCATGACGTCCTCTTGGTCGCTAGAATCAAAACGCCGTCAGATGGCGTAGTTCACCTTCAATGTTATCTTGAAAGTCACATATGACAGTTTGTATTTGTTATCCTCCTCAGACGTGGTTTGCACCAGCCGAACGCCCGAGAAATAGTTTTTACCCGCTGCGGCCTTGTTTGCCCCTGCCGGCGTCCCGGCGGCTGCCCCGCTTTCCGCCGCGGAACTGAGCAGGGTCATGAAGTTACCGACGTGTTTGTTGCTCAGAGCCTCGCCTTCTATCGTCACCTGACCGCCTTTCTCCGCCCAGGCGGTCAGCCAGACTTGCTTGGGAATGATCTGGCTCAGGCGATCGAGCACCCGCACCGGACCGGTCTTGCCTTTAATCAGATTCTCGATGATCTTGAGCGTGCGGTTCAGCGCGGCTTCCATGCCCTTGTATTTCTCCACCTCGCCGATGGCTTTGTTATACTGCTGGATCTGCTGCTGGGCCTGCTTGATTTGTTTCTGTTTGTTGGCGATCTCGGAGTCCACCGAGTTCCACCACAGGTAAAGTCCGATAATCGTGCCGAAGATCAGCAGCAGCGCCAGGATCAACTGCTGCTTGACATATTCTCGCTTCCGCGCGGCCTTTATTGGAAGCAGGTTAATTTTTATCATGGCTGCTTCCTCACTTGTCGTCGGGTGAGCGGATGGCCAGCCCCACCGCCACGGCGGCAGCCGGACCCACTTCCCGGATGTACTCGGGGTCGAAGCGCTTGGGATCGAACTCTATGTTGCGGAACGGGTTCATGATCTCCACCGGCACACCAACCTTGTTCTCGACAACCTTGTAAAGCGAAGGCAACTTGCAAGTTCCTCCGCTGAGATAGATACGGCTGATCTGGCTGTCCGCCGCAGTGGCGGCGTAGAAATCGAGCGAGCGCTGGATCTCTCCGGCCAGGTTTTCCGAGACCGCGGCGATCACTCGCTCGACCTCCTGGGGCACAACCGAGTCGGCGTCGGAAGAAGACCCGCCGCCGAGCTTCAAAGCCTCGGCTTCGTCATGGGAGACGTTGAGCTGCTTCTGGATCTCTTCGGTGAACTGGTTGCCGCCCATCGAAATATCCCGAGTGAAGGCCGTGACGCCGTCGGCCAAGACGTTGATGTTGATCACGCTGGCGCCGATGTTCACAAGGACTATCGTATCGGTGGCCGGCAGGTCATAGTTCACTTCGAAGGCGTTTTCGGCGCAGAAGGCCGCCACATCGACTACCACGGGCACCAATCCCGCCTCCTGAACGACCGCCAGGTAGTCATTGATCATGTCCTTCTTTGCCGCCACTAAAAGGACGTCCATCTGTCCCTGCTCGCTCGGCTCGGGGGTGAGCACCTGCACATCGATGTTGACGTCATTGATGTCGAAGGGAATGTACTGCTCGGCCTCCCACTGGATGGATTCCTCGAGCTCCTCCTCGGTCATGGCCGGTAAAGTGATCTTCTTGATGATCACCGAGTGGCCGCTGATGGCTATTCCGACTTCCTTGCTGCGGATGCGCTGATTCTGGATCAGGTCGCGGATGGTCGAAACGATGACCGTCGAGTTCATCAGCGCCCCGTCGATGATGGCCTCGGGCGGAAGCTGCGTGGTGCCGAAGTTGAGCAGCTGATAACCCCGCTTGCTCTCCTTGAGCTGGACGAGCTTGACCGAACTCGATCCGATGTCCAACCCAATTACGTTTTTTGCCTTGGCCATGAGCTTGTCACCTCGTCAGCCCGCATAGTCTTCATCGTCGTGCGCGGGAACGAAGACCTCGTCTTTGTCGGAAAGACGCATGCCGAGCGCTAAAATGATCTTGCGCTTGGTGTCCATGCGGCAGCTATATCCCGACTCGACGCGATCGATAGTCAAGGCCGAAAGCCCCGCCTTGCGCGCCAGTTCGGCCTTGCTCAGAAGCAGCGACTCGCGGATCTTGCGCACGTTGTTTTTCTTGACGGCATCATTCTCCGGTCCATTCCCGGCCGCGCCGTCCATGCCGCGCTCCCGAATGCCCACGCCTGCCTGCCTGCGATTTCTCTTCATTTTGGCTCGTCTCCTGCCCGTGGCCCAGCGCCGGCAAATTCGTCGTTCGCTGAGAGTTGGGGACTTAGTCAGTATCTACTAGACGCCAATCATTGTCAAGAATTTTTAGCTTAATTAGATATAATTATACCTAACTGACCATAAATTTACTTCCGTGGAACTCTCCCTGGGGGAACTCCCTGCACCATTTTTAGCTCCTTTGTCGAGCGCTCTCGGCTCACTTCCGAACGCGGCGGGACCTTTTCGGCATTCTCGCGGCTCTTGACCACCATTTCCGGATGGGCCCTTTGAAACTCCTTTAGAGCATTTATAGCCCTGACGGTTGCCTTGGGTACATTCGGGTTGGCCGCGGCCGGGGCCTGCCCGGCGCCGGTCGACCCGCGTCCCGAGGTGCTAAGTGCGACACCCGGTTTCATCTCGATGAATCCCTCGCGGCCGGGCTTTTTTTCCGCTTCTCTCTCGCTCCGGGCCGGCTCGCGGCTCGTCCCCGCTTCATCTTGGGCGGATTGCGCGCGTTGCACAGGCGCCGTGTCGGCGCCCGCGTCAACACCAGTGTCTCGCTCCTCGCGTGAGCCTGTGCAACCGCGGCATCCCGCAAACACCAGCAGGCAGCCGGCAAAGAGCACGGCCGCCAAGATCGACAATCCTCGCATCATTCTCCCTCCGGCAATCTGTCTTCTCTGTTTACCCCACCCGAACTTGGTATGCAACAAATGCCGTCAAAAAGATACCGGGGGCCGGCCCATGGGCCGGCCCCCGCTTAATATGCCGCTTGTCAAACTATTGACTCAGAGCACCTTGCCCCAGTGCATGATCTGGGCGCCGGCCGTAACGCTGACATCCAAGGCCTCGACAGTCTGCCCGTGCCCCGTGAGCACCTTGGAGCCCGCGCTGCTCGTGAACAGCGTGGGCCTTCTGGGCGGGCCTTGATCGTTTGTTTTCTTGGGGAAGATCGCTTCCTGGAAATCGTCGAATTTTTCACCATAGGTTGTGCCGGTGCCTGCCTTGCAGAGATCGGCGTCCGGGGTGTAAGTGGTAAAGAACACATTACCGCTTACCACCAGCGGTTTTCCATAGAGCCTCTCGGCGGTATCCAGATTCATCGGGTTGTTCGCGGTGCTGCAAACTCCGTGGTACAGCTCATCGTTGCAGAAGAGCCTGCCCACCGGATCGGGATCGTAGAAGTTGTCCGCGGTCAGGGTGCGGGTCTCCTCGACGGCGTAGAACTTGTCCTGCGTGTCGTGATAGGTGAGATCGTCTATCACGCCCGTACCGAAGAACAGCACCAGGTTACGCTGGTAGTTCATGGCCAGCGAGGGCTGCACCATGATCGGCCGGGCCGTCCCGGTGTCGTACCACGGGAGCGGATCGCCGGCGCCATCGCGGCCTACGTCCCAGTCGTGGTCGATGCCCGTATCGGCGTCGGTGTAGAGGTAGACCATCTCGCCCTCCGGCTTGTCGCGGTCATACTCGGCCGAGCGCATGTCGACCCGCCAGATCTTGCCGACCGTGGTCGGCGCGAAGAGCCGGGTGATGTACTCGCCAAGCGACAGGTCGTAGGCCACCGGGGAGGCCGCCGAGGTCTCGATGGCGAAGTCTTTGCCGACCTTGAGGTGGAACTTGCCGTTCGCCGCAACCGGACAGTTGACGCCCTTGAGTTTGACCTGGATTGCGCCCGAGTCGCCCTTCCACTTGGTGTAGGAGTAGAAGCAGCCGGTCACGGCGTTGTTGGGATTGCAACTTGCCGGATCGACCGGGCTGCCGCCGTTCCAGCAGCAGCGCATCTCGTACTTCTCGTCGTTGTCGGTGATGGCGCAGTTGGAAAGCAGCTCCGACGACAGCTGCACCTCGTCCAGGATATGCTCGCGCTGTTCACTGCACACCCAGCCCGAGCCGCTGGGCTCGTTGTCGTTGCCCCAGGCCCAGCCTCCGCCGCCGCTGCCGGTGTCGGTGAAGGTTTCGGGGCCCCAGCCAGGGTTCGTACCGGCGGCGATCGCCGCATCGCGCGCGGCGTTGAAAGACGCCAGCGCATCCAGGGCCGCCTGGCTAATGCCGTTCGAGAAGACGAACTTGCGAAGCAGCTTGCCGGTCTCGAGGTCCACCACGTGAATCGAGGCGCTCGAGGCCAGCAGCTTGATGAAGTCGATGCAGCTCGAGACGTTGGTCAGGCTCTGGGGCGGCAGGTAGCCGCCCGGGAAGACGGCCACCGGGAGGGAAACGTAGAGCGGCTCTGGCGGATCTCCTTCGCCGACATGCTTGTTCTTCAGCCATACCTGGCCGATGACGGGACTGGCCCAGGTTTGCAGGCGAGAGGACTTGCACTGCACGTCGGGATCCTCGTAGTCGCTCTGCACGTCCGCATCGGTGCGGTACTCCCAGAGGTATTTGGGGTTGTCCGGATCGGTCACGTCCAGGGCGAAGTAGGCCGAGCCGCCTCCCCGCTCCCCGGAGACCAGCACGGTCCGGTAGGCGCCCATGAGCGGCTTGCCGTGCACGACTATAGGCGCGCCCGTAGCATCTTTCATCACCAGATCCTTGAAGAAGACGCTCCTGACGACGGGAGTGCCGTCGACGAAGAACTCGTGGCCCCAACGAACCTTCTGGATCTTGGCCAGCAGGTTGTTGGGGATGAAGGCCCAGATCTCCTGCCCGGTCCGCCCGGCGCCGTGGTTGTCCTCGGCCACGAAGGCATGCAGCATGCCGTCGTTGGCGCCGACATAGAGCATCGTATCGCGACCCCGGTTGTTCAGGAAGTACTGCTCGAACTTGTAATCGGGAGCCATTACGGTCGGCGGCGGGACAACCACCGGGTTCGAGTGGAAAATATCCCCCAGCAAGGGGTGGCCGTCGAGCACCGGATTTCCGCCCACCGGGTAGGCGCCGTTTGCTCCGCGCGTATAGTTCTTGATCATGTCCGATAACGCGTCGTTGCCCAGTCCCTCGGTGTCGCTCAGGCACATGGCCGGGTCCGTCGCGTGCAGGCCGGCCTTGAAGGGATACAGCCCGGCGTCGGGATCGCTCGTGTCCACCGGGCGCGGCATGTTGTCCGGGTAGTCGAAGGCCGGATCCTGGCTGCGCGGATCGTTGACCACGGTGTATATATTTCGATTGGCGGGACTCTGGCCGAAGAGCACATCGGCGAAATCGATCTGGCTTGCGAAATGCCACTCGGGGACGCCGTCGTGGTCATCGTCGGTCACCAATGTCCGCATGAGGTGGCCCTGCCAGCCCAGGCCGGTGATGCCGGCCTCGAAGTGCGACGAGTAGGCATAGGAGTTCTGGTCCGAGAGCGTCGACGGCGACGAGACGACCTCGGTGCGGGTGGCCGAGCCGGACAGGATGGCGTTCATGATGGCCTGGAAGGCGACGTAGAGGTCGGCCGGGTTGTCGGCCAGAAAGGCGTTCAGCATCACCCCCGAGCAGGCCGGCCCGGTGCCGGCGTTGGCGATGGCGTTCAGGTTACCGGCCAGGCCCGCGTCGCCGTAGCCGACCACGAAGACGGGAATGCCGGCGGAGCACAGGCCGGCCGCCTGGTCATGGCCCCAGTGGTAGGTGGCGTACCCAGAGCCCGTGTTCTCCTCGCCGTCGGACATCAGCAGCACGAAGCGCGGGCGGCAGGCGCTGAGCGGGTCGTCGTAGTCGATCTCGGTCTGCCAGTGGTCGTAGTAGTGATGGGCGTCGTAGAGCGCCGGGGCCAACGGAGTGCCGCCGCTGGCGGTCATCTGGCAGATCTCGTTCTGGGCCCGGGCGTTGTTGGCGGCGATGTTATCGGGATCGGCCGGGTCGACAAGATCAACCAGCTTACCGTCGGTCGAGCAACTACAGTTCGGGCCCGAGTTTTCGGTTCCGTCGCACGGGCAGCGATCCTTCATGCCCAGGCGCTGGTGGGTCGCCATGTCGTCGCCGTAATCCCAGGAGGTCTTGTGTTCGTCGGCGTCGAACGATGAATAGCCGAAGCGGATCACGTCACTGTACAGATCGAGGATGCCGTTGGCTTCCTGGTTGGAGCAGGTGTGGTTGACGTCCGCGTATGAACCGGTCAGGATCTCCTTGGCCGACTCGATCCGGTTGCGGTAGCAGGTGCGGTCGTCGCCGTGCGACCAGGGGGTCGTCCCGTAGGCGGCGCAAAGATAAGACCCGTTGAATCTCTTGCATGTTCGTCCCCCGGTGACGCACTGGTAAACGTCACAGGGGAAATAATAGTATGTCCCATTGTACCACTGGGCTATCAGGTACAGGTTGCCGTCGCCGTCGAGATCGTAGAAATCGTCGTCGCTGCAGGGCGCGAAACCCGGATAGAGGCCCCAGAGCATCGACCCCGAGGAGTCGATGATGGTCAGCACCTCGGGCAGCACCAGCATCGGGTCGTCGCCCGAGAAAAAGCCCTGCGCCCGGGCGCCGCCGGTCGAAGCCAGCATGAGTATCGCCGTCACCGTCACGTTCAGAAAAATTCTTTTCATGGCCGCTCTCCTTAGGTTTCAAGGCCTGATATCAATAACCGCTCGGGGTCGCCTAGTGCTGCCGCGTGCACTGGGTCGGGCCGACTACCACCCGGGCCCGGTAGCGAACCACTATCGTGTTGCCCCCGTTAAGTGTTTCGTCGATTGTCTCGCCCTGCCTGGAGGGCATGCCGCCCTCGGAGTTGAATTCGAAAACCTCGAAACACACCTCGCCCACCTCGAACCCGGGCATGTCCGAGATCTCGTCGATGCCGATTCCCTCCACCCTGTAGGCCACCCCCTGCACCGACAGGGCGGCCTCTTGTTCCGCGACATCGGCCGGCAGCACGACGGGCGCGCACTGGCTGTCCTTCGTGGTCATGGCGGTGCTCTTGAGCTGGGGATCCAGTAACGGCTTCACTTTTAACGGGTCCAGCGGGTCTGTGAGATCGGCCATGTAGTAGAACAGGTTTTTGCGCAGGTCGGCCATGAAGCGGTTGATGCCGGATTCGCCGGCCATCTGCGCCTGCACGGACCTGACCACGTTGCCGGCCACCTGCAGGTCGGAGTTGGTGCGCTGGACCGCCACCAGTCCCACCGAGGTCATGGCCAGCAACAGCAGCACCGCCAGCACCAGGGCGTTGCCCTCTTGGGATGCAAGGATTCTACGGGATCTCATGCCTTCCTCCTCACATGGAAAGATTCCGCCCCATGTTCTGAAGCTGCACCACCGTCCGCTGCGTGCGGACAATCGCCAGGCCGTTCGCGGGATTGCCGTCCAGGTCGTAGCCGTAGTTCAGCGCCTTTGAGTCGCTCGCGTAGTTGGTCAGCACAAAGCCGGGCTCTTCGGCCGGGCTCCTGCCCCGGATGGTAATCCTAAGCGCCCTGGCCCTGATTGCGTCGACCGGCCCGTTCAGGAAGGTCGGCGGGATCGTAATCACCGGCTGCACGGGCTTTCTGCAGTTTTCGGCCACCGTGTCCTCGTAGATCTCGACGTAGAATCCCGAGCTATCGGGACTGGGTGTCGGCGGCAGGAGGAATTCGGCGAGTTCCACGTCGGGATCCGGTGTGTTGCCGAAGAAGCGCCTGCGAACCAGCGTCCAGTTTCCGGAGCCTGCGGTCTTTTCGATCAGTTGGTACTGAATCGTCGTGATCGGACTGATCCACTTGGTGAATCCCTGGTTTTTGTCGGTAAGGTTGATTTCGGGATGGAACTGGATGCCGGGCCCCCAGCTAAAACTCGGCAACCCGGTGACGATATGGTAGGTGAACAGGCCGGGGTGGGCTTGCAGGCGGAAAACCTGGCCGACGGTGAACAACTTGGAGAAGGGTTGTCCGTCGGCGAAAGGGGCGTCGTAGGGCATACCCAGATCACCCAGTATGCAGGCGCCCGGGCCCGGCGTATAGTCCATTCCGTTGCGGCAGATGATCCCTCCAGTGTTGGCTCTCAGACTATTCGCGCCGACTCCAACCATCCTCAAAAGGTAATCGCGGGAACTCGAGTAGTTACCGCGTAGCGTGAAGAGGTGGTTGTCCTTGTCGTACTCGAGGGCCCGCCAGCCGCCGGTCGGGCTCCAGCCGACGGACGGGTAGTACCCAAGCAGGTGGCAATTCTTGGAAGGATCGGTCTGGTCCCCCGGGTCGGCCAGGTACATGAAGGCCGTGCGGCGCAGATCATCGGTCATGCGCATCAGGGCGAATCGCAGGTTGGCCTGCACATCGGTGACGTCCTTGGCATGCCCGAACGCCCGCCGCATCGAGCCCGCCAGGCCCACCAGCCCGGCCATCAGCATGCCGCCCACCACCAGGGCGATCATCAACTCGATCAGGGTGAAGCCTTCTCTCTTTCGAAAAGCCACGGGATACCTCCTCAAGACCAGTGGTAATCTCTCATCAACTCGACCGGCAGCATGATCACGTGGCGCCTCCAGAAATCTTCCTTGGCGCTGCTCTGCCAGTTGTAGTCCTGCCGGCCGTGATCCTTGTTGTCCCAGGAGACATAGACCATGATGCGGACGATATCGTTGCTGACGGCGGACAGGGCCGAGCTTCCCGTAGGTCCCCGCAGGTTGACCCAGTCGGCGAGGTAATGCACCCGGTAGACCGCCCGGGCCGTCTCCAGGCTGCCCGCGTCTATCACCTGGGGGACACCCGGCCCCAGACCGTCCATGTTTATCAGGCGTGCGTTGTTGAAGTCGCTCCCGGCGGCAATCTCGTTGACGCCGTAGCTCTGCATGGCGTGCAGATCGTCCATGCCGAATTGGGCGCAGCCCGCGGGTTCGTCGATCACGTGAGATCCAATATTTGGCAGGACGCCGGCAAAGGTGTTTCCGGCGCCCCCGCTGAACATCCACGAGAGGCCCTTGGCGCGCAACTCCTCGGCGACTCCCCTGGCTATCTGCATGGCTTCCATCCGCTCCCGGGCATAACCGTTGCCGCGCAGCGAAACCACCTCCATCTGCACGATGGCGAACAGCCCGACGGACATGATGACCATGGCGATCATCAGTTCGATCAGGGTGAAGCCGGCCTTTCCCCGAACCACTCGCGTTTTAGCAATCATAACCAAGGCTCCTCGTCTATGGCTGACAGTAGGTGTATCTCACCGAACCGCCGGCGGAGACGCGCACGTGCCGCCGGACTCCGCGGGTAACGTTCGGAGCCTGGAAGGCCGTGATGCCGAAGAAATACTCCATCGCGGTCGTGGCCTCCTGGCCTCCGGTCGGTTCGAAGTAGATGCTGACAATATTGGGGGCGCCAAGCGTTTTGTTGCAGGCGCTGTTATACACGCTGTCTATGGCCACGTCGCCCGTGCCCTTGGCCGGGTCGCCTCCGACCACGCCGGGGTGCGTACCGTCGCGCGAGACCGACTTGTGGCTGAGTTCCACCCAGTTGGAATTGTCCGTCGTCGCAATCCCGCAGTCGAAAGGCGCCGTGGCCGGCCGGTATTCCCACAGGCTGACTATCCCGCCCGTGCCTCCGTCCAGACCCGGCTTGTTGAGCGTCACCTGCACCATCTGGCAGTGACCGGTGCGGGCGGCTCGGCTGCGGGCCGCGAAGACGGCCTGGACTATCAAAAGGCCCGCTTCACGCTGGCGGTTCTTCTGCAGGCTCATGGAGAAAGACGGCACTACCGCGGCAGTCACCAGGGCTATGATGGCCACCACCACCATCAGTTCGATCAGCGTGAATCCGCTGTTTCTCCGGCGCTCTCGATGGGTACGAATCATTAACCAGTCTCCTGCGATATGCGTGCTCTTCTGTTGCGTGCAATTGCCGTACCAGTCCATCGAAGAGCATAATCAATTGTAATACAACAATAAACCACCTGCCTCCGCGAGGACTTGTGTGAAATGATTGCGGGGTAGATGTAATTTTTACCAGGTAGTGAATAGGGTCAGGTATTACCTGGCCCCGAAATTGTCAGCGTCGATATTATAGTCCTTCAGCTTGTAAAGCAATGTTCTGTGGCTTATCTCGAGCAGGCGCGAGGCCCGGGTTCGGTTGCCCTGCGTCTGGGCCAGCGCCCGGCGAATCAGATCCTCCTCAATCGCCCGAACTGTTTTCTTGATAGAGAGTTGGCCCGACGGAATACGCGCACCCGGCACCGGTTTGGCCTGGGCGATCTTGTCGGTCAGAAGTTCGGGCACGATCATGTCTCCGTCCGTCAGGATCACCGCCCGCTCCATGATGTTCTGAAGCTCGCGGACGTTTCCGGGCCAGGCATAGTCGACCAGCATCTTCATGGCCGCCGCATCAACCCCGCGCACGGCCGCGCCCAGTTTGATGTTGCAACGTTCGAGGAAATGGGACACCAGCAGCGGGATGTCCTCGGGCCGATCCCGAAGCGGCGGTATTTTTAATGACAGCACGTTCAGGCGGTAAAAGAGGTCCTCTCTGAAGCCGCCGCTTTTGACCTCGGCCGACAGGTCCCGGATGGTAGCCGCCAGTATGCGCACGTCTACCTTGCGGGGTTTGTTCTCTCCCACTCTGCGGATCTCGTCTTCCTGCAGCACCCTGAGCAGTTTTACCTGCAGTCCCAGCGGCAGCTCTCCGATCTCGTCGAGAAATAGAGTGCCCCCGTCGGCCTCCTCGAAAAGTCCCTGCTTGTTGCGCACCGCGTCCGTGAAAGCCCCCCTGATGTAACCGAACAACTCGCTCTCGAGCAGGTTCTCGGGGATGGCCCCGCAGTTGACGGCCACGAAAGGCTTGTCCGCCCGCGGGCTGCGCTCATGGATTGCGCGGGCGATCAACTCCTTGCCGGTGCCGCTCTCGCCCATGATCAGCACGGTGGACTTGAACTCGGCCACCTTGGAAACAGTTCTGAACAGTGACTGCATTACGTCGGCCTGCCCGATGATATTCTCGAACGAGGCCTGCATATGCATCTCCTGGCGCAGGCGAATGTTCTCCCGCGCCAGTCGCAGGCGCTCACCGACTATGAAAATGCGCAGCAGCAGTTCGTCGTTGTTGAACGGTTTGGACACGTAATCAGCGGCGCCGAGCCTGACCGCCTCGCGGGCCGTTTCGATATCGCCGTAGGCCGACATGATGATCACGGCGGCGGGACCGGCGGCGGGATCGGAGATTTTCTCGAGAAAGGTCATGCCGTCCATGCCGGGCATGCGCACGTCGCAGATGACCATGTCGATCTGCTCGCGCCTGAAAACTTCCAGCGCCTGTTTCCCTTCCGAGGCCTCTTGTACCTCGTAACCCTTGAGCTTGAGCAAAGTCGAGATTGAGTGGCGCACGTTGTCTTCGTCGTCCACTACCAGGATGCGCGTCGCTTTCGGCATTTCGTCTCCCGAACTCATCGCGGCTCCACCGCAAATAAAAAAACCCGCGTTGAACTCAGCAACTTCTTCGCAGTATGCTGAGAAGTTGCGAATTAAGAGTTCATTCTATCGTTGCGCCTGCCGATGTCAAAGAGTTAGCTTTAGTATCGAAAGGCTCATGAAGCACACGACGGCACACATGACGTTCTTCGGCTTGCTTTTACTGAGCTTGCTTGCACGTGGACAGGCGCAGCCAGGCGCCGATCCTTCGGCAGCCGTCTTTTCACCCGATAAGATTCTCGAAGTGAGCATCGAGATGCGCCCGGGCGATTTCGAAAAGTTGCGGAACCAAACGCGCAGCGATGAGCAGATCACGACCACGCTCGAGAAGCGACTGAAGCCGCGGCGTGTCTTCAGCTACTTTCCCGCCTGCGTCAAGCTGGCCGGTCGGAATTTCTGCCGTGTAGGGATACGCAAGAAGGGCTTCTGGGGCTCTCTCAGCCGCGACAAACCGGCTCTGAAGATCAATTTTTCTCACTATGTGAGCAACCTGCGACCGTTCGGCCTCAGGCGCCTGACTCTGAACAACGCCCTGCAGGATCCGGCCTATGTCGGACAATGTCTGGCCTACGGCATCTTTACAGAATCGGGTCTTTTGGCGCCGCGCTGCAACTTCGCTAAAGTGACCATCAACGGCAGGGATTTGGGCCTGTACGTCAACGTCGAGAGCATCGACAAATCTTTCCTGGAGCGCCGCTTCCGGTCTGCCTGGGGCAACCTGTTCGAGGGCAGCGCTAGCGACCTGCGCGCCGGATGGATGGACTCGTTCGTCCGCAAGACGAACAAGCGACGCGGATCGAACGCGGATCTCGAACGGCTGGCCGAGGCCCTGCATCAACCCGAGCAAGATTTGCTTCAAGCGCTTTCTAAGATTCTGGACATGGAGGCCTTTTACCGGTACTGGGCTGTCGAGGCTCTGATCGCCCAGACCGATAGCTACCCGTACAACGGAAACAATTTCTACCTCTATGATGATCCCAGAAGCGGTCGCTTCTACTTCATTCCCTGGGGAGCCGACCAAGTCATGCCCGATCTGCCGGCCGGAGCCGGGACGGTCTATGCCATGAGCGGCCTGTTGCCAGTGCGTCTTTTGGCAATCGACACGGCCCGTGAACGTTACGAGCGCACGCTGCGCGATCTTCTATCCGGTGTTTGGAACGAGCAAGAGCTGCTTGGCCGGTTGAATATACAAACCAAGCGCATAGAACCTTACGTTCATTCAAACGAGCGGTCCGCCTTCGATGAGGCCACACAACGCATGCGCCGCTTTATCCGTGGACGCCGCCAGGTTGTGCTTTCCGAGATAGATCGCCGCAACCATCCTCAGCGGACTCGCGACATCAACATGACGCGGAGTGTTCTCATTTTCTCGCCTTACCGGCCTGGGCGCACGGAGAAACTCTGCACCATGCTGCGCTCGGAATCCGGCAAGCCTTTCCGCGTCGCCAAGTTGGGAGTGCGCTCAGCGGCTCTCAGGGCCGAGGCCAAAGACGAACCCGACGGCGTCCGGGTGTGTGTCGAGCTTTTTGCTCGACCCGAAAAAACCAAGCGCCTGGTACGTATAAAAACCGACCGGGTCGACCAGCGGGCGCTTCTGCTTTCGATAAGCTTGTTGCAACCGATCAACTAGACACCTGAGCTCGTGCTAGCGGCAGGTAAAAAGCGAATTGGGTGCCCTGCCCCTTGCGGCTGAAGACCCATATCTCTCCACCCAGGGCGTTTATGGCCGAGTGGCAGATTGCCAGCCCCAGCCCGGTGCCGCGCCCGGGCTCCTTAGTGGTGAAGAAGGGATCGAAAATTCTGACGAGGTTCTGATCTTCAATTCCGGTTCCGTCGTCTACGACACAAAACACCACTGCCTTTTCCGCTGAGCAGCTCGCGGGCGGCCGGATTGCGTGAATATCTCCCAATCCGAAGAAGGCTGGCTCTTCCGCTTCGGCCGCGGAAAGGCCGTCGCTCCAAAGCAATTGTCCGTCGTCGCCGGCACTCATTAGTACCGCCCGTAACCAGACGTGCCCGCCCTTCCCGCAGGCATCGAGCGCGTTGAGCATCAGGTTGACCAGCACCTGGCGCGTAAGGTCCGCGTCGGTCATTACCGGGGGCAGGCCGGTCGGTACATCCAGGTCGAACTCGACCGTCTTGAACTTTTTCTGCGGCCGAATGAGCGTCAGAGCGCTTTCGCAAAGCTCTGAGGGCATAACAGGCTCGATCTCCGATCGCCCCGGACGTGAATAGGCCAGAAGATCGCGGATGATCGTATCGATGCGTATGATTTCAGTCTCGACCCGGGCCAGAATGTCTTTCTGCTCTTCGGCCGGAATCTCTTCGCTACGCAGCATGCCTACATATCCGAGGATGGCCGAGATGGGATTGCCCACCTCGTGAGCAACGCCGGCCGCGAGTTGTCCGACCGAGGCCAGTTTCTCCGATCTGACCAGACTCTGCTGCGCCCTTTGCAGATCCTTGTTCAATCTCGCCAACTCGTCGATCTTGTCTTTCAGACGTTTTTGATCTTCTTCGATGCGCTTCGCCATGCGACTCAGCGACGACCCGAGCCTGCCCAACTCGGAGCCCTTGTCGGCGGCCAGCCAGAAAAGCAATTCGCTCTCCGGCAGGCGATCTATGTTGCGCAGCAAACGAGCAAGAGGTCTGACAATCAGCCGGTTGAGCAGCACCCAGCCCAGAAGCGCCATGACGGCGGCCAGCATGGCGGCATACAGGGAAAGCTGGTAAGCGATGCGGGCCGCGATCCCGTCGATATCTCCGAGCGCGGAGGAGCCGATGATCTTCCAGCCGCGCGATGGAAAACGAACCGCTACCGTCAGGGTTCTTTTCCCCCCGCGTTCCCAGACCGACCAGTCGTCGGAGGGACCACCGCCGGCCGTGCGCGAACCGAAGGCGCCCCACAGCTTGCTGGCGGTGATGCGCGGATCGGAAGATCCAATCAACTTGTCTTTTCGATCGAATATCGTAAGCGAGTTCACAGAGGGCAGACGCTTGTTCAGCTCTACCAGGCCCTGCACCCCCGACACGCCTCCGCACGCGTCGTCGAGCAGTCGCGGCACCTGCTTGAGCAGCCTGCGTTGTGAATCGACTCTCTCCATGACCAGTCCGTGGCGGGTGAGCCTGACCGCGGTATAGACAAGCGCCGCGCCTAGCATGCTCGAAAGCAACAGCAGGTAAAAAGCCAGCAGGGGTTTGAGTCCAATTCCTGTTCGGCGCATGACTCACTGCCCGCGAATCAAGGCGTAGAACCAGCTTCCCAAAAAGAGATACTCGACGGCGGCCAATGCCAAAAACGGGCCGAATGGAATGGCGGCCGCCAAAAAAGCGGTTTCTTCTTCTTCTTTTTTTTCTTCCGTTTCGGCATCCGGAGTCTCGGCTTCTTCTTCCCACTCCTCCGGAAGCGGAGGCTTGAGCTTTACCCCGGACAACAACATTACAATCGAGGCCATCACGCCCTGTACTGATGCGAAGAGCAGCACGAACAGCAAGCACTGCCAGCCCAGCCAGGCCCCCAGCATGGCCAGCAGTTTGACGTCACCCATGCCCATGCCCTCACGCTTGCGAATCAAGGAGTAGCCGCCGGAGAGCAACAGCAGGCCCCCGCCTCCCACCAGCAATCCGATCAGCGAATCCTTCCAGAACCCCTCCCAGAGAAACGAACAGCCGAAGGCAATGACTATCCCGGGCAGGCTGATCTGGTTGGGAATGATCCGATGATCGATGTCGATGAAGGTAATAGCGACCAGCGCGGCCGAGAAAACGAAGTGAACCGCTAACGCTACCGAAAGCCCGAAGCGCCACCAGAGCAAGACCAAAAGGCCCCCGGTCAAGGCCTCGACCAGCGGATAGCGCAATGAAATATGCGCTCGGCAACTCCGACAACGCGCGCGCAGCAACAAGAAGCTGACAATCGGAATGTTGTCATACCAGCTGATTAGCGCGCCGCAGGCCGGGCAACTCGAGCGCGGCCTGACAATCGAGCGGTCTTCGATCGGCAGGCGGTAGATCACAACGTTGAGAAAGCTCCCGACGACGGCCCCGAAGACTCCGAGTACGATTCCGATAAACACCGCAGGCAGCGGCAGGTCGAGTTGCATGTGCATGTGATCCTCAATAGCATGAAAACAAGAACAAGGCCAAATCGGCGAGGCAGCGAGCTGCCGCCCTCGGACTCGCGCCCGATCCCTTGCCCGCCTCGCGAGGTCTGTAGCTCAACGGGTGCTGGACGATGAGTTTGCCCGATCTTTCGGCGCCCAGGATGATCTCGGCGGTGGCGAACACGCCATGGCTCTCTTGCGAAAGCCCGGAAAACATCTCGCGCCGCCAGAGCTGAATATAGTTGAACTGCCGTACTGACGAGCCGCTGACGGCTTTTAGCAGGGCTATGTAAGACAACGATACGAACTTGCGAAAGACGGAATAATCTCTGCGATCGGAGCGCAGGCCGACTACCAGGTCGCCCCCCCTGCGGGCGCGCCACATGAGCGGCAATTCTGCAGGCTCGCAGGCCAGATCGGCCGGCAACAACATTATCCAGTCGCCGCGGGCCCAGAAGAGCCCGGTCGGGATGGCGGCGCCCGGCCCCAGGTTCTCAGGATGGCCGATCAGCCTGATGCACCGGTTCTTCATGCCGGCGGCGGCAACGATCGCGGCGCTGCCGTCGGTGCTGCCGTCGTTGACCAGCAGGATCTCGTGATGCCTCGTACAGGCGCGGGCGGCGCGCTCGATGACGGGAAGGTTGGCCGCGAGGTTCTGCTGCTCGTTGTAGAACGGAACCAACAGCGTGAGATCGATCGACATGAGCGCCTCAGACGGAATCCCGGATACTGCGGGCCGGCACGCCTGCAACCACGTCACCCGGCTCGACGTCCTTGGTGACCACCGACCCGGCACCGACCTGGGCGCGGGCGCCCACCCGGACGCCCGGCAGCAGCACGGCGCCTGCACCGATGTCGGCCCCGTCCTCGACGACCACCTCCGCCGCATCGAGCGGGGTATCGATTACGGCCTTGCGTGGATCGTCTCTGCTGTGCGTGGAAGAAATAATCTTCACCCCCGGCCCGAGCCCTACCCGCCGACCCAGGCGCACTCCCCCGAAACTGTTAATCAAGCACCCCGGTCCGATCCAGCAGGCGTCCCCGACCAGCAGCTCCCCCTGTGGGTAGGCGCGCAAGAATGAATCATGCCCGATGTAGACGTCTTCTCCCAGGCGCACCCGCTCTGAACCGAAGATGCGCACGCCGGGCTCGATCACGGTCCCGCTGCCGCAGGCCGCAAGCGAGGCGATCTCGGGCGTCCCCGCCCCCAGGCCGACGCGATCAGCCACCCACGGCCTCCATGATCTCCACCCGGTGCCCGCGATACCAGTCCAGCGTTCGAACAAGGCCGGAGTCGATATCCACGACCGGCTCGAAGCCCAGCAAGCGCCTGGCCTTCGAGATATCCGGAATCCTGATATCGACCTCGGGCCGGCGGGATTCTACGATCCTCATAGGCTGCCTGGCCCCCGCAATCGAACTCACCTTTTCGGCCAGTTCGCGCACGGTGTGCGCGGCCTCGGGGTTGCCCAGGTTGAACACCTGGCCGACGGCCGCGGGCTGACTCATGACCCGCAGCATACCGTCGATGAAATCATCCAGGTAACACCAGGCTCGCACCTGGGAGCCGCCGTTTATCAGGCTGAGCGGCCGGCCGGCCAACGCCCGGGAGGCGAAGATGCGCACCGCGCCCTGTCCCGTCTGTCCCGGACCATAGACGTTGAACGGCCTGACTATCGTCACCGGAAGGCCGTGTTGCGCATGATAAGCCAGCCCCAGGCGCTCGGCCTCGAGTTTGCCCAAGGCGTAGCTCCAGCGGGAAGCGCTCATCCCGGCCTGGATCAATTCTGAATCCTCGGTAACATTTTCCGCAAGAGGGCCGTACACTTCGGAACTCGAGACGATTACCACGCGTTCGATATTATCAAGCATGCCGCAGGCGCGAAGGACGTTCTCGGCTCCCAGCACGGAAGTGCGCAGCGTTCCCGGCGGGTCAGCGCAGACCGCGTCGACGCCGGCCACGGAGGCCATGTGAACGACACAACGGCAGCCCCCGATCGCCATTGCCAGGCTGGCGGGATCGCACACGTCGCCGACCACCAGCCCGACATTCGGGTGATCGAGCAGCGCACTGTAGGCAAGCGAGTTCCTGCGCATGTTGTCCAGCAGCACGACGGGCGTACCGCCGCAGAGGCTGGCCGCCAGCGAGCTTCCCAGGAATCCGGCGCCTCCCGTTATCAGAACCTTCCCGTACATTTGTGAGTTCCCTGATGCCGCCAATTGTCAGCCATGGTGACAAAAATTGTTACTCTGGCGGACGTCGGCCGTGGCCCGAAAAGTTATAACAGGCTGTAAAGAAAAGAAATCCAGAAGAACATCGAACGGCATGATAGTTGCTAGCATAGTTGACAACGACTGGCGCTTCAAGGTATTTTCGCTGATCATCATGACGGAAGTCGAGAGGAGGTGCGGTACGCGGATCATTAATTATGGGAAGATGGAAAAATACTCTTCTACTCACGAGAAAAGGAGATAGCATGCTAATGAAAATCAGAAGGAAAATCGGAGCAAGGGGCTTCACGCTGATCGAGTTGATGATCGTCGTGGCCATCATCGGCATCCTGGCCGCGGTGGCCATTCCCGCTTTTATCAACTATATCCGTAAATCGAAGGCATCGGAGGTCAACGAGAACCTCGACAAGTGCTACAAGGGCATCGTCGACTACTACGACAAACCGATCGTCCGCGGCGACGGCACCACTCGTTCATCTCTGTTGCCGGGGGCATTTGTGATGGTGGGCAGGGCCCTTGCAGCCCTGGACGGCTCCTCGGCTTTCATCGCCTGGAATGGAGCCTTCGCGGCAGCCCGGTCGGACTATAACCATATCAACTGGCTGATCACGGACGCCGTTTACGGATCCTACCAGTACAATGACCTGGGAAACGGCAACGCGCCGATGGGAACCGGCGATCTGATAACCGCCGATGAGACCACGGGTGCTTTCATGTGCCAGGGCTGGACGGACATCGACAATGACGATGCCATCGCGCTTTGGTGGAAGGGTGCCTCATGGCTGGGTGCATCAAGCGCATTCAGGGCCGGTGCCGTGACGAACGGCTACGCGTCAGAGCTGAATGTTGGCGACGACTGGTAAAGACCGCGACATTCAGGCATGAACCAGCATGAGAGGCTTGGCCCTTGGGGCCAGCCTCTCTGTTTGTCATGAGGGGTGACGCACCACCCTCGCCATAATCGAGAGGAGCACAGATGCCGGTAGTACACACCAGGAAACCCGGAACGAACGGCTTCACGCTGGTCGAGTTGATGATTGTCGTGGCTATTATCGGCATCCTGGCGGCGGTGGCCATTCCGGCCTTGATCAACTATATTCGCAGTTCGAAAGCCTCGGAGGTCAACGAGAACCTCAATATATGCTACAGGGGCGTGATCAATTTCTACCACGCGGAGAGGATCGACGCGATTGGTCAGAAGACGTCGCTGGAGATTCCCGCGGCCATGGCGCCAGTCGGCCCGGGCGGCGCGTGTGTCGAAGCCGGCCTGGATGGTTCAACGGGCTTCATCGACTACGCCGCGGCCGGCGCCCTGGCGGACTACAGGTCGATCAACTGGATAATCCAGGACGCGGTATACGGCTGTTACCGGTATGACGATCTGGGACATGGCAACGCGGCGATGCCGCAAGCCGACGTGATTGCAACCAACGATACAGATGGCATCTTCGTTTGCCGGGCATCGACCGACATAGACAACGATCAGAAGATAGCCCACTGGTACAAGGTCGCCTCCTGGATCGTCAACAGCGGCGCCTTCAGGGCCGGCGGAGTTTCCAACGACGGTACCGACGACTACTAGAGCCTCTTGGCCCGCGAATTCCGCGCATTCCAGCGGCCCCCGTTGTGTGGGGGTTGCGGGGCTAGGCACTTGTGCTATCCCGCACCCATGATTGGGCGGAGGATTGTATTGTCGAGGGGCCGGTTATCAATTGTTATCGGGGTTGCGCTTTGCGGCGTCGTTGCCGGGTGGGCGCGCGGCAGGCTCGCGGCCACGATTTCCGCCCAGCGCGACGAACGCGATGCCTACGTGTTCTTGCTGCCGCCGGGAGAGGTAATAAGAAGTGCCGATCTGGGCTATCACAGTCTGGCGGCAGACTTGCTCTTCATCCGGGCCAATTTGTATTATGGACGCCACATCCTGGGTGATGAGCACATGCCCTGGCTCGACGATTTCATTAACATCCTTCTCACTGTGGATCCCGATTTCAAGAAGGCATATCTGTGGAGCGCCAACGTCGCGACTTTCCGCAAGCGCGGCTACGAGTACAACAAGAGCTACTCCGAGCAGGCGATCGACATTCTCGAAAGAGGCATGAGCCGTTTCGTCGACGACTACCGCTTTCCGATGCGCATCGGATTCAACTATTACTACGACCTGGGCGATGCCTGGCGGGGAATTCCGTACTTCGAGCTTGCCTCGCAAAAACCGAATGCCCCCGCCTGGCTTCGAGAAAAGCTTGTTGATCTATATGCCAAGAAAGGCCGCCTCCGGCTGGCCAGAAAAATTTTAGCCGAACTGGTGATGGAAGCCGACGATCCGGTCCTCAGGAAAGGATTGCAAGATCGAATGACCGCAATGATGGATGACACGCGAAAAGAAGAGATATCGCGCCGGCGCGCCACGCTGATTAACGAATGGCAAGACAGCTATGGCTACCTGCCGCTTGACCTGTACCTGCTCATCAGGGAACAATGAAGAGCGAGAACCCAATAGCCGTTCATGTCTCGGCTCTATGCAAGTCCTTCCGCACGGGATTGCGACGCAAGCGCACCATTGCTCTCAGAGGCCTGGATCTGGACGTGTCGGAGGGAGAGATCTTCGGTTTTTTAGGCCCCAACGGCGCGGGTAAAACGACTACTATCAAGATCCTGGCCGGGCTGTTGCGCCCGGACGCGGGCCGGATCTCTCTGTTCGGACGCTCTCCGCGTGACGCGCGCGCCAGGCGAAGAATGTCCTACCTGCCGGAACAGCCTGATTTCTACGACTACCTGCGTCCCGCTGA
The DNA here is from genome assembly GCA_964513625.1 of uncultured Myxococcales bacterium. GTDB lineage: Bacteria > Myxococcota > B64-G9 > B64-G9 > B64-G9 > DATKYQ01. The sequence continues at coordinate 83,317 of CAZENH010000010.1, read as the reverse complement.
GTTTCTCACGCATTGCGGCCGGCTCTCGGGGATGGATCCAGCGCTGCTCAGGCAGCGTGTGCCCGAGCTTCTCGACAAGGTAGGCCTCGATCCGCAAGAGAGGCGGCAGCTGCGCAAGTTCTCCAGGGGAATGCTGCAGCGAGTGGGAGTCGCCCAGGTCATGATCGCCGATCCCGATCTCTACATTCTTGACGAGCCCATGGGCGGCCTTGACCCGCTCGGGCGACGCTGGATCAAGGATCTGATCATCGATCTGGGCCGCGCCGGAAAAACGGTCTTCTTCTCGTCCCATATCCTGTCGGAGGCCGAGATTGTCTGCGATCGCGTAGCCTTCCTGGACCGGGGCCGCTTGATCGCCCAGGGCAGGCTCGACGAGTTGCTCGCGACGTCTGTAGGCACATGGGAGATTGTCGTAGCCGGCCATGACTGCGGCGGGGATGAAGAGATTGCGGCCTCGGCGACCTCTATTTTGCCCCTGGGATCGGACACCAAGATCAGCGTCGAGGGCGAAGACCAGCCCAACCGTTTGCTGCGGCTGTTGTTGTCGCGGGGCCGGCGGATTGTCTCGCTGAACCGCCAGCACTCATCGCTCGAAGACGTGTTTGTCCGCACGCTCGCCGAATCCCCTGCCGGTAAGGAGATCTTGTGATGCGGGCAATCTTCTCGGTGGCCTCGGTAACCTTCCGTGAGTCCATTCGCAACCGAACGGTGCTGGCCGTCCTGCTGGCGGCAATCGGGTTCGTCTGTTCCGCCCTCCTGCTTGCGGCCATGGCCTTGGATCAGCGCGAGCGAGTCGTCAAGGACTGGGGTCTTTTCTGCGTCTCGTTTTTTGGAGTGTTGCTCGCAATTCTGATCGGCGTCAATCTGGTAGGCAAGGAACTCAGGCGCAAGACGATCTACGTCGTAATCAGCCGGCCCGTTCATCGTTTCCAATACGTGATCGGCAAATATCTCGGAATGGGGCTTACTCTGATGATCGAGGTCTGGGCATTGTCGGCGGCGCTCTTTGTCCTGCTGGCGATCGAGGGGGTTGCGCCTGAGGGGCTGATTATCAAGAGCCTGTGCGCTTCGTCGCTTGAGGTTCTATTCGTGGCGGCCCTGGCGATCTTCTTCGCCTCGTTTTCATCTCCTTATCTGAGCGGCTTCTTCACCCTGGCTTTATTCGTGGCGGGACGCTCGTTACCGGCCTTGAACACCCTGGCCGACAAGGTTGATGCTCCCTTGCCCCACGTTTTGTTGAAGTCTGTCTACTACGTCTTGCCCGATTTCTCGCTCTTTAATATGAGCACGCGTGCCGTGCATGGCCTGGCCATTCCTACCGGCGAGGTGTTGCTGGCAGCATGTTATGGAGTCGGCTATCTGGTCTTGCTGCTATTTCTGTCATGCCTGATTTTTTCCCGGCGCGACATCTCGTGAGCCGGGTGCCCGTGTGGTCGTAACCGAAAAAAGAGAACCCGGATCACGCTCACGCCTTCCGGCCCTGGCGGCCTCGCTTGCGGCTTTTCTGCTTTACGCCTTCACATGTTATCCCTCGCCGGACTGGCTCGACGGTCCGGAGTTGGCCGGTGCGGCCCTGCGCCTGGGAATCTTTCATCCTCCCGGATCGCCCCTGGCCGTGTTGGCCGGACACATCGCCGTGCTATGGCCTTTTGGACCCCCGGCCGGCGCACTCGTATACTTCTCCGCCGTTTTCGCCGCCGCATCCGTCTATGTCATGACCCGCATCATCCAGGAGGCACATTCGGCGCTCGGTTCGCGCGACAGCGCCCGGGGTCATGTCTTTGCATTTCTCACCGGACTGACATTCGCCGTCACGCCGGTCGTCTGGTCTCAGGCGCTGCGGCTGGAGGTCTACACCCTCGCCCTGTTGCTGTTCTTGCTCTCGCTGCGCTCACTGCTCGCGATCGGCCGGGCCGCCGACCTCAAGGTCGCCGGCGGGAAGGCGGAGCGGGCCCTGTTTTTCTGCGGCCTGGGAGTTGCAACCCACCCGCTCATCGCTCTTTCGGCCCTGGCGGGCGTGCCCGTATTGGCGGCCTCCGGTAACGGGTGGCGCTTTTGGCTCGCACCCCGGCGAATGGCGCGCCTGGCGGCCTCTTTCCTGTTGGGATGTGCACCATTGTTCCTGCTGCCCTTGATGGTGCGCGGGCCCGTTGACTTACGCTGGGGAGATCCCACGACTCTTTCGGGTTTTGTAAAGTTCGTCTCGGGCTCTACCTTCGGGCATAGCTTCTCGCTCATGGCTTCCGGACCAGACGGGAGTGAACTGAAAGTCCTGGCAGCCTTGGCCCGGGGCCTGGGAATTCCGCTCGTCGTGGCTGCGACAATCGGTATCTACCTGCTCGCAAGAACCCGGCCGCGCCTTGCGCTCATGCTGTCGGTCGTGACAGTCGCAAGCACGCTGGGTCTCGCTCTCCAGCGAGGTTTTCGTCTCGACAATCCGGATGTAGGCGGCTACCTGCTCGCGGCCACAGCGTCTCTTTTCCTGCTTGCCGCCTTGGGCCTGACCGCGGTTGCCGGTATGCTCGCGGTCATGCGTCCTCGCACCGCCTGGCTGGTTGTGGCGCTTTGGCCGGGACTGGCCCTGGGATCGGTGCTGGCGATCGAGCGGCCGCTGGATCGTTCGGGCTGCACTGCCGGCCGGGCGCTTGCCGCAAGGGCCCTGACAGACCTGCCTAAAGGAACCGTTGCCCTGCTCGCCGATTTCAATCTGGTCTTCATGTTCGACTACCTGCAGCAAGCGGAGTCGCTCAGAAGGGACGTTCAGGTGTTCTACTTGCGCGACCTGGGAAACCCCGCCCTGCGCACGGCCTTGGCAGAAAAAGATCCGGAACTCGCGGCATTGCTGCCGCGCTCTTCAATCCTCGATCTGCGCTCTTTGCTGCGCCTTTCGCGCCGTAGACCCCTGACCCTGGACCTGGGGCCGCACCTGGCCGATGAGCTGCTGGAGGTATTGCAACCCGGAGGCCTGCTGTGGATGGTTCGGGAGAACGGCTTGGCGAGTGAAGCAGACGCACTTCGAATCCAGTCCGCCTTCTTCGCCGACTTCGCCCCCCCTCTCTGCGGCCCGGGGGAAATCGATCGGCGCAGCGCCGAGGTCATCAGTTGGCACTCTTACTGGCAGGCGCTCGCCGCCCGCGCCAAGGGGATGGATGTCGTAGCCGATGCAATGCTGTCCTGCGCGGCCTGTGCGAGCCCCGCGGACAAGACGATAGCCCGTGCGGCAGCCGGGCGCATATCTTTCAGTACTCCTTGGCAGGTGTGCGGAAGGTCCTGTTATTGTAAGAGTTGCCGCAGAAGGTGACCGTGACGCCGTTGCCGTCGGTATCCGCCTGGGCCTGCACGACGCACCAGGGCTCGACAGGTACGGCGTTGAACCCCTCCGTGTTCCAGTCCACGGCGCAGTTTGCAACCGGGAGGATGGCAGCGCCGGGCATGTTCAAGCTAAGGTCGGCATTCAAGCCGCCGGCGCGGGTAATAACCCGGTAGTTGAATGCCACGGCGCCGTCGGGCTTCCATCCGAGCAGGGACCAGGCATCGTAGTTGCCGCCGGGTCCTCCGTCCAGGTCGGCGCAGCCGCCATCGGGCCAGATCAGCGTCTTGCCTGCGCCCGGGAAGGTTCCCCATGCCTGGGGACAAGAGTCCAGGTTGCGGGTGAAGCGCTGGTAACGAGTGAAGTATGCCTGCTCGGCCTCGATGATCCCCTGGATGTTGGCCGTGGCCTCGGACATGGCTGCCTCCTTGCCGTACATCGAGATCACCGGGATGGCCAAGGCGGCCAGTATCGCTATTATGGCGACGACCACCATGAGTTCAATCAAGGTGACTCCTCTTGTCGCCGAACTTGTCCTCCTTTTTTCCGCTGCGGACATTTTATAGTCTCCCGGTCAATTGTTCCAGGCAAGCTGCAACCAGTCCGATATCGTAACGCCGATCTAAAGCGCTTGAGATGCCACCTTCTTTGCAGTTGAGTCAAAAATAATACTCGAAGTCATCTACATCACCCATGGCACGTCTTGTGCCCTTGAGGCGTTAATACTCCTCATTGTCCGGAGTCTTGTACACCGTCTTGTTGTGCGAACTGACAAAATAGTGAGCGGATATGCCATTGCCATTAATGTCACCGCAGGCTTCCAGCATGAACCATGGCCGCCGCGCGACAGGCCATTTCGTGCCGTTGCCGTCCGGCAGTACCGATCCATTGTCTACGCCGTTGGCGTTGTAAGGCGTGGTTACCCTGTAGGCATAATATGTGGGCCCACCCGGCTCGAACCCGAGTTGGATCCAGGGCGAATTCGCAACGTTGGGCCAGAGAACAGCATCGGTGCCTGTGGCACAGTTTCCTCCCGGAGTGTATGCAATGCTGGTCGTGTATCGCTTGAACTCGACGAAGTAGGCCTCTTCCTTCTCGCGGATGCCCTGCAGAACCGTGTAGGCTTCCGAGGCTTTCGATCTCATCAGGTAACCCCGGAAGACCGGGATGGCAATTGCCGCCAGGATAGCGATGATGGCCACGACGATGATCAACTCTATCAAGGTGAAGCCGGAAAGCCGCATGCGCCGAACCGCTGTCATTTTCTTCCTCCCGCCAGGGGAAATCGTTATCTAACTGGGGAAATAAAGCAATTTACATGCCAATATGCCAGAACTTTCTCGATATTTGCAGATGCGCGCATGTTCTTCAAGTACTCTGAGTTTTGAGGTATTTCGCTACGAAATCAATCCTCGGAAAAATGGGCCCGCCGATATACCGACCTGCGGCTAACACTATCGCTACGAAAAAATGTAACAGTCTGAAATGTTTTCCGTAACGAATCAATCCAGACCATGCTTCTGCAACCGGTAGCGAATCGACCGAAATGAGATGCCCAGAAGCCCGGCGGCCTCTTTCTTGATTCCTCCCGAGCGCCTGAGCGCCTCTTTGAGAAGTTTGCGTTCCACCGAGGCCAGGATCATCTCGAGATCCGCTCCTTCCGGCGGAAGCTCGATTCCGTTTGGCGCAGGAGCGGCTCGCCCACTGCGCATGTACTCCGAGAACATCTCCGATCCGATCGGACCATCGCCGGACAGGGCCAGTGCCCGCTCGACCATGTTTTCCAGTTCACGCACGTTCCCCGGAAAACCGTAGTCGGCCAGGACTTCGAGCGCGTCGCGCATGACGATCGGTGTCTTATGAGCGGTGCTGTAGGTATCGATGAAATGCCTTACCAGGGCGGGAATGTCCTCTCGCCTGTCTCTGAGTGGCGGCAAGTCGATGCGGATCACGTTTAACCTGAAGAAAAGATCTTCTCTGAAGGCTCCCGTCTTCACTTCCTGCTCGATATCGCGGTTGGTAGCCGCCACCAGCCTGACATCCACCGAGCGGTCCCTAGCCTCTCCCAGCCGCCTGACCGAGCGTTCCTGCACCACGCGCAGCAGTTTGACCTGAATTGAAGGAGGAATCTCGGCAATCTCGTCGAGAAACACGGTCCCGGCCCCAGCCAGTTCGAACAGTCCCTTGCGATTGGCGGTGGCGCCCGTGAAAGCACCCTTGACGTGCCCGAACAATTCGCCCTCCATCAGTTGCGCGGGAATGGAGGCGCAATCGATGGGCACGAAAGGCCCATCGCAGCGCGGGCTGCGCAGGTGCAGCGCCTTGGCCACCAGGTCCTTGCCGGTGCCGCTCTCACCGGTCACCAACACGTTGGAAGGCGTCGGGGCCACCTGCTCGATTAACCGGTAGACCTCTTGCATGCGGGCGCTCTTGCCGACAATCTCGCCGAAGTCGTAACCGCCCTTCAACTCCGCCCGCATGCGCAGGTTCTCGGCCAGCAGCCTCTGGCGCTCGAGGGCCCGGTGGACTACCACCTTCAACTCGTCCACTTCGAACGGCTTGGTGACGTAGTCGTATGCGCCCTGGTTGAGAGCCTTGATGGCCGTTTCGTTGGATGCGAAGGCGGTTATTACGATTACTTCGACGCCCGGGAAGTTATGCCTGACATGCTCGAGCAGTTCGATGCCGGATCCGCCCTTCATCTTCAGATCTGTGATCACCAGATCGGGCGTCGATCTTTGCAACTCCTCGATGGCCGCCGACATGTTGGCGGCGGCAGTGACATTCATGCCTTCCTCTGAAAACAAAACCTGCAAGAACTCTCGCATCGATCGCTCATCGTCGACTATCAGAATCTCACTCATCGATCACCCCCGGCAGGCTGATGGTGAATCTGTTGCCCCCCTCGGCGGGACTGTCCAGTGAAACTCCGCCTCCGTGAGCCCCGACGATGCGGTTGACAGTGGCCAGGCCCAGCCCGCTGCCTTCTTCCTTGGTTGTGAAAAAGGGCTCGAATATGCGATCACGTATTTCCGCGGCAATCTCCGGTCCGTCGTCCGTCACCTCGATCACTGCCCGCCGGTCACCGTCTTGGCCGGCGGCAGCGCGCAGCCGCACCTGAACCTGCCCAGGTGCCGCTTCTACGGCGTTCTTCAACAGGTTCCAGAGCACTTGACGAATCTGGTCGGCATCCACCCGGGCGCTGAGGTCTGCGAGTTCCGTCGTCAAGCGCGGCGACTTCGGTTCGCACGCATTGGATTCTGCGTATACCGAGACAGTCTCTTCGACCAGCTTTTTAAGATCGCACTGCTGCAATCTGGGTTCCCGCGGCCGTGCATATGCCAAAAAATCGGTCAACAGAACATCCAGGCGACGGGTCTCGCGCAGGATGATGTCCGCCAGGCGCTGGTCGGCGTCCGCAAAGCCCGGGGTCTTGCTGAGCACCTGCACCGCGCCGCTCATTGAGGCCAGCGGGTTTCGGATCTCGTGTGCCATGCTGGCCGCCATCTTACCCAAAGCAGCCAGTTTCTCGGCTTTGCGCACCGAGGCCTCCAACTGTCTGCGCTCGGTCAGGTCCTGCATGTGAACCAGTGTACCGGCGTCCTCTCCGTTCTTGTTTCGAAGCACCGAGAGCGTAACTCCGACGGGAACTCGGGCACCGTCCTTTCCGCGAAACAACTTCACTTCGGATCGCAAACCGCCGTCCTTGGCCAGCGAGACCAAAGCATCGGCCAGCGGAGGAAAGATCTTCGAGGCCGCTTGTTCCGCGGCCCACTCCGGATCCACCCCCAGGATCCTGCCGGCCACCGGGTTGAGCAAGGAAACCTTGCCCCCGGGATCGACCACCATCAATCCACTCAGCAATGACTGCACGATGTCGCGATTGAGTGCCTCGATGCGCTCGAGGTCTATCTCGGTCTTCTCCAACTTGCGGCCGGTTCGCTTGAGTTGCTCTCCGAGCGTACCCGACAACCAGGCGATGGCGAAGTAGGCCGTGTAGTTCAACGCCAGTAAGTAGACTATTCTGCCAGTCGCAGGCGGCGGACCGACTCGGCCCTCGGGCATGGCCGGCAGGATACCCCGGTTCTCCAGGATGAAAACAGCTCCCAGAAAAAGGCAGCTCAGGCTCGCCGTCAGAAAAGTGCCCCGTCGCGATGAAAAGACGGTGGTCACTATCACCGGCAGGGCCAAAAAAAAGCAGAAGGGGCTTTCGACCCCACCGGTCAAATAGACCAGCAAGGCGGCCACCACGACGTCGAAGACGATCTGGCCCTGGACGTGCAGCCCGATGTTGAAATGTCCGAACTTCAGCCACACAAGGGAAGCGGCCGTGCCCAGATAGACGACTGCCACAATGCCGTACAGCATCACTTGGGAAACGGAAAGAAACGACAGGCTGCCGCGCAGGTTGAAGAAAATGGTCGAGCCGAGCAGTGCCGAAATCAACGCGGCTCGTGAAAACAGTAGTACCAGGAATTGACGCCGTTTTTCGGGATCCGCAGGCCGGCTCCTCTGCTTCTTCGAGGACACCAGGGCGCTATCCGACGACGCTCGCCAGATTGAAGATGGGCATGTACATGGCGATCAGGAAGTAGCCCACCATGCCGCCCAGCAGCACCAGCATCATCGGCTCGAGTAGCGCAGTCAGCGCATCGACGGCCGCATCGACCTCCTCGTCGTAGAAGTCGGCAATCTTGTTGAGCATCTGATCCAGCGCACCGGTATTCTCGCCGACGGCGATCATCTGGACCACCATGCCCGGGAAAACCCCCGATTCGGCCAGGGGCTCGGCCATCGTCTTGCCCTCGGATATTTGCACCCGCGCGTGGTAGATGGCCCCCTCGACCACCTTATTGCCCGCCGAGCGGGCCACGATTTCGAGCGCGTCCAGGATCGGCACGCCGGACGAAACCATGGTGCCCAGCGTGCGGGTGAACTTGGCCACGGCCACCTTGCGAATCAGCGTGCCGAAGATCGGCAACTTGAGGATCATGGTGTCCCACAACACCCGGCCCTTGGGCCACTTCTTGAAATAGTGCACCCCGATCGGCAGGCCGACCGAGAAACCCAGAACGAAGTACCAGTTGCGACGCATCCAGTCGGACAGGTCGACCAGGTTCTGAGTCATGGCCGGCAGGGCAGCCCTGGAACCGAAATCTTCGAACATCTTCTTGAAGACCGGGATGACGTAGTAAAGCAGCACTAAGAGCACCACGATGGCGACGATCACGATGCAGATCGGGTAGACCATGGCGCTCTTGACCTTCTTCTTCAGCTTCTGGTTCTTCTCGATGTATATGGCCAGTCGCGAAAGAATCGTGTCCAGAATGCCGCCCACCTCGCCGGCCGCAACCAGGTTGACGTACAGGTCGTCGAACACCTTGGGATGCTTTTTCAAAGAGTCGGCGAAGGTTGCACCCGATTCGACGCTCTCCTTGATGCTCATCAGAATCTCTTTAAAGGCCTTGTTGTCCATCTGGGTCCCGAGAATCTCCAGGCACTGCACCAGCGGCAACCCGGCGTCGATCATGGTCGAAAACTGGCGGGTAAAGACGACCAGATCCTTGGTCGAGACGCCGCCGAATCCGGGCATCTTGGGCAGGTGAATCTCGGTCGCCTTTTTCTTGACCTTCTCGGGGCTGATGGCCTGGGCGCGCAGTTTGCGCTCGACCTCGGCGGCGTTCTTGGCTTCGATAGTGCCGTTGCGCAACTCGCCGCCCCTGGTTCTGCCCTCCCAAACAAAAGTCGCCATGTGGTCATCCTCCGGAAAAGGATTTTGGGGACGTACTCAAGCGTCCCCAAATCAGCGATTAGTGCCGCTGGGTCTACCTGCCCTTGGCGCCCGGTATCCCTGCGCGGGCTCACCGGAAGCTCCGGCCAGCATGTTTCTCAACTCGTCCACGTCCGTGCTGCGGCCGATGCACTCATCCAGGGTGATCATCTTTCTCTGGTAGAGAGAAAGCAGGCTCTGGTTCATGGTCTGCATACCGTACTTGGCCTGCCCGACCTGCATCTGGCTATAAATCTGGTGCACCTTGTCCTCGCGGATAAGGTTGCGAATGGCCGCGTTGGGCACCATCACCTCGGTCGTCAACACGCGCCCTTGTCCCGAAGCTTTGGGAAGTAGTTGCTGAGATAAAATCCCCTGGAGCACGAAGCTAAGTTGCGCCCGCACCTGGGGCTGCTGGTACGGGGGAAAGACATCCAGGATTCTGTTTATCGATTGCACACAGTTGTTGGTGTGCAGCGTGGCGAAAGTGAGGTGACCGGTCTCGGAGATGACCATGGCAGCCTCGATCGTTTCCAGGTCACGCATTTCGCCGATCAGCACCACGTCGGGATCCTGGCGCAGTATGTACTTGAGCGCCCTCTTGAAGCTCTGCGTGTCTGCCCCCACTTCACGCTGGTTGACAATGCAGTTCTTGTGGGGATGCAGGTACTCGATCGGATCCTCGACCGTTATGATGTGCTCGTGGCGCTCGTTGTTGATCTTGTCGATGATCGAGGCCAGGGTGGTCGACTTGCCCGAGCCGGTCGGACCGGTTACCAGCACCAGCCCGCGCGGGCGCTTGGCCAGTTCGGCGACGATCGGCGGCAAGCCCAGCTCTTGAAACGAAAGAATCTTGAACGGGATGGTCCTGAATGCCCCGGCCACGGCGCCGCGCTGCATGAAGATATTCGCCCGGAAGCGGCTCAGCCCCTTGACCCCGAAGGACAAGTCGAGCTCGTTCTCCTCCTCGAACTTGTGTTTTTGGGCGTCGGTCAGCACCGAGTAGCATAGCTGCCGGGTTTCGACCGGCGTCAACGGGGTAGTCTTCAGCGGTACCAGCCTGCCGTCGATCCGTAGCTGGGGTGGGGTGCCGGTCGTGACGTGCAGATCCGATGCGCCCTTTTCGATGATCGCCTTCAGTAACTGGTGAAGATTGGGCATCCTGTTCTCCCGTATCGAGTCGCGGCAAAAAATCCTTTTCGCCTACATGGAGTCCGCTGCGGTCACGCGCACCACCTCGTCGATGGTAGTCATGCCTTCCTTGAGCTTGATCAGCCCGGCCATGCGCAGTGAGCCCATCCCCAGCTTGATGGCCTCCATCTTCAGCTCGGCGGTCGAGGCTCCGTTGAGCACCATTTCCTTCAAGGGCTCCCAGAAGGGCATCACCTCGTAAAGCGCCACCCGGCCCCGGTAACCGGTATCGGCGCAGTTACGACAACCATTGCCTTTATAGACCGTCATGGCAGCCGCTTCTTCCCGTGGTATGCCAAGGTCGATCAGCGACTGATCGGGAACCTTCACCGGCCGCTTGCATTCGGGACAGATCCTGCGCGCCAGGCGCTGAGCCAGAATAAGCACCACCGAGGCGGTCACAAGGAACGGCTCGACGCCCATGTTCAAAAGTCTGCTGATCGTAGACGGGGCATCGTTGGTGTGCAGAGTGGACAGCACAAGGTGACCGGTCAGAGCAGCCTTGACCGAGATCTCGGCCGTCTCGAAGTCGCGTATCTCGCCCACCATGATGATGTCCGGGTCCTGCCTCAAGAAAGATCTCAACGCCGCCGCGAAGTTGAGGCCGATCTCCTCGTGCATCTGGACCTGGTTGATACCCTTGAGGTTGTACTCGACCGGATCTTCGGCCGTCGATATGTTGACCGTCGTCTGGTTGAGTTCGGTCATGGCCGAATACAGCGTGGTCGTCTTGCCCGAACCGGTCGGCCCGGTTACCAGAATCATGCCGAAGGGGCTCTGGATAGCGTCCTTGAACCACTTCAGCGGCTCGGCATCGAAACCCAGCTTGGTCATGTCGAGTTGCAGGCTGCTCTTGTCCAGCAGCCGCATTACGACTTTTTCGCCGAACAGGGTCGGTAGTACGCTGACCCGGAAATCCATCTCGCGCCCGCGGCCGAGTTTGAGCTTGATGCGACCGTCCTGGGGCAGGCGCCGCTCGGCTATATCGAGATCGCTCATGATCTTGATACGCGAAGTGATGGCGTTCTTCAGTCGCAGGGGTGGCTTCATTACCTCGTATAGAACGCCGTCTATCCGGTACCGAACCCTGAACTCCTTCTCGTATGGTTCGATGTGAATATCGGAAGCGTTCTTCTTGATGGCGTCGATCAGGATCAGGTTCACCAGCTTAACAACCGGGGCATCCTCGGTACTCTTTTCGAGATCGACGACGTCCATGTCTTCTTCATCTTCGCCGTACTCGATCTCCTCCTCGTCGAAGCCGTCCATGACCTCTTCGTAAGAGGGCCCCGCGCTGTAGTAACGCTCTATGGAACTCCTGATGGCGTCCTCGGCTGCAACCATGACCTCGACGTTGTAGCCCGTGATGAACTTGATATCGTCTACGGCGAAGATGTTCGAAGGATCGCTCATAGCGACACTGACCGTGGAACCCGCGCGGTTGAAAGGGATCAGGCAGTGCTTTTCAGCCACCTCGCGCGGAACCAGGTTGATCACTTCGGCATCAATGTCGAATTCGCTCAGGTTGATGGCCGGCACGCCATACTGCTTGGACAGAAAGGAAGTCAGCTCGCTCTCTTCGATCATGCCCAGCTTGACCAGACTAGATCCAAGCCGGCCGCCGGATTTTCTCTGCTCCTCCTGAGCTTTTTTCAGCTGTCCGACGCTGATCACGCTTTCGCGAACCAGCAACTCTCCAAGTCTACCCGCCATGTGCCTGCCTCTCTCCCGGGCCTGCCTCGGCGCACGCCAGCGGCAATGGCCTTTGCCCCGGCCCCGATGATCCGTTGCAAGAACCGGCCCTAGCCGATTCTGATGTGAAATGGCTCAAGTCTATAACCTTAGGATTATCCTCAAGAAGGCGTTTATATGTCAAGTTTGTGCGCCCTTTATATGCCGTTAAGCGGATCAATCTTGGCCGTTGCCCCGTGTAAACGTAGCACCTCACCTGCTTCGAGCACGTCCTTGCCGATCTGTCTTTGCAGGCTCGTTGGCGAATCGAAGCGCAGTTCGGGACGCAGGCGTTCCAAGAAACCGAGCGCCACTTGCTGGCCGGAAAGATCTGCGACCTCGCCGTCGAGGATGTGGGCCTCGATACCAAACTGCCCCGTTCCGAAAGTCGGGCAAACGCCGATGTTGGTCGCGGCCGGCCGCGCCGTTGCGCTGCCGGGAGACCAGAAATGACAGGCGTAGACTCCCCGGGGCGGCAGGATATCACTGTCAGTCTTGATATTGACAGTCGGAAAACCCAACTGTCGACCGCGACCGGCGCCGTGCACTACCTCCCCGACTACTGTGTACGGCCGTCCGAGCAGCAGGCTGGCCCCCTTGACCTTGCCTTGCAAAAGAAAGGAGCGTATTCGCGTACTGGAGACTATCATTCCCTCGACGGCCAGGCGTCTGATCACACTTACTTCGAACCCAAGCCGCTTGCCGAGGCGTGCTAGATCTTCGGCATGACCCGCGCGGTCGCGCCCGAATGTGAAATCGTCACCGATGATCACCAGCCCGGCATGCAGAGCATTCACCAGCACTCGATCTGAGAACTCCTCGGCGCCAAAACCCGCGAACTCGTCGTCGAAGCGCTGCTGGAGCGTGAAATCGAAGCCCAGCCGCGAAAGCGCGCGCAGCTTGCGTTCCGGAGGCATGATCAACGGAGGTGCATAGCGGGGCGCCAGAACCCGCGCCGGATGTGGCTTGAATGTCAGTACGCCGGTCTCGGCATGCATCCGGGAGGCGTTCTCGATCACCTGCCGGAACAGGAGTTGGTGTCCCAGGTGCAGGCCGTCGAAGGAACCGACGGCCACGACGCATGGATTCCTGTCAACTTGCAGTTCGCTAAAGTCATCGTATCTGCGCATGGCTGCCCCCCGATAGCACGAGCCGTATCCGGGGTCAAGACAGTACCCGGAACTTACGACGGCGACTTCTCGATGATGTAGGCCACGTGCAACGACGGCAGTCGCCAGCGGTCCAGCAGGCTGTCCAGCCAGCCGACGGACCTCAGCAACCGACCGGAAAGCCGACGGGGCAACAACTTGGCGGCCAGCGCCAACGGCAGAATGGCCAGGCTGGTGGCCGGCATTCGTTGCTGTGCCACTATCCGCGCGCCGGCGCCGGCGACCAACGATTCGATTTGGCCCGGCCGGAAGTATCGGCCACCGGTATCGAGGTCTCCATTCCCCGGCCTGGAACGGCGCCGCAGCAGTCCGAAGGCGGTTATAAAGGGCAGTCCCGATTCATGACTCTCGACCAGGATCATTCGACCACCCGGGTGCAGGGCTCCCACCAGGTTTCCGGCCGCCAGATCGAGATGCTCTTCCGGAACGTACATCAGCACGGTGACGCAGATCAGCAAATGGAACCGGCCCGGCAATTCAGGCCAGTTCTCCAGGCGTCCCTGAACCGCCGGGCAGCCCGTGCGGGCTCGAAATAACTCAACGAAGTGCCGGCTGACGTCAAGGCCGGTTATCTCTGCTTTCGGGTAGATGTCGAGGATCGCCTCGGCCAGGCGCCCGTACCCGCAACCCACATCCAGGATCTTCTGAGAGCCTCTGCCTTCGAGCTGATCCAGAACGATCTGTTTGTGCCAATCGTCGATGTGCCGGTTGAGCGGCTCGGGAAAACCCTTGAACAAGACGCTGCGCAGGTTGGCGCCCAACGTCCGGCTGCGCCGTTCCCAGGAATTGGATCGTTCAGCCGAATCCACAGATCAACCTTTCTTGTGCGCATTTTCCGAGCTATAACATGCTGACCCGGAGATGCAAATCTAAACTGGGAGCGATGTGCATGACCAGGCCGTTTAAGAGCTATACCCAGAACCCCGTAGCCCATGCGGCTATGTATGACCGCCGCGACCGGGAGCGCAAGGCCGACAAGATTGTGGCCGTCTTACGGGACTATTTCGGGAATATGAAATCCTTGACCTTGCTGGATGCGTCTTGTTCGACAGGCATAATGACCAAATCCTTCGGGCAGCACTTCGGTAAGGTCGTCGGCATCGACATCGACGCTCCGGCGATCGCTCATGCCCGCCGGGCAAACGCTGGACAGAACATTACTTATCAGGTCATGGACGCTACCCGGATGCGGTTCAAACACGATTGCTTCGAGGTGGTGATCTGCAACCAGATGTACGAGCACGTCGGAGATGCCGGCCTGCTGATGGACGAGATTCATAGAGTGCTCAAGCCCGGCGGAGTGTGCTACTTCGGAGCCACCAATCGCCTCAAACTGATCGAGACACACTACGGACGAATTCCTTTTTTGTCTATCATGCCCCGGTCATGGGCGCACCATGTTTTACGCGTCTTGGGCCGGGCGGACGCTTATGCCGAGACACTGCTGACCCTGTGGGAATTACGGCGGCTGGTGGAAGGCTTTGAATTGCTCGATTGGACCGGCAAGGTAATCCGCGATCCCGTTCGCTACCGGGCTACTGATCTGCTTAGACCCGGCGGTTTGAAACAAAAGCTTGCCCTGGCGATCATGCAATATGCCACCTGGGCCTCTCCGGGTTATATCTGGCTGCTGCGCAAATCCGTGTAGCCCAATCGGCTCATCATCGGCTCGATTTTTCCGGCGATGCGTTCAACTAGCTTGGCGTTCTGGCGGCGCCACTTGTCTGCGTCTGTCTGTCCATCCGGAGAATTGATCACCGGTAAATCATCTGCCAGGCGCCGGAAGTAGTCATCGAAGGAAACCTCGATGAAGTCGGCCAGACGTCGCAGAGTGGCCAGCGGATCGGCGGACAGTGTTTCGACCGGGATCCGCAACACCCGGCCGGCATAGTCCGGCATTGAGGTTTCTGCCAAAACCGACTCGTTGCAGGTCACCCACTGGAAGGCGCAAATCTCTTCTATTGGGCGATCAATGTAGTCTCGCCAGCCAGGGGGCAAGACGAAGTTCCAGCGGTGGTGTGGGCAGCCGGAGATGTTCAAGGGCAGCGGCAGATCGTAGGTAAAGAAGCGGGTCGGGTGCAGCCAACCGTTGATCAGCGAGTTGACGTTGTTGCGCCCGTCCCGGACCGAGTGGATGATCCTGGCATCTGGAAATACGCCGTTTACAAAACCCAGCCGAAAGCAGTTGCTGGCTGTCTTTTCCACCAGGCGCTTGTCCCGAACCAGCAGGCTGGCAAAGTTCAGGTGAGGAAACAACTCGTCGTAGACACGACGCAACAGAGGTCGCAAGCGGCCCTTACGCTTGAAAGTCCAGATCAGGTCGAGTCGCTCCACCGCCCGCCACACTCCGGCCGGCAGGCTAAAACGGTCGAAACGATGAAGTATATCTCGTCGGGCTTGTCCAGTCAGGTCAGAGGCATCCAAATGCTCGGATTCCCAGTTCCTCAAGCGGGGATGGCAGTAGCGATCCCAAACGAGTTCCGACTCGCTCGGCAACGACCAGAAGGCCGGGTGGTCGCGGATGATCTTCTGCAGCAGGGACGTACCCGAGCGCGGCGCGCCGACGATTATCACGGGCCTTGTTATCATTTGCCTGTCTCCAGCTCGTCCCGACCGGGGGGACGGATAGGCCACAGCGCCAGGCCGCCCAAGCCGGCGTCGATCAGCAGCATGGCCGTCTGCCAGATCCGGGCGGCGACGGTCAGGACGGCGGCTTGCTCGCCGGGCAGCACGCCGGCCAGCAACAACAGGAGGGCGCCCTCCTGCACGCCGATACCGGCCGGGGCGAAGATGGCCAGAAAACCCGAGAGCGTGCTTACAATGTAGGCCAAGGCCAGGTAGCCCGTCAGTCCCGCCGGCAAATTGAGCAAACCAGAGGCCAATAGGGCAAACATGACCGCCACTATACAGCGCTGGACGCCGGCAACCAGCGAAAGCAACAATACGCGGCGATAGGCCGGCCGGTACTCGATGGTGTTCTGTCCGAGGCGCCCGAGCAGCCAGTTGATGGGCAGCACGCAAAAGGAAGGAAAGAGCAGGAAAAACCCGGCTGCAAACCCGGCTGCAAGTGCCAACATCCAGGGCCAGGCCAATCCGGTCCAGGGAGCCACCAGGGCTCCGCACTGGACACTGACAACCACTGTCTGGACCGACATCAAGATGGCCACGGAGATGCTGATTCGCGCCGGGATGTCCTCCAGTCGATGTGCCAACCAAGCTAGGCCGAGCAGGCTGTGTATCTTGCCGGGAATATAGCGGGCAAGCCGCGGGATGGTCGCCAGGGCCAGCGCCGAGCGGGCCGGCACGGGGTAACCCAGGATGCGGAAGTAGCCCGCGATCACCGGGGCCGAGAGCAGGCCAGCCAGTGAGCCAACCAGAACCGACAGCGTGATCCATCCCGGTTTCATCTGTAGGGTATCCGCATTAATCGCTTGAAACTGGATCCACAAGCTGCGTCCCACAAGCGCCAGAATGGCACCCAGGGAGACAAGTTCAAGCAACCTGATCCAGTCGGGGGTGGTCTTGGTTCGGCCTGCGCTCATCCGGATCACCCGCCTATATCGGCTCTTCGATGCGTGGACCGCCGAAAACCAGATAAGATGCACACACCGGTTTACCGCCTGCAGCGGCTGGTTTTTCCATGGCAGCGGAGTATAGCACACATTATGAACCCCGCCGAAATCCTTGTCGCCGCCATGAGTGACATGGCGACAGGCAGTTGATCGAAAACTCGATCTGATATACAAAGTTGCCTTGGCAGTGGCACCCGAGCGTGTCGCTAACACAACAAGGAGGCAATGGTGGCATCAACGAAAAAGGCCGTGGCTGAGAAGAAATTGAAGACATGTAAGGTCAAGGGCTGCAAACGGCCCTATCGCGCAAAGGGTTACTGCAACGCGCATTATCACAAGTGGCGCAGGGGCGAATTGAAAAAGGCCCGTTACAAGACCTGCAACTTCGGCGTCAACAAGCTCAAGCGCGGCGAGAAAAAAGAGTGCCTGAAGCCCGTCTTCCTGCGGGGCCTGTGCCAGGAGCACTACAAGGCCAAGTACGGCAAGAAGCAAGACCAGGCGGCGGCCGAAGCCTGAAATGCTGCAGTGCCAGGCGCAGGGATTATTCCCAGCGCTTGGGCAAAGCAATATAGAGGGCGTCGCGCTGTCTGAACATGTAGAAACGGATCATCTGATCGCGGCGTACCGCTGATAGTTGCTGTGCAAGTTCACGAACGTTTCCGACCTCGGCGCCGTTGACTGTAGTGATTACGTCTCCGACCCGAATGCCGTGTTCGGCAGCATCCGCTGATACACCGACGACTACTACTCCTCGCGTGTCAGCGCGTAGCCCAGAGGCTTTGGCCGTTTTCTCATCCAGGGCAACGACCACCAGTCCCAGGCTGTGGGTTTTAGTTGCCTTGGGGAGCCGTTCTCCAGGGTTCGACTCTTTTTCAGATCGTCTGGTCTGGCAAGTCACCTGGAGCGACAATCGTCGCCCGCCGCGCCAGACTAGCGCCTCGGCTTTCACCCCGGCCGGCGCGGTGGCGACTTTCCAGCCCACATCAGGCGTTCCCCTTATCGGCAGGCCGTTGAACTCCAACAACACGTCACCCGCCCTCAGACCGGCCTTTTGTGCCGGAAGATCTGCAAGCACTCGGGTGATCAGCACTCCTCTTGTGTCAGTCAGGCCGAGAGACTGCGAAAGCTCCCAACTGACCGGGTCGACGCTGAGCCCCAGGTATGAACGACGCAAGCGGCCCTCTTCATACAGATGAGGCAAGACGGCCTTGGCCAGATCGGAAGGCACGGCGAACCCTATGCCGCGCGCGCGGGCATTGATGGCCGTGTTGATTCCGACCACCTCCCCGCGCATGTTGATCAGCGGTCCGCCGCTGTTGCCCAGGTCGATAGCCGCATCCGTCTGGATGAAATCGACGAACCTGTCCCTGAGGAACGACAAATCATCGATCGCCCTGCCCTTGCCGCTAACAATACCCTTGGTGACGACCGCCGTCAGTCCAAAAGGATTGCCAATAGCAATCACCCAGGCCCCGACGGGCAGGTCATCGGATCTTCCCATTGGCAACACGGGCAAAGGCTTGGGCGGCTCGATCTTGATGAGCGCCAGGTCGGATCTCGAATCGGATCCAATAATGCGTGCGCCGAAGGGATCGGCCAGGCTATGTACCCTCACGTACAAAGACTCGGCTTCGGCCACAACGTGGCTATTGGTAACGATGTAGCCGTCAGCCCGGATGATGAAGCCCGAGCCGATGCCTTCTTCTCTCTCGCGGCGTGGAACTTCAGGGAAGAGACGCCAGGGATTGAAAGGGAACCCTGATGGACTGTCTTGAGCCGGGCCGCTTGTGTGTATGGCCACAACGGCCGGACGGACTCGCTCGATTAAAGTCGCGAAAGAAACCGGCCCTATGTCTTGCTTTTCACCCGTCCCGGCCGCTGCCGGTTCGAGCGTCGTCCACAGATGTACCGGCTTACCAAACGCAAGATTCTGCCCTCCCGCAAGCAACCCGAGCGCCAGCGTCAATATTAGAGTTAGCCAGCGAGAGATCAATCCCCCCCTCCCCTGTCGGCCTTCATTTTCGAGTCAATCAGTTGATCCAGACCACGTCGATCCTCGGCGGTCAGCCCCTCGCTGTCGCTTGCGGCGGCATGGGGAGTCCCGGCATCTGTCCGCAGTCGTTCATCTGGCCCGGGGGTCTCCCCGATAATACGCTGCAGCGCTGTCCGCCCCCCCAGCGGCACGGCCACGAAGACGATCGCCGCGCCGGCGATCAGCAACAGCAGCACCAACCAGCGAACTATGCTTTTCAAGCCTACTCTCCCTCTTCCTCTTCCGTGTTTTCCGTCCTGCGGGGGCCCTGGCGTCGCTCACCCTGCTCTGCCTGCTGCGGGCCGCTGCGTCGGTCGTCTCCGCTGCGTCTTTCGCCCAGGGGAATTCCCGGTAGATAGAGCCTGTCCACCTTGCTGAAGATTTGTCGTATCTTGCCCGACCTGGGATCGCGCTCAATCTCGGTCACCTGTTCGATCTCGACCTTGACCGCATCTTGCAGATCTTTCTCGGTTAAAAAATCATTAAAACGTTTCTCTATGTCCGTGGCCAGTACATCGGCGTCAAAGCCCGATGCCGGCTTGAATTTGACCCGCAGCTGGTTGCGCTGCTCCTGTATCAACTGGTACTGCCTCAGCCCGTCAACGTCCAGAAGCAGCGCCTCGAACGGGATCGGCGGCAGGGCCACCGGGTTTTGATCGCGGTCGTAGACCCAGAAAATGTCGTCGGTGCGCCCGCGGACTCGGATCCTCGGGAAGGGCAGACCGCAATCGCACGCTTCGGCCACCGGAATGACCACGTCTGTAAGCTCGTACCTCAGAAGCGGCATGGTGCGCGCGAAGAGACATGACATGTAGACCTTGTCTCCGGCCGTGCCGGGAGCTGCCTGAGAACCGTCGTCCTTGACGCTTTCGATAATGTACTTGTCCGAGTTGACGTGCATCCCGTCGTGCAGCCGGCACTCGCTGGCCAGTGTCACGCCCTCGGTGGTGCCGTAAGTCTCATGAACCTGGCTGTCGGGAAAAGCCTTCTCGATCATCTTGCGGGCCGAACGGCCAAGCGGTTCCGATGAAGATGATATCACCCAGGGGTGGATGTCCAGCCGGCCTTCGATTTGCTCGTAGGCCAGCACTTCCAGCATGGTGGGATAACAGTGCAGAATGTTGGGTTTGAATTCGTTCAACCCGGCGACCATATCTCCCACAGGCTTGGTGACCGAAAGGTAACGAAACTCCGACAAGGCCCTGGCCATTCCGGGAGTCACCAGGAAAAGCAGGTAGGTCACGAAATGGCCGCCCAGTACGCTTACCAGCGCGATACGTGGATGCTTGAACAGGACCCGACCGGCGTGGCGAAAAAAATCAACAAATGATGGCTTGAAACGCATCCCGCGCGTCACGCCCATGGCCTGAATCATGTCCCATTCCCGCTTGTCATAGACGAAGAAGGCGGGCATGCCTGTCGTTCCCGAAGTATGGGTGACAACGAAGCGGCCACAGAAAAGCTTGCCGAGCTTGTCGCGATCCCTAACCCAATCCTTGACTGCGGCAAGAGTAATGCGCTCGTCGGTGACCACCCGGTCGAAATTTTCCATTAAAACGTCTTTAGTGACCGGCGGCAGCGAGCGCACCGAGAAGTCATCGGCATCCGGATCGACCTGGCCGTAGAATTCACCAAAGAAGGGAGAGTTGGCCTTGGCATAGCGCACAGCTCGCCTGAGGTTGCCAAGCTGGATGGACTCGATCCGCTCGGCTGTCAGCTTGTCGGCGTGACGGAGTCTAAGGCAATAATGGATGGTCCGTGCAATACCCATTCGCGCTCCAGACCCCCGTCTACCAAAAGACCGCACCGTGCAAGAGCGGCTCAGTCGCCCCCGCCTCCCTCATTGCCGTCAGATTTCACAGGGCCGCTATTTACAGCACTGTTTTTTTCATTTTTTTCTGCCTTTTGCTTCTCGGATCCTTGATCTTCTTGCGGCTTGTCGCCCTCCGGGGACGGCTCTGCTTTCTCGGACACTATGGGCCAGCGGATCTCCATCGCCTCTACCGGGGCCAGACGCCTAATGGGAGATCTGCTTGGCGTGTAAGCGAATTTCTTACCGGTTTTTTCGGTGATGTAGAAGGTTGTGTCGGCTCCGACTTCTATTCGCTCCCATGAGCCGAGCCAAGAGCAGGTGTTCGCCATAGTCGTCTGAGGCATCACTTCAATGCTCACTTTTTTCTCACGCGAGGGCCAGGGAAATACCTTGCGCATGTCTTCTGCGCGTACGCTGGCCCTTGAGGCCGACCCGCAAGCAGCAAGTTGTAAGACGGCAGATAGACCAATAAGACACACGACCGACCGCCACAAGCAAACCCGCATCAACTCCTCCCGCCGGGAAGCGGCCATTCGCGGCCGTACCGGTCGGCAGATTGTATGAAATACTGGTCGCGCTTGTCAAACTAGTGTCAAACTCGTAGACGGTTTTTACTCAGGAAATATCGTGAAACACCGAGCCCAGGCCATCAATCGAACGCAGGTAGGCTCGATAGGTATGCTGGATCTTCCTGAAGTATTCGGTGAAACGTGGTTCCAGCTTTCCATGGCGCCTGACGATGAAGCGCACATTGGCCGGACCCCTGTTGTAGGCAGTCAGCGCGAGCCTGTAGTTGCCCTTGTACATCTCCAGCAACTGATCGAGGTAGAAGACCCCAAGTCTCACGTTAATTTCGAGATCGTGAAGTTGTTCCGGCCCCGTCCATTCCATCCCGATGAGTCCGGCGACTTCGCGACCGGTTTCGGGCATTACCTGCATCAACCCCATGGCCCCCTTGTTGGAGACGGCCCCGGTATAAAAGGCGCTTTCCACCCTGATCACGGCCGCCAGAAAGAGCGGGTCTATCCCGGCGCGCCCTCCCTCTTCCACCAGCATCTTGGCCAGTCGCTCTCGCTCGGCAGGAAGAATTCTATGGGGAAACTTGGAAAACAGCTTCTCGAGCCTGTCGGCTAGAACGTTTTGGCCGACCTCTGTGAGAACCTCACCAGGGTTGAAGTTGGCCGCAAGCGACTCGATTGAATTACCGCCCGAGGTCAACAATATATCGCCTGCCTTACGCATTACTTCGTGCTTCTCGCCGCCAATGCTGGCCAACGTAGAGGATACGATAGTTAGTCCCAGGACTACAAAAGCAACCACAGATGCCAGTTTCGACCTATGGCCCGAATAGGCTTTTTTCTTCATGATATCACCACTTTTCCACTTCCGAAAAACATCTCCGGCGTTAATTCTTGTAAGTAACAAAGCAAGATCCGGGCCAATTCTTTGCGCGCCGCGTCAAAAAAATGCAATCAGCTGAAATGACAAGCAAAAATATTTCAGACAGTGCTATCGACGATATTTCAGTATAGTTGAAATGACATCCAGGACTATCACCGAATAACCGTCTCGACTCTCAAGTTTTTGTTTTTTATAGTCTTTACAAAAGTTTAACCAATTTTTTCAGTAAAGACATAATGTAGCGTATTGTCACATACTGTAACCCCAAGTACGCACCAAGTTGATCGAGATGTCCCGATTTGTGAAGATCAAGCGTGGCCAGTGTTGCCGAAATAACCATATTCTTGACGTCATCCCGGTCTGGGTGTTATTTTCGTTGCTGCTTAGAAGAATCACGGAAACGATCAGGAGGATGGGCAATGGCACTCCGTCGGGAGCGTTGGACGAAGCTGGAAGTCCCAGTGACTCTCGAGGCAAAGCGCACCACCCATCATATTGATCTGATGTTCGTTAGCCCCGCCGGCATGTTCGTGCCCGACGATCTCGATCTCGATTCGTACTCGCCCGTCACCGCTCGCTTCTCGGTGGAAGGCCGCAAGGTGGTTGCGCACACCGAAATGCGTCGCCTGCTGACAGCCGAGGAGGCATCAGATCGCGGAATACCAGATCCCTCCAGCGGAACCGAGTTGCGCATCGTACGCATGGAAGGCGACGGCTCGCAGATATTAGCCGAACACATCAAGAAGGTGATGATGGAGTCCGGCGGACCGGGCTAGGCACTCGAGAAGCCCTGATCTTTACACTCGACTCAAGTTTCACTGAAGGCTTCGGCGATTTCTGCCGTACCAGCGAAGCGCTTTGGTGCCATACAGCTGTCGTCGGCCTGGTCCCGCGCATTTTGCGGGGATAGTTTTTTCAGGCCTGCGTCAGCGGGGCGCTCGCCCGGCCGCGACGGATCTTCGCCCCCAGCTTTCTCAGCTTTCCATCCAGACGCTGATAGCCCCTGTCGAGATGATAGAGGCGCAGGATGTGCGTCCGCCCGCGGGCGACGAGACCCGCCAGTACCAAAGAGGCGCTGGCCCTGAGATCGGTAGCCATCACCTCGGCGGCCGACAGGCGTCTGACCCCTTTTATCACGGCCCGACCTCCCTCCAGCTTGATCTTCGCACCCATTCGTTTCAGTTCCTGTACGTGCATGAATCGATTCTCGAAGATCCTCTCGCTGACTTCTGAGGTTCCGTCGGCCAGCGTCATCAACGCCATGAACTGCGCCTGGAGATCTGTCGGAAATCCCGGGTAGGGCTGGGTGGCTATATCCACCGGTAATGGGCGCGCCGGTCCCCTGACCCTGATCCCCTCCCGCGAAACACCCACCTCGACTCCGGCCTCGACCAGTTTTCCCAACAACGCGCTCAGATGAGCGCTGTGCGCGCCGCGTATGGTCACGTCGCCCGCCGTAATGGCCGCTGCGATCATCAAAGTTCCGGCCTCGATGCGATCGGGAATCACCGAGCAGTTCGCCGGTTCGAGCCCTTCGACACCCTCGATGGTAATCGTTTCCGTTCCGGCCCCCGTAATTTTTGCGCCCATCTTTTCAAGGACATGGGCCACCTGAACGACTTCAGGCTCGCGTGCCGCGTTGTGGATCTGGGTGGTGCCTTTGGCCAGCACGGCCGCCATGATCAAATTTTCGGTTCCGGTCACGGTCGGCATGTCGAGAACGATCTCCGCCCCCCGCAGCCTGCGTGCGCTTGCCTCGACATAGCCGTGATCGAGCGTCACCCGGGCCCCCATTTTCTCGAGGCCCTTCAAGTGCTGATCGATCGGCCGGGCCCCGATGGCGCAGCCACCCGGCAGAGACACCCGGGCCCGGCCGCAACGTCCGACCAGCGGCCCGAGGCAGACGACCGATGCCCGCATGGTCTTGACCAGATCGTAGGGCGCCTCGAAGCTCGTCTGACCGGAATTCACGGCCCGCACCACGCCGCGCGAGATGGAAGCCTCGATTCCCAATCTCCTGAGCAAGCGGCAGGTCGTCCTGACGTCGACCACGTCGGGAACATTACCAAAGCGATGCTCGCCCTCGGCCAGGATGGAGGTCAGCAAGAGAGGCAAGGCTGCATTCTTCGCGCCGGACACCCGCACACAGCCGTTGAGCCGCCCGCCGCCTTCGATGATCATCTTCTGCATCAATACTCTCCCCATCTGGCGGCAACCATCCGCTGAATTCCGCGCAGGTCGCGACGAGTGTGTACGCCTTCAAGTCCCGCAGCCTCACACAGCCTTGTAACCTCGGCGAATTGTCCCGCGCCAACCTCCACAAGCAGCCACCCGCCGGGAGCAAGACCGTCCGGGGCTCCCCTGATAAGTCTCCTGATTTGCTCGAGGCCGTCGATGCCTCCGTCTAGAGCGCGGATCGGCTCGAAGTCGCGTACCTCGGGCACGAGGGTCGCCAGCTCACCCGTCGGCACATAGGGCAGGTTGGCGCAAATCAAATCCACCCGCCTGCCTTCGAGGGGATCCAGCAAATCTCCCAGCCTGGCCTCCACTCTTTCGGTAAGGTTGGCCGCTTCGATATTTTGCCGGGCTAGCGCAAGCGCCTGTGGATCAATGTCGCATGCAATCCCGGACGAACCCGTAAAAATCCCGCCAAGCGTAACGGCCAGGCAGCCGCTGCCGCAGCCGATGTCCGCAAACGTCATGGGTTTGCCCGCCGTGAATAGCTCGGCGGCCTCTTCGATAAGTGTCTCGCTCTCCGGCCGAGGAATCAGCGCCCGTGAGTCGGTTGTCACAAGGTATGACCAGAACTCCCTGTTTCCCGTCAGGTAGGCTACCGGCTCCCTGGCAACCCTTCTTCGTACAAGTGCGCCGAAGGCGTCGAGTTCACAAGGGCCGATCTCCCGCGACGCCTCGCGGATGAGAAAGCAGCGATCTACCCCGAGAACATGAGCCAGCAAGACTTCGGCATCCAGGCGAGGCGTGAAACAGCCGCTGTCTCCAAACAGACCGGCCGCCCTGTCCAATTCGGCCGATATGCTACCCGGCATTTGCGTCATGACCCATGCCCCTGGAGAGCCTCGGCCTGGAAGTGCGCCTTCAGCGCATCGAGCACCTCATCGAGATCTCCCTCGATTACCCTGTCGAGCTTGTGCAGGGTCAGCCCGATGCGATGATCGGTCAACCTGTTTTGCGGGAAATTGTAGGTGCGTATTTTCTCGGCCCTCTCGCCGCTGCCTACCATTGAGCGCCTCTGTTCCGTTTCCCTGGCCTGGCGTTCTCTTTCTTTCAGCTCATACAGGCGTGCCAATAGAATCTTTCGCGCCTTGGCCTTGTTCTTGATCTGCGAGCGCTCATCCTGGCAGTGCACGCTGATACCGGTTGGAATGTGAATCATGCGCACGGCACTGTCTGTCGTGTTGACTCCCTGGCCACCCGGGCCACCGGCGCGCATGACGCTGATCTCGAGATCCTTCTCGTCCAGTTCTACATCTACCTCGTCGGCCTCGGGCATGACCGCCACAGTCACCGTAGAAGTGTGGATACGTCCCTGGCTCTCGGTCACCGGTACACGCTGCACCCGGTGCACCCCACCCTCGTACTTGAGGTTCGAATAAACCTCGTTGCCGCTGAGCATTACGATGGCTTCCTTGTAGCCCCCGGCACTGGCCAGGCTCTGGCTCATCATCTCTGCCTTGTATCCGCGCGCTTCCGCATAGCGCAGGTACATCCTGAGTAAGTCGGCCGCAAACAGGGCGGCCTCCTCTCCGCCAGTGCCGGCGCGGATCTCGAGCAGGATGTTCTTGTCGTCTAGCGGATCCTTAGGCAACAACAGAATTTTCAGGCGCTCGCCGAGCTGCGCCTGGCGCTTTTGCAGACCGGGCAGTTCCTCCTCGACAATAGAGGCCAGCTCACGGTCGTCACCGCGCAGCAATTCCTGTTGGTCGGCTATCTCGTCTTCCAGCTTACGATACTTGCGGTAGGTCTCGACTATTTCCTGAAGGCTTTTGTGCTCTCGGCCTACCTTCTGCGACTTGGCGCGGTCACCGTAGACGGCCGGATCCTGAAGCATGGCGGCCAACTCTTCGTATCGCCTGACCACTTCATCGAGTTTGGAAAACACTTCTCCCTCCCTGCAAGTGATCAGGAAGCCTGGTCCAGTCCGGCCACCAGCGCCTGGAAGTCCTTGAAGACTTCGACCTGCCCTGAGACCTCCGGATTCTCTTCTTCCCGCAATCCTTCTCGCCAGAGGGCTTTCCGCAACGAGGCCAGGGCGACCTCGAGTTGATCGTCACTCGGGGGGCGAGTGGTCAGGCGCTGAATCAGAAGCCCCGGCCAGGCCAGCGCCTGCGCCCAGCGGCTCTTCATATACTTGCTGGTCAGGCGCTGAAATTCATAGGCCAACCCCGCGATGGGAAACAAAAGAGGCAACTTGATGCCGATATAGATTACCTGGTCGAGCCAGCCAATCCCGGTCGGCTTGCCTATCAACAACACCACCACTGGAAAAATCAGGGCAAAGACCAGGATCGAAATGGCGATCACCATGATCAGAAACGTTGTACCGCAGCGCGGATGCAACGGGCTGTGGCGCCGGGCGTTCTCCACTGTCAGATCTTCGCGGGCCTCGTAAGTATAGATCGACTTGTGCTCGGCGCCGTGGAACATGAACACCCGCCGGACATCCTTCATTAGAGATATCAACCCCAGGTAGCACAAGAACACCAGCAGCTTGACTCCACCTTCGATCAGATGAAAAAGGACATCCTGGACGCTCAGTTCGCGGCCCAGCAACACCCCTCCCAGCCAGACGGCCATGTGGGGCAAGGCAACGAAAAGGGCCACTCCCAGCGCCAGCGCCAGAATCACCGTACCCCAGATCACCAGATCGGACACTTCTCCGCCGTCAGCCACATCCTTAGGATCGGCATCCTGCCTCTCCTTGTTCTCCCCGGGGGCATCGTCAGATTTCTTTGCCTGTTCGTCGGACATTGCTATCCGGGCAGAGAAGTTCAGCGCCGAGATACCGTTCAGCAGCGCCTCGAGCAGGACAACCGTTCCACGCAGGAAAGGCCAGCGTAGAAATCGCAGGCGTTCCGTCAGCGAGCGCCAGCGTGATTCGCGTAAAACGATCTCTCCGCTGGCGCGGCGCACGGCAACGGCAAACGACCTGGGCGAGCGCATCATGACACCCTCGACCACGGCCTGTCCGCCGACATTGATCAACGGCTTGTTGTCCATGGGCTGGGCCCGCGGGCGCTATTGCTTTCCCTCTTCGGCGGGAGTCGCCATGCCGTATTTGCGCCTGAAGCGCTCTACTCGGCCGGCGCTGTCGATCAGCTTCTGCTTGCCGGTGAAGAACGGGTGGCAGGCCGAGCAGATGTCGATCTTGAAGCTGCCGCGTGTGGAACGGGTCTTGATGACGTTTCCACAGGCGCACTCGATGGTGACGTCCTCGTACTTAGGGTGTATCTTGTCCTTCATTGCATCTACCTCGCAGGTATAAAAAAGCCGCCGCACTCCAAAACCTGCGCGACGAGGGCACCATACTACCCGCCCGGCTCCGCTTGTCAAGACCTTTCCCTTTCGAGCATTTCGCGCTTTCACTTAGCCCGCCTGATCAGGTTCGAGTGTGCACCATGAGCCCGACCTGGCTACCCAAATAGATTTGATTTCTATGATCTTGCCGATCCTGCTATCACACAATCGCTCCTTGACGCCAGACTGATATCTGTACTAGCTTCAACCCGGGAAAACAGATGCCCTCAAATTCCGGCAAAGAAACAAACCAACTTCACGACCTGATAGTGTTCAGTGATCTCCACCTCGGAGAGGGCAGAAACAACCGAACCCGCAGGTATTCTCCCATGGAGGATTTCTTCTACGACGAAGCCTTCGCTCGCCTTCTTATGACGCTGATGAAGCAATATGAAGAAGACCCGTCTCGATTGGTATTGGTATTGAATGGTGACGTCTTTGATTTTTTGACGATTAGCACGATTCCCGATCAGAAACAGCTGGATAATATGGGCATCAGCGTCTCCGCCACAGAGCGACGTTTCGGCTTGGATCCGACTCCCAAGAAGTCCGTATTCAAGCTGGACATGATCATTTCCGGACACAAGCCTTTTTTTGAAGCCCTGGCTTCTTTTGTGTCAGCCGGTCATAAGATCGAGATTCTGCGCGGCAACCACGACCTGGAGCTTTTCTTCGAGCGGGTCCAGCAACATATCCGCCAACGCCTTACAGAGTTCGCCGGAGGCCCCAGTCAAAACCAAGTGCATAATCAAATCCGGTTTCATCAGTGGTTCTACCTGGAACCCGAGCGTATTTACATCGAGCACGGCAACCAATACGAGCCGTCTAACAGCATTCGTTACCCGCTTAGCCCAATCCTGTCCGGTAAAAGCCCGGACGGTGAAATTCTTCTGGACTATCCCCTGGGTTCGCTGTTCGTCCGCTACTTTTACAACCACGTGCATCGGTTGAACCCTTACGCACCTCGGGTTATTTCATTCGAGCAGTACCTTACCTTCCTGAGACACTATAATTTGTTCGACATGTTCAGATTGGCCAAGGTTCACTATCCCTTTCTTGTCTCGGCTATGAGACACAAATCGCTCAGGGGAAGCTCTGGCTCATCCTCGAAGGCTAACGCCAAACAGGACGCGGAATTCAAGTTATTGGAGGAGAGCACCGAACCCAAAGATCTTTACGAGAAGTTGAACCGAATCAAGGTTCATCCTATGACGGCTTCCAAGTTGGCTATGGCAAAGGAAATGTTGGGCCCTGTCGTTCGCCGTTCGATCTTTGTTGCCGCGGTGTCAATCGGCATACTTTACGTTTGGATGGTCCTGCTCAATGTCGTTCAGGCTCCCATGCTGGGAGAAAGTATTCTGCTCAGAGCTTTGCTTCTTTTCATATTCTCATTAGCAACCCTCGCGGGATTGCTGTGGGTCCTCAATAAACTGATCCACAAGCTCCGTCGTTCAGTCGACATCACGGTCAGCACGTGCGTCAAGAGCGCGGGCCGCATAACGCAGATGACCGGCGTACGAATGGTTCTCATGGGTCATACCCACGAGGTGGATATACGAGAGGTCGCACAGGGCAAGGCAATCTACGCCAATTCCGGAACCTGGATATCGGTGCACAATCCCTGGAGTAACCTGGTGCCGGAAGCGCGGCGACTGACCTTTCTCTACGTGAAGGACGATCAGGTTCAAATATGTCGCTGGAATGATGATGCCAACCGGGTAGACGAGGTGCCCATGTTTACTGTCTCAGGCGAGCAGGTGCTCGAACCGATTCATGCGGGCCTGTCCATTCCACCATCGGGACGATCGAGTTCAACACACAGGAATTAATTACCAGGTTCAATCTTGTTGAACGATCAATAGCGCGGACTACCGCTTTCTTACTGATTCATCGACTCCAAGAACTCCTGATTGGTCTGGGTGCGGCTGATCTTGGAGAGCAGAAACTCCATCGAGTCAATCACGTTGAGCGGGTGCAGGAGCTGGCGCAAAATCCAGACGCGATTGAGGGTGGTGTCCTCCATAAGCAGCTCTTCCTTGCGGGTCGAGGATGCGTTGATGTCCAGGCAGGGGAAGATGCGCTTCTCCATCAGCTTGCGATCCAGTCGCATCTCGGAGTTGCCGGTGCCCTTGAACTCTTCGAAAATTACTTCGTCCATGCGAGAACCGGTGTCCACCAAGGCTGTGCCGATAATGGTCAGAGAGCCGCCGCCCTCGATGTTGCGGGCCGCACCGAAGAAACGCTTGGGCTTGTGCAGAGCATTTGAGTCGACGCCGCCGGACAGAATCTTGCCGGAAGGCGGCACCACCGCGTTGTAGGCCCGGGCCAGACGCGTTATCGAATCCAGCAGGATGACCACGTCCTTGTTGTGCTCGACCATGCGCTTGGCCTTTTCGATCACCATCTCGGCGACCTGGACATGGCGTTGGGCGGGTTCGTCGAATGTCGAACTGACCACCTCGCCGTGAACCGAGCGCTCCATGTCGGTGACTTCCTCGGGTCGCTCGTCGATCAGCAGCACCATCAGCTCGACTTCCTTGTGGTTGTGCGCCAAGGCGTGGGCTATGTCCTGAAGCAAGACCGTCTTGCCGGCCCGCGGCGGGCTGACGATCAGGCAACGCTGACCCTTGCCGATCGGAACCAGCAAATCGATGATACGCGTCGAGAAGTTCTTCGGATCGTACTCGAGCTGGAAGCGCTCATCGGGGTAGAGCGGCGTCAGGTTATCGAAAAGAATCTTGTCGCGGGCTACATCGGGATCTTCGAAGTTGATCACCTCAACCTTGAGCATGGCGAAGTATCGTTCGCCTTCCTTGGGAGGCCGGACTTGTCCCGAGACGGTGTCGCCGGTCTTGAGGTTAAAGCGCCTGATCTGCGAGGGAGATACGTAGATATCGTCCGGACCGGGCAAGTAGTTGTAGTCGGGTGAACGCAGAAAACCGAATCCGTCCGGTAAAATCTCCAGCACTCCTTCTCCATAGATGTGCCCGTTCTTTTCTGTCTGGGCCTGCAAGAGCGCGAAGATCAACTCCGACTTGCGCATGCCGCCGGCGCCCTGAACTTTCAAATCCTTGGCGAGCTTGTTGAGCTCACTGATCTTCATGTTCTTGAGTTCCTTGAGATTCATACTTCCTCCTTGAGGCAGATGTGGCTTTGACGAGAGCAAAGCGGTTGGAAGAGTTATTGAGGGGTCCGGAAGACTGCCTAATCACCTATTTGTAAACGCTTATAAAAGAAGGATTGTAAAAAAGAGCATCCGTAAAACGCGAGAACAGTAAGGTGGCCAAGGATGCTTGTCAAGCTAAAAGCGAAAAAAATCGGATGGACCTGTCCTTGTCCCCGGCTCTCCCGGGAGGTATGCTACGCTTTGGATGAATCGTGATTTGGCCAAAGCCCGGATCCAGGAACTAAGCGGGCAAATCCTCGAGCACAACCGGCGCTACTACGTCGAGGACAATCCGACCATCTCGGACGCGGCCTACGATCGTCTGATGCGAGAGCTTTTCGAACTCGAGAAAGAGCACCCCGATCTGGCGGCTCCCGATTCGCCCACCCATAGGATTGGTGCGCCGCCCTTGAAGTCTTTCGCCGAAATCACCCATCCCAGCCCGATGCTCAGCCTGCAGAATGCTTTCAGCGACGAGGAACTTACGGAGTTCGACGAGCGTCTGCGCAAAGCACTCGATCACCCCGGCCCCGTCGAGTACATGGCCGAACCAAAACTGGACGGCGTGGCCATCGAGTTATGCTATGAAGCCGGCCTGCTTTCCAGCGCGGCCACCCGCGGCGACGGTATCACCGGCGAGGATGTCACCCGAAACGCCCGCACCATAAAGTCGCTGCCGCTGCGGCTTGGGTCTGCCCGAAACATACCCCAGCCCGCGCGCCTGGTGGTTCGTGGTGAGGTCGTGATTTTGAAAAAAGACTTCGAGAAACTCAACGCAGAACAGCTTGCCGCGGGCGGGCGAACTTTCGCCAATCCTCGCAACGCGGCGGCGGGTTCGCTCAGGCAACTCGACTCGCGCATAACCGCCACTCGCCCTTTGACGGCATTCATCTATGCCCCGGCCATCGAGCTACCCGGCATCGAAAACCAGGCCCGGTTTCTTGCGACCCTTTCCGAAATGGGATTTCTGGTGAACGATCGCTCCCGCAAATGTGCGGGAATCGAACAGGTACTCGCGGCCCGTGACGATCTGTTGAAACATCGCTTCGACTTGCCCTACGAGGTCGACGGCCTGGTAGTCAAGGTCAACGACTTTTCGCTCCAGAAGCGACTGGGAGCCATCTCGCGCTCACCGCGCTGGGCCATGGCCTACAAATTGCCGCCTGTGCAGGAGACCACGGTCGTACGCGATATTGTGGTGCAGGTCGGCCGGACCGGGGCACTGACGCCGGTGGCGCTGCTCGAGCCTGTCTGGATCTCCGGAGCCGAGGTCTCCCGGGCAACCTTGCACAACCAGGACGAGATCGATCGCAAGGATATCAGGCGCGGCGACAGCGTGCTCGTCCAGCGGGCAGGGGACGTCATTCCCGAGGTGGTGGCCGTGATCAAGGAGTCGCGCCGGGGAAATCCCGAGCGCTTTCAGATACCCGCAAACTGTCCTGTCTGCGGAGCTCGGGCGATACGCGAGGAGGGCGAAGCCGTCCGCCGTTGCAGCAACTCTAGCTGCCCGGCCCAGCTCCGGGCCGGACTGAGACACTTTGCCTCACGCGGGGCAATGGACATCGACGGGCTGGGCGAGAGGATCATCGACCAGCTCGTCGAACGCGACCTGGTAAATGACGCCGCCGATCTTTATCGGCTTGACGCCCTGACACTGAGGTCACTCGAACGCCTGGCCGACAAGTCAGCCGACAACCTGGTGCGAGCCATCGAGGCCGGAAAACATCCTTCCCTGCAAAGGTTGATCTATGCCCTGGGTATTCGTCACGTTGGAGAACACGTGGCGGGGCTTCTGGCACACGAACTGGGATCGATAGACGCCCTTAAGCTCGCCGACAGGGAACGACTGGAGGCCATCGACGGCATCGGCCCCGAGGTGGCCGGCAGCTTGATCACTTTCTTCGAGCAACCCCAGAACAACGCGCTGCTCGAGCGCTTACTGCAGGCGGGAGTCCGCCCAGTAGCTCCCGAGTCAAAGCCCGCGGCCGGCGGAGGCGCCGACGCCGCGTCAGCGCTGGAGGGAAAGAGTGTAGTAATAACCGGCACGCTTTCGAAAATGGGCCGCAGGCAAGCTAAGGAACTAATCCAGGCACTCGGAGGCAGGGTGACCGGCTCATTGAGCAAGAAGACCGACCTGCTCGTCGCCGGTGACAATCCCGGCTCGAAGATCGATCGGGCCCGGCAACTCGGCATCGCGATTATCGATGAGATCGAGTTCAATAAACTTGCGGGACGATAAGTTTCCATGAACATTCATCGGCATCTCGGGTCATCGGCTAAGACCGATTTTTATGACCTGCTCTGCGACGTACGGCACCCGGCACGCTATTCCGGCGGCGAAGTGAACTCGGTCGTCAAGGACCCGGCGACGGTGGGTTGCCGGGTCGCCTTGATTTATCCCGACCTGTACGACCTGGGTATGAGTTATCTCGGCCTGCAGGTGCTCTACCACGAGCTCAACAGCCAGCCGGATATCTGGGCCGAGCGGGCCTTCGCACCCGACCTCGACATGCAGGCGGCCCTGCTGAAGGCCGGTCTACCGTTGGCTTCGCTGGAGTCCGGCAGCGCGCTTTCCGATTTCGACATGTTGGGCTTCAGCCTGCAACACGAGCTGAACTACCCGGACGTATTGGCCATGCTCGGCATGAGCGGTATACCTTTGCGTGCAGCGCAACGCGGTCCTCGACATCCGCTGGTGGTGGCGGGCGGTCCGGGCGCCTCGAACCCCGAGCCGCTGGCCCCGGCTCTGGACGCGGTCTTTTTAGGCGACGGTGAGCAAGGTGCTGTCGAGTTGGCGAGGACAATAGGAGAAGGCCGCAGATTGGGCCTTGCCAGAAATGAGATTCTAAAGCGCTTGATGGGGATTCCGGGTGTCTATATACCTTCCCTCTACGAGATGTCCTGGAGTTCGAACGGCAGGCTCCAAGGAGTGACTCCGCTTCGGGGCGCGCCTGCCGTGGTGCATCGCAGGTTGATAGCCGATCTCAACCAGCTTTCGCTCCCGGAAAGGCCAATCGTACCCAATCGCACAGTGCACGATCGCCTGGCCGTCGAGATCCAGCGCGGATGCACGCGCGGTTGCCGCTTCTGCCAAGCAGGCATGATCAACCGGCCGGTGAGACAACGAAATGCAAGCCGCATTCTGAGCGCGGTCGATAGCGGCCTTGCCGGCAGCGGGTTTGGCCAGGTTTCTCTCCTGAGCCTTTCGGCGGGCGATCATCCAAATATCCAAAGAATACTCCAGGAGTTTTTCGCCCGTCATGCAAACGAGCGCATAGCGGCCAGCCTGCCCTCGTTGCGCGCCGATACATTGACGCCCGGCCTTGCGCAAATCGTGAAGACGGTGCGCAAATCGGGTTTTACCATCGCCCCCGAGGCCGGCAGCGAACGCCTGCGCAAGGTGATCAACAAGAACATCAGCGACGAGGACATACTCTCGGCGGCAGGCGGCGCCTTCGCCGCCGGTTGGCGTCTTATCAAGCTTTACTTCATGGTGGGATTGCCGACCGAGACGGAACGAGACCGGGACGCCATCGTCGAGATAGTCTCCCGCATCCGGTCGCTTGGTTCGGGCGGGCGTATCAACGTGGGTATTTCCACCTTCGTACCCAAGGCTCATACGCCCTTCCAGTGGGAGAGAATGATCTCCGCCAGCGAGGCCCGCCGGATCCACGACACTTTAAAGAGAAGACTTTCCGCCCTGCCGGGCGTCAAGGTCGGCCGGGCGCCAACCGAAATGAGCCAGGCCGAGGGGATCTTAGCCAGGGGCGACCGGCGACTGTTCGGAGCTTTAGAAAACCTGGCCCAAGCAGGCCAGCGCCTGGCAGGCTGGAGCGAGCACTTCGACGAGCAAAAGTTCGCGCGCGCTTTCGCGCCCCTGGCTTCGGGCGGCGCGCCGGGCGAGTTTTTGAGCGAGCGCCAACCGGATGAACGCTTGCCATGGGATCATCTCGACATGGGACCCGACAAGGAGTTCTTGCTGGCAGAGCGCGAGCGAGCACTGTCCATGAACCAGACGCCGGAGCCCACTCCGGATTGCGCCACGGACGGCTGCTACGACTGTGGGGCCTGCCGGGCAGAGGGTTTGGCCCCGGTTCTCGACACTCCCATGCCCCCGGTGGTTCATCAGCCGACTCCAAGGGCCATGTCAGCGCCCGCCGGGCACCAGGATTTGAGGATCCGCCTGGTGCTGTCCAAGGAGGGGTCGGCCACCTGCCTGAGTCACATCGATTTCATGGAACAGTTGACCAAGGCCGTAAGGCGAGCCGGCTGGCCGCTTAGTTATTCGCGCGGTTTCCATCCCAAGCCGCGCATGTCCTTCGGACCGGCTTGCCAGGTAGGCGTCATCAGCCTCAGCGAAGTGGTAGACGTGGCGCTTGCGGACCCATTGACAGACGGCCCAAACGTTTTGATAGAGCGCCTATCGGCAACACTACCCGACGGCATGCGCCTGCTGAACGGGACGCAGCTTGCACCCGGCACGCCCTCGGTCATGCGCCGGGCAAAGGCAGTACGTTACATTTTTCATTCGCCCGGCACAAATTGCCGGGATGCCGTCCTCGATGCAATTCAGGCTATTCTGGAACGCAGCAGTTGGAATCACTCCCGGATCGTCAAGGGCAACCGAAAGACTGTCGATCTACGCCCCAGTATAAGGCGATTGGAAATACTCGATTCCACGTCTCCGACAAGAGTCGTTTGCGAGCTTTGGCTGAATCGGGGCTCCAGCGCGCGACCGTATGAGATCGCGCGCGAGATCTGGGGCGACGCCAGGGTTGTGATCATACGCAAGGAGTTGCTTTTTTCGGAAGACGTCCAATGATATGCTAAGAACATGAGCATACGCCTGATCATCAACGCCACCCAGCGCGAACGGCGAGTGGCCCTGATCGAGAAAGACTCACTGGCCGAACTGTACATCGAGCGCCCCAGCGGAAAGGGCCTGGTCGGCAATATTTACAGGGGCAAGGTGGTTCGCGTGCTGGCCGGAATGGACGCCTCTTTCGTGGACGTGGGACTCGACAAGGCCGGGTTCCTGTACGTCTCGGATGTCGCCAAGCCGCCCTCTTCTTCTGAACTGGGCCTGGTGACCGAGGACGATCCGGACGAAGACAACGAGCCCGGGCGGCGCATCCAGGCGCCCTTGCAGACCATGACGCCCGACTACGCGGTCCAGCCGCCGCGCATCAGCGATCTGCTGCACAGCGGACAGGAGATCCTGGTTCAGGTGGCCAAGGCCCCGATCGGCACCAAGGGAGCCCGCCTGACCACGCACATCACACTGCCGGGGCGCTTGCTGGTGTTCTTGCCCACCGTCGATCACATCGGCATCTCGCGCAGGATTGAATCCGAGTCAGAACGGCGCCGACTGCGCGATATCGTAGCCGGGATGCGGCCCAAAGAAACCGGCTTCATTATCCGCACCGCGGCCGAGGGCGCCGACGAGGCCTCCCTGGCTGCCGATATGGCGTTCTTGACCCGCCTCTGGGAAGACGTCGTCGAGCGCAATCGAAAGGTCGGCGCGCCTGCCAAGATATACCAGGATCTCGATCTGATCCGTCGCGTGACCCGCGATCTATTCACCGCCGATATAGATCGTTTGATCATCGACGATCCGCACGAGCATGCCCAGCTTCTGGAGTTCGTGCGCACCTTCATGCCGGCCTTGGCTCAGCGGGTGGAACTGTACACAGGCTCCGAGCCCTTGTTCGACTCGCTGGGCATCGAGGTGGAGATCACCCGCGCCTTAGATCGCAAGGTCTGGCTCAAGAGCGGAGGATACATCGTCATCGACCAGACCGAAGCACTGACCGCCATAGACGTCAACACCGGCCGCTACGTCGGCAAGCACAACCTCGAGGACACCATCACCAAGATCAATCTCGAGGCCGTCAAGGAGATCGTCTGTCAGCTGAGATTGCGCGATCTCGGCGGGATCATCATCATCGACTTCATCGACATGGAAAGGCAGGGAGACCGGGACAAAGTCTACAGCGCCCTGCAGGAGGCACTCGGAGGCCACCGGGCCCGGACAAACATCCTGAAGATATCCGAGTTGGGATTGGTCGAGATGACCCGCAAGCGAGTCCGCGAGAGCCTTTCGCGCTCATTAACCCAAACCTGTCCTTATTGCGACGGGACCGGGCGGATAAAATCCCCTACCACCGTGTGTTACGAGATCCTGCATGCAGTCGAGCGCGAGGCCGGCGGGCGCCGGGGAGCGGCGATCGCTATGGTCAACCCGGCCGTTTGCAACTGGCTGATCGACGAAGAACAGGACGCGGTCGAGGCGCTCGAGAACCGCCTCGGCATAGAAATCCGTGTCGATTCGTCGCCCGATTTTCACCAGGAACAATTCGTCGTTCGTTTCGACCAGGATGCCGGCGAAAGAGAGTAACTGCGTTTGGCTATGGATGGATTCTTGATCTATCCGCGAAGCTGCGCTATATACCAACAAGGAAGCAAAGAGCGGATTTCTTTGAGGGTCTGATGGACGCGAGCGTTGTACGCAAGACGCTTGAGCTGAACCCGAAGCTGCTGCGTTCGTTGAAGAGCGTCGCCGGGCAGACCGGGCTCGATCTGAACGGGCTGGTGAACTTGGCCTTGTACGAACTACTCGTCCGGCTCGGTCACGTGTCCTCCCAGGCCGTCAAAATGCACCCCCCCGAGGGAGCCGACCTGTTTGAAAGGATCGAGCCGGCTCCGCCTCCGATACGAAGATCGGAAGGCATGCCATCGCAACGACCGGCCGCTCCGCGGCATGATGTCAGGAAACCCGCCGGGCAGGCCATCGGCAAGATACGACAAGACACACTCTATTTTCAGGTCGATGACGAGGAATACGTGCCGATCAGAAAAAAGGTCTTTCTGGTCGGACGCGGATCCAAGTGCGACTATATTCTCAAGCATCGTGGGGTGTCGCGCGAGCATGCCGTGATCACTCGCGAGCGCGGAGGTTGGTTCATCGAGGATCTGAATTCGGCCAACGGCGTATGGCTGGACGGAGAGCAGATCGGCAAGCACAAACTCTCAGGCGGTGACGAGATCCATATCTCCAATCACCTGATCCGCTTCACTATCCGGCCCGGCTGATTTATACCGTCAATCCTCCCGCTCTTCCAGCCGGCGCCGACCGATCCACATGGGAATCAAGGCACAAGCCACTGCCAGCAACAAGAGCGCCGCTAAAGAGAACCAAAACCAGCCCGGGTGACCGATCGGGACATCCGGCCGCTCGGGTACCCTGTAGAGCACGTAGCTAGGGTAGACACTGGCGGAGATGAACAAGAAGACAAAGGACAAGGAAGTCGTCATGAAAGTAATTCCTCCGAGCCCGGTGGGAATCTTGGCCGGGTTCTCGGCGGTAAAACGCGGAAAAACAGCCCCCAGGCCGACGCCCAGGCTGCATACCGCCAGCGCCAGCGCCAGATTCAGCGCCACCGACAGGACGCCGAAGACCAGCGGCACTCCGATCACGGCGCAAGACATAATCGACAACAGCATGGCCAATCCCGCCAACGGCGCCAAGTGAATTAGCAACTTGGCGTGCAGGAATTCGGCCAGTGTTACGGGCGCCGTACGCACTATCCAAAAGGCGCGCCCCTCGAGACTGACGGCCGGAAAAACAAAACGCACGGCGATGCCGGATACGACCAGACCCATCAAGACGTGATTGACAGTGTATAGCGTGAACCAACTGAAATCGGCGGCCCGCAAGTAGATGAAGTTCATTATGTACACGGCGGCCAGGGCACCCAGTAGCAAAAGTTGCAACCACTGGCTGGTGTCGCGCAGAAAGACCCTGGTATCCTTGGAGAGCAGGGATCCCGTACAACCCGGCCGCACCAGGGCCAGGCGATCCAGCCATGACCCAAGCAGGCGTTCCCGCCTGGGCAGCCCGTTAAGCTTCGGCATGCTGCGCACGCGCCCTTCCTGGGCACGGGCAAAAGATCCCCGAAACATCAAGGTGCAAATCCAGGCGCTCAGCGCCATCAGCGCTGCCGCGGTCGTCCAGATAGCCGCTGCGGGTAAGAACATCCGCTGCGATTCGCCCAGCAACAGCGGAAACAAGGCATCTGTCATCCAGCGCGTAGGCAAAAAGCTCGTTTCCGGGGCGCGAAAGATGTTGAGGAAATCCATCATCGAGCCGAACGAATCAGCATCCAGCAGTTGCTCGGGCTTCATGGCGCGCATCAACAGGTAAAGGAACACGAACCCCACTACGACCAGGAAGACGAGCAGATCTCGCGAGCGCCGAGCGGAAAAGATCCGTGTCAGCACCGTGGCGATCACCGCCCCGGCGCAGGCTGGAATCAAGATCAGTCCAGGAAACAAGAGCAGCACCGCCAGATAGAACGAGAACGAGGCGTTATAGACCGTGCCATAGGCTACGAAAACGGGCAGGCCGAAAAATACGACCATCCAGGAAGAGTGCAAGGTCATCTCGAGCAGGCGGGCAAAATACAGCGGGCCGACCTGCACAGGGGCGGCCATGAGCAGGCCGAGATCCTCCGACATGAAAAACACGGCGAAGGAAGAAATGGTGGTGGATATCAGTAAAATGGAAAGCAACACCAGCAACACAAGCGACATCAGCTTGCGCGGGATCAACGCCCCGATTAACTCGACTTCGAGACAACGGCCGAGAAACCAGGCCGAAACCATGTAGATGCCTACCGTGCAAGCCAAACCAAGTGCGCCGAAGAAGACAAGCCTAAAAGTACGGCTCTTTCTCATACCGCGGACCTTGGGCCAAAGCAGCAGCAGAAAGACGCGCAAGGCCGCCATCACACCTTGAACCCTTTCAGCATGGCCCTAACGTCCGCTCCACCGGTCAGGCGCAGGAACAGATCCTGCAGACCCGCGCTTTCGCCGCCGGCCTGGGCATGAATCTGCTGCATGTCGCCTTGCGCAACAATCCGGCCCTTGTTGATAATGGCCACACGGTCGCACAATTCTTCGGCCACTTCGAGCGTGTGAGTCGAAAGAAACACCGTGCCGCCGCTCTCGCGGCAGAAGTTTACAAAAATTGTCTTGATCAAGGCCGCTCCGCGCGGATCCAGCCCCACCATCGGCTCGTCCACGACGACTACCCGCGGGTGGTGCAGAAGAGCCGCGGCCATCGTCAGGCGTTGCTTCATGCCGTGCGAGTAGCTCTCGATCAACTCCCCCGACCAGCGCCCGAGTTCGAAAAGCTCGAGCAACTCATCGGCCCTGTACTCGGCCGTCCGTCTCCCGCTGGCGTATAGTCCCGCCACGAACAGCAGAAACTCCCGCCCGCTGAGCTTCTCGTACAGGAAAGGCCTGTCCGGAATGTAACCGATCAGGCGCTTGGCGGCGACGGGTTCACGCCCGATGTCCAGGCCGCCGATGGTCACCCGTCCGGATGTCGGCCTCATCAGCCCCACCATGATCTTCATGGTTGTGGTCTTGCCTGCGCCGTTGGGGCCCAAGAAACCGAACACCTCGCCCGGCTGCACATCCAGTGAAAGGTCCCTAACGGCCTCGAATTTTCCAAAGCGCTTGGTGAGTTTTTCGATGATGATCACGGCCGCCGACCTTCCTTCCCCGGCTGCGGCAAGCGCAGCGCCGGTATGCGCATCAGGCCTGAAAGATCTTGAGCCTGATCGATTACTGGAAGAGCTTCCGTTTGCCGAACACCGGGCTCCTCCCTTCGCAGTTCAAGTCCCAGCGCCGTCTGCTCGGCGATGACGTTGCCGCTCTCGTCGATCCAACTATCCAGCACGAGACCGCCCGTGTTGCGCCGCAAGTGTATTGCAGGCAGTAATCCATTGCTGGTCTTTTTGGCCTCCGGTCCCAGTACTTCTATCACGGCTTCCTTGTTGCTAAAACTCTGCGGATCGAACAGGGTGACCTGGTAGCGTCTGCCCGGGGTGAGATCCTGAGCCGCCAGCAGACGCGGCAGGGCGAAGTCGAACATCGGCGCCTTGGCCAACTTGATATTCTTATGAATCTTCTCGGAGCCCAAATCGATTGACAGAGACAGGTCGTAATACGGGACCTCGACAGACGGGCTGCGTTCGTGCTTTTCCAGGCGGCCCATAATCTCTATCGACAGAAGATCCGACTCCATGTTCAAGTTGAAACTCGCAAAGGAACCCTCCCCGTCCAGCCGAATCCCGAGGCGCGACTGAATACGCTGGCGGCTGCCGCCGACAACGAAGGCCAGGCGGGAGTCCTGTTCGAAATCCCGACCGGAAAGGCTGGCGTGAACGCTGCCCAGGCGGCGGTTCTTGTAATAGGCCCCCATCCAGACCTCGAAATCGGCCAGCGAATCACCGAGCCCGAGCGGAGCGAGTTTGACGGCGCCAGTCGCTACTGGAGAAGTGCGAAACATGAACCACATCACACAAAGCCAGGCGAGCACAAAAACCAGGCCGAGTAAGTGCCAACCCGGGTGTACTCGCTCGAAATTGTTTCGCAGGCTAACTGTTTCCATGGACGTCTTGGACACGCAAACGGAGTAACACAGGCTCCCGTGGCGGGTCAAACCTGCACCGGTGGGTCTGGGTTGCCCCAATGAACGTTTTTGCTTGCTCGTATAACCTCACGATAATGTTGAATTATTATTCGCAAAGTACTGCGAGACTGGTATGCTTATTGCAGAACAACTATCATGTAGCTATGGAACTTAATGACCCAGTCAATCGAGGAAGAGCCATGACAAATAATACGAGCGACACTGCAACAAGTAAGAAACAGGTCGAGAAAGTCGAGAAGCAGCGCGCCGAGTTCGACGGCAAGCTTGCAGAATTGGAGATTAGCGCGAGAGAACTGGATCAGCGCGAGAAGAGCATCGACGCCGCGGCCGCCGAACTGACCGGGAAGATTACGGCCCTGGCCGAGGAGCACAAGCGACTGGACCAGCGCAAGAAAGATCTAGAGCGTAAGGCGCGGGAGATTGGCGACCGGCGCACCGGGATCGAGTCCGAGCGCAAAAAGCTGAACAAGGAAAAAGACGCGCTGCTTGAAGGCTTACGCGGCCTCGACTCACGCAGGGAAGAAATAGGGCGGCAGCAGGCCTATGACGAAGCACAGAAGGTCGCTTCGTTCCAGGTGCAGCCGCCCGCCGCCGGGGAGGCCGAGGCCTCGTCAAAATCCGACGACGCCAAAAACGTGGATAACAACAGGACCTGCCCGCGCCTGTCTGTTAAAGTGGACGTCACGCTGCACACCGAGCACAACTTCTACGCCGGACTCACCGAGAATATATCAGAGGGCGGGCTGTTCATCGCCACCCACGAGAACCTGCCGCTGGGTACACAGATGGACCTGACAGTAACCTTGCCCGAGCACGATCCCTTTAAGGTCAGCGGAGAGGTCCGCTGGCTGCGCGAGTACAATGATTTCACCTGCGACGTCGCCCCGGGGGTCGGTGTTGCCTTCACTGACCTTGAGGACGAACGACGCGAACTCATTCAACAGTTCATCCGCCAACGTTCCCCGTTGTTGTATGAGAGCTTCTAGCCCTGCTTGTTGACGGGGAACTTGAAATATGTTCAACGAACCGTATCAACGCAGGCTAGCCGCTGATCAAGCTTGTCCCGCGAATTCCGCGCATCTTAGCGGCCCCCCCGGCGTGCTTAATACGGCCCCAGTAGTTTGGCGTTAGTGTGGGGGTTGCGGGGCTGGATCTTGACATCTGCACAGGTGTTCAGTAACATGTGCCTGACAGGGAGGCGCTATGAGAGAGCTTACCGACAGGCAGCAGCTACTGCTTTCTTTCATCGAGGAATACGCACTCGATCACGGGTTCCCGCCCTCGATACGTGAGATGGCGGATCACATGGGCATCAGTTCGACCAACGGGGTCAACGATCACCTCAAGGCCCTCGAGCGCAAGGGTTACCTCTCGCGCGAGAAGGGTCTCAAGTCGCGCGCCATCCGCCTGGCGCGCCCCGCCATCCGGGCACAAGCCGAGGCGCGGGACGAAGGCGCGGCCGCATTGGTGCCGCTGCTGGGACGCGTGGCCGCCGGCCTGCCGCTGATCAGCGACGAGAATCTCGAAAGTGAGCTGCTGGTCGATCGCTCGCTGCTTCCGGCCAGCGGCAAGGTGTTCGCCTTGCGCGTCCATGGCGATTCAATGATCGGACGAGGTATTCTAGATCGAGATCTGGTGCTGGTTCGTTCCCAACAGAGCGCCGCCTCGGGCGACATGGTGGTTGCCATGCTGGACGGAGAAGTCACCGTCAAGACCTATCGCCGCAGCAGGGAGAGCGTCGTTCTCGAGCCCGCCAACCCGACATTCGAGCCAATCGTCATTCGCCGGCGCGACTTCGCCTCGGCCTCCATACTGGGTATCGTAACCGGAGTGTTGCGGCGCATCTGAGATTGAAGGGGCGGTTGGCGAACCGCCCCTGCGGCGCTTGACAACAATCGATCCTTCGGATACCACATGAGCGATGTTCCACGGTCGACGCATCGATCTCATTCAGGGTAATCCCCGAAACCGGGGCAACCCGGTCAAGATCCAGTTCGAAGGACGATCCATAGACGGCTTCGATGGCGAGCCTGTCGCCATGTGCCTGATCGCGGCCGGGATCGACGTCTTCGGCCGCAGTATCAAGTATCATCGCCCGCGCGGGCCATGGTGTCTTTCAGGCCACTGCAGCGGCTGTCTGATGCGCATCGACGGCATCCCCAACCAGCGCAGCTGCGAGATTCATTGTCGTTCGGGCATGCTAGTCGAGCGACAATCCGGCTGGCCCGGCACGGGCTTCGACATGCTGCGCGCGGTCGATTGGCTGAGCGGTGAGCGGCTTGATCATCACTCCATGTTCACCTCGTCGTCCACCATGAACCGTCTAGCGGCCCGCATCGTGCGCCGTTTTTCCGGATACGGCGATCCACCCAGCGCCGATCCCCCTGCTGCGGTTCCCATGAGAA
Source organism: uncultured Myxococcales bacterium (assembly GCA_964513625.1). Classification (GTDB taxonomy): domain Bacteria; phylum Myxococcota; class B64-G9; order B64-G9; family B64-G9; genus DATKYQ01. The sequence continues at coordinate 39,721 of CAZENH010000010.1, read as the reverse complement.
AGCAGGACGCCAAGACGGTAATCATCGGCGCTGGAGCCGCCGGTTTGTCTGCCGCGCTGGCCCTGGCCTCCGCCGGGCACGAGCTTCTGCTCTTCGAAAGCAGCCGGCGGGTCGGAGGTCGCCTGCTGGACGCCGCGACCAGCATATCAGAACCCGGCGGCCGGGCAGACGACCAGATCGAAAGCGGTTGGAGTTGCCTGCAAAAAATTGAAAAACGCCTGGCCGATTCGTCCGGTATCGAGACTCATACAGGCACCGGAGTTCTTGCCGTATACCCGGGCGAGCGTTTCGAGGTTTTGGCCAGCAACTTAGAACAGACCTTTTTGGTGCGGGCCGAGCGTCTGATCATCTGCTCGGGCGCCTACGAGCAATTGCCGCTGTTTGCAAACAACGATCTGCCCGGGCTGTTCGGCATCAGGGCTCTCGACCGGCTTGTTTGCGGCTACGGAGTGGTTCCCGGAGAGCCCCTGGTTGTAGTGGGCGATTCTGAGCGTGCCTTGCGCCTGGCCGACCTGCTGGCCGAGAACGACTTGACTCTGAGCGGCGTAGTCACCAAGCGACGCGAGGGTGAAGCCATCGACCGGCTGCGGGCCCGCGGCGTACCGGTATTCTTCGACTACAAGCCGACAGGAGCCCGCGGCGGCCGCAGGTTGGACAGGATCGAGCTGGCGCCTGCGGGCGGACTAGAAGCCGATCTGATTCTCGACTGTCGGGCCTGCGCCATCGAGGCCCCGGCCGCGCCCGCCTACGAGCTTGCCTACCACGCCGGCTGTCGCGTCGGCTTCGCCTCGGACTCTGGCTATCAGGTAACTACCGAAGGCGACGGCATGACAAGCCACGGCAATATCTTCGCCGCCGGCCATTGCACAGGATCCCGATCGACCGAGGAAGCCCTGCTGCACGGCGAGCAAGCGGGACGGGCTTGCGCTCTTTCCATTCGGGAGGAGGAGTCATGAGCAAGACCATCGTTTGTCGCTGTGAGGACGTCAGCCTTTCAGACCTGGAAGACGCCTTCAAGCAGGGCTATCACGATCTGGAATCGCTCAAGCGCTACACCGGCTTCTCGACAGGCTTCTGCCAGGGTAAGGGTTGCACGGCTCACGCGGCCCGTTTTTTGGCCGGCCTGCAAGGCGGTGACGACATGGTGGCCGATCCGCCCAGGGTTCGACCGTTATTGCATCCTACACCGGCCATCCGCTTCGCGGGCGAGGACGACGGCGGCGGTGAGGAGAATACATGAAAGATCGCGCCGACCTGGTGATCATCGGCGGCGGGATCATCGGCCTCTCGCTGGCATACTATCTTTCGCGAATGGGCTTTAGCGACATCGTGGTGCTCGAGCAAGGCTACTTGTGTTTCGGAGCTTCGGGAAGAAACGGCGGCGGAGTCCGCCAGCAGTGGTCGACCGCCGATCACATCAAGCTTGCCCGTATGAGCGTGCGCCTGTTCCGCCAACTTGCGCGCGAGACAGGCTACAACATCTGGTTCAGACAGGGCGGCTACCTGTTCCTCGCCCGCGATGCCGAATCGGCTTCGGCGCTGTCTGCGAACGTCGAGCTGCAAAACAGTCTGGGAGTGCCGACTCGACTGATCGATGTCCGGGAGGCCAGACGCATCGTTCCCGGGCTCGCCGGCCGGAACGTTACGGCCTGCGCCTACAACTCGACCGACGGCGTGCTGTTTCCCTGGCCCGCCGTCTGGGGCATGGCCAAGACCGCCCGCCAGTTGGGCGTCGAGATAGAGACTTTTACCCGCCTGATTGGTATCGACGTTCATGACGGGCGCATCGCCAAGGTGATCACCAGCCGCGGTGCGATAGCAACCCGCAGGGTGATCAACGCGGCCGGGGGCTGGTCGGCGCAGGTCGCCCGCCTGGCGGGTTGCCAGTTGCCCAACCGTCCCTACCGGCACGAAATCCTGGTGAGCGAGCCGCTCAGGCCTTTTCTGGATCCGATGCTGTGCGATCTTTCCGACGGCACCTACTTCTCCCAGACCATGCGCGGCGAGATCTGCGGCGGGCTTTCCGACCCCGAGGAACCTTCCTCGATGAATAGCGCTTCGAGCTTCAGGTTTCTCGGGCGCATGTGTCGCTCGATGACCCGTATGATGCCCAGGCTCGGCGGAGTCAAGATTCTGAGGCAATGGGCCGGCTACTACGACGAAACCCCGGACGGAAATCCGATACTGGGGCCTTCGAAAGAAGTCGAGGGATTCATCCAGTTCAACGGCTTCGGCGGGCACGGGTTCATGCTGGCGCCGGCCATCGGCAAGATTGGCGCCGAGTGGCTTCTGCGCGAAGCAGAACACGAGATCTTCAAGAAATACGCTCCCGATCGTTTCGGAAAAAACCCGGCGCCCAAAGAGTCTCTGGTGCTGGGCTGAGCCCGGGGTCCAGATGCGGAACAACAATCGCGCACCTCCCGATCCAGGCGCAGGATCGAGCCTACTGGTCCGGGAGGCCTACAGTCTTCACGCCGCTTACATCCATTCCCACCTGATCGCCATCATGAAAAACGAGGCTGACGCCTGGGACCTGACCCAGGAAACCTTCCTGCGTTACATCATTTTCACGAACCGCGGCGGCCGGGCCGATTATCCCCTGGGATTTCTTTATCGCACGGCTTCGCGCCTTGCCATCAAGCAGCTTGGCAGAAAACGCCGCCGGCAGGGAAAGCTGGCCGCGTCAGCCGAGGGCGAACGGCGAATCGAGGTCGTGGCCGGGCGACTCGAGGCCCGCTCGCTCCTTGGCGTAGTGATAGATCGTCTCGATCCATGGGGCAAGGTTGTGGCCAAGGCCATGTTGCAAGACGAAATGAGCACTTCGGAGATTTGCTTACACACGGGATTCAGCCGCGGCAGGGTGCGCCGCAGAATCTCGAAAATACGGGCGCTTGCAAAAAATATCGAGGCGACCGCAAAAAAAAGCGATCCGTTTCCGGTTCTCGGGTCCTCTATACAAGTGAGGAAACCACGAGACGGAGGGGAACTAGAATGAGTATGGACTCGCGAACCGGCAACGAACAGTATGACTCTTGCCCTAGGCAGATCGAGTTGCTTCAGTCCATGGACCCTGATTCTCGCTCGGAACGACTGGAGGTAGTGCGCGCGCACGTCAAACAATGCCTTCGTTGTTCGGGAATTATTGAGAAGATGACCTCCGAGCGGAGTGAATTCCTGGCGCGCCACCCGCTGGAGACCGTCTTGCCGCGGCTGTTCGATCGCGCGGAAGGAACACGCCGGGGCCTGCGCGACCTTCGCCCGCTTACGCTGCTCGCTCCCGCAGCCGCATTGCTCGCGTTGATTGTCGTGTTTGTGGCCTGGCCGGCACGGCACGGGCCCGGTCCGGCAACCACGCGCGTAAAGGGCCAGGTCTCGCTGCGGTTCTATGTCCAGCGCGGCGGGCGCAGCGTCGAGGCTCGCTCGGGAGAGATCTTTCACGCCGGCGACCGGATCCAGTTCGTATACAGTTCGGGTGCCAAGCGCTACCTGTTTCTGGCCAGCATCGACTCCGAGGGACAGGTATCCAACTTCAACTTTCAGGGGGCGCCCTACTCGGTGCCCATAGTCCCCGGCAACGAACAGGTGCTGCAGGGCAGCATCATCCTCGATGATCACCTGGGGCCGGAGAGGGTCTTCGCGGTCTTTTCGGACCAGCCGCTCGCCCAGGCCGAGATCGAGCGGGCGGCGGCGGACGCCTTTACGCATCTACGCCGAAAAGGAGAAGACATTACCGACATTGTACAACTGCCGCTTCCCCATCCCCAGGCCAGCGTGCTACTGGAAAAGAAATAGGCATAATAACTCCCCTTATATGTTATAATTTATGCTTGTCATTTTTGGCATTCTCGAATGAGAGGTTCCAAGGTGCAAGCAGCAAATCGAGCAAGGATTGTCTTTCTCTTTTTCATAATTTATGCATGTTTTGCACTCGCCTCCAGCCCTGCCCGGGCGCGATCGGCTCGCTGGGCGGTGGTGGCCGGAAACAACCTGGGCGGCGCGGAGCGCATCCCGCTGCGTTTCGCGGAGGAAGACGCGCGGCGCTTGGCCCGCGTGCTCACCAGCCTTGGCGGTTTCGAGCCCGACAGGGTGCAAATGCTTCTGGGAAAGTCGCCCCGTGAGTTCATCGAGGCCATCAGGCGCGCACAGCAGGGCATTGCCGCGATTGATCGCGATCGCAAGTCGATTTTGCTGATATATTACTCGGGCCACGCCGACGGTGAAAACCTCGACCTGGGCGACGAGCGTCTGGGCCTGGCCGAGTTGAAAAGCGAAGCGGCGGCGGCAGGATCGGACGTGTCGTTCATCGTTCTGGATGCCTGCTACTCGGGAGCGGCCGCCCGTGACAAGGGCGGCCGCAGCGCCCCTTCGTTTCTGCGATTCGCCGAGTCGCCGCGGGCCTCGGGCCGGGTGATCCTCACCTCGGCGGCCGCCTCGGAGCTGGCCCAGGAGTCGGACGAGATCGGCAGCTCTTTCTTCACCCACTACCTTGTCTCCGGCCTGATGGGCGACGCCGACCGCTCGGGCGATCGCCGGGTTACCTTGGCCGAGTTGTACCGCTACGTGTATGACCGCACGGTCAACCGCACGGTCGACACCCTGCCCGGCGTGCAGCACCCGGCTTTCTCCTACGATCTCGAGGGAGAGGGCAGCATCGTGCTGACCGATCTGAACAACGAGTCGACCGGGATCGTGCTGCCTGTGGAATCGGCCGGCAACTACCTGTTGTTCGACAGCGGCAACAGCACGGTGGTGGCAGAGTTGACCAAACACCCCGGCACCAGGCGCATGATTCCGCTTTCGCCCGGAAAATACGTATTGAAAAAACGGCTTTCCTCGCACCTGCTGGCCGCCGAGATACGGATTGCCTCGGGCGAGCTTATGACCATGACCGATCAAAGCATGCAACGGATCGAGTTCGACAGCCCCACCTCGAAGGGTTGGGATCTGGCGCTCGGCACCCGCGCCCGGCGCCTGGAAGCGCAGGCGCTGATGGGCTGGACTGCTTTCCTGCGCGCCCCGGCCGGCGGGATCTGGTCTGCGCCCGCAGCCGGAGCGGGAGTCATGCTCAGAGGCTGGCCGGCTCGCAACTGGAACACCCGCCTGTCGGTTGTCTCGGGGGCCTGGCGGCACTCGCTGCCGCTTCCCGAGCGGCGCTTGGGTTTTCTGCTCGTCTTTCTGGAAACCGCCTGTGATCTGGGCCGGGCGTTGGAGTACGGTCCCTTTGCGCTGGAGCTGGGCGGCCGGGCCCTGGTCGATTTCGTCCAGCGCCGTTTCGACTCGGGCGGCTACACCGGCAACGACCAGTCGGCAGGAGCCGGTCTTGGACCGTATGCGCTTTTCTCCGTGCGCCTGGGCCGGCTGCGACTGGCCGTCGATCTCTCGGCCGGCGCGCTTTTCTTCCCCGGCGCCGACAAGACGGTAGTCCCATACACATCCGGCGGGCTGACTCTAGGGCTCGGTATATGAGCGTGTTTTGCAGGCAGCTTTTCATCTGCGGCGCCCTGTTGATCGCTTACTCTGCCTGCGAGCTGACCGACGATATCTACCACCACGGAAAAGGATCCGTTCACGGCACGCTGGTCTCGGGCGGGGCGGTTGTGAGTGGCGCCGAAGTGAACTGGGTGGGCGCCGAATTCGATAGCGCGCCGGAACCTAGCGACGAGGACGGAAATTTCCTGCTGACCGGCGTACCCGCAGGACAACGCAAGCTGATGATTCGCGCGCCCGATCAATCCCTGGGGCTGCGCGTCTTGGTGACGGTGGTGGCCGGCAACAAATCCGAGCTGGGCGAGCTCGAACTGGATGCCGCCCCGAAACTTTCCGTGACCGTCACAGACCCCGATCTGGGTATAGAAGGCGTAAAGCTGCGTCTTACAGAAATTCCCGGCCTCGAGGTCGAAAGCGACCCGAGCGGCGCCGCCGAATTTCCCTGTGTTCCCCGAAGCGGCTGCTACACGCCGACTGCCGACGCTTCGCCCTATCCCTTCGCCTTCGCTGCCGATGATCCCGCCTGCCCGGAAAGCGAGGCCGACTGGCAGGCCGGCCTGCATCTTACGCCCGAGCAAAACGACGGCAACTCACTGCTAGCCCAGGTGCACAATGCCTACGCCGCGCTGCAAGAGCAGCTAGAGCCGCTCAGCGATTGCGACAGCGGCTGTTTCCTTCCCGGCTTCTGGCTGCAACAAGACGGTCCGCCCTGTCCATGGCCGATAGACGACATACACGAGACGGACGAAGTCCTTCTGGAAAATCTTTCAAAAACAGTAGACAGGCTGACCGCCCTCGATCGCTTCTCCGAGGGAACATGGTTCGAGCTTGCTTGCCCGGCGCCCGGCACCTGGGATTCAACCTGCAGCATCCAGGGTCGTTGCCTACCGGCAAGCCTTACCGGCGTAGGCTCCGCCACCGTCATGAAAAGAGGTACCGCCACCAAGACCTGCTTTCCCACTTTCAATGAACTTGTCATCATTCTGGATAGCGACATCGATAACCTGGCCAACTGTCTGGATCCTAAGTTACTCCCGCTTGACGGAGATAAGAAATATATCTTCGTTGCACTGAATGTGCCTGCCTGGCCGGAAGATGCGCTGCTTACCAGGAACGGCCAGGACTATGATCTCTACCTGCGCGCCGAACTTCCACTAGACCCCGCAAGCCGGGGCTA
>CAZENH010000010.1:0-32957 GCA_964513625.1 uncultured Myxococcales bacterium | reverse complement strand
TCATGTCTTTCGGGCTGCGCGCTTGACCCGCCCGGCACTCCCCCCCCGGGCGGGGGCGCGCGGTCCGATTTTTTGTCCGAGAGCGCCTACGACGCCTGGGCATCTTATGACTCCCAGGGCGCCGTGGTCGACGAAGGAATGAACGAACTTTCCGAAGACAGCTCGATATCCACACAGAGCCGGATGCTCGCGCTCGGCGACTCCGGCGCCTCGTTGCACCCTGTGCTTGAGGCCGAACTCGAAAGCGCCTCCGACGACAGCCTGCTGGAAGTGGTGATCGCCGCGCGCACCGGCTACAAGCTCTCGGCGCTTCCGCGCTACCGGCGAGATCTGGATCCCGACGACGCTACGAATCTCGAGATCGAGACCGAGCGCCGCCTGGTGCAAAAGGCCGACGGCGAACTGCGGGCGATGGAGAGAGAGCCCCTGGTACGAGCCATAGAAAGCCTCAACGGCAAGATCGAAGCCGAGTACCGGGTAGGTAACGCTTTAACTGCCAAGATCACGGCCGGCGCCCTGCGCAGTCTTTTAGCCGGGCGTTCAGACATAGCCGCCGCGTCTCCCGTATATTCGGGCGAGCCGCCGTCCGCCAACCACATCTCCGACGGGCGCGCCCAGCAGGTATCCGATCAAATGGTGACTGCCGGCTACGACGGCGGCGGCTACCGGGTCGGGCTGCTGGACACCGGGGTACACGCCTCGCACACCGTTTTCACCTCGCCCGACCCGATCCTGATCTGGCGCGACTGCTCCTGGACCCCCATGCCGGATTGCAGCTACTACCCGGTCTATCCCTGGAACATCTACTACAACGCCGATGACCCGGTCTCCTCCGGCGGCCACGGCACCGGGATGGCCGACATCATCGCCGGCAACTCCGATCTGGGCGATTACTACCGCGGGGTGGCCCCCGGGGCCTACATCGACAGCGTCAACGTCTTCGCGCCGACAGCCCATACCGGCCTCGACCAGAACGCCGTGCTTCGGGCCTTCAACTATCTGGACGCCTACGACGACGTGGTGGTGGCCGACGTCACCGCCGGCGAGTACGAAAACGGCACCATCGCGCTGGCCGCAGACGATCTCTACGACGAGGGGCTGATCATCACCGCCCCGGCCGGCAACAACATAGCCTACATCTGCCAGTCGCCGGCCATCGCCCACAAGGTGCTCGGCATCGGAGGCAACGGCTACCCTGGCTCGGGCGGCACCAACGGCGGCGGGCGTTTCAAGCCCGACCTGTTGGCGCCCCAGGGCATGTACGTGGCATCAAACACCAGCACCACGGGTGCCGTCTACCGCAGCGGCACCTGCCCGTCGGCGGCCTTCGCCGGCGGGGCGGCGGCGCTATTGCGCGACTACTACGACTACCGCGGCTGGTCTTCAGATCCGGGGGCGATCTACGCCGCCATGATCACCTTCGGCAACGTCGGCGGGGACGACCTCGACGACTTCCACGGCGCCGGCGCGCTCGAACTCGGCGAAGTGGCCAACTCCTACTGGCTGAGCGGCGTGCGCTACCTCGACCCGAACCAGGCCGTCGACATCTACTTCTACGTAGGCTCCAACGCCTGCGATCTTCGGGCCGGGATCTGGTGGGCCGAGGATTATCTCTGGTACCACTCCAGCATGAGCCTCTTTTTGTACCAAGGCTCGACGCTCCGGCGATCCAGCACACACGATAAGAGCGTCTTCCAGAAAGTGATCTATCCCGACAGCATGGGCTCGGGTTGGTGGAAGATAACCATTTCCTCCTACACCTATAACACACGCCAGGACATCAAGGTTCACTACCTGGTTCACTACCGCACCGGTTGTTGACCGGCGGCGGGGGAGAAATGAATTGACCGATTCAGACAAAAAACTCCCGCGTCTTCTGATCGTCGACGACGAGGAGCTGATCATCCGCTCGCTTCAGCGCCTGCTGCGCCGCGAAATCGAGATCACCGGAGCCACCAGCTCGGAACAGGCCATCGAGCTGCTTGGCGCGCACAGCTTCGACGCCATTATGGCCGAGGCCTCGGTTCCTCATGAGAGCATGCCCGGCTTCATAGACTGGCTGGCCGAGTCACGGCCCGATCTGCTTTCGCGGCTGATCGTCGTCTCGGGCGGGCGGCGCTTGAATTTCGCCAACCAGTTCGCCTGGCAACGCCGTTGCCTGTTCATGATCAAACCAATCTCTTCGGAGGCGCTCAGCGCTGCAATGGCCAGGATCGAGGATCGATGCGCCCCGAACGCAGCTCATCCATGAAGGCGTCTACCACCAGCGGGTCGAACTGCGTGCCCCTGCAGCGTATGAGTTCGGCTTCGATCCAGGACGGATCGCGGGCAGTTCTGTATACCCGGTCTGCGGCCATTGCCTCGAAAGCGTCCACCACGTGTATGATACGCGCCCCGATTGTGATTTCGGCGCCAGCGAGCCGGTCGGGGTAGCCCGTGCCGTCGTGATTCTCGTGATGCTGGCCGGCGATGGCCGCGATGTTCCAGGGAAACTCGATCGGCTCGAGGATCGATACGCCAATGGAAGGGTGCGTCTTGATGACGGCGAATTCCTCATCTGTAAGTTTTCCCGCCTTGAGCAATACGCCGTCGGGAATGCCGATCTTGCCGACGTCGTGCAGCAGCCCGCCGATTCTGAGCGCTTCGATCTCGTCGCCGCCAAGCCCCATCCGATTTCCGACAACCTGCGCCATGGCGGCCACGTTCTCGGAGTGGCTGTGCGTGTAGCGGTCGCGGGCGTCCACTGCCCGGGCCAGCGAGAAGGCCGCCTCGCCGGCCGACTGCCTCAGATCGCGGGCAGTGTGCGAGTTGGGCCCGGCCCTCTTGTCGCGCCAGTCGTCAAGCGCTCTATGCACAAGCTCCTGCAGATGCTGGTTGTTCCAGGGCTTGGCCACGAAGTAGTGTACCAGCCTGCGGTTCACCACGTCGGCCGCCACCCGGATGTCGTTGCAGCCGGTCAACATGATGGTCACGACACCTGGCCATTTCTGGCGAATCAGCGCAAGCAGCTCAGCCCCGGTCATGCCGGGCATCATCTGGTCGGAGATCACCAGCGCAACCTCACCCGAGCGCATGATATCGATCGCCTGGGCCGGACCACACGCCGTCAACAGCTCGTACCGATCGCTGTGCAGCAACCTGACCAGCGACGTCAGTACCGACCTGTCGTCGTCGACGATCAGCACCCGCGGCTTGCCGTCCGAGGCCGCTCGTCTGGTCGGGGAGGTCGTCATTCGCCTTTCCCTCATTCCCGGTCATTTGAAAGCGGCAGTTCCACCCGAAAAGTGCTGCCGCGGCCGGGTTCACTGTTTGCGCTGATGCCGCCATTGTGACGCCTTACGATCTTGCGCGCGATGCTCAGTCCCAGGCCGGTGCCCACCCCCTTGGGCTTGGTGGTGTAGAACGAATCGAAGATCCTTCCCAGGATCTTGCCGTCCATTCCGCAACCGTCGTCTTCAACCTCTACCAGCAGCCGGTCGCCCGCGATCCGGGTGCGTATGATGATTCGGCCGGAACGCTCTATGGCCTGGGTGGCGTTGTGTACCAGGTTCAGAAACACCTGCCCAAGCTGAGAAGGGTAACAAGGTATCCGCGGTAGCTCCGAGTACTCACGTACCAACTCGGCCTTGTACTTGATCTGGTTCCAGAGGATGCCGACAGCGCCGTCGATGATCTGGTTCACATCTGCGAGCTCCATGACGTCGGTGTCATCGCGCGCAAAGTTCTTCAAATCGGCAACGATCTTCAGCACTCGCGCGATGCCTTCCTTGGTCTCGGCCAGGCAGGTCGGCAGGTCGTCGAGGACGAACTTCAAGTCGATCTCGCGAGCCGCGGACAGGATCTTTGCGGTCTCCGGTTCTCCATTTTCCGGAGCCAGGCTGCGCAAGAGCGGCATGATCTCGTCCACGTAGTCGGTAAGAGTAGAGACATTGGAGTTGACGTAACCCAACGGGTTGTTGATCTCGTGGGCCACTCCGGAGACCAACTCGCCGATGGTGATCAACTTGTCGCGGCGCATCAGGTCGCGCTCCATGTCCAGGCGCTCGCCGGAAGCCTCGACAAGTTCGATGCTGCGGGCGACATCGCCCGAAAGCAGCAGGCCGAGCTCGACGTCGGCCCGGGTGAAAGGTTGCGTGCCCGCAAAGCGCGTGAGATTCAGTGTTCCGATCACCTGATTGCGTCCCCGCATGGGCAAGCACAGGCCCACCAGCGGCTGTCGGATGCGCTGCCTGCCGGGCGGCAATAGATCATCGGGCGCCTGGCCCACGACTACCTGCGGCTCGTCGTGTTCCATCACCCAGCCGGCGATTCCCTCGCCCGCGTTAATCTGATCTTCGGGCGTCACGTCGTCGTCCATGCCGTACGAGGCGGCGATGCGCAAGCTGCTGTCATCCGGCTGCAGCAGCAACACGCTGGCAGAATCAGCGCCGGTATGTCGCAGCATGATCTGCAAGAGCACGTTCAAGAGCTGATTGACGGGCACACCGGAGGCCACGGCGTGACGGATCTCCATGGCGGCGGCCATCTCGCCGGCGGGCTGCCAATCGGCAAGTATGCTCGAGAAACGTATGCAGCGATGAATCGTCTCTTCGAGGATATCGAGCTCTATGGGTTTATCGAGAAAGGAATTGGCCCCCCGGCGAAAAGCCTCAACCGCCATGTCGCGATCCTGCATGCCGCTTATCGCCACTAGCGGCAGGCCGGGGTAGACATCGCGCACGGCATCAATCAGACTCAGGCCGTCCGTGCCCGGCATGATCAGATCAATTAACAGCAGTTCGGGCCGCTCGGCTTCGATCATTTCGAGCACCGGCTCCGCCGAGAGCGACACAAGCGGCCGCAATCCCAGGCGCTTCAGCCAAACCTTCATCAAACTCAGAAAGGCCGGCTCGTCGTCCACTACCAGTACGGCGGGCTCCCTCTTCTCGTCCGCCCGTCCCGGGTTCGCACACGGGCTGGATATTTCGCTCTCGGGTTCTTTCGTTTGCACTGCCTGTTCACTTGTGGTCTTTGCCGGATTAATGTTTCCCGAGGCCGCTTTCATCATCTCCCTGATGGCGGCCGACTTCCATGGTTTCTGAACTACCAGCTGCACGACTTTCTCCCCGAGCGCCCGGTTCACACGATCATCAATGTTGCCGCCGGTAAGAAGCGCCCTGAAGACCCCGGGGTAGAGTTGTCCGACACGGGCCAGCAGCTCGAGCCCATCCATCTTTGGCATGTAGTAGTCAGAGACAACGCAAACCGGCCGCTCGCTTTCGAGAGCTTCTAGCGCCTCCGCAGCCGAAGCGAAATCACGAACCACGAGTCCCTCCCCCTTGACGACGCGCTTGAGCGCCTTGAGCACCAGGGGTTCGTCGTCCACCAAGAAAACGAGCTGCCCTTGTTCCTTGTTAACCATGACTGCCTGCGCCTTCTCCCTCCTCGTTGGTCGAAGCCTTGTCCGAGAATCGTAAGGGATCTATCTCGCGACGCTTCATCACTCGCCTGAAGTTAGAGCGATCCATGCCGGCCAGCCGGGCCGCCTGGGTGACGTTGCCGCCGGTGCCGATCAGCAGCTCGGTCAGGTACTTGCGTTCGAACTCTCCCAGGGCAATCTCCTTGGCCTGGGTGTAAGGCCTGTCCGCAAGCGGGCTGCCGTTTTCGCGCCTGGCCGGCAAGTACCCTCGCAGCGTCTCGGGCATGTCGCGCAGTTCGACTTCAGAGCCGCGTCCCAGTACCACCGCCCGCTCGATTACGTTCTCGAGTTCGCGCACGTTGCCGGGCCAGGTGTAGTTTTCGAGCGCCTCCATGGCGCCAGGCTCGATGCCGTCAAGCGTCTTGCCCGTGCGCCCGTTGTATTTACGCAGGAAATGCAACGCCAGCAGCGGAATGTCATCGATCCGCTCGCGCAGGGGGGGCAACTCGATGGTGATTACGTTCAAACGATAGAACAAATCCTCGCGGAATTCTCCCAGCCTGACTGCCTTCGCCAGGTTGACGTTGGTAGCGGCTATCACACGCACGTCCACCTTGCGGGTTTCGTTGCCCCCTACGCGTTTGAGTTCGCCTTCCTGCAGCACCCTCAGCATTTTGACCTGAGTCTGCTGCGGCACCTGACCGATTTCGTCGAGGAAGATCGAACCGGAGCTTGCGCTCTCGAACAGGCCGCGCTTGGTGGAGACGGCGCCGGTAAAAGATCCTTTCTCATGACCGAACAGCTCGCTTTCGAGCAGCGTATCCGTCAAGGCCGAGCAGTTGATGGCCACGAACGACTGCGCCCGACGCGGGCTGCGGTGATGGATAGCCCGGGCGACCAGTTCCTTGCCTGTGCCGCTCTCTCCCTGGATCAGCACGGTCGAGCTGGAGTAGGCCACTCCGTCTATAAGTTCGAAGACGCGCTGCATCTGCGGGCTGGAACCCACCAGTCCCTCGAACCCGTCACGGATTTCGAGCAGGCTCTCCAGCTCGCGGTTTCGCTGAATCAGCCGTTTGTGCCTGCCGGCCTTGAGAACCGTCAAGACCGCGCTCTCGATATTTGTAAAAGGCTTGGTCAAATAGTCGTAGGCCCCGGACTTGACAGCATCGACGGCCGTCTCGACCGTGGCGAAGGCGGTCATCATCACAATCTCGGCCGGCAGGTCGCGGGACTTTATCTCTTTCAGCAGATCGATGCCCGAGATGCGCGGCATGCGGATATCCAGCACGGCCACGTCCGGCCTGAAGCTCTCGATCAACGCCAAGGCTTCCGTTCCGTCCGACAACGTGCGAACCTCACACTGGTGGCCGGCAAGCATTTTTTTCCAGGCCGTCAGCATGAAGGGCTCGTCGTCGACAACGAGGACCTTGAGCGGACCGAATTCCATGCTGTCTGTGCCCATCTCCTTGCTCCTATTCGCCTGATCGTCCGATGGCCGGCAGATGCAGCGTGAAAGTGGCGCCTCCGCCAACCGAGTTTTCTGCATTCAGCTCGCCTCCGTGTTCTCGGGCAATGCCATAGCTGATAAACAGGCCCAGGCCGCTTCCCTCCCCGGGTTCTTTCGTCGAAAAAAACGGTTCGAATATACGCGGCAGTATTTCTGGCCTGATGCCCCGGCCGTGATCTTGAACCCGCAGGACGACCTGGTCGCCTTCCATTCCGGTTCTCACCAGCACTTCCCGGCCGGTTTGCGATTCGAAAAGCGCGTTCTGCAGCAGGTTGACCACGACTTGTTCGAGCTTACCCGCCTGACCCAGCACCCGAGGATCGCCCGGGTCGAGATCCAGAACAAATGTTACTTGTTTGGCCTTGGGATGCAGCCGGACGATATCCGCGGCGTTCTTGGCCACGCCGTTAATACCCAGCTCGTTGCGGTCGCCCGGCGATGATGGGCGCGAAAAGCTGAGCAGGTTGTCTACTATTTCCTTGCAGCGCAACGCACAATCCTGGATTGTGTTCAACGACTCTTCAAGCTGCCCTCGATCTAGTCCTGGACCGTCGCGCAGCAGTAACTGCGTGAAGGCCAGTATTCCGCCCAGAGGGTTGTTGATCTCGTGGGCCACCCCGCCCGCCATGTGGCCCAGGGCAACCATCTTTTCCGCCTGAATGAGAGCCCGGGTTCTCTGCTCGACCTGGTGCTCGAGATCCTGGTTGATCTCGATAAGCTGCAAATTGCGCTCGGCCAGTTCGGTCTCGAACTCGCGGTTGGTGCGAATCAGGCCAACGTGATCGATACACTCCCTGACCGTGGCGGTGAGCTGGGAGTCATTCCAGGGTTTGTTCAGGAAACGGTAGACCTCGGCCTCGTTGATCGCCCGTTCGATGGCCTCGAAGCTGGCCTGCCCGGTCAGCATGACTCGCTGGATATCCGGTTGGCGCACGCGAACCGTCTTCAGGAAAGCGACGCCGTCCATGCCGGGCATGCGAAAATCGGAGATTACCACCTGCACATCCCGCTCTCGTTCGAGGACTTCCAGCGCCTGTTCGCCGCTGATCGCCGTGTGCACCGGCTTGAAGTGCCTTGCAAGCGACCTTTTCAGTGCATTGAGCACGTTCTGCTCGTCGTCGACGATTAGGATCCCGGCGCAGGGTTCCGAGGAAAGCAATTCATGTCGATCTGTTTTCAAGACGCTTTCTCCTCTAGCAGACGCTGCTCGCGCGCGGCGGGCAACTCGAGCCTGAGGCAGACGCCTCCCTCGGGCGGTTTGAACGCATCGAGCTTGCCGCCCATCATCTTGGCCAAACCATGGGCGGCGGCCAGCCCCAGCCCGCCGGTTTCCCGGTCAGAACCCGGATCGAAGAACGGATCGAACAAACGGGCCAGCGCGGCGCCTTCCAGGTCGCCGTTGCGATCGAGAACATCGACTAGCACTACGCCTTCTCGCTCGCAGGTGCTGAGTTCAATCCGGGATCCGCTCGACCCAATCCGCGTTCTTACTCCGAGCATGCCCAGCAGAACCTGGCGCAGGCTCTTGACCGGCAGCCAGACGGCCGGCAGAGCGCCCAGGTGGCGTTCAATAAAAGAACCGACCGGCAAAGTTCCCGCCACGAGTTCGGCAAGTCTTTCGACCTCGGCATTGACGTCTACCTGTGCCGGGCTACCGTCGATGTCGCCCTCCTCGGCGAAAGCCCGCAGTTGCTCGACAATCGCGGTTATCCTGGCAAGCCCGGCCGACATCTCGTCGAACAGCGGTCCCAGATCTTCGAGAACTTCCTCCAGGTTGTCTTCTATGACAATCCTGCCGGCCTCACGCATGATGCTGGCGATCTTCTCACGGCTGTCAGCCCCCGCGCGGCGCCCGGCGTGAATCACGACTCCGGCCAGCCGGCGCAGTGAGCGCACGTACTGTTCGAGCGTCGCCAGGTTGGCATTGACGAAGCCCAGCGGATTGTTGATCTCGTGGGCCACTCCGGCTCCCAGCAGGCCGATAGACGCCATTTTCTCTTGCCTGATCATGCCGGCTTGTGCCTCCTTGAGCTTGGCATGCGTCTGCTCGAGTTGCTGGAAGGCCTCGCGCCGTGCCCGGTTGGCTTCTCTGAGCGCCCGGGTGCGCTCTTCGACCGTCTTCTCCAGCTGTTGCGACCAGGTTGCCAACTCCGCCCGCGACTTGCGAAGGTCTCCGGCCACCAGGGCGTTCTGCACGGCAACGGCGATCGTGGTCGTTATTTCCTCCAGCCTGAACAGATCGTCCTCGCTGAATGTGGCCGATTCCTTCTTGTTCAGCAGCTCGATCACCCCGATGCAATCGTCGCGCACCACGATCGGAGCAGCCAGGATGCAACGGGTGATGAAACCCGTGCCGGAATCGACGCCGGCGTCGAAGCGAGTATCGAGCCTGGCATCGTCGACCTTGACCGGCTTCCGGTTGACAAGGCACCACCAGGCGATCCCTCCCCGCTCACGCGGCAGGCGTATCTCGCGCACAACCTTGTCCTTGGGACCGGCTGAGCTGTAGAAAAACAGTTCGTCACTCTCGGCATCCCGCAGAAGCAATGATCCCGCCTCGGCCCCGATGAAGGCGCAAGTGGCCCGGAGCACCTCGTCCATCCAGCTCTCGATCGGCCTTGTGGATGTCACCAATTGAGCTATGTAACGCACCATCTTGAGATCGTTCAGCCTCTGCCGCAGCTCTTCAGATAGCTCGGTTTTTTCGCGTTCGAGCGCCTGACGCCTGAGAACCCGGGTGACGCTCATACGCAGGGAGTCTTCGGTAAACGGCTTGGGCAGGTAGTCGCCCGCTCCTCCTCTGAGACAGCGCAGAGCTGAATCGAGCGAGAAGTCGGAAGTCACCATGACCACCTTGCCGGCCTCGTCCCGATCGGCGAAATACCCGAGCAACTCGTATCCGGACAGGTCTTGAAGTACGATATCCAGGAGTACCAGGTCGGTTGGATTGTCTTCATAACTTGCGAAACCCTCTTCTCCGCTTGCTGCCTCGCGCACTTCGAACCCGGAGTCGGTAAGTATTTCCGTCGCCTGGGCGCGAAAGAGCGCATCGTCATCTATGACAAGGCAACTTGGCACCCGAGAAGCCGTGATCATTGCACTTGAGTCAAGTTTCATCGAAGGCTTCCACGCATCGGTTGTCGGCCTTGTCCCGCGCTTTCCGCGTTTCTCAGCGGCCCCCGCCTTTTGGGGGTTGCGGGGCTTGGCATTGAAAAGTCACAGACTGCCGAGGTCTTCGTCTATGACGATCGCCCCACTTGCGTCGCGGTTGACCTCGAAAATGCCCGGGTTATCCTCTTCCATCTTGTCTATGAAGCTCTGTTGTTTGTTTACCGTGTCGAGCAGCAACTGGTTCTCGCGCCTGAGGTCGATGTAGGCGAAGATATGCTTCAAGGTCATCTTGAGTTCGAGGTCCAGCCAGGGTTTTGTAAGAAAGCGAAACACTTCGCCTTCATTGATCGCCTTGAGGGCCATCTGCAGATCGGCGTGCCCGGTCAAGATCACTCTCACTACCTGCGGGTAGAGATCTTTGACCTTGCCCAGAAAAGTCAGCCCGTCCATCAAGGGCATCAGGTGATCCGAGACCACCAGATCGACGTCGTTCTCCTCGAGCACCTCGAAGGCTTCCGACGCTCCGTCTGCCAAAAAGAGCTGGTAGGGCTCTTTTCTCAGTGTGCGCCGTATGGCGTTGAGCACGTTGGTCTCGTCGTCCACGAAAAGAATCGTTTGTTTCGGCTTTTCCACTGTCTGCCCTCCATGAACTGTCTCTCGTCCCCCCCTGACTTCCGATGCTAAAAGCATACCATAACCCAAAGAAAACCAATTTATTATAAAATTGTTTTATTTCAAAGTGTTACACCAGGAAGAGTAGATACCGATTGGCAATCAAATCCGGCTGGTGGGTGTTCTGTGACCTGGGTCTTGCAAAACACCCCTATGCCCCGGGGGTGTCTCAAGACCCAGGGGTCGCGAAAGACCCTGTTGAGCTAGGCTTGGTCCTGGTCGGTGGTTTCCTGCGCCCCGTCCACTCCAGGAGCGATCTGAATCCCGTCCCTGGTCGATTCCTTGACGCGGTACATGGCTTCATCGGCCAATCTCAAAACACCGTCCTTGTTGCTGGTGTCCTGTGGAAAATTGGAAACCCCGAACGAAGCCGTGATGTGCACCTGCAGGTTCTCGCCGGTCAAAAAGCTGCGCTCGTTCAGTGCCAGCCGCAGACGTCGGGTGACGTGCACGGCTTGCGATTTGGTGGTTTGCGGCAGGATGATGACGAACTCGTCGCCGCCGTAGCGGGTGGGAATGTCTACGGTTCGCAGACTGGCCCGCACCAGGTCGCCGACTTCCTTGAGCAGCTTCGAGCCGCACAGATGGCCATATTCGTCGTTTACATTCTTGAAGTGATCGAGATCGAAAAATACCAGCGAAAATGTCAATCCGTAGCGTCTCGATCGCTCGAATTCATTGGCCAGCATTTCGTGCAGATGACGCGAGTTGTACAGGCTGGTAACGTCGTCCTTTACCGTCAGTTCCTGTACTCTCAGGAAGTTGCGTGCGTTCTCGATTGCGATCGCGGCGTAGTCGGCCATTGATTCGAGCAGGCGCAGATCCGGCTCGTTGAAAGAGTTGGGCTCGGCGTTGACCAGTTCGATCACTCCGAGCACTGATCCGCGGGCCACCAGCGGCACACACAAGATCGAACGTGTCTCGAAGCGGGTCATGCTGTCGACCCTGTCGCACCAGCGGGGATCCTTGCGCACATCGGGCACCATCAATGCCTTGGCCTCGCGGGCCACCCAGCCCGCGACCCCCTCTCCGATTTTCAGGCGCAGCTCCTTTAGCTTGTCGGCGCCAAGTCCGACGGCGATCTCGAAATAAAGTTCGTTGCTTTCCTCGTCCACAAGCAGCAAGGACCAGTTATGCGGTTTCATCAGCTCGCTGATCTTCTCCATGATGATCGCCAGCACTTCGCGGATATCGAGCGTCGAGGTAAGCGTCTTGCCGATCTCGTTGAAGATGCGCAGCTCGTCGACGGTCCGCGTCAGGTCTCGAAGCAACTGCTCCCTGTCCATGTATGGGTCCTTTTTGCCTGGAGCAAGGCGCATTGTATACAACTGACCGCCGAAGTCAATTAATCGAGCCGATTTACAAAGCGCCGGTGAGGACGGCTCGCCCCGGTTGACACGGGCGCAAGGTCGGTGGTTTGCTATGATAGTGAATTCCGACGAAAAGCGAAGAGCGGGCGCAAGATGAGACCCGGAAGAAGGGGCGGGCATGAAAGTACTGGTTGCCGACGATGACGCCATGTTCCTGAAGGTCATGGAAGAAATCCTGACAGACGCCGGGTATGATGTAATCCTTGTCGCAAATGGGCTCGAAACCGTCGAGAAAGCGGCCACAGAGACTCCGGATCTCATAGTTCTCGACATAATCCTTCCCGGCCTCCTTGGCACGGAGGTCTGCGAGAAACTGAGGAAATCCAGCCGGACGGCTTCCATTCCCATTCTACTGGTCACTTCCGGTGTTGCGGAAATCGAAGACGGTTCAGATTTCATCGAGCAGTTCGAGGCCGACGGATTCCTGCGCAAGCCTTTCGAGGCCGGGGATTTCCTTGCCGAGGTGAAGCGACTGGCGGGATCCACGTCCAAGTTCGCGGGCCAGAATATCAACGGCTCACAAACATGAGGGAGTTGTTTTCTTGGCTGACTTCGAAGAACGCAGAATAGAGCCCCGGATCGAGTTGGTGCTGAAGGTCGAGTATGCCGCTCCCCGGGATTTCTTCGCCGACTATATCCAGGACATGAGCGGCGGCGGCGTTTTCATCGCCACCAGGAAGCCGTTCACGGTCGGCGAGCAGCTGATCTTCGATATTTCATTTCCGGGCCTGCTCTCGGCGATCCGTTGTCGCGGCGAGGTTCGTTGGCGCAGGGAGCCGGCGGCGGCGACCGAGAAAGAGCCGCCGGGAATCGGCGTGGCTTTTATTTTTGCCTCCGAGAGAGAAGCACTGGAGATGAGGCGCTTGATCGACAGGTTGACTGCGGAACCGCAGGCGTCGGAGTCCTTCCGGGTGCTCCTGGCGGAGGACAACTCGACGATCCGGGAAATGTTTCGCTTCGCTGTAATGAAGTTCCATCGGGGCAGCCCGAGCAGAGAGCGCAAACTGGAAGTTGTGGAAACCGAGAACGGCAGACAGGCATGGGATCGCATCCGCGCGGAATCGTTTGACATGGCAATCATCGACTTCTACATGCCGGTGATGGACGGCGGAAAGCTGATTGAGAAGATTCGCAAGGACGCAAACTTGCGTTCCTTGCCCGTAATCGTTGTCAGCGCCGGCGGCAAGGATGCGTGTCGGGCAGCCTACTCGGCCGGCGCCGATCTTTACCTCGAAAAGCCGGTATTGTTGAACCAACTTTTCAAGTCCATGGGACTCCTGCTCGGGCTGAAGCCGGCCGAAGAGAAGAAGACATGACCAAGATTCTCGTGGTACCCAAGAATCTGCTTCCACAAGAATCCACGGAATCGCTCCTGAGCCGCCGGGCCCTTACCGTCCACTCGGCAGCCTCGGCTGAAGAAGCGCTCTCGAGCGCACGGAAGTGGCGGCCTGCGCTGATTCTGTTCAGCTCACGTTTGCCGCGCATGGGGGTCCGGAAATTCTGCCAGTCGGTACGAACGGATCCGGATCTGAAGAAAACCAAACTGGTCATGCTGACCGAACGGGTTGGTGAAAACGTGAACGACTTCTGCGATCTGCAGCTCGACGGTCATCTTGTAAATCCCGTGGACATCGGTCAGCTTTATCAGACAGTGGCGGGCCTGTTGAACATCCGCCTGCGAGGCAAGAAGCGGGTCGCGGTGGATTTGATAGCCAGGCTGAATGTCCTGAGCAAGGAAGACGACGAGGATGTCTGTACGACCGTCAATATCCTGAACCTGAGCGAAACGGGTACGCTGCTGGAATCGCCCGTGCTTCTGCCCGTGGGCTCCCTGGGCCGGATGCGTTTTTACTTGCCGGGCGGAAACGGACAACTGTCAGTCTACTCGATCGTTAGGATGCTGACTGATGAGATCTTGCTGCACTACGGCGTAGAGTTCGTGGCCATGATGCAGAGCGAGAAGAACCAGCTCAAGCAGTTCGTCGAGCAGAACACGGCCAATGAGGTCTGACAGCTGGAAGGGGATAATGCTGATGAGAAATGTCGGTATAGACCTCGGAACAACCAATACGGTGGCCGCCTTCGATGCGGGTGTCTTTGACATCGATCAGCAGGGCGGCCCACTGCTTCCCTCCGTTGTCGCCTTCCCTCCAAGCGGTATCCGGCTGATCGGGACGACTGCTCGCAGGCGGCGTCCGATTGACTCGAAAAACACCATCATTTCCGCCAAGCGCCTGATAGGAAGAAAGTGGTATTCGGCCGGCACCAAGGAGTTCCAGAGGCGCTACGATTTCGATTTGGTAGAGGCAGAAGACGGAGAACCTAGCTTCAAGACGCGGGCCGGACTCTTCAACCCGACCGACATCGCAACCCTAATCATTCAAAGGGTATGCGACTACTCGTCGTTGGACTCCGGCGATCTGACCGGCATAATCGCCGTCCCCGCCGTGTTCGGCGAAGCGGAGCGCCGAGCCACCCGGGAAGCCGGCGAGCAGGCCGGCCTGGCTGATGTCAAGATCATAGACGAGCCGACGGCCGTAACACTGGCCTATTTGAACAAGCGCGGGGAGGGCACCGGGCGTGCCGCCGTATATGATTTCGGCGGCGGCACCTTCGACCTGGCGATCGTCGAGCACGCCGGCGGGAAGCTGCAGGTTCTCGGTTTCGGCGGCGATCTGTACCTCGGCGGCGACGACATCGACAGGGGCCTGGCCGAGTGGGCGGCAGCCGAGGTTCTCGCGATGCACCACTGGGACCTGCGGGGAGACAGCACTGTTTTTTCGCGTCTGGTCGCCGAGTGCGAACAGGCCAAGATAAGGCTGTCCGACGAGAACCAGACGCTGATCGACCTGACCCGAGTCGACCCGGCCTCCCCGACGGCGTCGATCAAGCTACCGGTCTCCAGGGATCTGCTGGAGAAGCTGGCGAGCGAGTTGGTCGGCCGGACGTTCATCGTTTGCGACGAGGTGCTCAGGGACGCCGGCTTGAAGACCGCGGACCTGGATTCCCTTTTCGTGTCCGGGGGTACGACCCGATCACCCTTGATAAGCCGGCAAGTGGAAAAATACTTCGGAAGGTCGATCGACTACGCCTATCACCCGATGCACATCGTCGCCATCGGCGCCAGTCTGGCCGCGAGCCTGGTTTCTTGACGCTGCGCTGCCTTTTGACTTACGATCCTGCCTGTACTCCGCTCGCGCTCTTGGCAGCGCAGTAAGAGGTTTGCATGCTGGTGTTGGCTTCCGCGTCCCCCCGGAGAAAAGAGCTGCTGTCCATGGCCGGCGTTTCATTTATTATTAGCCCGGCCGGGATCGCAGAGCGACAGCTGTCCGGGGAGGAGGCCGAGAGCTTCACCGCCAGAGTCGCGCGAGAAAAGGCGCAGGCGGCCGGTCGGAACGAAGCAGGCGCCTGGACGCTGGGGGCCGATACGACGGTCGTCGTCGACGGCACTATCCTTGGCAAACCTTCGGGCGAAAGCCAGGCCCGACGCATGTTGCGAGCGCTTTCGGGGCGCGAACACCGGGTGTTTACCGGCGTGGCCCTATTTGACCCCGACGGCAAGCTCTTCGGCCAGCTGCTGCTGCAGACCCGAGTGCGGTTTCGCATGCTTAGCGAAGCTCTGATCGAAGGTTACATCGCAACTGGCGAACCGCTGGACAAGGCCGGCGCCTACGGCATCCAGGGTCGCGGCGCGATGCTGGTCGAGTCGATAAGCGGCTCTTACACCAACGTCGTCGGCCTGCCGCTGCCCGAGACGCTCGAGATGCTCGAAGAGGCCGGACTCTGGCAGCCGTCGGCCGGGATCGCGGAAAATTTTGCGGTTCCGATGGCGGCCCGAAGCTGAAAGGAGATCGTCGTGAAGATCACTCCCATAGACATTCGCCAGCAACAATTCGGCAAGACCTTCAGGGGTCTCGACTCGCACGAGGTCGACTCTTTCTTGAACCTGATCGGCGACGAACTCGAGGCCGTGCTGCGAGAGAACAACCGTCTCAAGGAAGAACTGGCGCGCAACGGCCGGATCGTCGACGAGTATCGCGAGCGTGAGCGCGCCTTGAAAGAAACCATGATCACCGCTCAGAAGATTACCGATGATATCAAGGAGAGCGCCCGCAAGGAGGCCGAAGTGATAATGTCGCAGGCCGAGCTGCAGGCCGAGAAAATCATCAGGGCCGCCAACGATCGCCTGGTAAAGATCATCGAGGACATAAACGAGGTCAAGCGCCAGCGCGAGCAGTTGCATGCCAACCTGGGAGGCATTGTCCAGTCGCATCGCAAGTTGCTTCACGAGGTTGATGAGGACAAGACCGAAGCGTTGTTCATCAGCACAGAAGAACTGCGCCAGCGACGCGCAAGGCTGCATGCAGTCATCCAAGAAGCACTCGAGGCCCAGGCCAATCTGCTGGGTCTGGACCGCGACCACGAAAACGATGAGTTGCGCGAAGAAGTCGAACGCCTGCAACGCCTACGCACTAATTTCCTCTCGCGCATCCAGGGCGTGATCGACACACACACCAAGCTGCTCGAGGCGCGCGAGGAGGCCGAGGGTCGGACGACCTTCAAGCCGGAAGAGACCAGTCTGAAGGTTCTGAAACAGCCGCAACGCAGCCGGGTGCTCGACGAACCCGAAGAAGATGTCCAGGCCGGTGAACCCGGTGAAGAGATGGAAGGCCGTTGAAAGAGCCGCCAGGGCATGAAGCCGGAGAGAAAATCTATCTGCGCAGGGAGAAGTCCGGTGCCTGGTTGTTATTGCTTTGGGTGCAGCCGAATGCCAAGCGATCCGCATGGGCCGGTTTGCACGGCGATCGCTTGAAAGTCAGGCTGGCAGCACCCCCATCGGATGGCAAGGCCAATAAGGAACTCGTGAGCTTCCTTTCAAAAACGCTCGATTTACCGAGAAACAAGATCGAGATAGCCGCCGGGCTCAGCCAACGGGGAAAAACCGTGCGAATTACCGAACCGGATTCGGACGCCCTCCATGCGCGCTTGCCCTAGACTATTTGGCGCCAGCCAAAAAGCAACAGCCTGACCGTTATGTCGCCGGTATTCCTTCTTCTCATGGCTCTGTCGCAAATCAGCTGGGCACCCCCGGCTTTCCTGGACGATCGTCTGGCGGGTGAGCACTTTGTGATCTTGTTTCGTGAGCGTCATAGACCGCTGGCAAAAGAGTTGAAAATCTCCGCCGAGAAAAGCCGTGCCAGGATTCTTTCCGACCTGGGTTCCGACGGTCCCGACGGGACCATTATCTGCCTGTTGCAGGATTTCGACGAGATGCAAGCCGCGGCTCCACGAGGTATGGGCATTCCGGTCTGGGCCAGCGGTCTCGCCTTTCCGGCTTACAATCTGATTTTTCTGCGGCTGGTGAGCTCCTCTGCGGCCGAGGTCGATCTCGATAAACTATTCGCCCACGAATGGGCCCACCTTGCACTTGAGTACGCCCTGGGCCCGGTGTCTGTCCCGCGCTGGTTTAACGAGGGCTTTGCAATGTATCAGTCAGGTGAGTGGTCGTTCGAAAGAACCCGCACCCTGGCCTCCGGCGTCGTCTCGAACCGCCTCTTTTCGCTAGAGGCCCTGACCGATGCCTTTCCGGAAAAAGTGGCCGACATCAGGCTGGCCTACGCACAGAGTATAGACTTGATCGGCTTCTTGCTCGAAAAAAAGGGCCGGGCCCGTTTCGGTCGGCTGATTGACCTCCTGGCCGGTGGGCTCGGATTTCTGGCGGCTCTCGAGGAGGCCTACGACACTTCGCTGGCCTCTCTCGAGGACGAGTGGCATGCCGATCTCAGGCTGCGTTTCACCTGGATACCGCTATTGACCGGCACCGCCAGCCTGTGGTTCATCGTCAGCCTGATTTTCATACTGGCCTACATCAGAAGAAGGCGCCGACGACGAGAGGAACTCGAACGTCTGGCCGCTGAGGATCTATCCATTTCCCATCATTCCTGGCCGCCGGGAGATCTTGAATAGTGATAAACAGTTGTGGTACACCGGTACCCTCGAAACCCTAATATTATGTGAACGCTCCAATGCGGACACGTTCACGAGTCGGAGGGAATCTCGATGACCGACAATCGCGATAATCCCGATGGACCCGAAGAACTCAGCCCAACCGCCCCCGGTGATGCAGGCAACAACGCAGAGGCGGTGCAAGAAAATGCAGAGCGCGAATTCTTCGACCAAAAACCGGAGCCCGCACCCGAGGATGAAACCAATCAACCCGCCCAGGACGCTGCCGAGCCCGAAAAGCAGCCCGATTCCGATTCAACTAATAGCGCCGAGCAGCTGTCTGATCCGATCGGAGAGGGCGAGGACATCCCCGATGGCGAGGAAACCGGAGAACCGCCAGAGATAGAGGCAAGCGAGCCGGACACGACGGCAAGCCAGGTGATCGATGCAAAAATCGATGTACAACTCATCTCCGGCGCCGGCGAAGAGAAATTGCCCGTTCCCGGCGGACCGGGCAGCCACCCGGCACCATTCGATCCGCGTCAGGCACCGGCCTGGCAATCGCTTCTGGCCGAGTACGAGCGCGAGATAGCGGCCATAGGCGAGGTACCGGCCGCGGCCCCGCTCTACTACGAATCGGGAAAGATCTGGGAAGAAAAGCTGGCACAGCCGCGCAATGCCTGGAATTGCTATAACAAGGCTTTTCAGCTGCAACCAACGTTTTTGCCCAACATCCGCGCCGCCGGTCGTCTGGCAAGCCAGGTAGGCAACTGGAACGTTGCGGTGCAGATCATCGAGTCCGAGACCGAGGCGGTCTCCGGCCCAAGGGAAAAAGCCTTTCTGTATCATCGGCGCGGGCTGATCCTGGAGGAGAAGCTCGGTAAAATCGATGAGGCCGGGCAGGCATACCAGGCCGCAGTCGAGATAGCACCGGATAATATCGAGTTGCTCAAGCAGAAAGAGCGTCTGGCAGTTTCCGTCGGCGATTGGCAAACCGTGCTTCAAGTTCGCCTGAGAATGCTCGAGCTGACCAACGATCAGCAAGTCAGCGTACAGATCCTGCTGGGCTGCGCCAGGATCCAGAAAATTCACTTCGGTGCCGAAGCCGAGGCTGAAAAACTTTACCGGCGTGTTCTGGAAAATGATCCGCAGAACATCTCGGCGCTCGACGCCTTGCGAGAGCACTATATCAAGTTCGGGCCGGTCGAGATGCTGCTCGAGATTGTCGAGAAACAAGCCTCGGTGACTCCCGATCCGCCCAGTGCAGTGTGGCTTCTCTACCGGGCCGCTCGTCTGTTGCGGGAAAGAATCGGAGACGAAGATCGGGCAATAGAAACTCTCTCACGAGCGCTCTTGCTCTCGCCCGGCAACCACATGCTGCTGGCCGAAATGGCCGGCATCTACGAAAACCTGATGCGCTGGCAGGAACTGGTTGGAACGTATGAGCAGATGGTTGAGGTAATCTCAGATCGCCAGGAAAAAGTATCGCTCTATTTCAAGCTGGGCTCGATCTGGGAAGAAAAACTCTTCAACGAGGATCAGGCCATCTCAAACTACCGTAAGGTGGTCGAGTTGAGTCCCAACTACTTGCCCGCCCTGCAGGCGCTGGGCAAGCTTTTCTACCGCAAGGGTCAATGGGACGACCTGGTGCGTATGTATGAAGTCGAGATTCGCGAGACCGAGGATGCCAAGCAGAAAGCCGTCAAGCTTTACAAGCTGGCCGAGATCCTCTCGGAGCGCCTGTCCCGTGACGAGGATGCCATCGGAAAACTCGAACAATGTCTCGAACTCAACCCGGGTTATCTGCCGGCCTTGAAGACTCTGGGCAACCTCTACTCCAAGTACAATCGCTGGGAGTCGTTGATTCACATGTACGAGCGCGAACTCGAGGTGACCCAGGACCACGACCAGTCGATCTTCCTGCTGGACAAGATCGGCAATCTCTGGGAAGAAAAACTGAACAATATCGATCAGGCCATCGAGACTTACAAACGATTGCTCGAGATTTCCCCCAACTACCTGCCGGCCATCCGCACACTCGGAAAACTCTTCGTGCGTGCCGATAAATGGGAGGAAATGATCCAGATCAACGAACTCGAGGCCCAGTTGATAAATGACCAGAAACAGGTTGTCTCATTACTGCATCGTAACGGCGAGATATTCGAGGAAAAGCTCAACGACAAGGACAAGGCAATCGAGACCTATAAAAAAGTACTTGCCCTTTCTCCCGCCTACCTCCCGGCACTGCAGAGTCTGGGTCGCCTCTACTTCATCAAGGGCCGCTGGGACGACCTAATCGCAATGCATCGTCAGGAAATTGAAGTAACCATGAACGAAGACAAGCAGATAACTCTGCTCTATAAAATAGGTGAACTCTACGAAGAAAAGCTCGTCCAGGAAGACAAGGCTATTGTCGTCTACCAGGAAGTTCTGCGCATCAAGGACACGAACTTCCCCGCTATGAAGGCACTGATTCGCATTTACACAAACAAGAGCGACTGGGAGAACCTGATCGCCATTTACGAGAAAGAGGCAGCCGTTCTCGACGATCCCCAGCAGCAGGCCCTGTCACTTTTCCGGGTGGCCGAGATCTATGAGAGCCATCTCAATCAGCCGGAAAAAGCCATAGAGATTCTGCAAAACCTGTTGCAGATCGTGCCCAACCACACTCCGGCCATTCGTTCGCTCGGGCGTCTGTATACGACCGCAGAGGACTGGCGCGGATTGCTTTCGATCTACGAACAGGAGATCAAGAACGCTCCTTCCGAAAACAGGCAAACGCAGATCTTCGGCCGCATGGCGGATGTCTATGCCTCCCGCGTCAATGACCTGGTGCGGGCCGCCGAGTGTTACGAAAATATTCTGGCCATCAAGCCGGATCATCTCGAGTCGTTCGAGGCTCTAGAGCGCATCTATATCAGCCAGCGCAACTACGCGGCGCTGGCCAGGATTTACGAGGCATTTTCGCAACGGGCATCGGTCACAACCGATTCCGGCCTGCGCCTGTCTTTCCAGTCACAGATTGCCGATCTAAAGGAAAATCGACTCCAGCCGCCGCAGAACGCCGGTGAGAATCATCTCAAGATGCTCGAGATCGATCCGACTCATCCCGACGCGCTCAGATCGCTGGACATTCTTTATCACAAGTTCGGCACCTGGAACGGCCTGCGGCTTCTATACGAGCGCGAGCTTACCCGAGCACGCTCCGTCGACGAGGCCGCCGACCTGTGCTTGCGAATCGCCGATCTGGCCGAGAATCGCCTCGACTCTTCCGATGTGGCCGCCCACTATTACCAGGAAGCTTTACGCCTCAAACCCGATCACCTACCGGCAATAAAAGCGCTCAAGCGAATCAAGCAGGCCCAGGGCGACAATCAGGCCGTAATAGGCTTGCTTGATCGCGAGGGTTCCGTCACGCGGGATCCCGCCCAGGCAATAGCCACCCTGCTGCAGGCGGCGCAGATCTATGTCGAGAACTTCGACGACCCGACTCGGGCCGCCGAATGCCTTTTCAAGGTGCTCGAGCGCGATCCCGAAGAGGTGCAAGCGTTCGGCAAGCTTGAGGCCCTGCTAATCAAGCAAGCCGATTGGGAACGATTGTCTGTCTTGTATCGCAACCGCATCGGCGTCACAACCGACAACAGGGCACTGGGCGATCTACACATCAAGCTGGCCGGACTCTACCGCCAGCAACTCTCGAGGCCGAAGGACGCGGCCAAGAGCCTCAAAGAAGTGCTCGAGATCAACCCCTCGCACGTGCAATCGATAGCAACTTTATCCGAGCTTACCTTCGAGGATGAGCAATGGGATGAGACGATCAAGCTATGCGGCCGGCTGCAAGAGCTTACGACCGACACGGCGCTGCTGGCCGCCTGCCATTTCAGGCTGGGAATCGTCTACCAGGAGAAAAAGCCCGACCTCGATCGAGCCGTTATACACTTCGACAAGGTACTGGAGATCCACTCCGGTGATATTCCCACACTGGAACGCCTAAAGGCCATTCATGTTGCCCGGCAACAGTGGGACGAAGCAGAAGGTGTTCTTGCCAAACTGGTCGAGGTGGACGGAGAACCGACCAACAGGCTCAAGTACTTGATGGAACAGGCCGGCATGTATGAAACTGGCCTGAATGATCCAGAGAAAGCTGTCGAAAGTTATCGCAAGATCCAGAGTTTGGATCCGAACAACGTCGACATCATCCAGAAACTGGGCGAACTCTACGAGAAGCTCGAACGTTGGCAGGATCTAGTGGACGCCTACCATGCTTTCATTCGTCTCCTGCCGCCGGACCGCGAACAGGAGGCCGTGCCGTTGCATCTCAAAATCGGCGGCATCTTCTCGAACCGGCTCGGAAATATGGACAAGGCCATCATTGAATACAAACGCGTGACAGAGATCAACCCTCGCCATATGGAGGCTCACGAGGCACTGGCACAGCTATACGGCAGTACCGGCCTATACTATGCCAACGCCGTCGACGAACACCGACGGCTACTTGAAATCAATCCCTTCCGTGTCTCCTCTTATCACGAGCTGCGACGCATCTTTGAAGAACAGCGCGTTTTCGACAAGGTGCTGGGCGTGTGCTCCGTATTGCACTACCTGCGGGCTGCCGATCAGAATGAAGAGTTTTTCTTTGGCGAAAACAAGAGCAAGGTGCCCGATCGTTCCGCCGAGAGGCTGACACCGGAGGAAATCGAAAATCAGATTA
This sequence comes from uncultured Myxococcales bacterium, assembly GCA_964513625.1. Lineage (GTDB taxonomy): Bacteria > Myxococcota > B64-G9 > B64-G9 > B64-G9 > DATKYQ01. The sequence continues at coordinate 10,242 of CAZENH010000010.1, read as the reverse complement.
CTCATCCAGCTGAAAAAGGAGTAATGCGCGAGATCCTCAAGCTAATAGGACAGTGCCTGTCGAAGGCATATCCGCCGAACCTCGAGCGCCACGGTGTCGGCAAGGGCGATCGTGCCCGACCCGACGATCCCATGCGCACACTTACTAACGGCATTATCTCCAACCTGGGAGAGATTGAGTTCGAGCTATACCACTCAACCCAGCCAACTCACCTGGTGGGCATAGAGAACACGTCGCCCCCGGCCTTGATCATAGGCGAGGGACTGTTGAAAAGAACTGTGGTCAAGGAGCAACGTTTCGCGCTGGCTCGGGCAATCAAGCGCATCTCGGATGGAAGCTTTATAGCCGACCTGCTCGGCCCCAGGGAGCTCTCCAGACTGATCGCCGCGCTGGTTCAGCCTTATCACCCCAACTGCCCCGTGGCCACTTTCCCGGCCGACATGCCCGCTGACTTGCAAAAGCGCCTGGCAAAGGCGTTGCCTCGCAAGGTTCGGCGTGCGATCGAGGAACTGATGCGTTCACGGGCGCCCGACCTGGCCAGGGTTCCAGACTACGAGTCTTTCACGCGAGCCACGGAGTACTCGGCTAACCGATTCGGTCTGCTGATGTGCAACGATGTTTCCCAGGCAATCATGCATCTGATACGCGAAGTACCGGAGCTGCGCGACAAGCGCTTGAACACCTCGGAGGAGATCGCTTCCGCCTTGTCACAGAACGGAGCCGTAGCCGACCTGCTGCGCTTTGCCGTAAGCGAAGAATACTTTCGCCTGAGAGCCCGGATGAAGTTCTCAATCGTAAGCTAATTTAGTGGTTCTCGCCGAACATCGTCGATCACTGAAAGGAAGGCCTCCACCACCTGCGGATCGAACTGGCGCCCGGCGGCCTTGTCGATTTCGCCCAGCGCCTCGGCATGCGGCAAGGCCTGGCGATAGGGCCGGTTGGAAGTCATCGCGTCATAGGCGTCGGCGATTGCGATTATTCGTGCTTCTATCGGGATTTCCTCCCCCTTCATGTTCCCGGGATATCCCGATCCATCCCAACGTTCGTGATGGCGCAGGACTATCCGCTGCGCCTCCTCGAGGAACTTCAAGGGTTGCAGGATCAAGTCGCCGAAAAGTGGGTGGCTCCTTATTACACCCCACTCTTCCTCGGACAAAGCCAGGCGCTTGTGAAGGATCGAATCGGAAATACCGATCTTGCCGATATCATGTAGCAGACCCGCATAGCGAATCACCTTGACGCAGTCAGCAGTCATGCTCATCTTTTCGGCAACCGCGATCGAGTAGCGCGTGACGCGCTCTGAATGTCCCCTGGTATAGGCATCCCGCGCCTCGAGCGCCTGGGCCAGCGACCGGATGGTTTCATAGTAGGTCTCCTGCGTCTTCTCGAACAGCCTGGCGTTTTCGATTGCAATGGCCGCCTGGCTGGCCAAGACTTCGAGGATGCGGCGATCGTTTTCGCAGAAAGCATTCGCCTCCACCGAACCCAACTCGAAATAACCCATCACCCGGCTGCCGATCCTGAGCGGCAGGCCGAGAAACGATCTCAGCACATCAGGACGTTGCTGCTCGTCGACTTTTTCTGAAACACCAACAGCGGTGTCCAATTCACGCATCTCTTCTTGTTCGTTGTCCAGCAGGCGAATGGTGCAGCTCGAAGATCTAACGATATCCCGAGTCGTAGTCACAATGGCCTTGAGCGTATCGTGCAGATCGAGACTGGATGCGATTGCGCGCGAGGCTTCCTGCACTGCGGTAAGTTCCTTGACTCGCCTCTCCAGGTCGGCGTTGGCGCGTTCGATCCTGCGGGAATAGTCGGTCAGCCTGCTCATCAGGCTGGCATTGTTGATAGCCGTCGCCGCCTGATTGGCGAAGATGCGAAACAGGTCGAGATCGCCCTCCTCGAAGGCATCCGTGCGCTTGCTCTCGGCGTCCAGCACGCCGATGACGTTGTTCTCGATACGCAACGGAGCGGCCATTTCGGAATGTGCCCCGGCCACCCCCTCGACGTAGCCATTCCAGCCCTTGACATCGTTGACGATCAGCGCCTGACCGGTTGAGAATACGTGGCCGGTAACGCCCCGGCCCTCACCTCCCCTGAAGCTCTCGACCACCTCAGGCCGGTAACCGCGCTCGGCCCTGATGACCATCGCCTCTTCGACCGGATCAAAGAGCAGCACCGCGCAGTTGTCCAGGGCGAAGACTTCTTCCACCAGGGAGAGAATCCGGTCAAGGAGCTTGTCGGGCTCGAGGATCGAGTTCATTGCCCTGGCCGCCTGGTGCAACGCGGCCAGCTTGGCGACTGTTTCAGACACCCGGCGCTCCATCCCCCCGGGTAAATCAAGCAATCCCCGCCACGGAAAACAAGATACAACCAGGCCGCCGAAAGCGCAAGCAGCGCTTTTTTCTTGACCACCGACTCGATTGCACTACGATACGCGTCTGGGCATCTAGGTGGGCAAATAGTCGTTAGTAACCGCCCGTGAATGTGAACATGGTTGCCAGTGCCCGGCAAATACAAATACGGAGGGTTGTAAAATGAACATTCCGTCCGAGCTGAAGTATACCCAGGATCACGAATGGGTCCGAGTCGAGGACAATGTGGTAACAGTGGGAATCAGCGACTACGCCCAGGAAGAATTGGGCGACATCGTCAACATCGAGCTTCCGGATGAAGACGACGAGGTGCACAAATCAGAGGCATTCGGAGCGGTCGAGTCGGTCAAAGCCTCTTCAGAGGTTTTTGCTCCGGCGTCAGGCAAGGTACTGGAGATAAACGAACCTTTACTGGACGCCCCCGAGACGATTAATGAAGATCCTTATGACGAGGGCTGGATGATCAAGATCGAGATCAGCAATCCTTCCGAACTCGACGATTTGATGGACGCCTCCGCTTACGAGAAATACATCAAGGAAGAATTAAAGTAAGGTTGGCGGCGGAGGATGCGCTATATCCCCCACACACAGGACGAAATTGGGCAGATGCTGGACACGCTGGGGGTGAATAATATTGACACCCTCTTCGACTGCATTCCGGCCAAGCTCAGATTGAAGCGGCCGCTCGAGTTGCCCGCGCCACTCGACGAGCAGTCGCTTAGCGGATTGCTTTCCGACCTTGCAGCCGACAATCCTGCCGCGGGAATGACTTCTTTCATCGGGGCCGGGGCGTACGCACACCACGTTCCCGCCGCTGTCGATCAGCTCTTGCTACGCGGGGAATTTTTCACAGCCTATACCCCCTATCAGCCCGAGGTCAGCCAGGGCACTCTCCAGGCCGTCTTCGAATACCAATCCATGATCGCCGAGTTGTTCGGTTGCGAGGTGGTCAACGCTTCCATGTACGACGGAGCCACGGCGGCGGCCGAGGCGCTATTGATGGCCTTGCGTATAAAGCGCAAGCGTCAAGGGATTTTGGTAGCCCGAAGCAATCATCCCGAAGTTCGCTCCGTCTGCGAAACCTACCTCGGTGAGATGCAAGCGCGGCCCGAAGAGATTCCGATGACCAGCGGGGGAACCTGCGACCTGGACGCCCTCGAGAGCATGCTGGGTGATGACGTGGCGGCCGTGCTGGTACAGCAACCGAACGCTTTGGGCTGCCTGGAAGATCTTCCGCGTATCGCCGAGATCGTCCAGCGGGCTTCGGCCTTATTGGTTGTCTCGGTGCTCGAACCATTTTCGCTGGGACTGCTGGAGGCGCCCGTAAAGCTGGGTGCGGACATCGTCTGCGGAGAAGGTATGGGTCTGGGATCGGGCCTGAACTTCGGCGGTCCCGGCCTGGGTCTTTTCGGCTGCTCGAAGAAGAACGTCTGGCAGATGCCGGGTCGACTGGTTGGCGAGACGACCGACGACCGTGGGCGACGCGGCTATGTCTTGACTATGTCCTCTCGCGAGCAGCACATCCGTCGCGCCCGGGCCACATCGAACATCTGTTCCAACGAGGGCCTGTGCGCCCTGGCCGCGGCGATCCACCTCAGCTTGCTCGGCAAGCGCGGTTTTGTAAAACTTGCCGAAATCAACGCCGCCAATGCCCGGGCCGCCTGCAGCCTGCTGGGCAGTCTGCCGGGTGTTGAACGGGCTTTCGATGCCCCGTTTTTCAACGAGTTCACGCTGCGCCTGTCCGCCGATCCGGAGATCGTCCTGAGGCGGCTCGAGTCACACGGTATTCTTGGCGGTATCGCTTTAGGGCGTTTCTATTCTGAGTTCAAAGACTGCCTGCTGGTCTGCGTCACCGAGTTGAACACAGAATCTCAACTCGAAGCCCTGGCGGCGGGACTGGAATCATAGATGAGCGCCGGGAAAAAGAGCGAGACCCCGGGCAGAAGCGGCCTGGCCTATGCCGAACCACCGATCTTCGAACGCAGCCTGGCCGGCCGTGAAGGTTTCTCCCTGCCGGACTCTTTCGGCGATACCGCAGCCGCACGAAAGGACATTCCCGCGGAACTTCTGCGAGGCGAGTCTGCCGAGTTGCCCGAGGCGGACGAGCCCACGGTCGTGCGACATTTCACCCGCCTGAGCACCTGGAACCACGGAATAGACCTGGGCATGTACCCGTTGGGCTCGTGTACCATGAAATACAACCCGCGCTTCGCGGAGGCCGCAGCGCGCCTTGACGGATTCAGGCGCCTGCATCCCTATGCCCCCCAAGGGCTTTGCCAGGGAGCCCTGCGCCTTATGTGGGAACTTGCCGACTACCTTTCCGAGATCGCCGGCTTCGCGCGGGTCAGCCTGCAGCCGGCCGCCGGGGCCCACGGCGAACTGACCGGCATGAGGATGATCAGGGCATACCACAAGGCCCTGGGAAACCCCCGCCGCAAGGTGCTTGTGCCGGACACGGCTCATGGCACAAACCCGGCATCTTCGAAGCTTTCAGGCTACGAGGTCGTCGAGGTGAAAAGCGGCCCGGACGGGATCCTGCTGCCGCAGGCGGTGGCCGAGGCCATGGACGAGGAAGTGGCCGCGATCATGATCACAAATCCCAACACGCTGGGATTGTTCGAAGAGGCGGTGGCCGAGATAGCCGAGATCATACACACCGGCGGCGGACTGCTTTACTGTGATGGAGCCAACTTGAACTCGATGCTGGGCATTGCCCGACCGGGCGATATGGGCGTCGACGTCTTGCAGTTCAACCTGCACAAGACCTTCGCCACCCCGCACGGCGGCGGCGGACCGGGCTCCGGTCCTGTCGGCGTGGCCGAAAAACTGGTGCCTTTCTTGCCCGTGCCGCTGGTCGAGAAGCGCGGCGATGACTTCGTGCTGGACTACCAGCGGCCCGAATCGATCGGGCCGATGAAGGAGTTTTACGGCAACTTCGCAGTCATGCTGCGCGCTTATACCTACATCCGCGAGTTGGGAGCCGCGGGGTTGAAGCAGGCTTGCCAGATGGCAGTGCTGAATGCCAACTACATCCGCGCCTGCCTGGAGGGCCGCTACCATCTGCCCTATGCCAAGCGCTCACTTCACGAAGTGGTTTTCTCGGACAAGAATCTGGAAGAATTCGGCGTAACTACTCTTGATGTCGCCAAGCGCCTGCTCGATCACGGCTTTCATCCGCCGACCATCTATTTCCCGCTGGTGGTTCACGGAGCGCTGATGATCGAGCCCACCGAGAGCGAATCAAAAGAGACCCTCGATGAGTTCATTGCCGCACTGCTGGCCATCGCGGACGAGGCTAAAGAAGATCCCGAGGCCCTGCGCACGGCCCCCCACAGGACAATCGTCGGCCGCCTCGACGAGGTTAAGGCCGCTCGCGAGCCGGTTCTGACCTGGAAGCCAAAATAACTGCCGTAGCCCCGACTCAGATGCCGATGCGCTCGAGTTCCACTAACGGCTGCAGCTCGTCCCGCGCGGCGCCGAGATCTATGCGGCAGTAGATCGTCCAGTCTTCATCACCTTCGAGGTCGATTATCTTCTGCCTGGCGCTCCAGTTTTGCCTGGATTCCTGTACCAAGATCGTGTTGCGTGCCTGGCGTGCACGGGGTGTAATGTCGATTCGATCGTGTTGCTCGAAATAGGCGGCCATCTGTTTCTCGATCTCCTCGGCGCTCATGCCTTTTTCTCGATCCTGCCTGATCGCCTCAGCGGCCGCCTGGTAGTCGCGGTCGGCCAGGCACTTGAGCAGCACGTGCAGCTCGTTGCGCACACGGGCGGCGAAGGCGCGCGGATCGAAGACGTCGGCTGGCGATCTCTCTTCGGATCCAGGTTCCTTTGGGGTACGTTCCTTGGGTCCCGCAACCAGCAGCTCCCACTCCTCGATCAGGCTGGAGTCGGTGCGCCCGACCACTCCGTGCAGATAGGCCAAGATGTCCGCGAAATCCTCGTTCCACATTTGCTCGGGTACGCTTTGCACCGCAGTCTTGTAGGCCTGGCTGAGATAACGCAGCAGCACACCCTCGCTGCGTTCCAGTCCATATTGTCTCACGTAGTCGTTGAATGCCAGCATGCCCTCGTACATTTCCCGGGCGATCGACTTGGGCCTGATGTTCTCGTCGCCCACCCATGGGTGCGTATCTGCGAAGACGTTGAACGAGTCGTAGATGAATTCCGCCATGGGTTTAGGATAGTCGACCTTCTCGAGTTCCTCCATACGCTTTTCATACTCCACGCCCTCGGCCTTGAGTCGGGCTACCAATTCGCCCTTGAGCTTGTGCACCTGGCCCGCGAGAATCACCTTGGGGTTTTCCAGAATCGCCTCGACCAGAGTCAGCATGTCTAGCGCCAGAGTCTCAGAATCGGGATCAAGCAGATCGAGCGTTTCGATCAGGTAGAGCGACAGGGTGTGATTGAGTGAAAAGTCGTCCTGTAACTCTCCGGCCACGCGGATGGTTGCCCCGCCGGCAGCGGGCTCGACCTTGACGATTCCCGCAGCCGAAAGTGCCTTGAAAAGAATCGCGGCCCGGCGGCGCTGATATTTCCTGTCTCGCTCTGAAGCGTGCGAGCGGTCAATCAACTCGATCAACCGCCTGTACCCGTTGGATTCGCCTGCCAGCAGGTTAATCATCATACCGTGTGTGACCTCGAATACGGGTTGTAACGGTTCGGGTGGCGAAACGAGCAGCTTATCAAAATTACTACGGTCCCAGGGGACGGCCCGCCTCGGCGGCTTTTTCAGGTTGAGCTTCTTTTTCAGGTTCGGGTTGGCCGCGATCTTGGCCTTGATACGCCTGTTCTCAATGACCCACTCGGGCGCCTGCACTACGACCCGGCCGTGGTCGTCGAAGCCTTTGCGCCCGGCCCGGCCGGCAATCTGGTGGAACTGTCGCGCACTGAGGATGACACTCTTTTGGCCATCAAATTTGTATAACTGGCGGAGCAACACCGTGCGGATGGGGATGTTGACTCCGACCCCAAGGGTGTCTGTTCCGCTAATCACCTTGACCAGCCCCGCCTGTGCCAGCCTTTCGACCACCCGCCGGTAACGCGGCAGGAGACCGGCATGATGAATGCCTATGCCATTACGCACGAAGCGCTGAAATTCCTTGCCGTAGGGTGTCGTGAAATGCTCAGCGGACATTTCTGCGGCGATGGCCTGCTTTTCCTCGCGGGAACATATTTTCAGGCTGGTGAGGTTCTGGGCCTGTTCGGCGCAGTCGCGCTGGGTAAAGTTGACCAGGTAGATCGGCGCTTCGTCAGTTTGCAGCAAGTCTTCAATGGTTTCATGAATCGGCGTCTCGCGGTACTCGAACTCCAGTGGAACGGGGCGCTGGTCACGACACACACCGGCCACTTCGCGACCGCTGAACTCCCGTAGGCGTCGCTCGATATCGGAGGTGTCTCCGAGCGTCGCCGACATCAGCAAGAACTGGGTGTTACAAAGTGTAATCAACGGGATTTGCCAGGCAACACCGCGCTCCTTGTCGCCATAGTAGTGAAACTCGTCCAGAACGGCATAGTCGGCCTCGACGTCGTCGACCCTGAGCGCCATGTTGGATAAGATTTCCATGGTACAGCAAATAACGTCGGCATCCGGGTTGACGCTGGCGTCGCCGGTGAGCAGGCCGACATTTTCGGCTCCGAAGGCGTCGCACAGGGCGAAGAATTTCTCGTTGACCAGTGCCTTAGTGGGAGCGGTGTAGAACGAAACCTTGCCCTCGGCCCTGGCTAAAAAATGCAGCGCCAGTGCCACCAGCGACTTTCCCGACCCGGTGGGCGTGTTGAGAATGACGTGCTTGCCGGAAAGCAGTTCGAGGACGGCTTCTTCCTGGGCTTCATACAGCCGCAAGCCCAACCCGTCTGCATATTTCAGAAACAGGTTCAGGATCCCGTCACGGTCCGTCTCTTCCTGTGCATCTGGCAGTTCAGCCAGCAGCTTTTCAAGCGGCGCGGGTGAGACTTCCATTTAGTATGGGTAGCGCCGCGAGCGGAATGCCTGGATACGCGGGCGCTCGCCGATCTCGAAGTAGAAACCGAACTGGAACCTAATCATGCCGTCGGCGTCGGCCAGTCCGCTTGGAGGATTAGGAAACGGCGAAGCGCCCTGAAAGGCGCTGATGGCCTCATCGTCCAAAAAGCTCACCCCGCATGACTGCGCCACAGAAACGTCGTGCAGTTCACCGGCGGTGCTCAGTTCGACGTTGAGCACCGTATAACGATCTTTCACCCCGTATATATTGCCGTATGGATCTCGGCGCACGTAGGCCTCGCCGGGACTCCAGTGTTCGCTAACTCCGCGCTTGACCCGGTTGAAAAAAGTGGCGTACTTGAACTCGCGACTATTGAGCATGGTTTGCTCGCCCTTGGGCACGTCGCGGATATAGTCGTTGGCGGGAGCGCCAGTAACCATGTCCAACCGGCTGAGCGAGGGTTTCTTGAACATGGCCACCGTCTGCTGGTCTTGACCGCCGTCGCCATCGGTCTGCTCGTTCTGTATCATACGGCCGCTCCTGAGCCGCAAGCGTTCAGAATTGCCGTGGACCTCGTCGCTGGGCTGGTATCTGCCTAACGAACCCATATCGAGGTCGAGCTTCAGCCTGAGTGATTCGCGCCTCTTGATGTCCGGGATCTCCATGGCGAAGGCCTTCTCGGCGCTGGTGGTCCCCCGTCGACCCTGCTTGCGGGTCACCATGGCGATGTCCTGCTTGCCGGGCTCTTTCTGCTGCTGGTCAGAGCGCCGCCGTGAGTAATCGGCGATTGTCGGCCGAGTCTGGGCGATTCCGTAGTCCTTGCGCTGATTGCGGCTGACGCTCTCTTTCTCTACATTGGTGTTGTGTTCGGAGAGGTAGCGGGCCTTATCGGGACGAGAAGAATCGGGGGTCGGCGGAATGTCGACCACCTGTCCCTTGAGGTCGGTGTCTTCTTCCTTCTTTTCTTCCTGCTCAACGCTGGCCTCTTGTTGTTTTTCTTCCTGTTTGGCGTCGACCTTGGCATGCACACTACGGTTCTGCTCAAACTCGTTACGGGTCATGGCCACCAGGCTGACTTCGGTGGTCTCCGAGGGTCGCGGCCTGGGAAAAAGTCCATTCCAGTAGTTATACATGGCTGGAAGTAGGCCGCTGAAGATGAGTTGCGCATGCAACACTAGCGCCAGGATTCCAGCCAGAATCCAGGGTTTACGGCTGCTTTTACGTTTTGAGGTCGGCATGGCCGAGTCCAATTTCCAACGTTCTCCAACTTTTCAGTTTAACACCAGTCTACAATAACGTCAATCTGGCCCGCTTTATTCGGATTTAAGCGTTGACATGCATGTCACCTGTCAACTATGAATATGTTCCGCTCGTATTTGAAGCGGTCGTTTTGGTTCGTTTTCAAGCTGTTTATTGAACTACTCAATAGGAGGAACAGTCCATGGCACTGGATCCCACCAAACACGCAGACTGGGAAATCGCTGAAGAATCCGAAAGCCGTATGAAGCGCTCGGAGCAACTGGCCGAGGAGCTGGGCATCACTCGGGACGAGCTTCTGCCCCACGGTCATTACGTGGCCAAGGTGGACTACGCCCGCGTGCTCGAGCGCTTGGCTAAAAAACCCGACGGCAAATTCATCGAGGTCACGGCCATCACCCCGACACCGCTGGGTGAAGGCAAGTCGACCACCACTATGGGCCTGCTGCAGGGAATGGGCAAGCGCAACAAGAAGGTAGTTGCCTGCATACGCCAGCCCTCGGGCGGTCCGACCATGAACATCAAGGGCTCCGCGGCCGGCGGCGGGCTGGCTCAGTGCATTCCTCTGACAGAGTTCTCACTGGGCCTTACCGGCGACATCAACGCCATCATGAACGCCCACAACCTGGCCATGGTCGCCCTGA
>CAZENH010000009.1:0-162610 GCA_964513625.1 uncultured Myxococcales bacterium | reverse complement strand
ATCAGCTGGGCGCCTAGAAAATGGGAGGCGCAGCTTCAGTATTTGCATTATTCTTGGCAGTCACGCAGAAGCGTACCGACAACCTACTTATGGAGATCTGAGATGACGTTCGAGAACTCTTCCAGTGAAACGACATTCGTTTTTCATTCCATCGGCTTTGTCCGATCTTCCCATACCGACCAATCGAAAACGCCGATCCAGCCGGTCTTCGCCAAACAGTCGAAGGGAACGGTCATACTCGATCCCGCCTATTCGGCAGGCCTGGTGGATCTGGAAGGCTTTTCCCACATCTACTTGTTCTACGTGTTTCACAAGACCGGAGAGACACAGCTCAGCGTGCGCCCGTTTCTGGAAGACAAGATCCACGGGGTCTTCGCCACCCGGGCGCCCTGCCGGCCCAACAAGCTCGGATTCAGCGTCGTCAGGTTGATCTCGATTGAGGGCAACGTCCTCAACGTCGAGGACCTGGACATCCTCGACGGGACTCCGGTCATCGATATCAAACCATACGTCGCCCGCTTCGACGCCAGGGACGACGTGCGGTCGGGCTGGCAGGACGGTGTCACGGACGACGTTGCCGCTTTGCGCGGCCGGCGGGGATTTCGGGAGAACGACGACCCCGAAAAAGATTAGCACGCGTCCAGCCCCGGAGGTCATTTTACAACAACGTTGTAAATGTTAGAATATACACGTTTTCTACGCCCTGTTATTGAAAATATGGTAGTATCTGGCCTGTAACCCCGGAATATCCGCATCTTCCGGATCCCCAAGATATGCAGGCCTTGACTGTTAGAATATGGGCGGCGCCGGGATCTTCGGCCGCGCGGGCTTGCCTTCGGCGATTGTTTTTTTCGTGGGCAAGCGGGTCGGGCAGGGGTAATGTCTTTACAAGAGTTCTATACCGAAAGGGGCGGAACGGCTCCCATCCGCATTCCGGAACACGAGACAAGGAGGATCTAAACATGCAAGCACGCGCTCCGCTGATGATAGAACATCGCCTGATTGAAAGGATGCTCTCGGTCGTCAAAGGCGTCCTTTCCAGGATCGAGTCGGAACACGAGGTGGATCCCGTGTTCGTGGATACGGCCGTCGATTTCATCCGGACCTACGCCGACCGGACGCATCACGGAAAGGAAGAGGACATTCTCTTTCGCAAATTGAACGACAAGCCCCTGGCCGACGAAGATCGGCGAGTCATGCAGGAGCTGATCGAGGAGCACTTGTTCGGCCGCAAGACGACCAAGGCGCTGGTCGAGGCCAACGCCCGCTACCGTAACGGCGACCAGAACGCCTTGGCCGGCATCGCCGACAAGCTTCAAACACTGGTCGAGTTCTACCCCAAGCACATCGAGAAAGAGGACAAGCTGTTCTTCCCTTCGTCCAGGAACTACTTCAGCGAAGAAGAAGACCAGGCCATGCTGGCGGAGTTCTGGGAGTTCGATCGGAAGATGATTCACGAGAAGTACAAGTCGGTGGTCGAGAGATTCGAAGGACGGGAGTAAATCCCGAACAAGCTCCTTCAGCACGTTTTCAGACTCGGCAAGCGCCTTGACCGCCCTGAGTGAGGAGAACATGTACCGGGTTCTATTCGTGTGCACGGAAAATTCCAATCGAAGTCAGATGGCCCAGGCTTTCTCTCGGATGCACGCCGCGGGCGTTTTCGAAGCCGAGAGCGCGGGCTCCGCTCCCTCGGGAAAGGTCAGCCCGCTGGCAATCGAGGTCATGCGGGAGCGCGACTACGATCTTGGTACGCACCGGCCGAAGGGGCTGGAAGACGTGTCGGACGGCAGCTGGGATCTGCTGGTTACGATGGGATGCGGGGATGCCTGCCCGTGGATTCCGAGTCGCAAGCGGGAGGATTGGGGGCTTCCCGATCCGCACGACATGCCGATTGAAGGTCTGCGAGCCGTCCGGGACGAGATTGAACGCCGTGTCCTGGACCTGAGATCGAGGCTGGAAGCCGCCGAAAATGATTAGGGGCCGTCTGAAGTCGCCCCCGTCCGCATCTAGCGGTTGACACGTCTGGTCGCGGCTGGGTATGATTTCCGCCGCTTTACTTGCTTAGAATAACGTGGAAAATCGAACCGGGAGGAAAAGACATGAGCGAGCCGAACGGGAAGCCATGGTACCAGTACTGGCCCGAGGAAGTGCCCAAGACGATTGATTTGCCCAAGAAGTCTCTTGGACAAATCTTCGACGAGGCTGCCGAGAAATATCCCGATAACACGGCCGTCATTTTTCTCGATCACAGCTACAGCTATCGGCAGCTCAAGAAGTGGGTGGATTCGTTCGCGACCGGCCTGGCCGAAATGGGGGTCAAAAAGGGCGACGTGGTCGGCATACGGCTGCCCAACAGCGTGCACTACGTAATCGCCTACTATGCGGCCGAAAAGATCGGCGCAATCGTCACGGCCAACAACCCGCTCTACAAGGCGGCCGAGATAGAGCACCAGTTTTCTGACGCCAACGCCAAGGTGCTGGTGGTGATGGACCTGGTATGGGAAGAAGTGGCCAAGGCTCTGCCCAAGACCGGCATCCAGAAGGTGATCGGCTGTAACATCGCCGATTTCCTGCCCGGTGCGAAGCGCTTTCTGGGCAAGCTGCTGGGCAAGATTCCCTCGGCGCCCATGCCGGCCGATACCTTGCGCTTCGCCGATCTGCTGCGTACCCGGCCCGCCCTTCCCGAGGTTGAGATCGACGTCGAGCACGATCTGGCCCTGCTGCAATACACCGGCGGCACGACCGGTTCTCCCAAGGGCGCCATGCTTACGCATATGAACCTGGTTTCCAACGCCATACAGACCATGGCCTGGGATCACAAGAACAACCCGGGCAAGGACATCATCGTCGGCGTGCTGCCGCTGTTCCACATCTACGCCATGACCACCGTCATGAATTTAGCGGTTCTTTCGGGCAACGCCATGTTGCTGTTTCCCAAGCTGCCCGAATGGGACGAATTGCTCGGCGCCATACAGAAATACAAGGCGACCCTTTTTCCGGGCGTGGCTGCGCTGTATAACGCCATCAACAACTTCGACCGCGTCCGGGACTACGACCTGACCAGCATCAGGGCCTGTCTCTCGGGCGCCGGGCCGTTGCCGGTCGAGATCCAGTCGCGCTTCGAGGAACTTTCGGGCGCCAAGCTGATCGAGGGCTACGGCCTTACCGAGTCATCGCCGGTGACGCACGCCAACCCGCTCTATGGCAGGCGCAAGAACGGCACGATCGGTTTTCCGATCTCGAACACCGACGCCAAGATCATGGAGTCGGAAAACGGAAACGAGCAGATGGGTCCCAACGAGGTCGGCGAGCTGGTCGTTCGCGGCCCACAGGTGATGCGGGGTTACCTGGGTCACGACGAAGAGAACAAGCAGGTGCTGCGCGACGGCTGGCTGTACACCGGCGACCTGGGCATGATCGACGACGAGGGCTACTTCATGATCGTCGACCGTAAAAAGGACATGATCAAGCGCAGCGGCTACTCGGTCTTTCCGCGCGAGGTCGAGGATTACCTTTACAAGAACGAACACGTGCTCGAGTGCGCCGTGATCGGCGTGCCCGACCAGAAGGCCGGCGAGGAAATCAAGGCCTTCGTGGCGCTGAAGCCCGATTCGAAGGGCAAGGTCAGCGAGCAGGACATCATTACCTGGGCCAAGGACAACATGGCCGCCTACAAGTACCCGCGCCTGGTCGAGTTCAGGGATGAGATTCCCAAAGGCACCGCCAACAAGATCATGAGAAGAACGCTCAAGGAAGAAGAGTTGGCCAAGATGAAGGAAAAGAAGCAAGAGGGGCAAGCGTCCTGATGAATTCCTTTCGGTCCGGCGGCCTGACGGTAAGGCGCGCGTTTTTTTGTTTCTCAATGCTGTTCTGGGCTGTCACCGCCGGCGCGCAGGATGAAACATCTGAAAAGCATCTCACGGTTTTGTTCACCACCGACATCTACGGGCGTTACCGCGAGGTGAATTGCGACAAGAAGCCGCCGTCGAGCGACTTCGCAAACCTGGTTGCCAGCATCGAGCGAGTAAAAAAGGAGGCGGAAAAAGCCGGCCGACCGGCGCCGCTTACCTTGAACGGCGGCGACAACATCGGTCCCTACGCCTTTAGTCGTTTCCTGCTTTCGCGCGGACGGCATTCCGCCGAGATGATTGCCGGCTGGATGAAAAAGGCAGGGTACGAGGCAGTTGCGCTGGGCAACCAGGATTTCTACGCGGTGCCCGAACGGCTGGCCGCCTTTCTGGATGCCGGCCGAGCCGCGGGCCTGGCCTTCACGGCGGCCAACCTCGATTGCCAGTCGCCGGCCGCCGGGGTTTGTCGCCACCTGGATCTCGATCCCCGGCGATACCGTATGTTCGAGCGGGGCGGTCTCAAGATCGCCGTGCTGTCGGTTATTCACGGTGATCTGGCCGAGCAGACACCACCCTCTCATCTTAAGGGGCTCAAGCTGGCCGATCCTTTCGCCCGGGCGCGCGAAGTCGCGGCCGCCGCTCGCCGTAACGGCGCCGACCTTGTCATCATACTCTCGCATCTGGATCACTCCGAGACCTCGCCGCGCAACGCGCTCGAGCTTGCGCGCCGTGTTCCCGACGCCGATCTGATCATCGCCAACGCGTTTGTCACACAGGCCGGGCAACGGGGCATAGGCACGATCCGTTTCACGGACGGGGCGACGCCGATCGTGGGCAGCGACCTGTTCGGCCAGCACCTCGGCCGGGTAGAGTTGGCCGTAAAACGCGAAGGAAAGCGCTGGCGGGTGGCCGATCTGCATGCCGAGGAAGTCGATCCGTCCGCTATCGCACCCGATCCCGGCCTGCGCCGGCAACTCGTGGCCGAGCAGCGCGCCTACTGCGAACGCTGGAATAGGCCGCTGGGCGCGGGCCGCCTCTCGAAGCCCATGGATGCTCCGGTGTTCGAGGCCTACCTGATGGAGATCATGCGCCAGGCGACCCGCAGCGAGCTGTCCTTCATCAACACCGGGCTGGTGGATGCCCGCACCGTTTTCCCGTTGCGCGGCGAGATCACCAGGCACGACGTTTTCTCGGCCCTGCCCAGGCGCAACCGGCTCTATACCTTTTCGCTGGATGCCGCCGCCCTGGCGGCCCTGTGCGCGCGCCTGTCCGGCGAGAAGAGCGACCAGGGCGATGTCTTGCTGATCGTTCGCGGCCTGGAATGCAAGGACACCATCAAGGTCAACGGCCGCCCTCTGGCGTCGGGCGAATCTTACTCGGCCGTGACCATCGAGTACCTGGCAGGGGGAATGCTGGGATACTTCAAGGCCGTAACCGACAAGATGAAAGTCTACCGGCCGGCCGGCGAGAACCGGGCGCCGGTGCTGGGCGAACTCGTGCGCAAGTTTTTTCAAGGGCCGCGTTTTACGGGAGCCGAGCCGGAGCCGATCGACATAGACCTGAACTTTCCCGATTTGTCCAGGAAGTTGCGCTGGAGTTTCCAGACCAGCGTCAATTTCAACTTGGGCGACACGCGCATCGACAACACCCCCGGCTACGATGAAAGCCAGCTCACCCGCGACGAATTCATAGCGCTCAAGGGAGAGTTGCGCGGCAAGATTGGAGCGGGTTCGACTCTGCATGCTTTCAGCGCCGAGCTATGGATGAAATATGCGCGTAGTTCCACGAACGGCGCCGACTTCGTCGAAAGCGAAGATCTGACCACCGTCAACCTGCTGTATATGCTGAACGCGTTGAAGAGCAGCACTTCCGGCTGGTACGTGCCCGCGCTGTATCTCTCGGGACAGGCCGAGACCGAGTTGACCAAACCCGCCGAGCGCGACTTTCACCACCTCGAGCTGACCGGCACCGCGGGCGCCCGCTTTGCCCTGCTGCCCGCGCTGGAGGCCAAGGTCGGACTGGGCGTGCGCGACGAGGTGTTCGACCCGGACAGCGAACCGGTCTTCGGAATCGAGATCGGCTACGAGCTTGCACGTTGCGATCTGTTCAGCATCATGGGCAGCCCGTTCCAGATGGAGTCGCGCTTCTCGGCATTTTTCGGCGATCTGGGCCGCTCGAACACTTTAAAGGGACAGTGGGTCAACCGGCTCTACTTCGCGCTGGTTGGGCCGATCTTCTTCAATGTCACCCATGACCTGTTCTTCTACCGTTATTCCGAAAAGGGCTACGGGCTGGCCTCGGATCTGACTTTCGGCCTCTCGTACCACGCGAATACCGCGCTGCAGACGTTCTGATCGAAAGGAACCCGACATGGATCTCGATTTTCTCTCGAGTCTGGCTATCCAAAACGATTCCAAGGTCGTTCTGGTGGTAATGGACGGCCTGGGTGGCCTGGCTGGACCGACCGGCAAGACCAGCCTCGAAGGCGCCCGCACTCCCAACCTCGACGCGCTGGCTAAAAAGGGCGTGTGTGGATTCCACGATCCGGTCGGGCCGGGGATCACACCCGGCTCCGGGCCGGCGCATATCGGCTTGTTCGGCTACGATCCGATAGAGCGCCTGATCGGGCGCGGAGTGCTGGACACGGCCGGCACCCCGTTCGAGTTCATGCCGGGCGATCTTGCCAGTCGTCTCAACTTCGCCACCCTGGCCGCGGACGGCACCATCGCCGATCGCCGCGCCGGCCGCATTTCCGACGAAGAGGGACTGCGGGTGGTGAAGAAGCTGGCCGGGCGCATCAGCGAGATCGACGGGGTAGAGCTGCTGCTCCAGCACGTCAAGGAGTACCGCGCGGCGGCCATCTTCAGGGGCGCGAAGCTCTCAGGCAAGCTGTGCGACAGCGATCCGCAGCAAGTCGGCAAAAAGCCGCTTTCTGTGGCCCCGATCGAGGATGGGCAAGCGCCCGACCCGGAAGCCGTCCGGGCGGCCGAGTTGGCCAACATGTTCATCGAGCAGGCCAGAGGGGTACTTGCCGACGAACCACGGGCGAACTTCCTGATGATGCGCGGCTTCGACATCTACGATCCCTTGCCGAATTTTTGTAAGCTTTACAAGTGGCGGGCAGCGGCGGTGGCCAGCTACCCGATGTACAAGGGCGTGGCCCGGCTGGCCGGAATGAAGGTGATCGAGGAAGGGCAGCAGAGCATGGAAGACGAGTTGGCGCTGGTCGAGAAGATCTGGGCCGAGCACGATTTCATCTTCCTGCACATCAAGAAGACCGATTCCAAGGGCGAGGACGGCGACTATCAGGGCAAGATGGAGGTGATCGAGCACTTCGACTCGCTCATCCCGCGCCTGGTGGCTCTCAATCCCGACGTCCTGTGTCTGACCGGCGATCATTCCACTCCCTGCGCGTTGAAGAGCCACTCCTGGCACCCGGTACCGCTGTGCATAGTGGCTGCGACCGCCAGGCGGGACGCCTGCCAGAGTTTCGGCGAGATGTCTTTTTTAGCCGGCGGCCTGGGCCGGGTGAACTCGACCGACGTGCTGCCGTTGCTGCTGGCCCACGCCGGCCGCCTGCGCAAGTACGGTGCCTGATGTCATGATTTCCAGCCCGGACAACGACAGGTTCGAGATTCCCGAGAGGATGCCCCTGGTTCCGGTACGCGACCTGGTCGTCTTTCCGTATACCATCGTGCCGCTCTTCATAAGCCGGGCCGCATCCGTGTCGGCCATCGATGCGGCTGTCTCCTCGAACCGGATTGCACTCTTGTCCGCACAGCGGGAAGTCGACCGGGACGATCCGAGCCTGGAAGACATGCACCGGGTCGGTACGGTGGGCATGGTGATGCGCACCCGCCGTCTCGACGACGGCCGGATGAAGGCCCTGGTGCAGGGTTTGGTGCGTGGCCGCCTGGAGGAAATCGAAGAGCAAAAGCCGCATTTCACGGCCCGGGTCAGTCCGATCTACAGCCTGCCGCTCGACGAGATCTCGCTGACGACCGAGGCGCTGATGCGCACGCTGCGCGAGAAGTTGCAGCGCTACGATGAATTGACCCAGGTGCCCGGACCCGACGTGATGGTGGTTCTGCAGGGTTTGAAGGATCCGGGCCGGCTGGCCGATCTGATTGCTTCCAACCTGCCCCTGCCGGTGGAGACGGCCCAACAGGTTCTGCAGACTCCCGATCCGGTTAAGAGGCTGCGGCTGGTGGCCGACTTGCTCGAACGCGAACTGCAGCTTTCGCAGACCAAGGCACGAATCGAAACTCGCACCAGGGAAAAGATGGGCCGCAAGCAGCGCGAGTACTTTCTGCGTGAACAACTGGGACAGATTCGCGCGGAGCTCGGCGAGGATGTCGAGGATGCCGAGCTCGGCGAACTCGGCCAGCGCATCGCAGACAGCGACATGCCCGAGGGAGCGCTCGATGAGGCCCGCAAGCAGCTGGCTCGCCTGAAAAGCATGCGGCCGGAGAGTGCCGAGGCCGGAACCATTCGCAGCTACCTCGACTGGCTGCTGGATTTGACCTGGCGAACGGCGACCGAGGACAACCTCGATCTGCAAAGGGCGGCGAAGATCCTCGACGAGGATCACTTCGGGCTGAACGAGGCCAAGGACCGCGTGCTCGAGTTCCTTGGCGTCAAGAAGCTCAACCCGGACAACCCGGGGGCCATCCTGCTGCTGGTGGGCCCACCCGGGGTAGGCAAGACCTCGCTGGGGCGAAGCATCGCAAAAGCGACCGGGCGCAAATTCGTGCGTGTCTCGCTGGGCGGCATCAAGGACGGGGCCGAGATCCACGGTCATCGCCGGACCTACGTGGGAGCCCTGCCGGGCAGGATAATCCAGGGCATGAAGCAGGCTGGCTCTATAAATCCGGTTTTCATGCTCGACGAAATCGACAAGCTGGGCAACGATTTCAGGGGTGATCCGGCCGCCGCCCTGCTGCAGGTGCTCGACCCGGCGCAGAACGCCGAGTTCGTCGATCACTACCTGAACTTGCCTTTTGATTTATCGCGGGTGATGTTCATCGCCACCGCCAATCGCAGCGATACGATTCCCGGCCCGTTGCTGGACAGGACCGAGGAGATCCGCCTGTCGGGATATGATATCGACGACAAGATCGCCATCGCCAAGCTGTACCTGATTCCCAGACAACTCGCCGCCGTCGGACTTTCGAAGGCGGTTGTCGAGCTGCCCGACTCCACGCTGCGCCGGATGGTCGAGCGACACACCCGCGAGGCCGGGTTGCGGCAGCTGGAACGCGCCATCGGCCAGGTGCTGCGCAAGATCGCCCGCCGGGTGGCCGAGGGCAGTGAGCCGCCCGCCAGGATCGAGGAGGATGACCTGGTCGGTTACCTGGGCTCGCCGGTGCACCTACCGCTTGAGCGTTTGCCGGTCGACACGATCGGCGTGGCCAACGGACTGGCCTGGACGCCTGCGGGCGGCGAGCTGATCCAGGTAGAAGTGGCGGCCATGAGCGGCAAGGGACAGCTGGTTCTCACCGGCCAGCTCGGGGATGTGATGAAAGAGTCGGCCCAGGCGGCGCTGAGCTTCACGCGTTCGCTGGCATCGCGCATGGGAGTGGCCGACGACTACTTCGCGACGCACGACCTGCATGTTCACGTACCGGCGGGCGCCATTCCCAAGGACGGCCCCTCGGCGGGAGTGACGATGGTGGTAGCGCTGGTCTCGCGGGTTACAAAGATTCCGGTCAGGCGCACCGTGGCCATGACGGGCGAGATATCTCTAAGCGGTAGACTGTTGCCTATCGGCGGAATGCGTGAGAAGATACTGGCCGGAATCGGCGCCGGGATCAAAAAGGTTTTGCTCCCGGAACAAAACAGGGGGGATCTTGACGAACTTCCGGAGGGTCTTACCGGGCGCCTGGAGGTTCGGACGGTTTCGACGGTTGAAGAAGCGCTCGAACAGGCGCTTGTGAAGCGTCCCTTCCGTTCCTGAGCAGGGGCGGGCGGTATTTGCCGGGAGAGTGTTCGGCATGGTGCAGATAAATCTCGAGCAACGCGAGATCACCATCAAGATTGTCTACTACGGGCCCGCTCTGTCCGGTAAGACGACAAACCTGCAATCCGTACACCAGATACTCGACCCGGATGTTCGCGGTCGCCTGATGGTCCTGGATACCTCCGATGACCGGACTCTTTTTTTCGACCTGATGCCCGTGTATTTCAAGACCAGTTCGGGATTCACCGTAAAGATCAAGCTGTTCACCGCACCCGGCCAGATCATGCACAACTCGACCCGGCGAATAGTGCTTCAGGGCGCCGATGGAGTGGTTTTCGTGGCGGATTCGCAGAAATCGCTGAGCCAGGCCAACAACGACTCATGGCGGGGCATGGCTGCCAATCTCAAGCTAAACGGCATCGATGTCGACGATGTGCCCATGGTCATTCAGTTCAACAAACGTGATCTGCCTGAGATCAGATCCGACTCCGAGATCGCCGAGGTCGCCGAAAAGGGAAAAGAACCGGTTTTCAAAGCTGTGGCCATACGAGGAGAGGGCGTCATGGAAACCCTGGATGGCATTCTGCGCCTCACCTGGAGAACCATGAACGCCAGGTTCGGACTGGAGGAAAAGCTCCAGATCCAGGAGGATGCTTTCATCAAACACATTCTCAAGAACTCCGTAATGCTCAGCTCGCAGCGAACTCTTCAGTCTCGAGGTGACTCGCAATGAGCCGCGTTAGCTCTCCGGCGGAGGATGCTTCCGTCTTGCAGCGCAGGTTTTCCCTGGGAGAGCTGCTCGATCTCGATTCGTTCCGCGATGTCTGTGAGAGCTTCGCCGGTTTGTTTCAGATTGGCTTCAAGATTTTCGATTCCTCGCGTGAGATGCTGGTTGACATGAAGGGAAGCGGTAGCGAGTACTGCGCCTATATCTTTTCTCAGCCGCAGGGAAAAATACAGTGCACCCGGGGTGTCGGCATCATTCGCGAGGCGGAAGTCAACGTCGGTCAACCTATATACCACGATTGCTTTTCGGGCTTGCGCTACCTGATTGCCCCTGTGACCCACGAGGGAGAAAGCATCGGAAAGATTGTATTTGGGCCCTACTTGCCGGCGGAGCCTGTCGAAAACCCGCTGCCGGCACTGGGAGAGAAATTCAAGGCCGATATAGCTATGCGCCTGCGCGGCAAGGTGCGCCGGGTTCAGGACGAGGTTGTGCGCAAGGTTGTCAGGCACCTGGTGCAGATGATCGAGGTGATGTTGTATGTCGGATACAAGAACGCCTTGACTTCAAGAATGCACGTTGAGTCCGTCACGGCTTCATACACGGAGTTACAGACGAAGAACCAGGCATTGCAAGACTCTTACGAACGTCTTAAGGAACTTGACAGGCTCAAGAGCAACTTCTTAGCGACCGTGTCGCATGAGTTGAGAACCCCCCTGACCTCGGTTATCGGTTACAGCGAGATGTTGCTCGAGGGATTGGCCGGGCCAATGTCGGACGAGCAAACAGAGTACTTGCACACGATCATGGAGAAAGGGGACCAGCTACTGGGGATCATCACCAGTATTCTGGATTTCTCGAAGATCGAAATGGGTAACTTGCGCCTGAACCGCTCGATGGTCAACATGATCGAGATCGCGCGCTCGGCCGTGACCACGCTGATGCCCATAGCCCGCAAGGCCGAGGTAAAGATCGACTTCGCTGGCATCCAGGGTGTTCCGAGTATTCTGGCCGACGGTGACAAGATCCGCCAGGTTCTCGTCAACCTGATCGGCAATGCTGTGAAATTCAATCACCAGGGCGGAACCGTGACTGTCAAGGTCGAGGTCTGCACCCGCCCGAGCCTCGAGGTGCAGGAAAACCTGCCGGCGGCCCTGGCCCGGCCGGAGCACGAACATGTCTGCATCTCGGTCGCCGACACGGGGCTGGGAATTCCCGCGGATAAACTGGAGCGTGTCTTTGATTCATTCTACCAGGTGGACGGTTCATCCACCCGGGAACACGGGGGCACGGGCTTGGGGCTGGCCATCACCCGCAGCCTGGTCGAGGCACATGCTGGAAAAATCGAAGTACAGAGCGGGATCGACCGGGGCAGCACATTTACGGTCTTACTGCCCATCGTAGGTGAATCCTGACTCGGGAGAGATGCAATGGCACGCATTCTGGTGGTCGATGACGATACTGATATTCTGATGCTGGAAGAAAAAGTACTCGCCCGAGAAGGTCACGAGGTGCAAGCTGTCACCAGCGGCGAGAGTGCTCTGGCGGCCATCAGGGGCAAGGAATTCGATCTGATACTCCTTGACATCATGATGCCGGGAATCGACGGTTTCGAGGTCAGCCGGTTGGTGAAAAACGAGGCACAGGGAAAGAGCGTCCCGGTGATCTTCGTGACGGCCAGGGACGATTCCGAGTCCATGCGCGAGGGGTTCAGAGCGGGCGGAACCGTCTTTCTCTCAAAGCCGTTTACCGCAAATCAACTTGTTCGCGTCGTCAATTCGATCGTTCGCGGATGAGACCGCCGCCTGGAGGGAGCGCGCTGCGGGAATGAAGCTACAAAACAAGATTATCATCACAATCCTGTTAGCCGTAGCGGCGCCCTTCGCCGTCTTTGTGCTTCTGCCCGACTCGATGAGTTTTGCGGCTGTCGAACTGACCGTGGGGCTGGTCGCTTTCGCCAGCGCTCTTCTGGCCGGACTGTACGCACGGGCTCATGGACGAAGACTGGGGAGGCTGGTCGAGGCGGCATCCAGGATTGGAGCCGGAGACCTGTCCACTGGTCGGTCGCAAAACCTGCCTGCCAGCCGGCGATTGTTGGCGGACGAGATCGACGAGTTGAATACGACTCTATCACTGGTTCGTGAAGCCTTCAGGCACATGTTGCAGACCGTTGAAGAAAAAACCGGACAGACCGAGCGCTCGTCCTCCTCACTCACAGAACTGGCCAAGCGAATCAATGTTTCGGCCGGGAATATTTCGCAGTCGATGGAGGAGATTTCCCGCGGTGCGGAGTTACAGACGGAGCTGGTCGAGAAGACATCCACGCTGGTCGGTGAAATGGCTCGCAGCATACAAAGGACATCTCTCTCGGCCGAAGACGCGGCACGTTCGTCACGCGAGGCCAGCCAGGTGGCACAATCGGGCGGCAAGATGGCGGGTGAGGCTGTCGACAAGATGCGCGGAGTATTCGAGGGTGTCGAAAGATACTCGCGTCGGGTTTACGAGTTCGGAGAGAAAACAAAGGAGATTGGCAATATAGTGAAAGTGATAACCGATGTCGCCCAACAGACCCACCTGCTGGCCATCAATGCAACCATTGAGGCGGCCCGGGCCGGAGAAGCAGGGCGCGGTTTTGCGGTTGTTGCCGAGGAAATACGACAACTGGCGGACAACAGCTCGCGCTCAGCGGAGCGCATAGGCAAGATCGTCGAAGAAGTTACCGCCGAAAGCGAAGATGCCATGCGGGCCGTCAAGGAGAGCGCCTTGCGGTTGTCCGAGGGACGCGACCAACTCTCGTACATCATCGATTCCTTGAAGAACATCGTGGCCACCGTAACCAGCGGGTCCGATCGCGTACAGATAATCAGTCGCCTGGCCAAGGAACAGATCGCCGGCGCCGAGCAGACGGTAAAGGCCATTCAAAACATCTTGCGAGTGACGCAGAAAAACGCGACGTCAACCGATTCAGTATCGAGAGCCGTCGATGCCCAGAGTGATTCGCTCCTGGACGTGACCAAGCTGACTGCCGAGATCGTGGCCTTTGCCGGCGTTCTCGAAGGCGAAGTGCGCAAATTCAAGTATGCGGAGTCTGATGGACACGGAGAAGAGACAGGCTGAGTCAGTGGATAGTTCGGCATTCGGCGACCGTATGCTGCTGTTCAAGGCCGGTTCCAGGAGATACGCGCTGCCGTTAGCAATAGTCGTCGAAGTGCTCGATATTGCGGCGCCGGCGATGGTCCCCGGAGCCCCAGCCTGGGTTGCCGGAATGATCAATCACCACGGCCGGGTGATTCCAGTTCTGGATATGGGTATGCTGGCCGGTGCAGCTGCTTCTCCTGGGGCCGCCCAGGTTGTGTTGGTAGAACTTGCGGGAGAGCGAATGGGGCTGGCGGTCGACCAGATCGAGTCGCTGGAGGAAGCTGCCTTGAAGGTGACCGGCGCCGTGGATGGGCCGGGCGGCCGGTGCGCCTGGTACAAGGGTGAAATGCTTGAGATATTCGATGCCGTGGCATTGCACAAGGCTATTGAAGGGAATATCGAAAGGCACGCTAGTGAAGTTGACGTCTAGTCGCTGGCGTAGTAGTTTGTGCCCGAGTTCCGTAATAGATATTAAATGGTCTAGGAGGCAGGATGGCCGCCCGTGTTCTCATTGTCGATGACGCAGTCTTCATGCGTAACACGCTGAAAGAGATTTTTACAGCTCAGGGTTTCGAAATAGGGGGAGAGGCCGCCAACGGCGTGGAGGCTGTCGAGAAATACAGGGAAATTAAACCCGAAATAACGACCATGGATATAGTGATGCCGTTCAAGAACGGTATCGAGGCAACCAGGGAAATTCTGAAAGAGGATCCGAACGCAACGATCGTCATATGCAGTGCCCTGGGTCAGGAATCGCTGGTCATGGAGGCCATCGAGGCCGGGGCAACGGACTTCATCGTCAAGCCGTTCAAGGCCGAGAACGTAACCCAGGTAGTCAAAAAGGCCATGGCTGCCCGCCGCTGAGTTTACCGCCCCGCCCGGCTTGTTTGCACCCTTTTTAGAATGCCTTTTTTCCAAGACGGGTACTGCGAAATTGTTGGTCTTTTTTGTGGTGTTCGATAAGTTTCAAGACAGGCAATAGACCGCCGATGGACATGTCAAAGTACAAGTCGCTTTTCATAAGCGACACCACGGAGCATCTGGACGCGCTCGAGGCAGACCTCGTTCAGATTGAGAGAGATCCGTCCGACAAGTTACGAATAAACGAAATCTTCAGACACATGCATTCCATCAAGGGTATGGCCGGCTCGATGGGCTATGAAGAGATGGCCCGCCTGGCCCACCGTCTCGAGGACATGATGATTCCGCACCGGGAGCAGGAAAAACCCCTGAGCGGTGAAGAGATAGACTTGCTACTGCGAGGATTGGACGAGTTTCGCGTCCAGCTCGACCAGGTGCATAACGACGTCTCGCCGCGTCCGGCTCCCGAAGAATTGCTGGTCGCCGCGGACAGAATAGTCACCGGCAGGCTGTTGCGGGCGCCGCCTACAGAAGAGTCTTACGGCCAACCCGGTGATGAATACCAGGTGGAAGACGGGAAGTTACCCGTCTTCAAGATAGAGCTGGTGATATCCGCCCAGAGCGGCACGCCAGCCGTCAGGGCGTTTGTCGCATACAGACGCCTGTCGGAGACGGGAAAAATCATCTCGGTGGTTCCCGGACTTGCCGACCTTCGTTCAGGCCGCATCGAGGGTCGCCTGGTTCGCTTGCGCCTGGCGACAGACCGGGGACTGGCCGAAATCAAGAGGGTAATAGGCACACTGGTCGAGGTGGAACGCTTTGTGGTCGAGGCTGAAGATCCATCCGGCGACCGGGGACAGACGATGCCTTTGGAAAAGTCCCGGTCAGCGAAAAAGCCGGCGCGCCAGAAGCCCGAAACGGTGAGGGTACAGACAGAGTTACTTGATTTCTTCGTCGACTCGGTCGGCGAACTGATCACCTTGCGTTCCCACTTTGAACAGTTGGCCGAACGTCTAGAAACACCGGCTCTGCGTGAGGGAGTGCGCCGGCTCGGCAAAGTGATACGCAAGCTGCATGATCGGGTGATGGAGATCAGGATGGTGCCCATTTCGCTTTTGACCCAGCGCCTGCCGAGAGTATGCCGGGATATTGCCCGCAGCCGGGGGAAACAGGTGCAATTCGAGGTCGAGGGCGAGGATGCCGAGCTTGACAGGGCTCTGGTCGAGGCTCTGGACACCCCGATCTTACACTTGCTGCGAAATGCCGTTGATCATGGAATCGAGACTCCCGATCAGCGTCGCAAATACGGCAAGTTACCTCGTGGGAAAATCAAGTTGGCCGTCAAGCGAAGCTCGGAACGATTTGAGATCGTGCTTTCTGACGACGGGGGTGGTATCGACTCGAGCCGTGTACTCTCACGCGCGGCCGAGATGAACATCCCGATGTCCGCAAACCCATCGGCGTCCGAAGCCTTGGAACTGATCTTTCGTCCTGGGTTTTCGACTCATTCGGGGACAACAGAGATTTCCGGTCGCGGAGTGGGATTGGACGTCGTCAAAATGGAAATAGAGCGCCTGGGAGGTCTCGTCAGTGTGCGATCGGAACCCGGTCGTGGAACGGCATTTATCCTCAACCTGCCCTTGACGCTGGCGATCTTGCAGGTATTGTTGGTAGAAAGCGGTGGAGTTTTGCTGGCTCTGCCGGCTTCGCGAGTGCTCAGAGTGACTGCTATCCGGGGGCGACAGATCTCTGACCGCCAGCCGGATAACTCGATGTCCGGCCCGCTGATCGATCTGAATGGGCTTTTACGGGACGGTCTGCATGCCCGACAACGGTCGCCGCGAGAAGATGAAATGCCGTCAGAGTCGGTTGTAATCGGGCGGGACGGCAAGGCCGTGCTGGCCCTTGCGGTGCAACATGTCGCCGGTCATGTCGAGGTGGTGCTCAAGAGAGTTGGGTCTTTGCTTGCGCGTCTGGGGCCATTTAACGGTACGACTGTTCTGGGAGACGGCCGCCCGGTGTTGCTCTTGGACGTCGATGCTTTGATAGCTCGTGCGCGCGCCGTCATCAGGGAGAATCCGGATGGACCGTGAGAGTCTGCGTGAACTGCTGGACGAGGTGTCCAGCGGGCGGACGAACGTTGACGATGCCTTACAACGCCTGCGGCATATGCCCTTCGAAAATCTCGGTTTTGCCAGAATCGACAACCACCGGGCTCTAAGATCTGGATTCCCGGAAGTGATTCTGGGGACGGGCAAGACCACGGCACAGATCGCTGCCATTGCCGAACACATCGCCGCTGAGGGCGGGCCGCTGCTGGTCACCAGGATCCCGGCAGATGTCGGGAAAGTGTTGACCCAGAAGTTTTCTTCAGGCACATACAACGCAGACGCACGTACCTTCCATTTGGTTGAAGGGGAGCCGCGGGACAAGGGGCGCGGAGAGATTGTCGTTGTCTCGGCCGGTACCTCTGATCTGCCTGTCGCCGAGGAAGCTGCCTTGACTGCATGGTTGATGGGCAACCGGGTGACGCGGATCTACGACGCGGGCGTGGCCGGAATTCATCGACTGCTCGCTGATCGGAAAACCCTGGAGCGAGCCGCGGTGCTGGTGGTGGTTGCGGGAATGGAAGGTGCGCTGCCCTCTGTTGTTGGCGGTCTGGTCGACCGCCCCATCGTGGCCGTGCCGACCAGCGTCGGCTACGGGGCGAGTTTCGGTGGACTGGCGGCCCTGCTGGGAATGCTGAATAGTTGCGCTGCCGGCGTATGCGTGGTGAATATTGACAACGGGTTTGGAGCGGGTTACGCGGCCGCACTGATCAATCGCCGCAATCAGAGGGAGTAAGTTGTCTTGTTGCTGCACTTCGATATTATTTCCGGAATCTCCGGGGACATGACCGTCGGCGCATTATTGCACCTGGGTGCGCCGCTGGATCCGCTACGCCGGGCGCTCGATGCCATGGGGCTTTCCGATGTTGCGCTTACCAGCCGAGGGACGAGTCGGCATGGAATAGGCTGTGTGCAGTTCGTCGTTGACGTTCCGGGTAAAACGGCAACGCACCGTACATGGGGAGACATACGCAAGCTGCTTGTCCAGGCGGGTTTGCCGGCAGGCGCGAAAGAGCGAGCCGAGGCTGTCTTCGCCCGTCTAGCCGAGGCCGAGGCAGCCGTTCACCAGCAAAGTCCCGAGCAAGTCCTGTTTCACGAGGTAGGTGCCGCAGATTCGATTGCCGATATCGTAGGTTGTGCCTTGGCAATCGATCATTTCAATCCCGAGCGCATAACTTCTTCAACGCCGCTACTCGGCAGCGGAGTCGTGAAAAGCCGCCACGGCGAGATCCCGATACCCGCGCCGGCCACCCTGGAACTACTCAAGGGTATTTCGACTCGGGGCCTGGCAGTGGATGCCGAGTTAACCACTCCGACCGGCGCTGCAATTCTTTCGGCGATGGTGGATCAGTTCACCAGTTGGCCCGAGATGGCGCCGACCGGAATTGGCTACGGTGCAGGCAGGCACGAAATCGACGGACGGCCGAACCTGCTCAGGATTGTCATTGGCGAGGGTGTCTCACGCGCGGCGGGAGAGGAGTTACTGGTCGAGGCAAACATCGACGACATGAGTCCGGAGCATTACGATTACTTGATGGAAAAGCTGCTCGCGGCAGGGGCGCACGATGTCTGGCTGCAGCCGGTGATCATGAAAAAATCCCGCCCGGCGGTGACATTGTCGTTGCTCTGCAACGAAGATCAATTGGATACGCTCGAGCGATTTGTCTTCGAAGAATCGACGACGATTGGACTGAGGCGCTTGCCGGTTGTCAGGCGCAAGCTGACCCGCAGGAGCAAAACGGTCCAGACATCATTCGGTCCGGTGCGAATCAAGATTGCCGGCGAGGGCGGGCGTGTTTACACTGCCTCGCCCGAGTATGACGACTGCCGCCGCCTGGCCGAGCAGCAAGGCGTTCCTTTAAAAACGGTATACGCGGCGGCCGAGGCGGCCTGGAAAGAAGAGGACTGAGCCGGTGCCCGTGAGGAAAATCGCAAAGTCCGAACAACTCTTGTCCGGGACGGACCCGGAACTTGTTGAAGATCTGTTGGCGGGCGCCTGTCGCGATCCACACGCGGTACTTGGCGCCCATGAGATGACCCGCAAGGGTGTGCGCGGGATCGTCGTCAGGGTATACCACCCGGATGCAAAGCGCGCGTCTCTTGCCAGAGACGGGCATGAAGAATTACCGATGGAGAGGATTCGAGACGGACTGTTCGCGGTTTTCATGCCCGCGCTCTCATTTCCTCTGCGCTACCGCATTGTTTTCGGCTTTGCCGACGGGTCTTCATTCGAGAGCCAGGACCCCTACGCTTTTTTGCCCACGCTTGGTGATTTGGATCTCTATCTGGCAGGCGAGGGGCGTCACCTGCGCCTGTACGAGAAGCTGGGGGCGCATCCACGAGTAATCGAAGGTTTGTCCGGTGTCTCTTTCTCGGTCTGGGCACCGAACGCGCGGCGTGTGAGCCTGGTCGGCGATTTCAACGGTTGGGACGGTCGGCTATTGCCCATGCGCCTGATGGGCTCCTCGGGCATCTGGGAGATCTTCGTCCCGGGTCTGACTCGTGGCGCCCTGTATAAGTTCGAGTTGCTGACTTCAGAAGGCATGCTGCGCATCAAGAGTGATCCATTTGCCTTTGCCATGGAGCTGCGGCCGAAGACGGCCTCGGTGGTTTACGGCCTTTCCGACTACGCCTGGGGCGACAAGGGCTGGATGCAGGATCGTTGCCGGCGCGATCCGCGCCGGACACCGATGGCCATTTACGAGCTGCACCTGGGATCCTGGCAGCGGGTTCCAGAGGACGGCCAGCGCTGGTTGAACTACCGCGAGTTGACACCACGGCTGGTTGCGCACCTTCTGGAGCATGGTTTCAACTACATCGAGATCATGCCGTTGGCCGAACACGCCTACGACCCTTCCTGGGGCTACCAGGTGACCGGTTACTTTGCTCCGACTTGTCGTTACGGCAGCCCGGATGATCTGAAATACTTGATCGATACCTGCCATCAGAACGGTATCGGGGTGATAGTCGACTGGGTGCCGGCCCATTTTCCCAAGGACGATTTCTCGCTCAGGCGTTTCGACGGCACGGCCCTGTACGAGCACGAGGATCCCCGGCTCGGCGAGCACCGCGACTGGGGAACGTTGATCTTCAACTACGGCCGGCACGAGGTGAGCAACTTCCTGTTATCCAACGCCTGCTACTGGCTAGACCGGTTTCACATTGACGGCTTGCGGGTGGACGCGGTCGCCTCGATGGTTTACCTGGACTACAGCCGCGGGGAGGGGGAGTGGCTGCCCAACCGCTACGGCGGAAACGAGAACCTGGAGGCGATAGATTTCCTGAAGGAGTTCAACACTGAGGTCTACGCGAATTTCCCCGGGGCCTTCACGGTGGCAGAGGAATCCACGGCATACTCGGGCGTCACCCGCCCGGTCCACCTGGGAGGATTGGGATTCGGCTTCAAGTGGGACATGGGCTGGATGAACGATACGCTGGGTTACTTTAGCCACAATCCGATTCACCGTAAGTACCACCACAACGACTTGACCTTCAGCATGATGTACGCCTACAGCGAGTCTTTCATCCTGCCGCTGTCGCACGACGAGGTGGCCCAGGGCAAGGGCTCGCTATACGACAAGATGCCCGGCGATCACTGGCAGCGCCTGGCCAACCTGCGCCTGTTGTACACCTACCTATACACCCATCCGGGCAAGAAGCTGCTCTTCATGGGCGCCGAGTTCGGACAGGGTCGCGAATGGAACTTCGCCGCCAGTCTCGACTGGCATGAGGCGGCCGAGCCCGAGCGCGCGGGGCTGCAGCGTTTCGTAAAAGACCTGGGCAGGTTCTACCAGGCTGAGCCGGCCCTCTGGGCGCGGGAGCTCGAGCAGCAGGGATTTTTCTGGATAGACTGTAACGATGCGCAGAGCTCGGTGCTTTCGTTTTTGCGCTGGGGCGAGGGACGCGAGCTCGTGGTTGTGCTGAACATGACGCCGGTGATCAGACGCGGCTATCGGGTAGGCGTACCACGGCCCGGACACTACCTGGAGGTTCTGAACTCGGACGGAGAGATCTACGGGGGAGGAAACGCAGGCAATGGCGGCGGGCTCGATACGATTCCCGAGCCGCGCCATGGTTATCCCCAGTGCCTGGAACTGACTCTCCCGCCACTGGCTGGGCTAATTCTACGCCGGGAATAGAAGGATCCACGCATTTCTTGCCTGTCCGATCGAGCGCGTGATAGCATCTTTGGCGTGGACGCATCCGGACATCCGACAGGATCGGGGCTCAGCAAGATATTACTTGTAGAGTCCGACGCTGCCAGCCGCGACTATGTAGAGGCCCTGCTGGACGGCGGGAAATATTCGGTAGAGGTTACCGCGGACGGTCAATCGGGGATCGAGCGGGCCAGAAAGCTGAATCCCGATGCCGTGATTCTGGGCCTGTCGCTGCCCGATATGGACGGGGCCGAGATCGTGCTCTCTTTGAGAAGCGACTCTAGGACATCGCGGACTGTCGTGTTCTTGCTGGGCGAGCAGGGGGATTCCAGAAAAGCCCAGCGGGCAATGGAGATCGGCGCAGACGACTACCTGGTCAAGCCTTTCCAGACTCAGGAGTTGCAGATTCGCTTGCAGGCCCGCCTTCGCCAGCGCAGGACGTTCTGGCGGCCGGACGAGCAAAAGGCCCTGCTCGATCTGACCCGCCTGATGGCCTCCTCGCTGGACATGAAGGAGTTGCTGCACCTGGTGGTTGTGCGCACCGCCGAACTGCTGCATGTCGACCGTTGCTCGATGGTCTTGACCTCTCCGGATGAAGACCGGGCAACAGTGATTGCGGCCAGCGAGAACGCCGATCTTCAGGGAATCGAGGTGTCGCTTGCGAACTACCCCGAGATTCTCGAAGTCTTGCATACCAGGCGGCCTTTCGTCGTCGAGCGGGTCGAGAACAATCCCAAGCTGAGGGGAATTCTGCCGACACTGGTCAACAAGGGAGTCGGATCGCTGGCGTTGTTTCCCATGATGCACGAGGACCAGATCGACGGCGTGCTCTTCCTGCGATCCGAGCGATTTAGCCGCGCCTTGGGCGAACGGGACATCTTCTTCGCCAACGCGGTGGCGGCCGCCGTGACCCTGGCCTTGAGAAACCTGCAGGTGATGGAGAGAGAACGCAGCATCACGGCCGAGTTGCAACGCACCAAGAACTTCCTGGAAAACCTGATCGATTCATCGGTGGACGCCATTATCGCCGCCGATCTGAAGGGCAATATTATTCTCTTCAACAAAGGCGCGGAGCGAATTTTTGGTTACCGGGCTCAGGATGTCATCGGCAAGCTCCACGTTACCAAGTTGTATCCTGCGGACGGCGCGCGCGAGGTGATGGACCTGCTCAAGCGTGAGGGAAGCGGGGGTATGGGGCGCCTGAGCACAATTCGTAAAGAAGTTTTCAATATAAATGGAGACGTAGTTCCGATTCACTTGACTGCCTGGTGTGTGAAAGAGGGCGACGAGACGGTGGCTACCGCAGGTATCTTTACCGATCTGCGCGAGCGGCTCAAGATTGAACGCAAGCTGTCCCAGGCCCAGGAAAAGCTGCTGCTCACCGAACAGCAGGCGATGATCGCCGAGCTGGCCGGGGCGACAGCCCACGAATTGAACCAACCGTTAACTTCGATGATGGGATACGCGGAACTTGCCAAGCGCAAGCTGGAGGAGCCCGAAGAGGTGGTCCGCGTTCTCAATATCATTCTCTCCGAGGCCGAGCGCATGGCAGACATTATCCGCAAAATCGGCCGCATTACGCGCTATGAGACCAAGTCTTACGTGGGTGAGCAACGCATCGTGGATATAGATCGCTCGTCGGAACCGGAATAACAGGGGAAAACAAGGGTGGGTTCAGAGAGCAAGAATGGACACAGAGTACAATCCGGTTGAGGAAGCAAATGAGCGGCTGAGAAATGCCCTGACGCAGCTCAAGAAGGCCAGGCAGATTCACAAGGCCTTTCTGAGTTTGGGCAAGGAACTTGGCCTGGGATCGGGCCACGAGGTATTCCTGAGTAACATCGTCGCTGCGATCAGCTCGCTGTTTCCACAAGTCGACTACCTGGTTCAACTGGTTGATCCCAAATCGCTGAAGACGATCGTTTCCGATCACGCAGGCTCGCTGACACAAGGAGGGGAGCAGAAGATTCACATCAGTCACTCGGCGCTTGTCAAGACGCGTCTTGATCCAGGTGTGGCTAGTGCCGCATGCGTCGAGATTTGCGAACAAATTCCCTTTTTGTTCGAGAACTCAGCCTATGCAATCCACGTCCCGCTTGTGTCTGAGAACCAACTCTACGGCGCCATTCAGTTGGAGACAGGCATAAAAGCCCCGCTGGGGGATGACGACGAGGTGTTGTTGATCTCGCTCGCCAACCACATTGCATTGGCGTTGCGCAACCAACGCCTGCTGGACGAGACCGCCTACCTGAAAGACTACCTGGCCAGTATTCTGGAAAATGCAAATGCGCTGATAGTCGTCACCAACACCAATCGCCAGATCCTGGTTTTTAACCGCGCGATGGAAAACCTGTTAGGGTTTCCGAAGAATCAGGTGCTCGATTCGGACTTGTTCAAATGGGTTCCCGCAGAGGAGGAGAAAAGGCTTGCCCAGGAGATCTCCTTCACAATTGAGGGCAAGTCGACGCCGGGCGGCATCGAGACCAGGATGCGAAACCGGGACGGCCGACTGGTTCAGATAATTTTCCACTTGGCAGTCCTTTGCGGTCGTGACGGAGAGGTCGAGAGCGTAATCATGGTGGGCCAGGATCTGACACAGATCCGAGCGTTGGAGGCCCAGATCATTGAGGCTGAAAAAATGGCCACTCTGGGCAAGCTGGCAGCCGGAATAGTGCACGAGTTGAACAACCCGTTGACTTCGATTTCCGTCTACTCGGAATACCTGGTCAAGAAAATGGTCGATGGAACGAGTGGTGCTTCCGACATCGAGAAGATGAAGCGCATTCTCGAAGGAGCCGGCCGAATCCAGAAGTTGACCAGGGATCTGGTTTCGTACGGGCGACCTTCATCGGAAGAGCCAGAAGAACTGAACTTCAACGAACTGATCGGCCAGGGCCTGAGTTTCTGTGAACACACGATTCGCAAGTACGATGTGCGGGTGTCTACCGATCTTTGCCCGACCGGCACCAAGATGGTAGCCAACCGCAGCCAGCTTCTGCAGATCATCATCAATCTGATCACCAATGCTTGTCAGGCCATGGAGGGGGGCGGTGAATTAGCCCTCAGCACCAAGGTCGAAAAGCAAGAAACCATGATCTTCGTTGTGGCCGATACTGGCGGCGGCATTCCGGAAAGAGATCTTCAGCACATATTCGAGCCGTTCTACACGACAAAGAAAAGCGGCCAGGGTACCGGACTGGGATTGAGCATCGTCTCCCGGATAATAGAACATCATCGAGGCACGATCGATGTATCCAGCAGCCCGGGAGAGGGAACCACGTTTGAGATCCGCCTGAAAATCGAGGGTACGGGCGAACATGAACAAACAAGCGCTCAGTCCTGATCCCAAGGGTCGGCGATCGCTGTTTTGGAAACTCTTAATCGCTTTTCTGCTGTTGGCCGTGGTTCCACTGGCGGCCGCCGGAGTGGTGGTTGCCCTGCAGGTTGACGATCTGCGTAGCCAGGCTGATCGCACGGCTCGCACCTATGAACGCAGAGCAGAAAATATCGCCGCCAAGGTTTCGTCTTTCTTGCACCAGTGCGAAAGAGACTTGCACTCGCTGGCGAAGGTCGAGCGCAGCGATCAGGGCTACGTCAGGTTTTCCGAAAGACACATGCGCGAGATTTGGATCAGGGCGGGCAATGATCGGCAGATGACGGAGGAACGCCGGGAGATTCCGCTTTACAAGGAATTGAGCTTTGCCGATACGACTGGAAAAGAGAGGGTGTTGATCGTTCGAGGTCGCCCCCTGCCTTCAGAGCACCGGCGGAATATTTCGGATCCGGCACAGACTACCTATCGCTCAGAGCACTATTTTATCGAAGCCATGAAACTGAAGCCGGGACAAATCTACGTGTCCCATCTGAATGGCTTTCATCTCAACAAAATAGAGCAACTTGGCATCGAAAAAATAATCCCTAGACTTGAAAAGCGCTCGGCCCGCGACAAGCAGATATACCGTTACCTGCTGTACGAGATCCTGCGTGCCGCCGGAGAGATGGAGTACGTTGATTCTTTCAACGAGGGTTCGCAGAAGGTATTGGTCTATCGCAAGCCGGGTGAGGAAACACGTGTTCTGGTGGCGGCGCCGCCGCGCATGACGGCCGAGCAGCTGCAGGCCCGCAACCTGGAGTTGGAAGAGTTGATCGGCCGGCTTGCGCCCGAAGACACAATCGAAGGCAAGAGATACGACGGGGTGATCAGATTCGCGACACCCGTTGCGGGAGCCGACGGAAAGATCGAAGGTGTCGTCTCGTTGGCCCTCGATCACCTGCACTTGATGCAGTTCAGCCAACACGTCAAGGCGATGGAATTGAACGCCACGGTATTCGCCGGCTACCGTGATGCCGACTACACCTACTTGTACGATGACGAAGGATGGATAATCACCCACCCGAAGTTTTGGAACATCCGCGGAGTAGACCACCTGGGCCGGCTCGTGCCCGCCTACACCGATAAAAGCAGTCACAGCGAGGTGGAGGTCGGGCGAACTCCCGTGAACCTTCTGCAACTCGACTGGAAGATGGGAGAGGGATACCACGCCGTAGTACTTGAAACGCGAATGGGACGCACAGGCATTGCCACAAGCAACAACCTGGCCGGTATCTTGCGTACACGGGTATATTGCCCCATTTTCTACGACACCGGACAATACGCGAAGTACGGCATCTTCGGCGGCGTTATGATGGGCACCCGGGTCGACAAGTTCATCGAGTTACTGCGTCGCCTGGGCAGCCAGATCTCTGCCAGGACCGCCGGGGTGCACAGGACCATTGTCTGGGTTCTGAGTGGAGTGCTGCTGCTGCTTGGGTTGTTGTCGATCTTGATGGCTCGCAGCCTGGTGCGTCCTTTGCGTGCCTTGACAAAGGCCGCCAGGCAGATCGGCGCGGGAGACCTGGAGGCTCCCGTTCCCGACTGCGGCCGGGATGAAATTGGTGAACTGGCGCTTTCGTTCCGCGAGATGACCGAAAGTCTCAGAACCACCATCGACAAGCTGGAAAGAAAAAACGTCGAACTGAAAAGTACACAGCAGAAGCTGTTGCAAGCAGAAAAGGAAAAGCAGAGAGAATTACAGAAGGAGGTCGACCAGCTGCAGAAGGAAGTGGCCAGATCCTCGTTTGCCAACATGATCGTCGAAAGTCCCCAGATGAAAACGATCCAGGAAGAGATCGTGCGCATTTCGAAATCGTCGGCCACCGTGCTGATTCTTGGCGAGAACGGCACCGGAAAAGAACTGATTGCCGAAGCCGTTCACAGAAACAGCCCGCGGCGCGATAAGAAATTCGTCAAGATCAACTGCGCCGCCTTCAACGAAAACCTCCTCGAGTCTGAGCTGTTCGGCCATGTCAAGGGCTCCTATACCGGAGCCACGGCCTCTCGCAAGGGATTATTCGAAGCGGCCGACGGTGGAACGTTGCTGCTTGATGAGATCGGCGACATGAGCATGGGCATGCAGAAGAAGCTTCTGCGCACGCTACAGGAAGGCGAGATAGTCCCGCTAGGCGAAACGCGAGTTATCAAGGTGGATGTGCGCATCGTCGCCGCCACCAATCGCGATCTGCAGAAACTAATGAAAGAGGGGCAGTTCCGCGAAGATCTTTACCATCGCATCAATGTCATCAGCATCAAGCTGCCGCCGCTCAGGGAGCGCAGGGACGACATCCTGCCGCTGGCCTCGGCCTTTCTTGCAAAGTACTGCGACAAAGAGAGCCGGCCGCAGTTGGTGTTTGATCCTGCGGCCGAGAAGTTCTTATGCGACTACAACTGGCCCGGCAACGTCAGGGAGTTGGAGAACGCCATCGAACGGGCCGTCATTCGCAGTCGAGGTCGGACGCTCCATGCA
The DNA here is from genome assembly GCA_964513625.1 of uncultured Myxococcales bacterium. Lineage (GTDB taxonomy): Bacteria > Myxococcota > B64-G9 > B64-G9 > B64-G9 > DATKYQ01. The sequence continues at coordinate 135,972 of CAZENH010000009.1, read as the reverse complement.
GAAGATTTTCAACTGGTTGCGGAAACCGGTGACTTGCCGGAGTTGATTGAGGGTGTGGAAGATGGAATGACGCTCCAGCAAGTCGAAAAGATCTACATCATGAAGGTACTCGATAAAAACGGCGGCAATAAGAAGCTAACGGCTAAAGAACTCGACATCGGCTACAACACTCTCTGGCGTAAGCTGAAGAAGTACGGAAAAGACTGAGGTTAGAGTCCCATTCTGGACAACGGACCTATTCCGTTTTGGGATACACGGGCAGTCCTCAATGCCGCTGGATTTGGGCCTGTTTGTAACATGCTGTAGTATAAGAAAATTGTCGGGCCGGCATCCGCCGGATAATGGCATGCACCTTGCACTTCTGGTTGGCGGTCTTGAGTGAAGGAGGCGATCATGAGAATACTAATTTTAGTAGTTGCCTGGTTTTCGATGATTATATCAGGCGGCCTGGCTAGCGCGGCTCCTGCCCAGTGGGACGAGAACGGCGACTTTGTTGAGGACGAAGGCTATCGTGAGGAAGCACAAGCTGACGATGAAGATGACAACGGATATTTTTACGTAGAGGGCGTTCCCGATGACGATCAGCAGGCAGAGCCCGTGCCGCAGCCCGCGCCGGAACCCCCAATGAGTGCCGACGAACAGGCCCAACAAGCCGAGCAGGGCGGGCAGGACCAACCCCAGGACGTATCCTATTTTTACGACAAGCTGGCTGATTACGGCGAGTGGATCGAGACGGCCGAGTACGGTTGGGTCTGGCACCCGGGAGGGGTATGGGACGGCTGGCGGCCGTACACCTATGGTCGCTGGGTGAACACCGATCTCGGCTGGGCCTGGTCTTCCTATTTTCCATGGGGTTGGGCGGCCATGCACTACGGATCGTGGTCGTATCTCGATTACATCGGCTGGATATGGGTGCCGGGGACTACCTGGGCGCCGGCCTGGGTGATCTGGCGTTATTCGGACACCTATATCGGCTGGTCGCCGTTGCTGGCCGGCTATGGTCCCTGGTTCGGCTGGGCCTACTATCCAGTGTATTACGATTACTGGACCTTCATAAACTGGCGTTATTTCTGTGATCCGCATCCGCACCATCACTATGTCGGCCGCCGCGGAGTGGCCCGGGCATTCCGCCACACTTACTACCCCAGGCGCTGCCGCGACGGATCGGGCGTGGGCTGCGCGCGGGGGCCATCCAGGAAACTGGTGACAGAGCGCTCACACATAACGATCAAGCCGCTTAGAATCAGGAATCTGGCAACAACCAAGATGGCCGGTAACGGCGGAGGCCGAACTCTTGGGGTCAACGGTGATGTATTGAAGATCTACCGGCCGAAGCTCAGCCCCGGTCGGGTCAGCGGGCCGGCTTCAATGGTCGGCGGCCGGTTGACGAAAACACGCGACCTCGGCATCGTCAGGGGCAGTGGCACATCGGGCAAGGTTCGAGCGCCTTCGGCGCGGCCGACCACGGGACGGGGTTACTCGAGCCCGGCGATCGATTCACGGCGTCCCGTCACCGGCAAGTCGATCTACCCGCGGCGCCCGACGCCCGGCAAGTCGATCTACCCGCGCCAGCCGGGCATCAGTCGCCCGACCATCCCGCGGCGCAACGTGCAGACCCCGGGCGGCGGCGTCAAGGCTACCGGTCGGCCGAAGTTCAAGATGCGTGCACCGTCGTACGTGGTTCCCAGGTCGAATGTCCGGCCGAACAGCAGGCCTTCATACAAACCTTCCGGCAAGAGTTCTTCGTCCAAGAAGTCTTCCTCCGGATCGGTCTTCAAATCATCCCCGAGGCGGTCCTTCTCGCACTCGAGTTCGCATTCGAGTTCGCACAAGAGTTCACGCTCGTCGAGAGGCGGCGGTAGCCGTCACCGGCGCTGACAAAGCCCCGTCGCCGGCCGCCACCCGTCCAGCTCATACAGTGCCCGCACCGCCCGGTGCGACCGAGAAGCCCGGGGCTTGCATTGGAGGCAGCCAGGGTTTCTAATGGCGCCGGTCGAACCACCTGGAAAGGAACCTGCCATGAGATATCTCCCCTGGATCCTCGCAATCCCGTTCGTCGCCCTGGCCGCCTGCGGGCCCCACCCGGGCGGCCCCCAGTCAAAGCCGGCGACCGGCACGAAAACAGCGGGCGTCGAAAACCCGTTCTTCCATGAGAGCACGCTGCCCTATTACATGCCGCCCTTCGACAAGATCAAGGACGCGGACTTCATGCCGGCCTTCGAGAAAGGCATGGCCGACGAGCGCCAGGAGATCCAGGCCATCGCCCACGACTCCGCGCCGCCGACCTTCGACAACACGATCGTCGCCATGGAGCGCAGCGGCCGGCTGCTGACCCGGGTCTCCAAGGCCTTCATGAACCTCAACACCTCGAACACCGACGAGGCGATGCAGAAGATCGAGACCGAGATGGCGCCCAAGCTGGCGGCGCAGCGGGACGCAATCCTGCTCGATCCGGCGCTGTTCGCCCGCGTCGACGCAGTCTACCAGAAGCGCGCCGAGCTCGGGCTCGATCCCGAGTCGGCCCAGCTGCTCGAACGCTACGAGCGCATGTTCGTGCGCGCCGGGGCCCGCTTGTCCGCGACCGATAAGGCCAAGCTCAAGAAGATCAACCAGGAGCTCTCCAAGCTGACCACCCGTTTCAGGCAGAACGTCTTGGCGGCCACCAAGGACGGCGCCGTGGTCGTCTCCGACGCCAAGCAGCTCGATGGCCTGTCGGCCGAGCAGATCGGCGCGGCCGCCCAGGCGGCCAAGGCCCGCGGGCTCGACGGCAAGTGGGTCATCAGCCTGCAGAACACGACCATCCAGCCGCCGCTTGCGCAGCTCAAGAACCGGGCCCTGCGCCGGCGCATCTTCGAGGCCTCGGTCGCGCGAGCCAACGGCGGCGCCCATGACAACACCGCGATCATCTCCAAGATCGTAGAGCTGCGCGCCGAGAAGGCCGTCTTGCTCGGCGCCCCGACTTACGCCGCCTGGGCACTGGCCGAGGAGACGGCCGGCACGCCGGAGGCAGTCCACGGGATGCTGGCCCAGCTGGCCCCGGCGGCGCTGGCCAAGGCCAAGCAGGAGACAGCGGACATCAAGCGCCAGATCGAGGCCGCGGCCAAAGCGGACAAGGTCGAGCCGATCGAGCTCGAGCCCTGGGACTGGGCCTTCTACGCCCAGCGTGCCCGCCAGGCGAGCTTCGACTTCTCGGACGATCAGGTCAAGCCGTACTTCGAGATGAACCGCGTCCTCAAAGACGGCGTGTTCTACGCGGCCAATGCGCTGTACGGGATCACGTTCAAGCAGCGCAAGGACCTGCCGGTCTACGACCCGGACGTGCGCGTGTTCGAGGTCTTCAACGCCGACGGCTCGTCGATCGGGCTGCTGCTGCTGGACTACTACAAGCGCGACAACAAGCAGGGCGGCGCCTGGATGGACAACTTCGTCGACCAGTCCTTCCTGCTCGACCGCAAGCCGGTCATCATCAACAACCTCAACATCTCAAAGCCCGCCCCCGGGAAGCCGGCGCTGCTGACCTTCGACGAGGTCACCACGATGTTCCACGAGTTCGGGCACGGACTGCACGGCCTGTTCTCGGCCGTGAAGTATCCGCTGCTCTCGGGCACCAACGTCCCCCCGGACTTCGTCGAGTTCCCGTCCCAGATCAACGAGATGTGGGCCCGCGAGCCGGCGGTGCTTGCGCACTTCGCCAAGCACTACAAGACCGGCGCGCCCATGCCGCAGGCGCTGCTCGACAAGGTGCTCAAGTCCCAGACCTACGGCCAGGGCTACGCCACGCTCGAGTACCTGGAGGCGGCCATGCTGGACCAGGCCTGGCACATGCTCGCCCCCGGCAAGGCCCCGAAGCCCGCCGCGGTGATGGCCTTCGAGCAGCAGGCGCTGGCCGCCGACCAGGTCGCCTACCCGCCGGTACCGCCGCGCTACCACTCGCCCTACTTCACACACATCTTCAACATCGGCTACCAGGCGGCCTACTACGCCTACATCTGGAGCGAGGTGCTGGCCCGCGACGGCGGCGCCTGGTTCCACGCCCACGGCGGAATGACCCGGGCCAACGGCGACGCCTTCAGGGCCAAGATCCTCTCCAAGGGCCGCACCGAGGAGCCCAGCGTGCTCTTCGAGCACTTCTACGGCGGCAAGCCCGACATCAAGCCCCTGCTCGAGTACCGCGGCCTGACGCTGCCGGAATCCAAGCCAGAGAAGTAGAGCGACCGGCTCAGCCTTGCACCCACAAGGGATTCTATTCGAGCCGTGCTCAGTGCGCGTCGATCGCGTGAATCATCAACAGGCTGTGCTTGAGGGTTTTTTCGATCTCGCCCATATACTCGGCGACCGCCTTGACGCTTCCCGGAAGCGAGTAGACCAGCATCTTGCCGGCCACGCCGGCCAACGAGCGGCTGAGCAACGCGTTGGGTTTCTCTGAGCCGAACTTGACCCGGATGGCCTCCATGATGCCCGGGATTAGCTTGTCGCAAAAGTCGGAGACGACCTCGGGTGTTATGTCGCGGGGGCCGATACCTGTTCCGCCCGTTGTTACCAGGATATCGCATCCGCCATCGCGAGCAGCCTGGAGTTCCGATTGCAGGGCGACTGCGTCGTCGGGCAGAATCTTCACCTCGACCACGCAGCAAAATCCTTCGGCCGCGGCGAAATTCTCTAAAGCGGCCCGGGCGCGGGGGCCGCTCAGGTCCTTGTACTCGCCGCTACAGGCGCGGTCGCTGAGAGTGATTACCTTGAAATTCCAGATCTTGGGGGTGTAGATGACCGTGTCGCCGGCCGAGATGTCGCCGCCTCTGATCACCCTGCAGAAGACGCCCTCCTTGGGCATCACGCAGCTGCCCACATCGCGAAAAATGGCGCAAGAGTCCCCGTGGCACTTCTTGCCGATCTGGGTAAGTTCTAGTTCCACCCCGGTTCCGATGCAAAAGCGATCCAGCAGGTGAGCCTGGCGCAGATCAAAGCCGCGCAGGGTTATGTTCTCGGCGAACTCGCCGGGTACAACCCGGCGCCCGGTTTGCTTGACGAAGCGCTCGATGCCGTCTTCTGCAAGCAAGCTGACCTGCCGGTGCCATGCTCCGGCATGCGCGTCCCCGGCTATTCCCATCTCGTCCAGTTCGATTCGCTCGACGGGATGCTTGGCCGTCCCTTTTTTCTCGGAGACATTGACCGAGACAACTTCGATCTCACAAGGCAATTGAGAAGCCATGATCTTTTATCCTTGAGTTAAGCTTCATCGAAGGCTCCTACACAACGGTTGTCGGCCTTGCCCCGCGCATTTTGCGGGGCTCGACATCGGTTTTTTCCTTTTCGATAAGCTCTATCTCGCCGATGCGCATCTTCTTGTCGACCGCCTTCAACATGTCATAGACGGTCAGTAGCGCCACGCCGACCGCCACCAGTGCTTCCATTTCTACACCGGTGCGCCCTACGCACTTGACCTCGGAGGTCGCTTGCACTCCGTCGTCTCGCAATTCCAGCCGGACATCTATCTTGTCGAGCGCCAGCGGATGGCATAGTGGGATTAAACCGGGAGTCTGCTTGGCCGCCTGGATGCCAGCCAGCTGGGCCACTCCCAGCACGTCCCCCTTCTTTATCAGGTTGTCCTTGACCAAGGTCACGGTCTTTGGCTCTAAAGATATCCTGCCGGAAGCACGAGCCCGGCGGCGTTGCGGCGGCTTGGACCCCACGTCAACCATTTTCGCGCGGCCGTCCGAGTCGACGTGAGTCAGCTCGCTCATTTCATCCTCCCACTGCTCTGATCCAGTTGTGCTTGCAAGGACCGCCTGCCTGAGGTTTCATCTCAAGCGCCCGCCGCAAGGCTTCGGCTGCGCCCAACTCGCGCACCGAGAAAGCCAGGTCGGAAAACAGGCACGGGTGTACCAGCCCGTCGGATGACAGGCGCAGACGGTTGCAGCGCGGGCAATCGCCGCCGCTGCCGCCTTCGACGACGCTGAACTCGCCGCTGGCGAAGTTCATCAATTTTATGAAGCGCACATCAAAGCCGCGCTCGCGCCCAAAGGCGGCCACCTCACGGGCATCGGGCTCGTCGGACGAATGCTGGACCACGCAGTTGAGTTTGATCGGCGAAAGGCCGGCTCGTTGTGCGGCCTCGATACCGGCAAGCACATTGCCTAGATCACCGACACGGGTGATGTTCGCAAAGACTTCCGGCCTGAGGCTGTCGAGACTGATGTTGACGCGCATCAAACCGGCCGCGGCCAGATCGTCGGCGTATTCGGCCAGGCGGGTGGCGTTGGTGGACATGGCCAGATCGGAAACGCCCGGAATGTCCGCCAGCATGCCTACCAGGTCGATTACTCCCCGACGAACCAGCGGCTCGCCGCCGGTCAGGCGGATCTTGGTGACTCCCATGGATGCCGCCAGGCTGGACACCTCGCGAATCTCTTCGAACGAGAGGATCTTGTCGGGAGCAACGAGCCTGACGCCTTCCTCCGGCATGCAGTAGACGCAACGCAAGTCGCACCTGTCGGTGACCGAGATGCGCAGATAGTCGATAGTGCGGCCGAAGCGATCTTTCATCTAAAGCCCCGCGGCAGCGGAATGAAAGTCGCCGGCCGGCCGGACTTGATTTCGGCTTGGCCAACCGGAACCAGGAAGAAACCATCGGCGTCACTTATCGCCCTCAGGTGGCCCGAACCGTGGTATTCCAACGGTTCGAGTTTTCCCGCGGAGTCTACCCGGCAGGGCACATGCTGCAGACGCTCTGTCTTGCGGCGCCTGTAGTCAACGGCCAGCTGCAACGGAAACTGGCGCAGGCCTACCGGGCCACCCACCAGGTGCGCAACCGCGCGCATGACGAAGATGTGGAACATGACGAAAGAAGAAACCGGGTTTCCAGGCAGGCCGAAAATCAGCTTGTCGCCGCGCGAAGCAAAAACGGTCGGCTTGCCGGGCAGGATGGCCACGCGCGAGAAGTGAAGATCGAGATCCAGAGTTTCCACTGCTTCCAGCACGAAGTCGTAGTCACCCACAGAGACGCCGCCGGACATGACTACTATATCGGCGACATCCAGGGCTCGCGAGATCGCCTCGACAGTGGCCCGGCGATCATCGAGGACGTGCTCCCGGCCGACAACCGCCAGGCCGAATTCCTCGGCCAACGAAACCAGCATGGGACCGTTGGAGTTCATGATACGGCCCGGGGCGAGATTTTCAGGGCGATCCACGATCTCGTCACCGGTTGACAGGATCAGCAGACGAGGCCGGCGCACGACTTCTGCTTCGCCCAGACCGCAGGCCACAAGGTTGGCCATGTCGAGGGCACCGATGCGCGTCCCGGCCCGCAGCACGACGTCGCCGACTTTCAGATCCTGCGCGCGTGGTGCGATGTTGGTTTTTCCCTCATGTCGCAGGATGCGGATGTTTTCGCCTTGCGACTCCGTGTCCTCGATCTTGATCACCAGGCCGCCGCCGGGAGGCACCGGCGCGCCGGTCATTATCTTGACGGTCGTGCCCGGCTCGATCGGGTGCTCGAAGGTTTCTCCGGCGGCAACAGTGCCTATCAGGCGATATTGATCTCGTTCGTCGTCGGCTCTGACCGCGTAGCCGTCCATGGCCGACTTGTCGAAGGGCGGCATCTCGAGTCGCGAGAGATGGTCAACCGCAAGAACGCGTCCAAGCGATGCCGACAGAGGCACTTTTTCAAACGGCAGGCGCTTACCACACAAAACCCGATCGAGCCTGTCAAAGGCCTCCTCACGGGTTATCATGTTGCGTTCGGCGTTCATCCAGGCGGGACTAACATCCATGACCTCTCCTTGTCAACTGCCCGGGATCTTCGTTTCGGCTAACTACTTGGTTTGAAAGATAAATTATAGATCTTGACAGGTTGCTGATTTTCCCCAATAATAACCCACTTTTGTGCGCGCGATGTGCAAGAATTTTGTATCGCGTTTTTTACAGTGCAAGTATTCGATATCTCGAAGGAGGTGATCTGTAGATGCCGGGCGTGAAGGTTCGTGATGGCGAGTCTTTCGAGAGCGCGTTGAAGCGTTTCAAAAAACAGTGCGAAAAGGCAGGAATCCTTTCAGAAATCCGCAAGAGAGAGCATTACGAGAAACCCAGCGTGAGGAAGAAGAAAAAATCGCTGGCCGCCAAAAAGAGGGCGCTGAAGAAGGTGCGCAAGGGCGGATGAGCGTGTGAAGCCTGATGAGGTGGCTCGGTTCCGGTGGGGTGAGCGGGCGACCACATACGGGATGCCTTGGCGCGAGTGCCTGGTTGCGCGTCATAGCGGGCACCGATCAAATCAGAAGATCGTGTCCTGTCAGGCAGTTTAGGAGAATGGGTTGACTCCAGTCTCTCGAGATGAAGCTCTAGAGAGTATTCGGCAGCGGGTCGACATCGTCGAAATGATCGGTCGCTACGTGAAGTTGAAAAAGGCCGGCAGCAATTTCGTCGGTCTCTGCCCGTTTCACTCCGAGAAGACCGGCTCGTTCACCGTCAGTCCGCGCAAGGGTTTTTTCCACTGCTTTGGCTGCAAGGCATCCGGCGATGTCTTTACCTTCTTGATGAAAATAGAAGGCAAGACCTTTCCGGAAGTCCTGGAAGACCTGGCCGCCCGCACAGGCGTCGAATTGCCGAGGCGCAGTTCGTCAGACACCCGTGCCCGCGAGATCAAGACGCGCCTGCACACTCTCAACCAGGAGGCCGCCGTGTTTTTCGAGCGTACCCTCTGGGAGCATGGGCAAGCGAGTCGGGCGCGGGAGTATCTTCAAAGACGTGGTCTTCCGGAGGAGTTGGCCAAGCGCTTCAGGGTCGGCTACGCTCGTGACGACTGGCAGGGTTTGACAGAACATCTTACGAAAAAGGGCCTATCCCTGGAAGATGCCGCAGCGGTTGGCCTGGTAGCCCAGGGTAAGCGCGGGTTTTACGATATCTTTCGCGATCGACTTGTTTTCCCCATTCAGGATCTGTCCAACAAGATCGCCGGGTTCGGGGCTCGTAAGCTTTCCGATCAACAGGAAGGACCGAAGTACATTAATTCCCGACAGAGCCCGGTGTACGACAAGAGCGAGATGTTCTATGGACTAGCCCAGGCCCGAACCGAGATTCAAAAGGCTTCAGCGGTGATTTTGGTCGAGGGCTACTTCGATCTTCTGAGTCTGGTCGCGGCCGGCTTTCCCAACGTGGTTGCCACTTGCGGCACTGCTTTAACGGAAAGTCATACTCGCGTTTTGAGGCGTTTTACCAGCAAGGTGATTACGGTTTTCGACGCCGATGCGGCCGGTATGTCGGCCTCCGCCCGCTCGGCAGCGACGTTGCTGCGGCAGGATTTGGCGCCTTTCATGGTAAAATTACCGGGATCTGAAGATCCCGATTCATTCGTGCTCCGGCAGGGACGAGACGCTTTTAGCGCTTTGCTCTCGCAGGCTCGCCCGTCTTTGGAGATTCTTTCCGAAAGTTACCTGGCGGGGTCTGATGATGATGTCGAGTCCAGGACCACGGCGCTGAAAAAAATAGTGCCCCTGCTGGCTGCCTGTCGGGACGACCTGCGACGAGGCAACTATACTGGCTGGGTAGCAGAGCGCTTCGCGGTCGACGAGGGAGACCTGCGCCGCACGGTTTCCTCTGCCCGGCGTGATGGTACTAGCCAGAGTCTTGGCGACTTGAGTTTGCCAAGGCAAAAGGCGGAAAAACAAGCGAAGGCCGCCCCTGAAGAGGATACCCTGGTGACCTTGTTGCTGTTGTTTCCCGGTCTTTCAGAGCGCTTTGCAGAAAGCGGCATACAAGAAAGCTTCGAATCCGCAGATCTTCGCGAACTGACCGATAAGATTATCGCGGCGGGTTCCTTCGATTCACCGGCTCCGTTTCTTGCTGCAATTGAAGATCCTGATTTGCGCAGCAGCCTGAGTGAACGCGTACTGGATGTTGACGCCTTTCCCGATGAACTTGCGCAGAGCGAGATGATGCGTTGCATCGCAAGACTGCGCCGCCGACGTATCAAGGAACGACTGCGCCAGATGACGGCGCAGATCGATCAGGCCGCACGTGCCGGTCGGGGGGATGAAACGCAGGCCCTTCTGAAGGACAAAATGCGTCTGAATCAAGAGTTGGTTTCGCTTGAGGAATACGGGGGAGGAACGCTATGAGCGCGGGAAACACACCGCGCAGGAGCGGCCGGGAAACAAGGCACAAGGAATCCGTTATCGGTGGCCTGTTGTCAGGCTTGCGAAAGAGACTGTTCAGAGAGGACGCCATGGGAAGCAAAGAGGCTCGAAAAAAAGCAGCCCGGAACAGAACGGCAAGAAGATCCGGCAAAAAACCCAGCATTTCGTCTAAGCCGGTCGGTTCGGCGGTCGGGCGCTTGCAGCGCAAGAAGATGAACAAACCTGGGATGACATCGAAAAAGATCAAATCCAAGAAGGGGTCGGCACAGATCCTGGACGGGGCCGCTAAAAAGAAGGCGGTGGGCGGACAGGAAAAGGCTGTTTCCCGATATCGTGTCCCTGGTGCGCAGAAGACAATTGTTCATCGTCCTTATTCGAAGCCGTTCATGCGCATTCATGAGCAGCAGCTTGCCGAGAACGCCGAGAACGTGTTGCCCGACACGGCCTTTACCGAGGCGCAAGACAGAAAGGACATCCATCAACTCTTGCTCAAGGGCAAGGACAAGGGGTTTGTAACCTTCGAGGAGGTTAACGAGAGCTTGCCCGACGAGATCGTGAGTTCGGAACAGCTTGACGATCTGGTGACCTTTCTGGGCGATGCCGAGATTGACGTCGTCGAGAATTCGAGCGACGCAGCGACTGGTAAAAGCAGCACAAGCAAGAGAACAGCCAAAAGTCTACGGGCAGAACCGGCCAGTGCCAAGACCAGCGATCCCGTTCGAATGTACCTTAGAAAAATGGGTTCGGTATCGTTGCTTACCCGCGAAGGCGAGGTTGAGATCGCCAAGCGAATCGAAGAGGGCGAGAAAGAGGTCATGCGCGTTGTGATTGAATCGCCCTTGGCCATGCGCGAAATTCAGAGCCTGGCCGAAAGACTGCGCAAGGCGAAGATTCGGGTCCGTGACGTAATGCGCGATTTCGATGACGATATGGGTGAATCGGATGAAGAAAAGGCCACGGCCCAGGTCGTTCAGCTGATTGAAAGAATTCGCAGGCTGCAAACCGAGAATGAAAGGCTCGAAAGCTCTTTGAAATCTAAGAGGCGCCCGGCGGAAAAGAAGCGTAAGCAAGTTCGTGTGATGATCACCCAGAATCGCGAGAAGATGCTTACGACCCTGGAGGAAATCAGGCTCGTCAGGCACCAGATGGACAACATCGTATCGAAGTTCAAGCAGTTGATCAGGCAGGTAGAACAGACTGAAGAGAATATCGCGGCTTGTGAGAGGCGAACTGGAATATCGATTAAGGATCTGCGCGCTACAATTCGCGAAGTGCTTTCATCGAAGGAAAAGGAGAATCGGATCTGTCGCAAGCTGGGCATTCGCAAGGAAGAGTTTCAGGAGATGGATCGCCTCATTCATTCGACGGTACGCAGGCGTCAGCGTGTGGAGCAGGAAGCAGGCATGTCGGTTGATTCGTTGCGCCGTACCTACCATGCCATCATAAACGGAGAGAAAAAGGCCGAGAGCGCCAAGAGTGAATTGGTGGAGGCCAACCTCAGGTTGGTGGTATCGATTGCGAAGAAATACACAAACCGCGGCCTGCAATTTCTCGATCTGATTCAAGAGGGCAATATCGGCCTGATGAAGGCCGTGGATAAATTCGAGTATCGGCGTGGTTACAAGTTTTCCACTTATGCCACCTGGTGGATTCGTCAGGCGATAACCCGCGCCATTGCCGACCAGGCCAGGACCATCCGCATTCCAGTGCACATGATCGAAACCATCAATAAATTAATTCGAACATCGCGCTACCTGGTTCAGGAAATCGGGCGGGAGCCGACTCCCGAAGAGATTGCCTTGAAGATGGAACTGCCAATAGAAAAGGTTCGCAAAGTGCTCAAGATCGCCAAGGAGCCGATATCTCTTGAGACTCCTATCGGTGAGGAAGAAGACAGCCATCTTGGTGATTTCATCGAGGACAAGGCTGTGACATCTCCGTCCGAGGCGGTCATGAACTTGAGTCTTTCGGAACAGACCCGTAAGGTGCTGGCGACTCTTTCTCCGCGTGAAGAGAAAGTGCTGCGAATGCGCTTCGGCATAGGAGAAAAGTCGGATCATACTCTCGAAGAGGTGGGACAGGACTTCGAGGTGACTCGCGAGCGTATCAGGCAGATCGAGGCTAAGGCATTGAGAAAGCTCAGACATCCATCTCGTTCCAAGCGCTTGAAGTCCTTTGTCGAAGGAGAATAGCGTGCCTATCCCGGTGCTTGACTCACAGACGGGGATGCGCGATATGAAAGTTGTCAGGGGCCCATGGCTCAGCGGCTAGAGCTGCCGGCTCATAACCGGTCGGTCCCAGGTTCGAATCCTGGTGGGCCCATTTTTTTCGTTGACAGTCCGTGTGCGAACGAGTAGCTTCGCGATGTGTTGAGAATGGGAGCAGAGAGGAAAGCACCGTTTCTGGTGATGTTCAATAAGGGGCGCTTGATAGAAGATCGCCCCATAGTGTGCCAGCTAGCGCGCCCGGAGAATCCCGGGCGCGTTTTTCTTTTGGGGGATTGCAAACAGGCGGTAGCTTGGCAATGGAGGCTCGTGAGGTGACACCCCTATATACCCTGAAGGCTCTGGTTAATTTACAGGAAATCGATGCGCGAATATACGAACTGGAGAAGGACCGCGAGCAAATTCCCGCGCGTCTCAAGGAGATCGAGAAGATCCTGGATACGAAAAAGTCCGAGTTGAGCACCGAACTCAACCAACTCGACGAGGCCGAGATGGCCCGTAGACTTGCCGAAAGCGACCTGAAAGCCGAGAAGGAGAAAATCAAGAAATGGGAGGCACGGCTGAGCGATATCAAGGGCAACCGAGATTATCAGGCCCTCTCGCGTGAGATCGAGGCCACCCGCAAGGCCAATCTGGGCATCGAGGATGAGATCCTGCGCAAGATGCAGGAAATAGAAGACCTGAAATCCAGCCTGGCCGGCAAGCAAGCAGAACTGGATGAACTCGAAAATGGGCTTTCGCAGGAACGCGCCGAACTCGAGACCAAGCTCGAATCAATCAACGCTACCATCGCCGGAGAAGGCGAAGGCCGAGAGCAGGCCAGAGTCAAGGTCGATCCGAGCTGGTATCAGCAGTACCAGACAATCAAGAGCAGGCGCGAAGGTGTGGCGGTAGTGCCGGTCAAAGACGAACATTGCCAGGGATGCCACATGGGAATTCCTCCTCAGCTTTATAACATCGTTCTCAGGGGAGAACAGATCGAGAGTTGCCCCTACTGCAGCCGGATATTCTACTATGAGAAGGCGATCGAGGAAGTTGCACTCGATGGTGAAGGTGATGGCCAGCAGCAATGATGAGTCGTTGCCGGTCGAGGTGCTGCTGTATACCGACGGCGCTTCCAGAGGCAATCCCGGTCCGGCCGGTGCCGGCGTGCATATTACAGATGCCCGGGGCGAGACACTTGTAGAACGTTCGGAGTATCTTGAAGAACAGACGAACAACGTGGCCGAGTACAAGGCCTTGCTGATCGGCCTGTCAGAGGTCGAAAAGTTGGCGCCTGCGCGTGTCGTGGTCAAGATGGACTCCGAGTTGATAGTCAGGCAGCTGAACGGTGTCTACAGGGTCAAGAACCCCGGATTGTTGCCGTTGTATCGTAAGGCCGCCGAACTGATCGAGAGGTTGGGAAACGTCCTGGTGATGCACGTGCCGCGCGAGCAGAACGCCAGGGCCGATCGGCTGGCTAACCAGGCGATCGACCTGCAGCAAAGAGGCTGAAAAGCCCGGGCCCGCGGCGCGGGCGCCAGGTCTTGTGGCGCTGGAGGGTGCTATGGTGAGAAAGAGCAGAGCAGCGGCGGGCAGCGGCGATCGCGAGAAGTGGATCGCCGAACTGGCTTCGAAGTTCGAGCCCCAACCGCAGTACTTGATTCCGATCTTGCAGTACATCCAGTCCAGAGAGGGCTACCTGTTGCCGGACGGCATGCGGGCGGCTTCGCGCTACCTGCACTTGCCGCTGAGCAAGGTGTACGGGGTGGCGAGTTTCTACTCGCAGTTCCACTTCGAGCCGCGCGGCCGCAACACCTTGACGGTTTGCCGCGGTACGGCCTGTCACGTGCGCGGCAGCGCGCGGCTGGTGGACGACATGTGCAAGCACCTCGGGACGCACCCCGGCGGCACCACCGCAGACCTTTCGTTCTCGCTCGAAACGGTGGCCTGCCTGGGCGCCTGCGCGCTGGCCCCGACGGCCGTGATCAACGACACGGTTCACGGCCGCCAGAGCGCGGCTTCGTTGAAGCAGCTGGTCGACCTGACGCGCGGCAAGGACAAGTCTGCCGGAAAATCATCGAGCAAGACTGGTAAGAGATAGGCACGGGAGGCCCGATCGTGAATCTCGATCAGAGAATCGAAAAAGCCGGAAAAAAGTGGCAACGGTTGCACCATGGAAAGCGGCCGATCGTTTTCGTGGGCAGCGCGACTTGCGGGCTGGCGGCCGGCGGCAAGGAGATCCTGAACGTGATCGACGCCGAGCTCGGCCGGCTGAAGGTCGAGGCCGACGTCGTGCCGACCGGTTGCATCGGAATGTGTTTCGCAGAGCCCTTGGTCGACGTCATGTTGCCCGGCCAGCCGCGGGTGTGCTACTCGGAGATGAATCCCAAGAAGCTGAGAAGGGTGCTCACCCGACACGTCGCCGGCGGCAAGCCGGTGCGCGACTACGCCCTGGGCACGCTGGGCGACGGGGAGATCAAGGGCATACCGCGGCTGTTCGACCTGGAGGTCACCCGGCCGCAGGTCAGGATTGCCCTGCGCAACTGCGGCATCATCAACCCGTCCGACGTCGATCATTACCTGGCCCGCGGCGGCTACCGCGGGCTGCAACGGGCGCTGGGGATGAAACCCGAGCAGGTGATCGAGGAGGTCGTGGCGTCCGGCCTGCGCGGCCGCGGCGGGGGCGGCTTTCCCACCGGTGTCAAGTGGAAGTTCTGCCGCGCCTCGGCCGGCACCGACAAGTACCTGATCTGCAACGCGGACGAGGGCGATCCCGGGGCGTTCATGGACCGCTCGCTGCTCGAGGGCGATCCGCACGCCGTGCTCGAGGGAATGTGCATCGCGGCCTACGCGATCGGGGCCAACCACGGCTACGTCTACATCCGGGCCGAGTACCCGCTGGCTATCAAGCAGCTCGAGACGGCGCTCGGGCAGATGCGCAAGCTGGGCGTGCTTGGCGAGAACATCCTCGGCTCGGGCTTCTCGTTCGACATCCGCATCAAGCAGGGAGCCGGCGCCTTCGTCTGCGGCGAAGAAACGGCGCTGATCGCGAGCATCGAGGGCGAGCGCGGCATGCCCAGATCGCGCCCGCCTTTTCCGGCGGTCAAGGGCCTGTTCGGCAAGCCTTCCAACATCAACAACGTCGAGACCTTTGCCAACGTCTCGAGCATCCTGCGCGAGGGCGCCGAGTGGTACGCGGCTTACGGCACCGAAAAGAGCAAGGGCACCAAGACATTCGCGCTGGCCGGCAAGATATCCAAACCGGGCCTGATAGAAGTGCCGATGGGAACCGCGCTGGACGAAGTGGTCAACGTCATCGGCGGCGGCGTGCCCGGCGGGGGCAAGTTCAAGGCCGCCCAGACCGGCGGCCCGTCCGGCGGCTGCCTGCCGCCCAGGTTTTTGAACGCCCCGATCGACTACGAGTCGCTGGCCCAGGCCGGTTCGATCATGGGCTCGGGCGGACTGGTGGTCATGGACGAGAACACCTGCATGGTCGACCTGGCCCGCTACTTCTTGACCTTCACCCAGAACGAGTCGTGCGGCAAGTGCACTCCCTGCCGGCTGGGCACCAGTGAGATGCTGTCGATCCTCGAGCGCATCTGCTCGGGCGACGGCCAGCCGGGCGACATCGAGCTGCTCGAGGAGCTCGGGCACTCGATCAAGGCCGCCGCGCTGTGCGGCCTGGGCCAGACCGCGCCCAACCCGGCCTTGACCACCATTCGCTACTTCCGCGAGGAGTACGAGGAGCACATCCACCACAAGCATTGCCGGGCCGCCGTCTGCAAGGGTCTGGTAAAGGCACCCTGCAGCCACACCTGCCCGGCCGGGGTGGAGGCCCACCGCTACGTGCGGGCCATCAGCCAGGGCAAGTTCGAACAGGCCTACCTGATAGTCAGGGAGAAGATGCCGCTGCCGTCGGTGTGCGGCCTGGTTTGCTTCCATCCCTGCGAGTCGCGCTGCCGACGCGGCTCGCTCGACCAGCCGATCGCCATCCGGGCGCTCAAGGGGGCGGCGGTCAAGTTCGGCGCTCAGGCCGAGCCGCGTGCCTTGCCCCGCAAGCAGCGCTCTGGACGCAAGGTGGCGGTGATCGGCTCGGGGCCGGCCGGGCTGACCGCCGCCTACTACCTGGCCAAATGCGGCGGGCACCAGGTGACGATCTTCGAGGCGCTGTCCAAGCCGGGCGGCATGCTGCGGGTCGGGATCCCCGACTATCGACTCCCGCTCGAGGACCTCGATCGCGACATCGCCATTGTCCGGAGCGCCGGGGTGAAGATCAAGACCAACGCCAAGGTCGAGTCGCCGGCGGCCTTGAAAAAGCAGGGGTTCGATGCAGTTTTCTTGGCCGTGGGCGCCCATGCCGGTTGGGAGTTGGGAATCAAGGGCCAGGGCAAGAGTGTAATCGACTGCGTGCGCTTTCTTAGAGATGTGAACCTTGCCGGAAAGAAAGTCAAGGTCGGAAAGCGGGTCGCGGTCGTTGGAGGCGGGAATTCGGCCATCGATGCCGCCCGAACTGCCCGCCGACTGGGAGCCGACCAGGTTACGATCCTCTATCGTCGCGGCCGCGACGAGATGCCGGCCGATTCCCAGGAGATCGATGATGCCCTGGCCGAAGGAGTCAAGCTGGAGGTTTTGACACTGCCGACGGGCATCAAGAAAGGCAAGCAAGGTCTCAAGGTCAACTGCCAAAGGATGGAACTCGGTGACCGGGACGCCAGCGGTAGAAGACGTCCGGTTCCGATCAGCGGCAGCGACTTTATCGTCGAGCTCGATACGCTCATCGCCGCCATCGGACAGTACCCCGAGATTCCGAAACGATTCGATGTTGACCTGGGACGCGGACAAACGATCGTAGTCGACGAAGAGACTCTCGAAACCTCGCTCGAGGGCGTTTTCGCCGGAGGCGACGACGTCAGCGGACCGGCCTCGGTGATAGAGGCGATTGCCCATGGGCGCCGGGCCGCGACCGCTATCGACCGCTACCTCGGCGGCAGCGGAGACATCGAAGAGTCGCTGGCGCCTGCCGAGGATCTGGAGTCCCTTCCCCCGCTGCCGGTCGAGAGCGGGGCCCGTTACAGGCCCGACATGCCCTATCGTTCGGCCAAGACCAGGATCAAGAGCTTCGACCAGGCGGAGCGCGGGTTTTCACGCAAGCAAGCAATTCTGGAAGCCGGTCGTTGCTTGCGCTGTGATCTGGAAGATTGATGCGACCACAGGAGGATCTTTCGATGAACGAAGTCTCGTTGATCATAGATGGCAAGCCGGTGCAAGCTGAGGCCGGGGCAACCATCCTCGATGCCGCTCGTGGCGCCGGTATAGCCATTCCGACTCTTTGCTACCATCCGGATCTGGAGCCGTATGGCGGTTGCCGGCTGTGTATCGTCAAGGTGGAAGGTATGCGCGGAATGCCTACTTCATGCACGACCCAGGTTACCGAGGGCATGAAGGTCACGACCGAGGACGACGAGATCCTGCAGGCTCGCCGGGTGGTCGTACGGCTGCTGCTGGCCGACCACCCGAGCGATTGCATTGCTTGCCGGGCCAACCTCGACTGCGATTTACAGAGGCTGGCGCATTATCTCGGCGTGCGCGAGCACGGGCTGATCCCTCTCGAAAGAACCGGAACGATAGACGACAGCAGCCCGGTTTTCATTCGCGACATGAACCGCTGCGTGCTGTGCGCAAAGTGCGTCAGGACCTGCGACGAGGTCGTCGGAGCAGAGGCGATTCATCTGGTCGGTCGCGGGCACCAATCGGAAGTCGGAACCTTCCTCAACACCGGGATAAGCAAGACCGTCTGCGAATCATGCGGCGAGTGCGTCGTTCGCTGCCCGACGGGCGCCCTGCGCTTCAAGGAGCCGCAGCCGGTGTGCGAAACGGAAGTCAAGACTGTCTGCCAGTACTGCGGCACCGGCTGCAGCATTCGGCTGGGAGTTCGTCGCGGGCGGGTGGCGCGAGTCAAGGGAGATCGAGAAAGCCCGGTGAACCGCGGGCAGCTTTGCGTCAAGGGTCGTTTCGGTTTGATCCAGTACGTGAACGACCCCGGCCGGCTGACATCTCCGCTGGTCAAGCGCGACGGCAGGTTTGTACAGGCGAGTTGGGACGAGGCGCTCGACCTGGTGGCCGAGCGGCTGAAATCGTACCGCGGCGAAGAGTTCGCCGCCTTTTCGTCGGCCAAGGTTCCCAACGAAGACAACTACATCATGCAGAAATTCACCCGCGCGGTGATGGGCACCAACAGTGTCGATCACTGCGCCCGCCTCTGACACAGCTCCACGGTCGCCGGTCTGGCGGCAGCGTTTGGCAGCGGCGCGATGACAAACTCGATCGAGGATTTCAGCAGGTCAGAGGTCATTCTGGTGACCGGTTCCAACACCACCGAGGCTCATCCAATCATCGGCAACCGCATCAGGCGGGCGGTGCGCAAGGGCACCAAGCTGATAGTTGTTGAACCACGCGAAATTCCGTTGTCGCGAGTGGCAACCTTGTTCTGCAGGCCGCGTCCGGGAACCGACGTGGCCTGGATCAACGGCCTGATGCACGTGATTCTGAAGGAGGGCCTGGCGGACGAAGACTACATCCGGGAGAGAACGGAGAACATCGAGGAGCTGAAAAAAGTCGTAGAAAAGTTCGATCTTGTAACGACCTCCAAAATCACCGGCATCCCGCGCGACCAGATCATCGAGGCGGCCAGGTTGTACGGCTCCGGCAGGCCTGCCTCGATCGCATATGCAATGGGAATTACCCAGCACGTCACCGGAACCGACAACGTCAAGTCGCTGGCCAACCTGGCCATGCTGTGCGGCAACGTCGGCGTGCCCGGCGGCGGCGTCAATCCATTGCGGGGTCAGAACAACGTGCAGGGCGCTTGTGATATGGGCGCCTTGCCGAACGTCTACCCGGGATACCAGAAGGTGACGGACGACGCTGTCCGCGAGAAGTTCCAGACAGCCTGGAATGCGAAGCTTTCGGCGAAAGTCGGGCTGACGGTGAGCGACATTATTCCGGCGGCACAGAAGGGTGAGATAAAGGCCCTTTACATCATGGGTGAGAACCCCGTGTTGAGTGATCCGGATTCGACGCACGCGATAAAAGCTTTAGGGGCCTTGGATTTCCTGGTCGTGCAGGACATATTTTTAACCGAGACGGCGCAACTTGCCGATGTCGTTCTGCCGGCGGCTTCCTTTGTCGAACGCGAGGGCACGGTTACCAACACCGAGAGGCGCGTCCAGCGAATGTATCGCGCAATCGAACCGCTGGGCGACTCGCGTACGGACTGGGAGATTATCTGCGATCTATCCGGTCGCATGGGATATCCGATGCATTACGAATCGACCGCTAAGATTATGGAAGAGATTGCCCGGCTTACTCCGCAGTACGGCGGCATCGATTACAAGCGATTGGATGCAGGCGAGCAGCTTTGTTGGCCGTGCCCCACGCATGATCATCCCGGTACGCCGGTTCTACACAAGGGCAAGTTCAGCCGCGGCCTGGGCAAATTCCATGCGATCGACTTCCAGCCGGCGAACGAATTGCCGGATCGCACTTACCCGATGCTGCTGACGACGGGTCGTCTTTTGGCCCAGTTTCATACCGGCACGATGTCGCGCAAGTCGCGCGAGTTGAACGAACTCGAACCGGGACCCTTCGTTCAGATAAACCCTAAGGACGCGGCCAGCATGCGGATTCACAATGGCGATAAGGTGCGGGTGCGATCCCGGCGAGGTAAAATTGAGCTACTCGCACGGGTCGATGAGATCGTCGACCGCGGGGTGATTTTCATTCCCTTCCATTTTGCCGAGGCGGCGGCCAACCTGCTGACCAACCCGGCCTTCGACCCGATCGCCAAGATCCCGGAGTTCAAGGTCTGTGCGGCGCGCCTGGAACGAGTTTCCAAATAAAAAACCGCCGGTGCGGGCCGTAAGCCGGGTTCTGGTTCCCGAGGGAGTTGCCTCACAACGGGACGGTGCTCATTCATCTAGGACGCGCGTTGCCGCGCGCCTCGAGCGGTTTTGCCAGGCGACGCGAGCGGGCCGCCCGACTGATGTCGCCTGTGAACCTTGCTCCGGGTGGGGTTTGCCGTGCCCGGGATGTCACCACCCCGGCGGTGCGCTCTTACCGCACCGTTTCACCCTTGCCGCCCCATCCCGACACTAGTGTCGGGATGGGATGAGGGGGAAGACCCCAAGGGGTGTCCCCCATGCATCCCCCGGCCGAAACCGGGAGACGGGCGGTCTGTTCTCTGTGGCACTTTCCTTGGAGTTGCCTCCACTGGCCGTTAACCAGCACCCTTGCCCTTTGGAGCCCGGACTTTTCCTCTCGCCCCGTCCAAGGGGACGGAACCAGCGAGCACCTGGACCGCACCGACGGAACCGTTAGTCAAAGAGCTCACAGATTCTCCCAGATGTCAGTGCAGTTGAAAAGAGAAACATGACAGGCTTTGAATTTGCCGAACTAGCAGACAGTGCGGAAGAAATCCTTTTGCACGTTCGCGCGTCATAGCGTACAATCACACAATATCTGGTATTTCCCGAGTGGGGAGGTTCAAATGAGAAGGCTTCGGCATATCGCGCTATTTTCACTGTTGGCTGTCGCCGGGTTTGTTCAGCTGCCAACTTTGGCCCGGGCCAAGGTAGTTAGCATCATACCCAGTACACAGCATTCTCCTTTGACCATGACCACGGACGACAGCTATGGATTTCAGGTTTTTTCCGGAAAACCACTCAAACTCGATCTGGTTGGACCAGGCAGTTTGACTGTCACTGTTCGTCTTAATAGTAGAAACAAACGCTCTGTGCTCAGTGGTCGCTTCGAGATGAGAAGGGGCCGACGGAGAATCATGAAAAAAAGCTTGAAGTTGCACCGATCCCGGGTTGGCGCATACAAGGAAAGAAAATCGCTGCATCCATCGCTGCCCAAGATTTTCAGGATTAGAGTGCCCAGCGGGTTGCACAGTTACACTTTTTCAATTCGCGCGCCCAAGGGAATAAGCATGACGCTGCGCTTGAGCTACGACACCGAGGTCGACCAGAGCAGGGCGCACCGTGAGGAGGATACGCTGGCACTGGTGCCTCTGGTGCCGCCCAAGCCAAAGAAGGCCGAAGACGACGATGGGCAACTCGCCCTCGTTCCACTCGTGCCGGTGGCGCCCAAGGAAGAAAAGACAAAAATCGCCAAAGCCAAGATCGATAAACCGGTTGTAAAGACAACAACGCATCCTAAAAAAGAAGAGAAAAACCCTGCAAAGACAGTAGATAAACATGAGACCAAAGTGGCAGTAGTAACTGCTCAACCAAAGCCGGTTTCTACCAAGCCCGAGAAAAAGCCGCCCGCGGTTGAGAAATTGGCGGACGTTTTCAAAGCGAAAGACTCGTCCCGGGAGAAGCCGGTTCACACTATTATCACCAAACCTCCCCAGCCGCCGGTGATCGAAAAACCCGCCCCCGGACCTTCGACGCCGGTTGTCTCGCTGGGCCTGAAGTTCGGGCAGATAAGCCCCTTTCAGAAAGTAGGCGGCACCACCTATACCGGCAGCCTCGATCTGCGTTACATCCTGCCCGTCTGGGATGGTCGCCTGACCGTCGGGGTCGAAGGTGGTTTCTACCAGTACAAGATGAGCGTCAACAACGCCGACCGCGACATATCGCTGATGGTGATTCCGATTGCGCTGCAGGTTTTTTACCGCTTGCCGATCCACGCCATTATTGAGCCCTATGTCGGTCTTGGCGGCGATGTCTTTGTCTGTATGGGCGAGGACAAGAGTTCGAACGGCGACTTTACCTATTTTTCCGGCACGAAATTCGTGTTCGGCGGTCACCTGACAGCCGGCCTGGAGGCAGAGGTGGGTCCGGGCTTCATTCTGGCCGAAGTCAGGGCCGGGATATCCTTCGGTGATCCTGGAGCCTGGGACAACAACCCCAGCGTCTCGGGCCTACTGGCTGTGGCCGGATACCGATTCGTCTTCTGAAAATATCAATTCAGAACCCCTTGGTTTCGACGCCGTGCCCCTTGCACCACTCGGCGACTGCGGGTAGCTTGCCGCGATCGAATTCGATCAACGGGTACTTCTTGTCGCCGGCTTCTATGCGAGTTCCACCCAGGCTGGTGGATGAGAAGAGGGTGATATCCCGCGGGGCAAGGCTCAGGCTATAGCTGTTGCGACTGATCTGTTCCTCCAGCGAGAAGGCTGAGTACTCCTGCCTTTTTTTCTGCAGCTGCACGGCCTCGCTCTTTTTGCCCTTGCTTGCGACGATGGCCTGAATCAATGCGCCCAGCAGTCCAAACTGGCTGGCCGCGATCTTACCCGCATTGGCCTTGGCCAGGCTCTTGTCCGAATAGCATACGAAATACAACATGCGCTCGGAGAGGACCAGATCGCCGGTGCAGGCGCGGCGATCGCGCTGCATCACCACCGCTATCCTGGCGGCCCCACCTTCGCGCCGTCCGAATGCGGACGACACCCGTGATACAGAGGCGCTTCCAGCGCCGCTTTCAGCGGGGACGATGCCCCAGCCCTGTGTTGGATCCAAAGCGCGTGAAAAAGCTCCCAGGCGGTAGAAAACAACGGCGATTATGACAGCCAGCGCCGCCGCGCCGCCACCGAAGACCGCCACCTCGTTGGCGTTAAGGAAGCGGCGCAGTTCACCCGAGAACCAGGACGAGTGCTCGTAGGTGGCGAAGACGGCATAAGCGATGCCGGAAATCGCCGCCGCGATCAAGAGGGCCGTGAACCACAGGGCAAGGTGATTTTTACTGCGCTCCTGACCTAAAGGATCTTGCATGTCTGCCTCCAATTGAAAAACAACAGTGGTAGATCCGCCGTCGATTGTCAACGATCACGAAAACCGAAATTTCCCCGGGACGCGCTTTTTTGAGATAATATACCGGCTGGCAGGGTCGACAATTCGGTGGACCGGTCGCCCACAGGAGGCATTCATGACACGTCGGGTAAGTTTGTTGATCATTTTACTAGCGTTATCGAGTGCATCTTGCGGGGACAGTGAGCCACAAGGTCCCGCCTGCGAGGGACTGGACCAACTACCCCAGGATATCGCCTTGCCCGACGGCGGCGACCTGTTGCTCTGGCAGACCGCCAGCGGAGACATCGCCGGTACGGAAAAAGACGTTTTTCACATGCAGCTGGATTGCCGGCCCCAAAACGGTTTCAACGTAACGGTCGAGGTTACCGACCAGGGCCAGGCCGACATCGAGCTGAGCTACGACATCGCCGAGACCCAGCTTACGGTCGACACCTTCGGCCCCGGCATCGGGGAGGGCAGCATCCTCAAGCTAGGCAGCGTCCCGGTGCCCGCGGATCTCGACATCGGAGTGAGTTCGAAAAACCAGCAACCCTGCACCTACACTATAAACGTCATTCCGGACCCGCTGCCCGAATAAATTTGCGCCTGTTTGAAACCTTTTAGGCTGTTTTATGGTACTATCTTGTGTAGGAGGTGGCGCCATGCTAAAGGGGAAGACCGCGCTGGTTGTGGCCCTCGGGCTGGGACTGGCGGCCGCGTTATTGGCCTACAAGACAATCCAACATACGCAAGATGAAATCACCCGCGGCTGGCACCTGAAGCCGATGGCCGTGGCCGCGAAGGACATCGAGGAGGGCACGGTCCTCGACTACGACATGCTGGCCAGGATGGATTCGCCCGAGCAGTTCGTCACCGGCTCGGTGGTCGAGCCCGGGCAGATCGATAAGGTCATCGGACAGAAGGTAATGGTGCCGCTGCAGCGCGGCGACCCGATCCTCTGGAGCCACTTCTACTCCGAGGGTACCTTCGAGCGCATGAGCAATATAGTTGCCAAGCGTGGCCGGGCCATCAGCCTGGACATCTCGGGCTCCCAGGGAGTCGCGGGCTGGGTGCGCCCGGGCGATCGCATCGACATTTTAGGCACCTTTACAGATCCCAAGGACGGGCAGATGGCCTCGGTGACCTTGATGCAGGACGTGGTAGTGCTGGCCACGGGCGACATGTCTGCCGGTAAAGCCAAGCTCCCGGACGAGAGGCTCGGAAGCTACGCCTCGGTGACGCTGATGGTGCTGCCGGAAGAGGCCGAGA
This sequence comes from uncultured Myxococcales bacterium, assembly GCA_964513625.1. Classification (GTDB taxonomy): domain Bacteria; phylum Myxococcota; class B64-G9; order B64-G9; family B64-G9; genus DATKYQ01. The sequence goes on along the minus strand of CAZENH010000009.1, from coordinate 111,570 downwards.
TCCTCAACCTGGCCGCCGAGCTGGGCAAGCTCAGGCTGACCCTGCGCAACGCAGAGGACATAGCCACCATGGAGAGCCGCGGCCGGGCCACCATCCACACCCTGATGACCGGCGAAAGAATCAAGGATCTGATGAACCTGCGCAAACACATGCCCGACGTTGTGCGCCCGCCCGCCTTCAAGTAGATCTCTTCTTTTTTGTCAGTGTTGTTGCCCATCAGCGCAGGGCGGGCAGCCTTGCTTGGCGCCGTTGTGATCACCGCTCTGTGCCTCGGGGGCCTTCTTTTTCTTCTCGGGCTCTGGTTCGCCCGGGATGCGGCGCTCCTTGTAGAAATCGCCGCTGTCCTTGATGATCCGGCGATACCACGACTCGGGGTAGCCGGGGTGTGTGACCTTGCCGTGCTCGTCCCTGACGTTGCCGTCCAAGTATCTCAGAAACAACTCGGGCCACAGCTTTTGCCAGCGGGCGACCACCCGCGCGGCCTGGCTCGACGAATAGCTTGTCAGGTAGTCGCGGGCCAACTCGGGGGCCTGCTGGTAAAGCTTGACTGCGGCCCGCTCGATGTCCGCCTGGCGGGCCAGAAAGCCGCCTTCCAACTCGGCCTGGACCACCTGGATGTCCTTGATCATGTCGCGGTAGCGGGAGTAGGCCAAGTTGGCGACGGCGTTGAATACCCAGAAGGCCGAGTCCCAGCTGAAGGTCTCGAAGTCGGCCGTGCCCACGGCAAAGGCATGCGGCGCTTTCCGGATGCCGCTGTACATCGGCACGTAGACGGAAGAGAAGGTGTCGTCGACTCCGAACCACAAAAGGCCGCCGATTGGATCGGGTAAAAAAGAGCGGGCCTGGGCGATGAACGAAAAGCCGGTCTGCTGGGTGGAGGTCGAGCGCTCGTTGAAGTACTTGACCCCGTCGACCTCCCATTCTAGCTGCCGCCAGCGGTAGGGCAGATTGTAGGGGCCGGCGCCGACGCCCTTGTTGAGATCCATGGGCGTGCCCTCGAAGTGATCGCGCATCAGGCCCATGACGTCCTGGACAGAGAGCTTGTGATCGGGCTTTATCCATAAGGGCAAAGGTTTCGCGCTCGAGTCACCCATGACCCAGTCGGGAGACAGCTTGGCCGAGGGGGCCACCCTGCGAAAAAGGCTGTAAACGCGCGCCTCGCAGATACGCAGGCCGATGAAGGTCAGAGGGGCGTATGTGTCTGCGAAGCTGAACTCTTCGTCCTTGCCCTTGAAGAATCCCTTCTTGCGGGCGAAGGAGATCACATCCGGCGCGTAAAGACAGTTTTTCTTGTCGTGCAGCGGAAACTTGCGGATACGGGCCTGGTTGGCGTGGGCGCTGATGTAGCCGTCGGGAACCCGGCGCGCCACCCAGACGGCGCCCTTCTCGCCGGGGCCCTTGCCAATCATGTCCATAAACCAGACTTCGAGGGGATCGGCGATAGAGAACGATTCACCCTCACTGCAGTAGCCGTACCTCGAGACCAGGTCGCCCATGACAATCACCGCCTCGCGGGCGGTCTTCGATCGCTGCAGGGCGATATACATCAGGCTGCCGTAATCCAGAACGGCCTTTTGATCCTGTAGCTCCTTGCGCCCGCCGTAGGTGGTCTCGCCGATCGAAACCTGGAACTCGTTGATGTTGCCGACGACCCTGTAAGTCTCCGGCACTTCGTCGATCTCGCCCAGGCGTTTGCCGGTGTCCCACTCCCAGATGATGCGCTTGGCGCCTTTCTCATGCCGCATGGCCGGGATGATGACCAGTTCGCCGTACAACTCGTGCGAGTCTGCGGCGTAGGTGATCATGGTCGAGCCGTCGGCAGTGGCGCCCTTGGTTATTAAAAAGTTGGTGCAGGCCGAGGCATCGCCGCACGGCCAAGAAATAAACATTGTAGCAGCGGCGGTCACTGCAAAGATGGTCTTGCCCATTTGTCGTGTTCGCTCCTTTCCTTCTCGATAAGAACTTTCGATTACTTACCAGCCGAAGATGATGCCCGTGGAGATATCAACCTGGACAGCCTGGCCGTCCTCGTCACCAGAGATGCCCGATTCCGCCTCCTTCTCGTAGACGCTCCATGACGAAAAGCCAGCCCCGGCATCGATGCACAGGCCCCAGCCTGAGGACCACATCCAGCGCAGGCCCAGTCCGCCCCGGACATTGAAGCCCCAGGAGTTCCAGGTGTAGTTCGGTTCATCCATGACCTGTACGGAGGTTAGCGGAGATATCCCGGCGGCCACGAAAGGATACAGGTACAGTCCGTTTGATAGCTTTATCGCAGCGGCGGCCCTGAAGAATATCTCGACGCCGATATACGGCGTAAGGGGTGTTCTCAGACCGAACCCGTAGACGAACCAACTACCGGTCAGGAAATCCAGGCTGAGATCGAACCCGAATTGCACACCGCTGCGATTCTCGAGATCGCCTCCTACGAATGAAGGCAGTGAGAGCAACATGCTTACACTTGAGGAGACACCTGGAAACTCCAGGCGGGATGCAGGAACCGGCTTGGTGGCCAAGACCGGTGCCGGCGTCGGCCTGGGCTTTTTGGCAGGTAGCGGCTCCGGTCTAATCGGCTCTACCTGCGCCTGGCTCAGACCGGCGAGCTTTGTTCCGATTTTCTTGATCGCCTCCAGCAGATCGTCGGCATTGCAGGGTGCCTGGGCGCTGGCCGTCTGAATAGTGGCGGCTTTCTGTAGATCGTACATTCCAGCCGAGACGACACACTTGCTGCCGATGCGGCTGATGCTGGCGCTGACCGTTAGCTTTGCGGCCAACTCGCGGCCGATCTCCACCTGGCAGCTCTGATCGTAGCAGCTCTTGTAGGTTTCTTTTTTTTGCTGTACCAGGCGCTTTTTGATTTCGGAGCGGGGGACGATCAAGAATCGCCCGCCCTCGCCGAGACGAGTGGCCAGATAATCTGTAAGAGCCACTATTTCCTGCCGTTTGAGGCCGGAATCGTGGCTTTCGATTTCAAAGACGGCCACAACCGGAGCTCCCGGCACCTGTGCGATGGATCTGGAGGCAGGCAGCAGGTTTATGATCAACACAACCAGACAAATAAACCGAGTTAACATGAGTAATTCCCTCTCCTTTTTGTCTGATAACACACAAAGGAGGGTTGAACAATAGTAGCAGCAATAGCTCTTGATTCATTGACAGAGCCTATTATTAGCCTTAGGTTACGTTTGCGGAAAGAGGGGGCCAGGGGATTTAGGTTTGTGAGGTGTGACATGTTTGATGTAACCAAGGAAGCACGGGAAAAGATGGTTTCTTACCTCAAGGAGCGAGAGATAGAAGGCGCGCTCAGGGTCTACATGGCCTATGGGTGAGGCGGCCCCTCGCTTGGATTGGCTCTGGATGAGCCAAAAGACGGTGACGAGACCTTTGAGTTCGACGAACTGAAGTTCATTGTGGAAAAAAGTCTGCTAGAGCAAACCGGCGGTATCAAGGTCGATTTCGCCAATCACGCCTTTGGCGGCGGCTTCAAGATCGATTCAGTCAAGCCGCTGTCGAACTCCGGCAGTAACTCTTGCGGTAGTTGTTCCTGTTGAGCAGCGGACCTTACCTGCCGCGCAGCCAGCCGGCCGCCTCCTTGGCGTGGTAAGTCAGGATCAGGTCGGCACCGGCGCGCTTTATCGACAGAAGCACTTCCTGGATAATGCGCTCGCGGTCGAGCACCCCGGCGCGGGCGGCAAACTCAATCATGGCGTACTCGCCGCTTACGTTGTAGGCCGCCAGCGGAACATTGGTGCGCTGCTTGACTGCCCGGATCACATCCAGGTAGGCCAGAGCAGGTTTGACCATCACCATATCGGCGCCTTCTTCTAGATCAGCGTCAACTTCCTTGAGCGCCTCGCGCACGTTGGCTGGATCCATCTGGTAGGAGCGACGATCGCCGAACTGCGGTGCCGATCCGGCCGCGTCGCGGAAAGGGCCGTAAAATGCGCTGGCGTACTTGGCGGCGTACGAGAGGATGGCCACCTGCTCGAAACTCTCATCATCCAACGCCCGGCGTATCGCTCCAATGCGACCGTCCATCATGTCGGACGGGGCCACCACGTCGGCGCCGGCCCGGGCCTGACTGAGGGCCGTCCGGATCAGAAGTTCGAGGCTGGGGTCGTTGTCGACATCACCATCGAGGATCGCGCCGCAGTGGCCGTGGGAGGTGTACTCGCACATACACACGTCGCCGATCAGCAGAAGCGGCAGCTTGTGTTCCTTGATGGCTCGCATTGCCCGTTGCACGACGCCGTCTTCTGCGTAGGCCCCGCTGCCGGCCTCGTCCTTCTTGCTCGGGATGCCGAATAGCAATACGGCCTCGATGCCCGCCTTAGCTGCCTGCTCGCACTCGGCTACAAGCGAGTCGACGGTGTGTCTGAACTGGCCGGGCATGGCTTCAATCGGTTCCGGTTTCGGGGACGTTTCCTGGACGAAGAGCGGATATATTAAATCCTCGGGATGCAAGTGGGTCTCGCGCACGAGGTCGCGCATGGCCGCACTGCGGCGCAACCTTCTCGGTCTGTGAGTCGGAAACATTTTCTTTCTCCTTCCTTCAGGGCTCGAAGCGGTAGCCGGTGCCGCGCACCGTGATGATATGGCATGGATTGTCGGCGTCGGGCTCGAAAAGTTTTCTCAATCTGAGTATGAAATTATCCACCGTACGCTCGGTTGGAGAGACGTCCATCCCCCAGACTTCCTCCAGGATGTCCGAGCGCAGCAGCGGCCGGCCCTGCGCCTTGACCAGAAGGGCGAGAATGGCGGCTTCCTTCTCGCCCAGCACAATCTCCCCTTCGTTGGTTATGGCCTCCCTGGTTTCGAGGTTGATCGAGTAATTCCCGAAACGGATCAGATGATCGGCAGGCAGTTGTCGGTCCGCCCGCGAGCGGCGCACCAGCGCCTCGACCCTGGCCAGCATCTCGGCCACGTCGAAGGGCTTGGGCAGGTAGTCGTCGGCTCCAGCTCGTAAAGCTTCGACCTTGGTGGAAACCTCGCTCCGTGCCGTCAACATCATTACCGGCGTCAGGATCTCGCGTCGCCTGATCTCGGCCAACACATCGAGCCCGTCTTGTCCGGGCAGACTGATATCCAGCAGCAACAAGTCGAAAGGTTGCCGGCCGATGGCCGCAACCGCCTGTTCTCCATCCCGCGTCCAGGTAACCTGGTAGCCCGCGCTCTCAAGGTTCATTCGCACCATGGTTCCGACCAGTTCTTCGTCCTCGACCAATAGCACCCTGGCATTCATCAGACTGCCTCCTCGAGGTCGAGCGTAAACCGGCTTCCGCGCCCAGGTCCATCGCTTTCTGCAATCAAATCGCCGCCCATGCGCGTTGCCAGCGCCCTGGCGATAGACAGACCCAGACCGGAACCATGCTGGGCCGAGCCCTTGCCCTCGATGACACGCCTGAATGGAACAAACAGGTCAGCGGATCTTTCGGGGGGAAAGCCGACACCTTGATCCTCGACAGAAATCATGACACGTCCGGACTTTCTACGGACCACGATTTTTGCATGAGGTGAATCGCCCCCGTACTTGAACGCATTATCAACCAGATTTTCCAGAATCGTGTGAATGGCGTGTGGATCACCCCAGACAAGCGCCTCGGGCGAATCCGGCTCCCAACTGAGAAAGATGGCGTCGGGTTGATCGATTTGGTAACGGCGCCGATGCTCGATAAAGGCTTCGGCCAACTCGCGCAGATCGAGCCGCGCACGCTGAAGCGTGAGCCCTCCCCGGCGCAGGTTGCCGGAGATGAGCACGTTCTCGATCATATGCTCCAGGCGCTCGGACTCCTTGATGCCCATGGCAAACAGCCGCGCCTGATCCTGGTCGGGTACCCTGCCGGCCGCCAATGTTTGCAGAAGCGACTTGATGCCCGTCAGAGGAGTCTTCATCTCATGAGATACCGAAGCCACGAAAGCCTGCATGTGGCGCATGTGGCGTCGCTCCTGCGCGATCAGGCGGTAGAGCATGAAAGTCATGATGCACAGCAGCACGAACAAGAACGATCCTTCTCCGATCAGCATCAAGTGCTTGCGTCCAACCGCCTTCTCGATGGTCTGGATCGCTTTTGCTTCCGGCCGCACGGCCATCTCCGGATAGCGAGGAACAATGGGAGCGTAAAGTGAGCCTCTCATAACCTCCGTGGTGGGCACAATCTCCAGCGGTGCCGGGCCGGCAAGCTTACCGGGGCGAGGCCGAGTATCAGTGTGGCCGATCATCAACGCCGCGACCACCGTGGCGTGCACAAGCTCGTTCATCTGTGCTTTGCGCGAAAGATCTACCGAACGCTTGAGGTAAATCGTCCACCAACCGACCTGGGCGGCCAGCAGAAGCAAGGTGGCGCCGAAGAGAACATGGTATCCGCGCAGGCGCTTCATTTTCAGGCCTGTTTCTCCGATATGTGCGCGATCTCGTCCGCCAGTTCTTCCACTTCGCTCAGCGTATGGGCGGTCGAAAAGAAGGCCACTTCGTAGGCGGATGGGGCCAGGTAGAAGCCGCGTTCGAGTAAAACCGCGTGCATTTCGTTGTAGCGCGCGGCCGACTCCGGGCGGATCTCGTCGGCCCGGCGAGGAACATCGCCCGGGGCCAGGTGCAACCAGAAAAGCGAGCCTCGCCGCCTGTAGTTCAACCAGCTGTTTTCAGCGCAAGCCTTTTCGAGACGCTGGTCAAAGGCGCTGCCCAATTCCTCGAGTCGAGAATAGGCCTCGCCGCTTTCGAGCTGATCGAGCGTGGCAATGCCGGCCGCAAGCGAAACCGGATTGCCCGACAAAGTGCCTGCCTGATAGACACCACCGAGAGGCGCCAGAGATTGCATGATCTTGTTGGATGCACACAGGGCGCCCACCGGCATTCCACCGCCGATCACTTTGCCCAGAGTAATGATGTCGGCCTGAACGCCCAAATCGTCTCCCAGACCTCCGTAGCGCAGCCTGAAGCCGGTGATGACCTCATCGAGAATAAGCAAGGCGCCGCTAGTGTTACACAACTTGCGCAATTTCATCAGCCACTCAGGACGTTGTTCGAGTAAACCATTATTGGCCGGCAACGGCTCGACGATGGCCGCTGCCAGTTTGTCGCCATGAGCTGCGAAAACCTCTTCAAGCGCCTGCTCGTCGTCAAATGGACAGACGATGGTCTGAGCCGCGAATGCTTCGGGCACGCCCAGGCTCGATGAAGTCCCGAATGTGGCCAGTCCCGATCCGGCCTTGACCAGCAGCGAGTCGGAGTGGCCGTGGTAGCCGCCTTCGAACTTCAAGATTCCCGGACGTTCTGTCACTCCGCGGGCCAGGCGAATGGCGGTCATAACCGCCTCGGTGCCAGATGAGACGAATCGCACCTGGTCCATTTTTGGAAAACCAGCAAGGATCCGTTCGGCCAGCTCGATCTCCTTGTGACAGCAGGCTCCAAAGGACAGGCCGTCACGCGCGGTTCGGCAGACGGCCTCGACCACGGCCGGATGGGCGTGGCCCAGGATCAAAGGCCCCCAGGACATGCAGAAATCGATGTAGTCATTTCCGTCCTCGTCTATAAAGTGCGATCCCAGCGCGCTCTTGTAGTAGATAGGAGTTCCACCCACGCTGAGAAACGCCCTGACCGGGCTGGATACTCCAGCGGGCATCAGTTCACGGGCCTGTTGATAGTACTTCTTCGAATTGTCGGTCGTTCTCATTCTTCCTCCTCGGCAACTGCCTGCAGGTGAGCTTCATGCAGGGCTTCAAGCCAATTGTCGAACCCGGCGCCCAGCACACCGACGCGTTCGATGCCCAGGTCGCTAAGTTGCCGGGCCGTGGTCGAGCCGATGGCGAAGAAAGAATTCTTCTTCATCCAGGGATTTTTTTCAAGCAGCCTGCGAGCCGCAGAGGGCGAGGCGACGAACACTCCGGCCACCGGGAATGGCTCGCAGACGGGAATGTCCGGCTCTATGTTCTCGTAGACGATCAGCGGATCGAGGAGCATACCGGCCTGCGACAGAATGGTATCCATTTCTCCCGCACGCAGGTTGCCTCGCACCAGGGTAACACGTGAGCCATTCTTCAGCTTGGCGACGAGCAGCCGCGCAAGTTCGCGACCCTCTGGAGGGTTTGCCACCAGATCGACTTTGATCCCAGCCTCGCTGAGCGATGCTGCGGTGGCCGGCCCGACTGCGCCCACGATTGTCCGTGAATCACCGGGAATCAGCTCGCTAAGTAAATCGAGTTGGCTACAGGCACGTACTCCGCGGCGGCTCGAAAACGTCACCGCCGACGGCGTCTCGTGAGGCAAGTGCTCGGGCCGGATGAAACGGGTAGCCAGGCAGGGGATCTCGCGTACCGGTACTCCGCGTGCAGCCAACTCATCTTTGAGTTGGAGGTTGTCTTCGGGCTCGCGGGTCAGCACCACGGCCGGGCCGGGCGACAGAGCCATCTGCATTCCTCCTTGTTCTCACGCATGGGGCGTCCGGCAAGGATCCATTCGTCCGCCTGTTGTCGAGCGCTTTTCAGATCGACGGCCTCGAAAAGGGCCAGACGGCAGCGCCCGTCCTTGCCCGGGGCGGCTACTCGCAACTGAAATCCGCCCGATTGCGGCCTTGCCCAGGCGCCGAACGGAGCATGACATCCGCCGCCGAAAGTCACCAGCAGCGAGCGTTCTGCACCTGTACAGTCTCGGGTCATTTGGTCGTCTGCGGCAGTAAGCGATTGCAGAACATGCTGGTCGTCGGCGCGCGCCTCGACCGCAATGACTCCCTGTCCGGGGGCGCAAATCCAGTGCTCGGGGTTGAGATCGAAGGCCAGAAGCGGCGCGACGTCCAGTTTCAGTCGAGCCAAGCCCGCGCGCGACAGGATCACGGCGTCGTAGTCGCCGCGACGTGCTTTATCCACCCGTGTCGGGACGTTGCCACGTATAGGCACAGGGACCAAATCGGAAGCCAGCGAGGCCAGTAGCGCCTGGCGGCGCATGGCCGAGGCCCCGACCCGGCTGCCTGGCCTGAGCGGCAAGACCCGATCGGGAGCATGGGCGTCCGGTTGAACCAGCAGCACATCGCCGGCTTCGTCTCGCTCGAGCAAGGCCCCGAGGACCAGTCCGGAAGCAAGCGTTGTAGGCAGATCCTTCAGCGAGTGGACCGCCAGATCGATTTGCCCCGAAAGTAGCTCATTCTCGATTTCCTTGGTGAAGAAGCCGATCCCTTGTTGTTCGCCGAGCGGGACGTCGCCATGCCGATCGCCTGAAGTCTTGACAATCACGGTTTCAAAAGGTTCATCCAATACCTGGCACAGCCTGCGAGTCTGCTCTCGGGCCAGCCGGCTACCGCGGGTTCCGACTTTCAGGATTCTTCCGGACATGCATCCTCCTTGGCGTCCCTGAGAGATGTTTCCTTAATGGTGCGAAATACCTCGTTTGTGTATTCGAGTACTATGTTCCTGATATCTCCTTCCAGCCTGGCTTGCGTTTCGGCCGGAAGGTAATCGAAACGATTCGCAACCAGGCGCGGGATCTCCTCTCCTACTAGTTGACGATGGTGGTTGTGAACGGTGTCGAGAATACCCGAGAAGGCTTGTTCGTTGCAAAAGGCACGGTACTCGATCAATGCCCTGTCGACCAGTCGAGCGACTTCATCGATCTTGTCGGTCTGCGAATTATCCTTGGTACTCCTGTGAAACTCGACCAGTTCGTCCAGGCCGACTACCTCTATGCCACTCGGAAGATCGCGGCGTTCGACCTGGGGTGGGATGCCGATGTCGATTAGCAACAGGGGATGATCTACGGGACGAGGCTCGAGGTGCTCGATCCGCACAAGCGAGCCTGGAGCCCCGGTGCAGACTATCGCCGCATCTGCCTCGGACAACACGGCGGGCATCTCGCGGATCGGCCGGATCCGCTGTTGCTGATCGATACGCACGCTGCGATTTACACAGACAGGCTCGATCTGCAGCGCTTCGGTCATGACACCCAGTATTCTGCGTCCGATGCGCCCCATGCCGATGAGCGCGATGCGGCCCCGGAGCCTCTCGCCCAGACGCTGCTTCAGATATCGGATAACCAGACTGTGGACGCCCACGGCTGCGTTCTCGATACAACCGCGCCGCAAGGCAATTCTCACCAAACGGCCGGAGATAGATCCCAATCCGTTGAGCGCCCTCGACGAAAGGCAGCGCTTTCTGGCGACTTCGAGAGAGCGGTAAAGTTGACCCGCTATCTGCCGCTCGCCAACTACCAGAGACTCCTGGCCGATGGCAACCTTGAAAATGTGCCGGGCCGCCGCCTCGCCGGCGTAGGCATAAGGCACAAGCCAATTCTCGGCACCGGAACCAGCACGTCGGATCATCTGGCTCTTGAGCAACTCGGCAGCCCAGCGCGGATTCTCGCTCGAGACAATCCACTCGTTACGGTTACAGGTGTTCAGATCGGCGAAGCCGTCCGCCACCCGGTTGCGCTCGAGATCGTGGGCCATGTGGCGAATCTCTTGTTCGTCTAAAATAATCCGTGCCCGCCATTCAGAAGAGGCCACTCTGAAATCACAGCCGACGACGGCCAGCGGCAAACTGTTGTCGCCCTCAATCATTCTTCGACTCCCGTAAAGCGGTTTCCTCGCCGAGCACGATCCGGGCTGCTTCTAAGCCCGATGCGACCGCGTCCTTCATGCCCACTCCCCGCAGGTAGTTGCCGGCCAATATCAGGCCCGGGTGTTTTTCGAGGCGGGCACGGATCCTTGCCAGGCGTTCCGCATGGCCCACGACCAGCTGAGGAATGGCATGCGAATAGCGGGCGACGCGTCGCAGGACGGGCTTGTCCTTGAAACCGCAAAGGTTGTGTAAATCTTCGAGAACAATGTCTATCAACGTATCGTCGTCGAGCTCCATGGCCTGTCTGTCCAGCATCCCGCCCATGAAGCCGATCAGCAGGTCGCCTTCCGGCGGAGTGCGACCATCAAAAAGGCGCGCCGGAAAGAGAACTCCCAGGCTGCGCACACCTTCAGATCTAGGCGCCAAGAAGCCGAACCCGTCGGGGATTTCTGCGGCCTGCTTCGCAAACCCGAGTTGTACGACGGCCACTGGGGCCATGGGCACGGCCAAAAGCTCGTCGGCCAACGGCCGATCGAGCCCGCGCAATATCCGGGCAGCCGACTGTGGAGGCGCGGCCAGGACGATTTTTCCAGCGCTCAGCGAATCGCCGGAAGACTCGATCGTATAGCCGTTTTGTGTGCGGGAGATCGATTCAATCGACTTACCCGTCTGGCAGCGTTCGCCGAGCCCATTGGCCAGAGCCGTTGTGAGTTGACCGAGACCCTCACGGAACGAGAACAATCCCCGAGGCCGTGAGTGTGTTTTGTCTGCGCTACGCCGGCGTTCGGCACGGCGCTGCTTGCGCAGCCTGAGCGCACCGCGGATCATCGAGCCGGTTTCCTGTTCGAAGCCCCAGAAGAGAGGAAAGGCATCCGCGGCCGAGAGCCTGTCAGGATCACCTGCGTATACGCCGCTGATGAAGGCACCGGCCAGTACCCTGGCCGCCTCCGGCCCGAAGCGGCGCTCGAAAAAACGGCTGGCTGTCTCGCCGGGCTGCCCGCGCAGGCGCGTGCGGAAAGGTTCACCCATCAGCTTCAGTTTACCGCGCAGGGAAAGAAGCCTGCTGGTTACGAAAGAGCCGGGGCCGCTGAAGACCTTGTGCATCTTGCCGCCGCGCACGATGAAGCGTTTCTTGGCCGACGGCCTGGAGGCCAGCAGTTGCGATTCGAGCCCCGCCATCTTGACCAGATCGAAAATATCATCGGCCGAGGGCATGAAAGTGTGCGGGCCGCGCTCGATCATGAAGCCGGATACTTTCTCGGTGCGCACGTTGCCTCCCGGCAGATCCTCTTTCTCCACAACCAGGACGTCAGCGCCGGCGGCATTGAGCTTGGTGGCGCATGCCAGCCCGGCTATTCCGCCTCCGATTACGATCACTTCAGACGCCACGATCCGCCTCCCATCCAGCCTCCAGCGCGGTCTTTTCGACCAGCGCACCAAGGCCGGCTATGAAATCCGGATGCGTCCCGACAACGGGAGCCCGCAAGAAGGAGCCGATTCCCGATGAATCCGCAAGCTCGGCCGCCTCGACATCGAGTTCATAAAGCGTCTCGAGGTTTTCTGATACGAACGAGACTGGAACCACAAGCAAAGCGCCGACGCCTTCTTTGGCCAGGCGACGAATCTCGTCCGACAAGTAGGGACGGGTCCACTGCATACGTCCTACACGGCTCTGATAAGCAAGCGAGCAGGGCTTGCCGGGCGGCAGTCCGGCTGACAGCGCTTCAACAGTGCGCCTTACCTCATTAGGATAATCGTCTCCACGCGCGACGGTCTTCAGCGGCAGGCCATGGGCGCAAAAGATGACGTAGTCCGCCTTTTCCGCGAGAGGCTTGATAAGTTGAGAGATGGCCTCGATAAAACCAGGCTGGTCAGGAAAAGAACCGCTTTCACGCCAGGCAATGCCCTGCCGAGAGGCCTCTTTGGCAAACTTCAGCACGGCACTTTCCGTCGTCGAACGAGAATGCTGCGGATAGGTCGGCAAGAGAATCAACCTGGTGATCCCTTTTGCAGAAAATGCGGCAACGGAATCTTTCGCGCCAGGCCGGCTGTAACGGAACGCGCAAGCGACTTCGTACGAGTTTCCCAGGGCCCTGGAAAGTTTGTCCGAAAGCTCGTGGGCTCCTTTAATGACCGGACTGGGAAGTCCAATTTGGCGGTAGTGGGCCGCAACCGTTGCCACTCGCCGGCGAGCGATGTATCCGGCCAACAGTGGACGAATGGGCCAGGGCAGTGGCATCACCAGGGGATCTGACAACATAGCACGTATGAAGTCTGCGACCTCGGCCTCACCTTGGGGACCACCGGTGTTGATCAACACAACGCCTGTACGCTTCGATGACATCAGATCGTCCTAGAATAAACGCGCTTGCCCGGATCGTGCTCCAGGTAACGATCGAAGTTCATGCAGATGTTGCGGATAAAGAAACGGCCGCTTTCCGTGACCTCTATGGAATGTTCGTCCCAGCCGACCAGTCCGTCTGCGGAAAGCTCGGCCAGACGCTCGAGATCTTGGGCCAGGTAGTCGGCGGCTCGTATTTCGAAGAGACTGGAAAGAGAATCAAGATCTGCATGGAAGTTGCAAAACAACTCGAGGATTAACTCGCGCCTGATCTCGTCGTCGCGATCGAGAAAGAATCCGCGGGCGATCGGCAGCTTGCCTGCGTCTATCCCGGAGGCGTAATCGGCGAGGCCCTTTTCATTCTGCGAGTAGGCTGTGCCGATCGACGAGATAGCCGAGGCGCCGAAGGCCAACAGGTCGAGCCCGCGCCCGGCCGTGTAGCCCATGAAGTTACGTCTGAGAGTACGCTGGCTGAGAGCTTTGGCAAGCGGGTCGTCGGGCAGCGCGAAATGATCCATGCCGATAGGCAGATAGCCCGCCGCCATGAAGCGATCCATCATCGACAAGAACAAGGAAGCCTTGAGTTCGGGTTCCGGCAAGCCGATGCGTTCAAGCGCCTTCTGGTGGGCGTGCATCCATGGCACGTGGGCGTACGAGTAGAGAGCAATTCGTGAGGGCGCAAGAGAAATAACTTTTTCGGCCGTGGTCAGGCAACTATCCAGCGATTGGCCGGGCAAGCCGTAGATCAGATCGAAATTTATCGACTTCACTCCCTCCGATCGCAAATGAGAAACGACGCCGTCGACTTCCATCAAGCCCTGGTCGCGTCCGACTGCTTCGAGCACGGCAGGCGTGAAATCCTGTATTCCGAGCGAGAAGCGGTTGAAGCCGTGGTGCAGAAGAACGTCCAGCTTGCCCGGTGTCGCCGTGCGCGGGTTGATTTCGACAGACAGCTCGGCGCCAGGCGCTATGGTCCAAATAGATCTCAGATTGTCGAGCAGCCCATCCAGTTGCCCTTGGCTGAGTGCGTTGGGAGTACCGCCGCCCATTGCTACCTGGCGCACGTTGCGGGAAGGATCGACGATGCCGGCGGCCAACCTCATCTCTTGAGTCAGTCTGCGGGTGTAGTCGTCTATTTTTTCGGGTCGCGAGGTAACGAAAGTATGACAGCCGCAAAAAAGGCAGCGCTTACGGCAGAAGGGTATGTGTAAATAAAGAGACAGGCCGGAATCGCCGGCAAGATTGTTGCGATCGCGCCAGCGGGCGAAGACCCGCTCGCTATCGAGCTCTTGGAAATGGTTGGCCGACGGATACGAAGTGTAGCGCGGCCCGCGCACGTCGTACTTCTCACGCAGGCGCGGATCGATGCGACGCGGATCTTGCGAGCTTGTGGTCACTTTGCCCACTCCTTTACTGCCTTAACAAAGGTCGAGACTCCCTCTACAGGCGAGGTCGGGGTCAGACCCTGTCCGAGGTTGACGATCAGGCCTCGCCCTTCGAGTGAATCGATAGCCGTCTGAACTTTTTGGCGAATGACCTGATGAGATTCTAAGAGAATCTCGGGGCTGAGGTTTCCCTGCAACGCAACCCGCGGGCCCAACAGCTCGCGTGCTCTGGACAACGTCAGCGAAGAGTCGATCGACAACACGTCGCAGCCGGTCGAAGCGGCGGCTTGCGAAAGCTCGGCAGCGTTGCGCACGTAGAGCAGGACGGGAACGCCGGTATCGGAAAGATCCTCGATCACCGAGCGGGAAAACGGGAGGGCCAGCTTGCGATAGTCGGCAAGCGATAGCTTGCCGGCCCAGGTGTCGAAGATCTGTACCACATCCGCGCCGGCGTCTATTTGCAACTTGAGCAGGTCGACTATCACGCGGCTGATACGTTCGAGAATCTCGCGGTAGACTTCGGGCCGGCCGTCTGCAAGCTTTCGCAAGTTGGAAAGATCGCCGTCCGGTCCGGGATCCACGAGATAGGAGGCCAGCGTAAAAGGGGCTCCGCTGAAACCGATCACGGCCGTGTCGGGATGCAATTCGGCGCACAGGCGTTCGATGATTTCCCGGATGTAGTCGAATGATTGCCTAACGTCGACCGGCGCAAGAAACCCGAGTTGGTCGGGATCACACACGCGCGGATGCACTCTCGGCCCGCCCTTGTCGTAGGTCACCTTGGCTCCCATGGCGTCGAGCACGATCAGGATGTCGGAGAACAGGATAGCGGCGTCCATGCCGAACCGTCGCAACGGTTGCATGACGAGTTCGAGCGCGAGATCCGGCGTGCGCATCAACTCCCAAAAGGAGTGTTCCTTCCTCAGTTCACGATACTCGGGCAGATAGCGTCCGGCCTGACGCATGATCCATACCGGCGGTCGGTCTGTGGGCCGGCCGCGGCAGGCTGCCAGAAAACGTTCGCGCGAATTCATCTCACCTCCCATATGGCCCGTTGATTATATCCGTTTGAAAAGCCTGTTTGTCATGGATTTGTCACGCCAGACGCAATTGCTACTTGATGGCGCCCAGCTAACGAGATAAGAGGTAAACTCGAGCGTTGATAATGCAGGGGAGTCGAGAATGGCCCTGTCCATGAGAGTGAACAAGAATATCGTCAGGATGGAGTACGCGGTGCGCGGGCCCATCCCGCAAAGGGCAGCCGAGCTGGCGGCCGAGGGCCGGCGCACCATCGCCTGCAACATAGGCAACCCCCAGGCGCTGGGCCAGAAGCCGATGACTTTTTACCGCGAGGTACTCAGCTTGCTGGAAGCGCCGTTCGGCCGAGAGCGCGAGCGAGCCCTGCGGCGAATCCTTGCGCTGCAACCTGCGGTTTGCGAGGGCGTCACGGCAGGTGACCTGGTGTCCGAGCAAGCGCTGGCGGTGGCCGACGAGTTTCTCACCCAACTACCAAGCGGGCTCGGCGCCTACACCGAGAGCAAAGGGCCGGCCTTTATAAGACGAGCAGTCGCAGATTTTATTGATAAACGCGACGGCGTGACAGCCGAGAGCGGTGTGCGCGCCGATCCCGAGTTGATCTTTCTCACCAACGGCGCCAGCGAGGCGGTCAAGAGCATCGTCGACATCATCATCTCCGATCCGACCGACGGGATCATGATTCCGATCCCGCAGTACCCGCTCTACTCGGCGGCCATCTGCCGAGCCGGCGGAGAGCAAGTGGGTTACTACCCGGACGAAGATTCCGGCTGGACGCTGCAGCGGCCGATCCTGGACGAGGCCATGGCGCGGGCTCTGGCCCGCGGCGTCAAGGTAAAGGCGATCGTGGTGATCAACCCGGCCAACCCGACCGGAGCGGTACTGCCGCCGGAGAGCGGAAGAGAGGTTGTGGATTTCGCCGAGGAGTACGGGATCGCGATCATCGCCGACGAGGTCTACCAGGAAAACCTCTACGGCGCCGAGTTCGTCTCTTTCGCCCGGCTGATCGGCGAGCGCGACATCCCGCTTTTCAGCTTGCACAGCACATCCAAGGGGTTCTACGGCGAGTGTGGACGCCGCGGCGGCTACGTGGAGTTGAGAAACCCGGCCGCCATCGCCGGCGAGAACAAGAATTTCAGCGATATCCTGCTCAAACAGGCGTCGGTCAGCCTGTGCGCCAACACCACCGGCCAGGCGCTGGTCTACCTGATGGTCAAGCCGCCGCCCAAGGGCTGCGACGCCTTTGAAAAATTCGTACGCGAGAAGAACGACATCTTGGACGCGTTGCACGACAAGGCGACCATCATCAGGCGGGCCTTCGAAGAGATGGAGGGAGTCGAGTGCTTCGGACGGACGGGGGCACTATATCTCTTTCCGAGGATCGAGAAACTGCCGCCCGGAAAGACTGATTTCGACTACTGCATGAGTTTGCTGGAGACGACCGGATTGTGCACCGTCAACGGTTCCGGTTTCGGGCAAAAATCAGGCACGCAGCACTTGAGAATCGCTTTCCTGCCGCCTGCGGAGTTGCTCGAGCAAGTCCTTCCCGAGTGGATCGCCTTCCACGACGACTACCTCAACGGCCGCGTCGGTTGATCGAACGGGCGGCGATTCCGACGACATCCCGGTAATAATCAGCGGCACTGCAAACTTTTCCATATTTTGCGCTTTTCTTCCGTCGGAACAAGATTGTGCTCGAAATATTTATCATCTCTGGAAATCCGGCCCGATTTTGTTTAGCATGCATCCAATACCCGTCCAACCGGAGGAAATGATGAAAATATGGCAATGGATGAACTTGATGGTGGCTTTGCTGCTCCTTTCCCTGCCCGCCCGGGCCGGTACGATCGAGATCAATGTCAAAGTGCAGCAGCCGGCGCTCTGGCAGGACTCTCAGGGTTATACACACGTCAAGATTCCCGGCTTCATCAACATCGGCCGGCCGGGAGAGCCCGAACTTCCGGTGGGTTCCGTCCGGGCGCTGGTTCCGGCCGGGCAACGAGTCGAATCGGTGTCGCTGGCTCCGGCCGGGTCGATCGAGCTGAAAGGCAGCCACACGTTGTATCCCAAGCAGAACCCGTGGCCGCTGAGCTGGGGCCAGCCGCCTTTCACTCCGCCCGACAACGACATTTACGGCAAGTCCGCCTTCTTTCCGGCAAGGCTGTTTGTGAGCGAGCCGCTGCAACACATGCGCGGATTTCCGATCCTGCCAATAACGCTGCACCCGGTCGTCTACAACCCGGCCTCCGGAAAGCTGGCCTATTTTCCGGTCTTGAGCGTGCGGATCGAGACCGTGCCGGACGGCAAGGGGCTGGCGAATGATCTTTACCGGGGCTACCCGGGCGACTTCGACACCTTGCGCGCACTGGTCAGCAACCCCGAACAGCTCGACTCTTACACGTCGCATAGCGCGCCGAGCCGGGATGAGCACCGCTACGTCATCGTGACCAACCAGGCGCTTTCGGCCTGCACAGGATCCTACAACCTGCAGGCGCTCGCGGCCGACAAGCAGAGCCGCGGTATCACCACGTTGATAGAGACCATGGAAGACATCCGCAACCAGTACACCGGTGCCGACGATGCCGCCAAGCTGCGCGCCTTCATCACCGACATGTACCAGAATTCCGGCACCAACTGGGTGCTGCTGGCCGGCGACGCCGACCGGCAGAACGTGGGCGGCGATACCCAGGCGCCGATCGTCCCGATGCGCGGCCTGTGTTGTTACCTGGACGGCATGGGCACCGACAACACCATTCCGGGCGATCTGTACTTTGCCGCGCTGGACGGCACCTTCAACGACAACGGCAACACCTGCTGGGGCGAGCAGGCCGATAACACCGACCTGCTGCCCGAGGTTTGGGTCGGAAGAGCCCCGGCCGACAGCTGCACCGAGATCTCGAACTTCGTGCGCAAGACGCTCACCTACCAGAGCGCGAGCGGCGACTGGCTGCGCAGCGTGTACATGGTGGGCGAGTGGCTGTGGGACGACTATCCCGGTTACAGCTTCGGCTACGACTTCTTGACCGATGTCCAGCACTCGTCCACAACCGACGGCTACGACACCAAGGGATTCTCGGAGAGCAGCTACTACCAGGTGTCGATTCTGGACGACGAGTTCGAGAGCGGCCCGGTCTGCTCGGGCCAGTCCAGCCCGTGCTGGTCGCAGAGTGACATCCTTGCGGTCCTAAACGGCGGCAACCACATAATCAACCACCTCGGCCACTCCGACGAGAACTACAACATGCGCCTCTACACCGACGACATGATAAGCGGCCTTTCCAACACGCTGCCGTTCTTCGACTACTCCCAGGGCTGCTATCCCGGCGCGTTCGACAACCAGACCGTCTACTACGGGGTGTCCACCCAGGATTCGTTCGTCGAATACCTGACGCTTGGCTACTACGGCGCATTTGCGGCGGTGATGAACTCGCGCTACGGGCTGGGCTGGTACTCGAACTACTTCCACCGCTTCTTCTGGGACGCGGCCTTCCGCCAGATGATCGCCCAGGCGGGCGAGATGCACGCGTACTCGCTGATCCAGATGAGCCCGTACGTCTGGACCGACAGCGGCATCCAGTGGGTGTACTACGTGGCCAACTACTTCGGCGATCCCGAGGTGACCCTGCACGGCATCTTGCCGCTGCAGCAGCCGTACCTGACCTACGTCAGCCACGAGATCACCTCCGACGGCACCACGCCCATGCAGGCCGGCCCGGGCCGGCACGTGGTTATGCCGATTACGCTGCGCAACATGGGCACGGAAGACGCGACCGGGATCGTGACCACTCTTTCGAGCACCAGTTCGGACGTCAGCATCACCCAGGCCAATCCGGTGTTCGCGGGCATCGCCGCCAGCACGAACGGCCGCTCGACCACGCACGCCGAGTTCGACATTTCAGCGACTGCCGCGGACGGCGCGCATCTCGATTTCAGGCTGGCCTGGACGACTACCGGCGGTTACAGCGGAACGGTTCCGGTCACGGTCAGCGTGCAGCGACCGCAGATTGTCTACCTGGCGCACACGGTCGATGACTCCGCCGCCGGTTGCGACGCCGACGGCATCGCCGACGCCAGCGAACCCGCTGTCTTCACGGTCAGCGTCCAGAACCAGGGCAGCGGCGCGGCCAGCAACGTGGTGCTTTCGCTGAGCGCGTCCGATTGCGCCGTTTCCGGTCCGGTCAGCGTGGGAGATGTCGCGGCCGGCGCGTCGGCAGATGCCGACTTCACGGTGACGCCTTCTGCCTCGATCGCCTGCCCGGCTTCGAACTTGCCCTTTGTGGTGAGCGCCCAGGCGGCAGAGCTTCCCCAACCGGATAGTTCGGGCTTCGACGAAAACGTGAATGCCGACCTGGATCAGTCGACCTTCACGGACGACATGGAAGGCACGCCTCCCAACGGCTGGTCGCACTCGGCCTCGATCGGCACCGACGACTGGGCTTACCAGACGACCTCCTCTCATTCCGCCAGCCACGCCTGGTACTGCTCGGATCCGGGCGCCCAGTCGGAGAAGTTACTGGTCACGCCGTCGTTTTCCATCGGCGCGTCGACTCAGTTGAGCTTCTGGCATCGCATTGAAAGCGAGGCCCAGTATGACGGCGGGGTGTTGGAGATTTCGGTGGACGGCGGGGCCTACCAGGATCTCGGCAGCTACATCACCCAGAACGGTTACAACGACACCATTAGCGATTGGACCGACTCGACCATCGCCGGCCGCGCCGCCTGGGCGGGATCGATCGCCTGGCAGCAAGTAGTGGTGGATCTGTCATCCTTCGGGCCGGCGGACGTAGTCGTCCGCTTTCGCTTTGCCAGCGACGGCTACGTGAACGCGACCGGCTGGTGGATAGACGACTTCACCATAGACACCCAGACTCCCATCTGCCAGCAGCAGTCCTGCAACCAGCAACCGCTGGTGGATGCGGGTCCTGATCAGAACGTCCAGTCCGGCGAGCAGGTGCAGCTAGCAGGCAGCGCCAGCGACCCCGAGGGAATGTCGATCCAGACGACCTGGAGCCAGACCGCGGGCACCGGAGTCAGCCTGAGCGACGTTCACGCGCTCGATCCCACCTTCACGGCGCCCCAGGTGAGCGGCTCCGAGGTGCTGACCTTCGAGCTTTCAGCGAGCGACGGCGTCGGCAGTTCCTCGGACAGCGTAAACGTCACGGTCTTCAACTGCGATGACAATGAGCCCTGCACCACCGACGCCTTCAGCGGAGGAAACTGCTCGCACACCCAGCAAGCCGACTGCAGCCTGTGCGGCTCCGACGGGGTATGCCTGAACGGTGTTTGCCAGACCGGCGGGCAAAACAGCGAGGTGATCTGCGACGACGGCGACGCCTGCACCCAGAAAGATATCTGCCAGGGCGGCCAGTGCACCGGCAGCGACCCGGTGGTGTGCCAGCCGCTCGACCAGTGCCACGAAGCCGGCAGTTGCAATGCGGAAAACGGTGCCTGCTCCGATCCGGCCAAGACCGACGGCACTGCCTGCGACGACGCCGACGCCTGCACCCAGAGCGACACTTGCCAGGCCGGCGTTTGCAGCGGGGCGAATCCGGTGGTGTGCGAGGCCACAGACCAGTGCCACGAGACCGGCAGCTGCGATAGTTCGACCGGCGCCTGCTCCAATCCGGAAAAAGCCGACGGCAGCGCCTGCGACGACGCCGACGCCTGCACCGAGGGCGACAGCTGCCAGGCCGGCGTGTGCAGCGCATCGAGCGAGGTGCAGTGCACGGCGCCAGACCAGTGCCACGGGGCCTCTTGCAATCCGCAGAGCGGGCAGTGCGAGTACCCGGCGCTCGAGGACGGTGCAGCCTGCGACGACGGCGACGGCTGCACTCAGAGCGACAGCTGTCAGTCAGGCGAGTGCACCGGCGGAGATCCGGTGCAGTGCGAGGCTTCCGACCAGTGCCACGACGTCGGCGAGTGTGACAGCGCAACCGGCGCCTGCTCGGACCCGGCCAAGGCCGACGGCGCAGCCTGCGACGACGCCGACGCCTGCACCCAGACCGACAGCTGCCAGGCCGGCGAATGCACCGGCTCCGACCCGGTGACGTGCGAAGCTTCCGATCAGTGCCACGATGCCGGCGTGTGCGACAGCGCCACCGGCGCCTGCTCCAACCCGGCCAAGACCGACGGCACCACCTGCGACGACGGGAGCCTGTGCACCAGCGACGACACCTGCCAGTCCGGCGTGTGCACCGGAGAAGCAGTAACCTGCCAGGCCCATGACGAGTGCCACCTTGCCGGCACCTGCGACGAGCAGACCGGCACCTGCACCAACCCGCTAGCCCCCGACGGCAGCGAGTGCACAGACGGCACCTGCCAGCAAGGCATATGCACCCCGTCCTCGAACGACGGCGGCTGCGGCTGCACCGCCGCAGGAAACGTCGGCGGCAACTGGTGGCTGGTCCTGCTGGGGCTGGTGCTGCTCAGGCGCCGGCGCCGCGGATAGACTCGAGCGCTTCGGAGGCGATTTCGGCCACGTCCGGGTTCGGATCTGAACACAGGCGCTCGAGGGTTTTCTTGGCGGCCGGATGTCCTATCTGGCCGAGCAGGTCGGCCGTGTCACCGCGCAGGGCGGCGTCATCGCTCATGCAAAGCTCAGCAAGAGCAGGGACCAGTGAGTCGAATATCGACGAGTTGAGTTCGATGGATTTCTCGGCCACGAGCATCAGCCCCATTCGTGTCGAGGTTGTGCTCGTTTTCCAGGCTTCGAAAAACGGCCCGGCGCTTTCTTCCAGGTAGACCGCTGCGGCATCCAGGCGCCGGGAGGCAACCTGCGAGGCGAAGGCTTGGACCCTGAAGGATTCTTGATCGCGGGAGGCGATCAGCTCTGCCAGTTCGGGCGCGCGCACAACGCCGACATTTGTCCAGACATGATCGAGTACGATTGTGGGCACCGACTTGACGGTAAAGCTATCGGCCAGCTCGGGGTAGAGCTGGGCGTCCACAACGAAAGTCTGCACCTGGTATGAGGCCAGTGCCAGTTCGATGGCCGCGCGAACGGCATGCGGGCAGTTGGGGCAGGTTGTAGCCATGAAGACCAGCAGTTCGGCCGGCCGGGTGACCCCAATCAGTTTCTTGGCCCAGGGTTTTGATTGCCCGGCGGCGCCTACGGGCATACCTCGGCAGGCCTCGATGAAGGGGATCACTTCGGGGCCCGCTGGAACTCCCAGGTAGTGGATGTTGCTTTTGCCACGATAGGCCAGCGATATGGCAGGCAAGGCTAAAAGCCCTTCGCCAAAACCCTCTTTGACCGAGACGCCCGGGCCGCAGGCCGACTCAATCTGCCGAACCGTGCGTTCGATCTCGCGCGACAGATCCGGCTTGCTCTCGTCGCGATGGAAAATGAACTCGAGCGGAATGTCCAACTCGCCAAGTTCTGCTCTGATTCGTCTGAGATCGAGATCGCCGAGCATGCAAACCTCCACTGAGCAATATAGAGATCGAGCCGACGGCATGTCAAACGCGCTCTTCTGTCTGCATCAACCTGATTTTACAATCTTTTTACATGAGACGAGCGAAATCAGCCGTATAATATTATTGTATGAAAAATAAAGGAGGGCGCTCATGAAGAAAGTAGCTCTTATCGCGGGGATCTCGGGCATATTGGCCGCTTTTCTGTTCTCTGGGTCGGGCTTGGCACAGCAGCAGCAGAAGCAACTACCGAATGACATGAACGTCAACTCCATGCAGCAAGCCATCCCGCAACAGGCAGGTCCGCAGGCCGTCTCACATGGCCGGGGCAGGCCGGGGCGGATCACTCGTCTGCCGCTTTCGAATCTCAAGGCCCTCAAGGTCGAGATTGCAGGCAAGACCGGCTGGAAGGTGAACATTCCCGGCCGGCGGGCGTTGGCTACCCCGGCCGTGGTCGACGGCATGGTGTATATCGGGGGAGGTTTCGGCTCTTACGAGTTCTACGCATTCGATGCCAAGAGCGGCAAGGCCCGCTGGGCCATCAAGGTTTCTGACGACGGGCCGACCGCGGCCGTGGCGGCCGAGGGAGTCGTCGCCTTCAACACCGAAAGCTGTACGCTTTTCGTGGTGGACGGCAAGACCGGCAAGCAACTCTGGAGCCGTTGGCTGGGCGATCCCTTGATGAGCCAGCCGGCAATAGCTTCGGGTAAGGTATTCATGGCATATCCCGGGGGCGGCGGACACAGGCTGATCGCCATGAAGCTCAAGACCGGCAAGAAGATCTGGGAAGCCAAGATCAAAGGGGACATCATCTCGTCGCCGGTTGTGTCCGAAAGCTCGGTCTACGTGACGACCTTCGACGGGACGGTCTACCGTTTCAATGCTGCCAGCGGAAAGCTGATATGGAAGGAAAATTTCCAGGCCACCAGCGCGCCCTGGCTTTTCAAACAACAGGTCTTCGTGGCCAAGCGCGATCCCAACCAGAAGGCAAGCCCGGTCGAGGGGGTGGCTCGCATGGCCGGCGGCACCGGCAAGCAGAATCAAGCCGGGGGCACCTGGCGCAACAAGCCGGCGCCCTACCTGAGCGCAAAGGTCCAGTCGAAGTCGCGCTACGTGGCCGCTCAGAAAGCCGACGACAGCTCGGTGGGTTTCTCGTCCGGACCGGCTTCGGCCAAGCTGCCGGCCGCCCAGGCCAACGTGGGGCAGGGCACCGTGCGCGGGTTGTGGGAATTCCAGGGATCGCGTCCGTGCGTCTCGGAGGGCGTGCTCTACCTGACCCAGGGCAACCAGGTGGTGGCCATGAGTCCCGAGAACGGCAAGGAGATCTGGAAAATCGATCTGGCCGGCGACATGAGAAAGATCGGCGGCCACCTGGGCGCTCCCCCCTCACCGGCCGGCGACAAGCTCTACCTGGCCACCGCCACCGGCAAGATCCTGCTGATCTCTAAAGCGGACGGGCGGATCATGTCCACGATCGAGGTCAAGGCGCCGATTCGTTTCCAGCCGGCACTCTCTAAAGGCAGGCTCTATGTGGGCACGACAGACGGCCAGCTGATCGCAATCGATCTTGGCGATTCAACTGCCGACGGCTGGAGCATGTGGGGCGGCGGCCCGGGCCACAATGGGGCCTGATGCCCAGACGCCTGAAAAGCTGCCGAAGAAACTACTTCCTGCCATGGCAATTCTTGCACTTTTTCAGCTCGGGCTTCTCCTTGTGCTTCTTGTGGCAACCCTGGCATTTTTTATGGAAGGCCTTCTTGAAGCCAATGGCTTTAGTCTTGGGGTCTTTGTCTTTGACCTTGGTGTGGCACTCGCCGCAGGACTGCGGTGTCTCGCCCTTCTTGGTCTTGTGATGGCAGATCTTACAGTCACCCTTGAGAAGCTCCTGGTGCTTGCGGTGCGGGAAGTTCACCACCTTCTTGTTGGCCTTGTTGGTATCAATGGTGATCTTCTCGGGGCCCTTGTTCTGCTCGGCGGCTTTCGCAAGGCCGCTCAAGCCGACTGAAAAAATCAATACTGCACACAGGCCGATGATCCGTTTCATGTTTTCACCTCCGTTAGAGTTTGACTCGACTTGGACACAAGATATTTAACCAGTCTTTCCTGCCGGCTTCATTCAGAATCTCGGCCTTCCGACTCACTGTACTCCTGAAGTTTTCTGTAAAGCGTCTTCTTGCCGATGCCCAGGGTGCGTGCCGTGCGCGCCTTGTTGCCTCCATGCCATGCCAGCGTGCTCAAAATAATACGTCTTTCTGCTTCAGCCAGGGCAATTCCGAGCGGCATGGCGACATCGGAAACGGCCCCTTGCAGATCGTGAAGATCGTTCGGTAGTTCGCGCTCGTCAATAACCGTCGACTTGGCCATTACCACCAGGCTCTCGGCGATGTTTCTCAACTCGCGCACGTTGCCCGGCCAACTGTATCGAATCGCGAGACGCATTGCCTGAGGGCTCAGGCCCTCAACGCCTTTATTGTGCTCCTTGTTGAACAACCGGATGAAATGATTGATCAACAACGGGATGTCATCGGTTCGCTCCCTGAGCGGCGGCACGCTAAGCGTGACCACCTTGATACGGTAGTAGAGTTCCTCGCGGAAACTGCCTTTCGCAACCTCCTGTTCGAGGTTCTTGTTGGTGGCCGCGATCAACCTGATGTCCACGGGAATCGTCGTGCTGCCTCCGACCCTCTCGAACTCCCGTTCCTGCAACACTCTGAGCAGCTTGAGCTGGGTCGCAAGGCTGAGATCGCCGATTTCGTCGAGAAACAGCGTGCCTCCCGCGGCCAATTCGATGCGGCCTTTTCGGGTGCGAAATGCTCCGGTAAAAGCGCCTTTCTCGTGGCCGAACAGTTCGCTTTCAATCAGGCTCTCGACGAATGCCGCGCAGTTGACCTTGATCAAGGCCTTTTCCGATCTCGAAGAATTATGGTGTATGGCTGAGGCGATCAGCTCCTTGCCCGTGCCGCTCTCGCCGATAATCAGCACGGTCGCGTTCGTTTCGGCCACCTGTTCGATGTCGTCGAAAATGCGCCTCATTGGCTCAGAACGGCCGACTATGTTGCCGAACGAGTAGCGCTCTCTGAGTTCGCGTTGCAGGCGTATGTTCTCGCGGACCAGCATGCGGTTCTCGCGGGCTTTTTCGATCAAGAGCTCGAGTTTGTTGATGTCCACCGGCTTGCTGAGATAATCGTAGGCGCCTGCGCGCATCGCAACAACGGCCGACTCGATTGTACCATAGCCGGTGATCATGATTACCGCCGTCTGCGGTGTTTGCTCGGCGACATGTTCCAGTAACTGGAGTCCGTTCATCCCCTCCATCTGTACATCTGATACCACAACGTCGATCGAGTGACTGTTCATTTTCTCGATCGCCTCGATCCCGCTCGAAGCCGCGAAAACTTCATGGCCGGATTCACGCAATCCAGCCGCCAGGTTCTCGAGGCTGCTTGGGTCGTCCTCAACCACCAGCACCGCTGTCGGAGCCGTTTTCTCCGCTCGGCCGCCCGATCGGGAGACTGATTCGGAAAGTGGTTCCATAGCCTACCTCCGATTCGCAACTAAGGTTCCCGCCGTGTTCGCCGACGATACGCGCGCAAATTGCAAGCCCCAAACCCGTACCGCCGTCCCGCGTGGTATAAAAAGGCTGGAAGATTTTATCCATGTCTTCCTTTGCTATTCCCTGGCCGTTGTCTCTGATGACGACGATTACGCCGTCCTCCATGGCCATGGTCTCCACCTCTACCTCACCGCCGTCCGGCATGGCCTGGAAGGCATTCAAGATCAGGTTGAGAAGCACCTGGCGCATCTGATCTTCATCCGCCATCGCTATTACCGGTCGGGCCGAGAGCCGCGAGTGCAGTTCGATCTTGAGTCTGCCGCCTTCCATCTCTACGAACTCGAGCAGATCGGCCACCAGTTTGTTCAGGTCGATCCGTCGGGGTTTGATCCGCGGCACTCTCGAGATCTTGAGGTATTGCTCGATGTAGTCGTTGATGCGCCGTACCTCGTATTGCTGGGACTTGACCATCTGCAGCGCCTGAGCGGGATCCAGGTCTCCGGGAGCCTTCAACTTGCGCACCAGGCGCTCGCTGCCGATCGCCAAGGCGTTCAGCGGATTGCGGATTTCGTGGGCTACGATCGAGGCCAGTTCGCCGACTATCGCAAGTCGCTCGCGGCTCTCGTGGCGTCTGCTGAACTCCGAAAGTGAATCATAGACACGCGAAAGTTCCTTTGTGCGCTCGCGCACTTTCTTTTCCAGATCGATGTTCAAACGCTGAACCATGGCCTGACTCTCGGCTAAAACGCGGATCTGCCGGCGGTTTTCCAGGTCGAGGAAGTAGGTGACGAAGAGCAGCAAGCCGATCAGCAACCCGGAGACGATCACGGCGATCAGTACCATGCGTCGATTGCCGGCCACGACGGCTGCATAAGGCGATGCCAGGCCCAGCGACCAACGGTGCCCGGCGATTTGCACCGGAGCGAAAGCGACCAGCTTGCGCTCGGAGCCGGCGACGTCTATCGCGGCCACACCGGGGCTGCCCGAAAGCATCTTGTTCGAAAGGGAGTTCTGGCCGTGACAGACCTGGCAGCGCTCGTCGCGTTCCTGGACGCCCTGGTTGCAGACGGCGGGGTTGGAAGGATGGTACATCAGGTGGCCGCGATCATCCAGCAGCCAGGCCAAGCCCTCACGGCCCTGGGCGACTTCCTCGTTGATCTTCTCTCCCAGCGTGGTCCAGTCGAAAAGCACACCGACGCGCCAGGCCGAAGCGTTAGCCGACTGTTGATCGCGGGCGAGAGAGATGATCGATTCACGGCGCGGGCTGCCGGGCAGCGTAGCGCCGCCCAGCAGGCCGAAGCATACGCCGCTGAGTGGCCGGCAGGCTTTCAGCGAGCGATCCAAAAGCGGCTGCATGGTCTCCGGTCTGTTGCTGACTGTCGAGGTAATGCGTCCCTGTCTGTCGGCGATGAACACATCGCGCGCCCCGAAAGGCCTGAGTTCGGCCAGCGCCTCCGCCGGCCTTGTTGCGCATGTCTTTTCTCCGCCGGGCGGACAGGTTTGGGCAAGGATGGCAAGTTCTTTCTCTATGCGCACAAACATCGCCTCGACTCGCTTGGCGCCGAGTTGTGCAAGTACCAAAGAGCTGCGCTGGAACTGTTGCACGATGGCCCGCTCGGTATAGCCCCAGAAGAAAACCGCCAAGGCCGCAAGCACTCCGATCATCAGCACCATGACTATGCGCACGACACGACGTATTCTCTGCGCTTGTTCTGAAGACTGGATAGTTACCTGTCCGGCGGTTGAAATGAGTGCCTCCTTGCCAGGTCCAGGGCCGGTCACTGATAAACGTGGGCGCTCTGCTCGGCCGTCGGCAGCAGGTGCATTCCCAGGTAGGTGAACATGACCGCGGCGAAACCAACCAGCACCAGCACGGCCAGGCGACGTCCGCGCCAGCCGCCGAGATAGTGCAGGTGCAGGTAGGCGGCGAACAGAAGCCAGGTCACCAGCGACCAGGTCTCCTTGGGATCCCATACCCAGTAGTCTCCCCAGGCCGACTTGGCCCAGACGGCACCCATCAATAACCCGGTGGTCAACAAAGCGAAGCCGAAACGCACGGCGCCGTCCAGAAGCGATTCAAGATCTATGTGTTCACCGGCAATAAGATCGGGGCGCCGAAGGTGAATCGGTTTGGGGCGCAACAAGTAAACGAATGAAGCACAGAAGGCAACGAACAAGGCCGCGTATCCGAAGAAGTATACCACCACGTGCGGGATGAACCAGCCGCTCTGCAATGCCGGCGGGAGGTTGACCGCTTCTTTATCCTGACGCAGCAATGCGTACAGCATGGTAAGAGCGCACCCGACCGCGGCCGGCAGGCCGAGAATGCGTGCGCGATATACCAGTTCGACGAACAAGTATACGACTGCTATACAGGCGGCCAACAGCACCAGCGACTCGAACAGAGTCTTGAACGGCGGCTGGTTGGCCTCGATCGCGCGTATGACGAGTTGCAGCAGGTTTACCGACAAACCGGCGCCAAGCATAATCGAGGCCGACAGCCGCAAGGTCTTGGAGGATGTCAACCACATTGCGCCGTACAGAAGTGCCGCAATTGTGTACGGAACAAGGGCGCCGATCGTGAGCGTCTCGGGTGTCAGGCTCATTTCGCGCCTCCGCTGCCGGCTGCCCGGTGCCGGCGTTTCAGAATGTTTGGCAGGAACATGGCCCAGAAAACTCCTGCCAGATTGAGCAGGATTCCCAGATATACGATCCACAAGCCCGGATCGCTGACCACCTCGAATCCCGAGTAGGTCGGATCTTCGGGACGGTAATCAGCCTGGTAGATTGAATAACCCCCATAAGACAGGGGATCATTGACTTCAATTATTCTGGACAGGACTTTCCGGTCGCCCTGGTAGACCGAAACACGGCTGAGATAGTCGCGAACCATTTCACCGCCCTTGGGGCCGAGCAGCAGGGCTCGATTACCGGACAGGCGCACCGGGCTCTGCGGCGTTACGTCCAGAGGCTTCTTGCGCCCCTTGATCTCTACTCGCGCCATGGGATTGTTTTCACGGTCGCTTCGCGTGCCATCCTCGACCCGGTGAATGGCGTATTGCCAGAGTGTCTTGACAACCAGCTTGGTCTTTCCAATCGCCAACTCCTTGCCGATCTCGACCGGAACGCGAGAGCTGATCTTCCCGTCGCTAAACAACGCCATTTCCGGTTTTTCGCCTATCAGAATTGCATCGATCATGCGGCCCTTGGCGCCCGAATATTCATAACGCAGGCCGCCAAGGGCTCCTTGTCCCTGCCCGTGGAAATCGGGAAACTTGGCAAACAGCCAGCCGCTGGCGATCTGCTTGCCGGCTGCGTCGCGAACAATGACCTCGACAGCCGGGTTGTCGGGACGAGAAGATCTGTTCTGCGGCTGATTGCTGCTGGGATCGAGCACGAAATCGAGAAGGGCGCGTTTTATTTCCAGGCTGTGATCACTGCCTGGCAGCTTCACCTTCTGACCCGTCTCGAGAGATAGGCGCTGCTTGCCGGCTATGATTACGTGTGGCGGGTTTGAGCTTTTTTCCGCAATGTCTGCCGCGTATTTGTCGGCCCTTTCGGCATCCCAGAAAAAGGCCAGCCGCTTGCCGCCAAGCTCCACTCGTCCGCCGCTCGCCCGGCGGTCGTCGAAGATCCATCTGTCGTCATCGCCCGCCAATCCCAGAAGCGCAGCCGCGGGTTTGCCGGAAGTTTCTGCTCCGGGCTTCGGTTGTTCGACAACGTCGCGTTTGAAATGATCGGGCCAGTAGTCGAGAAGCTTCAGGCCGTATCCGGCCAATAATTCGCTGTCGGGCGCGGCCGGATCGGTGCCGGCTAAGCGCTTTTCCTTCTTGCCCGATATGTCGAACACCGTAAGCCGGAAGTCGGGCTCGTACTTTTCGATTTTGAATTCGTCCAAGGATAGTTTGAATCCGAGCGGTCTTTGCTGCATATGGCCGTCTGGTCCCGCGCTGTTGAAGTTCTCCGTTGCCTCTCCGGCATGCAGGTCGATGCGGCCCTTTATACCCCAGACTGATCCCAGGCAGGCACCAGCCAGGGTGACGACCAGCCCGAGGTGAGCCAGCAGCGATCCGAAGCGCCTGACACCCAGGCGGGGCCTCCGGATGATGACCGTGGCCAGGCCGCCGGCGCCCATTCCGAGGACTATCGCGAAACCGAAGCCGTGAAACATGTCATTGAGAAAAAGGCCGCGGATAACGGCCAGCGCAGCGGCTCCGTAAGAACTTGCCAAGACTGCCTCGCTCTGGCCCTGCAGGATCAGCGTGCCGATCACGGAGAGCGCCGTCAGAGTGAAAAGCAGCGGCACCGCGAAGCGATTCGATGAGAAAAAACGTCGCCATCTGAGATTAAGGTCGCCCGCGATCACCACGATGAAGGCCAACAAACCAACTATAACCGCGAACCTTCTCGTACCCAGGGCCTGTGCCTGAGTCACGCCCGATATAATGTGCTGCAGGACAACCCCCAGCATAAAAAGCGCGCCCAATAATTCAAATCCAGAAGACAGACGTTTCTTGCGGACAACGGCTCCTGAAGCCGCAGGCGCCGGCTGCGACGTATTCTCATCCATGGTTTTTCTCCATTATGGTCATGGACAAAATTCCCTATGTGCGGATAGACTCATAACTAGACTCCGTGTTCTAAAAAGTCCACAAAATAGTGTCATAATGATACTCATTACGGCACTGATAAGTGTATTTTTGACCCGCAGTGCCCAAATACTCATTTTCTATTATCCTTTACGGGGGGGGCGGGCACGACCCAAGCTGTTCAAAATTGACCTTGCCGTTGATGTGCAGGTATGCGCCTTGCGTGCGGATAGTCTGATCGGAGTTGGCAACACATGGATGGCAGTTCGAGCAATCGCTGACCTGCGGGTGCCCGGACTGGGGAGGCAGGCCATGGCAGGAACCGCAGGCTGCTTCGCCCGTCCCCACGCTGGTCCATGTGGGAATCCGGTTGGTGCCGGTTCCGAGAAGGGTTGTTCCGTGGCAGTAGGTGCCGGAGCAGCTGTGGTCACTCTCATCGTAGCCCGGCTGCGCCCCGTCTTTTGTTGCCAGCGGCCCCCAGGTCAATTCGGCTGGAAGCGCGCTGTCCACATGGCCGGCGTCGGCAAGCTTGGTAGGCACAACGTGGCACTGGTCGCATGAAACACTGGCGTGCCAATCGGAGTCGGCCAGGTGCTGCCGGTGTGCACCGACCCCCGGGGCCGTCGTGTCGGTATTCCCGCTGGTATCGGGCGGCGGCGCCGGGCTGTCGCTATCGCCGTGACAATCATGGCAGGAAAATGTCGCAACCTCGACCTGCCCGTCGATGTGCTTGCCAGCGGCTAGATTGATACCGCCGCCGGGAAGAACGCTGTCTGGGTGACAGCGATTGCAGTCGGAAAAAGCGGGATGCGGCGACGGGGGCGGCAATCCGTGACAGCTTCCGCAGGCGGCCTGGCTGCCGTCGACTTTTGTCCATTCCGGTTCGGCAATGCTGCCGCCCGCCAGCGTCGCCCCGTGGCAGTAGACAGCAGAACAGGTTGCGTTGTCGCGGTTCCAACTCGGGCTGGACGATCCAGCCGTTGCAAGCTGCCCGAAGGTCACTTCCGCGGGCGGATTGTCGATGTGCCCCGGGTCGCCCGCGCTCTTTGGAACAAGGTGGCACTCGTCACAGTTGATGGCTTGCCTGAAGGGGCCGTCGTGAAGGTGTGACTGGTGGGCTCCGACTGCGACGTCGCTGGTCGAGGATGAGCCGCTTGTAGAAAGCGGCGGGGCGTTGTTCTGGTCGCTTCCGTGGCAAGAGTTGCACGATCCGCTGTTCACTTGCAGTTCACCGTCGATGTGCTTGCCGGCCTCGACGTCTATCTTGCCGTCGGCAGCGACGGTTTCCGGGTGGCACAAGTTGCAATTGGAGTTTGCAGGGTGCGGTGCGGGCGGAGGGTTGCCGTGACATCCTGAGCAACTTACCTGGGTCCCGTCGACCCTGGTCCAGAGCGGCTCAGTGTGCAGACCGCCTGTAAGAGTGGCCCCGTGACAGTAGACGGAAGAACAGGTTGCCCCGGCGTGATCCCAGCTAGGCTCGGCGCCCTGGTTCCTTGCCAGAATGCCGAAGTCCACCTCGGCGGGATAACCATCGACGTGGCCTTCGGCACCCACGCTTTCCGGCACCAGGTGGCACTCGCCGCAGGCGATCGCCTTGCGGATTGCGCTGTCGTTCAAGTGTTGCGAGTGCGCGCCGACCTCGACGGCGGCCGTATTTCGCTCTCCGGAGACGGAAGGCGGCGGGGCCGGGTCCTGGTCGTGACCATGACAGCTGGTGCAGCCGATCTCGTCGGGCAACCCGTCCGGAAGCGAGTTGTATTCGCAACCCCAAGACACCAGGGCCAGCAGCAGCCAGAGCGCCGGCAACACTCGGCGCCGTATCATGTTTGGTTGCTGGAAAAACATTACCTTCCTCCGGCGTGGCAGCTCGCGCACCATGCTGGCGTATGGCAAACCGAGCAGTGTTCGTTCGAGCGCATCTGGGCAGCCAGCCCGTGGGTGGCCCGCCAGGCGCCCTTGTGGTTCAAGGGCGCGGTCGTCCGGTGGCAGCGGATGCAAGCGCCCGCATTGTGGCAGGTCTTGCAGGAATCGCGGTCGAACTCGGCCGAGATTCCGTGGGTACGTGTGCGCCACAGGCCCGTGTGACTGCGCGGCCGGTTG
Organism: uncultured Myxococcales bacterium; assembly: GCA_964513625.1. GTDB lineage: Bacteria > Myxococcota > B64-G9 > B64-G9 > B64-G9 > DATKYQ01. The sequence continues at coordinate 78,612 of CAZENH010000009.1, read as the reverse complement.
GTCTTGTGGCATGTGGTACAGGCGTCGCTGCGGTGGCAAAGACGGCAATCCTTACCGTGCTGCCCGAAGACGCGCCAGCGCGATTCGCCGCCGTGCGTCTCCAGCCACCCGGCAGCGTGGTCCGCAGGTGCCGTACGGCGCCTGTCTGCGCCGTGGCAGGCTATACAGCGCGCGCTACTGACTTCGACATCGTTCTGCTTGTGACATGCGTCGCATTGCTCTCGGGTAAGCAGCGGAAGACCGTCCGGCTGGGTTTCCTCGATCGTCGGCTTGTGACAGTCTTTACAGGAGAGGCTTTCTGCATGGCTTGCATGTGGAAAGCGAAGATCCATCCGCCTGGAGCGCGCCGGCAGCTTCCAGGACGGCGTTCCGTCGTCGTGACAATCCTCGCAGCCGTCCGTTTTCAGCTGCGGCAAGGACGCCGATTTATCGGTCGTGTGGCAGGTATCGCAGTCTGCGCCTTCTTCGATGTGCTTCTTATGCGAAAAGATCTTTTTTTCGCTCGAGCGGGCCACGCTCGTCGGTGAGCAGATGACCATTATCAGGGCGATGCCAAGGGCCGCTATGTTTATGGTTTTCATGGCTGGCCTCACTGGAACATCTGGCCGACAGACAGTGTGACAACGTGAAAATCACGATCGGAGCGCTCGAATTCATAGCGCACCCTGAACGAAAGCCAGTCTAGCGGGCGGAAGCCACAGGAAGCATAAAAAGTGCGCACGTCGCTGACCTCGCGCACGTCGCGATAGTAGTCGTACTTGTAACGCTGGTAGTACGTGCCTAACTCGGCACTCAGTTTCTTGCTTCTGTAGCCGGCCGATCCGCCGGCGGTGAAAATCCAGTCTCTCAGAAGACTTCCATCGACGTATGTGTAGTGGCCCTCGCCTGACAGGCTGAAAAATATTCCAGGAAAAATCACGTCGGCGGCGTCGAACAGCAGGTATGCACGACCCATGTTGCGATTGAAAGGGCCCGGATCTCCATCGAGCACCTGGCGCCCGTTCCAGCCGAGATGCAGGGTGTAGCTGCCCTTGGTCGTGCTGAAGCGTTTCCAGGCATCAGCCCGCCAACGAAGGTTTGGAAGACTCTCGCCGAGCAGGGTGAAGAATGGATCCGCGCTCTCGTGGATCTCATTCAGCGAGATTGTCTGCGCGTCGGCACTCAACAGTATGCCCGCCTCGATGCGCTTCCATTCCAACCGGGCCGCGGCTCCGACGCGCGAGAAAGAATTGTTCAGGCCTCGCAGCGTTAGTTGTCCCAGCAACCAGTCGGCGGGTCGGTACCAAGTGGTTACCCCGTAACTGTGATCGGTAAGGCCGGCCTTGGATACGCGGTCGGCCAGCAGGACGTCCTCGATCTGCAGGCGGTAGTCCAACTCGATTCTCAGCCAGCGCAGCGGCCGGATCACGGCGCCGGCCGAGGCCAACCAGTCTTCGAACATGTCGGCCTGGGTCTCGAAGAAGTGCACGCTGCGACCCCCGAAGACAAAAAGATCGAGCATGGGCCGCACGGCACCGATGACGACCGTGGCTCCGTCGAATGTGACCGGCAGTCCGTAAGGAGCGGCCTGACGCCCCGCCCGAGCCAGTTTACAAAAGCCGTCCGACTGGTAGTCGAACTGCAGCTTGTAAACGTCCCACCACGGCTGGCGGTAGTCGAACATCGATCCCAGGCCCGTGCTGTCACCGGCAGGCGCAACGCCGTCTACGTCCCACCACAAGCCAAAGGCGAACTCGCCGCCGAAGTGATCATCCTGATCGCGCAGGCCGCCTTCGAGAAAAAGGCGCAGGTCGTTGTCGGTCTCGCTGTCGGGGGCGGGGTTGACCAGATCGCCTCCCGTACCGCCGGGCGCCACGACGGCGCGCAGTCGGTATTCCTCCTGGGCGCTGATCCAGAAATCCCAGGCAGCTCCCTCCTGCTTGCCTTTGATCTCCTTGGTGCTCGACGAGACCGCGTTTTCGGCCGGCGCCCGCCCTGAGCCTGCAAGCAAGAACGCCAGTACCGTAGCCAGAATGAATTCGATATTCTTGGATATCACCTGATAGAACCCCTCAACCTGGTTGAGTACCACGATGCCCGGTGAGCATCAAGCTCTGAACATTGCACTATTCATGCCAATCGGCATCCCCAAGAGCGTTTTTTACGTAGCTTACCTGTAACCAAATACCTCGGCCGCTATTATTATTATTATCAGCGCGACACCCAGTGCCAGGGCCAACCCACCAAAAATACGTGCCGCGCGCCTCGATGTCTTTGAAGGCGGATCCACCAGGCGTTTCTCGAGATCGCCGGCTTCGACCAGCTTGCGGTACTCCAGCGGGCGATCTTCCTCGAACTCCTCGAGCGGCATCTTGCCGGTGAAAATGACGGTGTCCATGGGAAATTTCTCGGGCCTGAAATGAGTGTTGAAGAAGTGTATTGTGAATATGAATCCGGCCGCCAGCAGGGCCTCGTCCGAGTGGACTATTGTTGCCACGTTGATCATCCAGCCCGGCAGCAGATGGGTGGCTATTTCTGGGAACCATAGGATAAGGCCCGTGGCGCCGATGATCGCCACTCCCCAGAATACGGCCAGGTAGTCGAATTTCTCCCAATATGTCCAGCGTCCGTATTGCGGGCGCGGTCCGCGGCCTATGAACCACTTGAAGGAGGCGATGAACTCTCTAAGGTCCTTGCGGTTCGGCATCATCGAGTCGGGTCCGAACAGGAACCGCAACCATGACGATTTGCCGCGGCGTTTCTTGCGAATCAGATCGATCAGGTGAGCGCCGAAATAGCCGAAGGTGATCAAGGCGCAAACCCGGTGGATGAAGCCTGCCGACTGAAAACCTCCCAGGGCGTGCGAGATCCACTGGGCCCATTCGAAATAGGAGAACTTCAAAGTCGTTCCGGTGATTGCCAGCCCGAGAAAGCTGATGACCACCAGTATATGCAGTCGGCTTTCGAGTGTGCCGAAGCGCAATACGTAACGCTTTCCGGCCGACCTGATCGGTTTGCGTCGGCGTCGCTCGGCGAGCGAGCGCGGCAGCCATATCAAGGTATGCAGGCCGAAGAAGCCGAAAACGCCAATCAGCAAGAACGACATCGCCCAAAATGTGTAAAAAAGCACCGGGTACTTGTCCGGGTCGTGGTGGGTGGCGTGTGTCAGGTAACCGGCGAAACGCCGGTGCGATCCCGGGTGGCACTTGGCACAGGTCTTGACGATATTGCGGCGCGAGAGATGCGAATCCGGGTCCCAGGGCGGAAGGATGTCATGTGAGCCGTGACAGTCATAGCACTTGGCGGCGGCCGTGTAGCCCAGCTTGGACACCTTGCCGTGATAAGTCTCGAAGTAGCTCTTGGTCACGTCTTGGTGGCAACGGCCGCACTGGGTGATGATCTCCAGCTTGAAATCTTGCTTGTCTGTGCGACTGATGGTGTGGGAGGAATGGCAATCGGTGCAGGCGGGGTATTTTTTACCATCCTTGCCGCCCGGCCCCGGAAAATGAACACTGCGGGCGAACTTTTCGTAGATGCCGTTGTGGCAGCGGGAGCAGGTCTTGGCCACATTGTCCTTGTTCACCGTGGAATCTGGATCGCTGGCCGGCAATTCGTGGTGAGCGGTGTGGCAGTCGGTGCACATGGCCGTCACCACCAGGCCGCTTTTTAAAAGGCCCTTGCCGTGGATACTCATGGTGTAGTGCTCGACGATGTCGTGATCAACGCCCTTATAGATCTTGGCCGCCGGCTGACCTTCACGGTGGCAATTGGCGCACAGCCTGGGCACGTTGATCGGGAAAGTGCGTGATGAAGGGTCGTCCTTTTTCTTTATTCCATGCGTGCCGTGACAACTGATACAGTCCGGCGCCTGATCGGATCCCCTGGCATGCAATTTGCCGTGAGTGCTCGTCTTGTAGGCTTCGACTTGTTCGGCGTGGCAGATTGAGCAGTCGACCTTGGCGCTGATTCCCTCGCAAGGCCTCTTGGAGACCGGTGAGACCCCGTTGTGGCACTGGGCGCAGGCCACGCCTTTGTGCGCTGAAGCACCCAACTCTTTACGCTCTATGTGCATTGAGATCTTCTTGCCGTCCCGCGTGCCTACCAGGTCGCCCTTGGCGTGACAGGCCAGGCAGTCTTCGTCGGCCATACCCAACTCGTAGAAGACCTTGCGGGCCCGGTGCGGCGCATGGCAGTCGACGCACACCGGAACTTCGTGCGGAGCCTTTTCCCATAGCTCGCCGCGGATGACCTTGCGGTGCACCTGTTCGATCAACCCGTGGCACTTCTGGCAGGTGTGCGACACGTTCTTCTTGCTGATGGATGAGAGCGGGTCGGTATGCGGCCTGATGTTATGGGCCGTGTGGCAGTCGGTGCAGACGGCCGTCACGCTGAGGCCCTTTTTATAAAGCCCCTCACCGTGTATGCTCTGTGAATAGTGCTCGAAGATGCGATCCTTGGGAATGTCGTAGGTGCGGCTGACGGCGGTGCCCTCCTTGTGACAGCGCCCGCACAGCATTGGAACGTTGAACTTGGCCACGGGCGAGCCCGACTTCTCGGCGCGCCGGATGTAGTGGTTCCCGTGGCAGGTCTTGCACCTGGGCGCCAGGCGCTCTCCGCGACGCGCGGCCAGACCGTGCAGGCTGCCCTGGTAGGTGTGTTGGATCTTGGCGTGACAGCGCCCGCAGCGCACTTTGGCTATCTTGAGATCGTCATGAGGCAGGTCGGCCTCTTTGAGATCCAGGTGACAGCCCGTACAGCCAATCTTGCCGTGCACCGAGGCCGAGAATTTTTCAGGTTCGATACGCAGGGAAACTTCTTCCCCGCCCCGCTCCGTCGTCAGATCGGGATCGTCGTGACACTCGAGGCAATCTTCGTTTGTATTGGCACCGGCTAAAAACAAGGTCAATACGAGGATCACGGCAATAGGAAGACGGCGGGTCAGCTTGTCGAATTTTTTGTTTTCCAGTTGCGAACCTCCGCCGTCTTCTTAGCAAGATACATGCCACGCCGGCCAGGCCGCCTTGGCGGAGATTCAGCAAGGCACCAGATTTAAGAGCTCCTTCTTCAGATCGACCGGCGCCAACGAAAAAAGCCAACCCTTGCCCTCCGGATCGGTTCCCGCAAGCGGACTATCCTGCTCGAGCGACGGATTGACTTCGGTCACCTTGCCGCTTAGCGGGGCGTGCAGGAAATGTTCGACTCCTTCGATGTCTTCGATGACGACGGCGATCCTGCCCTGCTCGACTAGGTCGCCCACAATGGGCGGCTGCAATGAACGAATGGGGCCGACTTCGGCGGCGAAAGCCGACATCATGCCGGCTCGCCAGATATCTTTGCTGTGCCACATGGCCCAGCTGTGATGCGGGATCGCGTAGCGCGATCCGCCGGCAATCGTGTTGCATACAGGACGGGATTGAGCCTCAGGCACGGTTCGCAAGGCCCGGATGACCACGCTGCGCAGTTCCTGCTTGGTGAAGGGTTTGGACACGTACTCGAAAGCGCCAAGCCGCTTGGCCTGCAAGGCCGTACGGATGGTAGGATAGCCGGTGATCATGATCACCCGGGTGTCAATCTTCATGCCAGGCAGCCGCTCGAGAAGTTCAAGTCCGTTGATCTTTGGCATCATCAGGTCTGTGATTAGCAGGTCGTAGTTATGCTTTACCAACAATTCCAATGCCGAAGCCGCATCGCGCGTCGTGTCGATTTCAAGTTCGTCTCTTCCGAGGGCCTTGCAAATCGCACCCAGTACGACCTGCTCGTCATCCACGGCCAGGATTCTCTTGGTCATCATCTCGCTCCCCGGCCGCGGCCGGCAGAATTACACTGAAAATCGCCCCGCCTTGGGGCACGTTTTCCTGTTCTATTCGGCCGCCGAGTCGTTCGACAATTCCCAGGCAGACCGCCAGGCCGAGTCCGTCGCTGTAACCGTCCTTGGTGGAGAAAAAAGGCTCGAAGATGCGTTCGCGAATGTCGGCCGGGACTCCCGGACCCTGGTCGCGGACGAACAATGAAACCGAGTTCAATCCTCGAGCGATCGCGCCGACCGTGATTTTCCCACCCTGCGGCATGGCCTGCCGGGCGTTGACAATCAGATTGATCAACACCTGCTGGATCTGGACGGGGTTGCCGATTACCTCGGGCAAGCCTGGCTCGATCTCTCTCACCAGGCTGATGCCGGCGAAGTCCTTGCGTCGAGTCAGCAGGGCGAGAGACTGCTCGATCAACTTGCCGGGATGCAACGGCACGCGCCGCGGTTTGCCGTCTCCGGCGAAATCCAGCAGATTGCGGATTATTGTGCGGCAGCGAATGGCCTCGCGCACGATGATCTCGTAGTCCGCGCGGCGTGGATCTGACTCTGCGGTGCCCTCTACGAGATCCTCGGCATACGAGAGTATGCCGGTCAGCGGGTTGTTTATCTCATGGGCCACCCCGGCCGCCAGCTTGCCCATGGAGATTAGCCGCTCGTTACGGATCAGGCTCTCACGAAGGCTGCCAAGTCTTTCACTCATGCGGTTGAATGAAGCGGCCAGCACGCCCAACTCGTCCGTTTGTTTCTCGGGAATACGGTAGTCCAGATCGCCACCGGAAACCCTTCGCATCCCCGAGACGAGTTCGCGCAGGGGTCTTCTCAAACGCCGGGACAGAAACAAGAAAATCAAGCAGGAGCCGGCCAAGGCGACGCCCGCGAACAGCAGCAGGACATTGCGGTGGATTTGGTTGAGAGTGGCTTCTACGGGGGCTAGCGGAAGGCTCATGTCGATCAATCCAAGCACCGACGAGCGGACCTCGCCCTGGTGGCAGCGACCGCTTCTGCATCCCGCTTCAGCAAAAATAGGGGTGAAAGATCGTATGCGCTGCTTGTCGATCATTGTGCGACCCGTTCGTCGAGCATGGGGAGCCGCCGTATCACTTGAATGACAAGTCCGGCAGCCGGCCCAGCCGGTCATGAACTCACGGCCCACCTCGCCCGGAGTCGTTGAAAGGCCGATCCGGCCCGAGTGCGAGACTATCCTGATCTTGGCTATCGGACTCTCGTCGGCCACCCGCCGGATGGCGGTCCCGATTTCCTCCCGCCGGTTGAGCAACATTCCAGAGCGTAACGACGCCCGCAGTGTGTCGCCGGCCAACAATAAGCCGCGCCGCGACTCCTGCTCGATCCAGCTTTTTTGCCAGCGGTAGGATATCAGGAAAGCCGCCGCCAAAAGGGAGGTGATCACCAGCAGGACGATCGCGGAGACATCGAAGGCTATGCTTCTGTTGCGCACTATTGCCCCAAGCTCACGAAGGCTGTGAACACGTCCAGCCCTGTGCCTCGGCAACCTCGCACAAGTCGACGATTATCTGATCGATCCGCTCGTAGTACGCCTGCGTGCCGGCCGAGAAGCGCATCAAGACGGCGTTGAGCTTCTCGGGCAGGTAGGGAAAGATCTTGCGCAGGTTCATCATGCGGTGCGGAAAGAAGACCGAGGCATCACTCGAATTAAAGCGGGCCAGGCTGCCCGGGAACTCTTGCTTGATCCGCTGGGTGGTGACCAACCCCTGACCGGCCACGACCTGAAGGATGTTGCCGGCGCTCCAGACATCGAAATCAGTGAAGTCCTGCTCGAGATCGAAGTCGATCCAGCGAAAACACCCCGAGCCGCGATCGATGATAATATGGTCGTTTCGGATGTCGCCGTGACTCAGGCCAGCCTGGTGAAGCCGCATGATCCCCTGCAAGGCGGCGATCGTATTGGCCAGTAAATCTGGAAAATCCTCGTTGAAGTATTTCTGGTGAGGTTTTTCTTGCATGACCACGTGAGTAAGCAGGTCGTCTCCGGGAATGAACTCGAGCACGCGCACGAGGTTGCTGCGCTCGTCACGCACCGATTTTCCCTGCATGAAACAGGGGTCGCCCCGAACGAAGTCGAGTACCCGGGCTTCTTTCTGCTCGCTGCGCCGGCACCTGAAGGACATGTTGCCGATGCGAACGCTGAACTTCTCGTGAAACACTAGTTTGAGCATTACGCGGCGCCCGTCACTCAGCGCAATTGCATTCTTGACCCAGAATTTTGGCTGATCGTGCAGACCGAAACGGCCTTCGCGCGCGTTTCCACGCACCAGATACAACTCACAGCCCAAAGAGAGTACATCATCCCGATCAATTGCCATGTAGGCGCTGGTATTTCCTAGAACGTCAGGCTCAACCAGCGGCCTCGTTCCGGTCAATTCCTCTATTCGGGCGCAAATATTCAATGTCAACCCCTTGGCAATCAGTTCGTCCGTAAAAAGGTCTAGCAACAGTCGTGCCACTCCACTGTTTTCCACAAGGGATCCTGTTCGTGGGTAATGGCACATAAATTGCTACGGATCTCTCCCTGGCAAAGTAAAAAGGGGAAAACAGATCGTGAATCGAAAGAGAAGACTTCTGGCTGCCGGCCTGATGGCCGGCGCTTCAATATGCGCCGTTCTGCTGGGAGCAATAATTTACGGCGGCCTGAGTAAAGAGCAGTCCTCGGTGACTATCGCGCTGCTGGTCCTTACGGGCGGCGGCACGGTAGTCTTGGCTACGCTGGGATTGGATCAACTGCTCAGTATCCACAGGATCGCGGGCGGAGAAAAACTGCCCGTTGCAGATTACCGGCATACCTTCCGCTTGTTTGCCCTGGTGGCCCTGGTGTTGGCGGCGGCCCTGATTGCGCGCCGCCTGGCGGTTCCCGAGTCTTTCGGACGTTACGGCTATTTCCGTGCCGCGGCAGTCGACCAGGCGCGTGATTTCGAACCGCGCCATATTGGCGAGGACGGGTGCGCAGGCTGCCATGAACATAAAAAGGAAGTCGCGCTGCACGACAAGGATGCCCATGCCTCGGTGCCTTGCGAGGATTGCCATGGTCCGGGGTGGAAGCACGCGGCCGATCCCAAAAAGAACAAACTGCCGAAGCCCAAAGGCAAGGCGGAGTGCCTGGTTTGCCACCGTCAGCTTGCCGCCCGTCCCGGGGCGTTTCCCCAGATCCGCTGGCGTGAACACTTCAGATTCGTGGGAGTCAAGGACATGGACGTCGCTTGCACTCGCTGTCACAGCCCGCACGAACCGCTGTACATGGACCGCGATCTGCGAAAGGCTCGCCTGCACCCATTGATACAGCGTTGCCGCGACTGCCACATCGGCAGGATCAACGAGAAACTGGCGCGGCCCGAGAATCACCCTGCCATATTCGAATGCTCGTACTGTCACCAGGATATCGTACGTGATTTCGCCGACCGGCCTCATAAGAAAATCGAGTGCACCACCTGTCATATCTTCGTCAAGCAGTCTGAGTTCGCCGGGCGAATCATCCGCGACGCCGATCCGCGTTTCTGTTTGCTTTGCCATGGCAATGCCGATTTCAGGAGTGACAGCGCCCCGCCCGGTATCGACTGGCCGGATGATCATCTCGACGATGTGGCCGAGAAACCCGAAGATCGGAAAAAGAGTTGCATCGACTGCCACCGCGACAAGATTCACAAGTTACGCGAGGTTTGCAAGCATGAGCCGTGACGACAATATTTCCCGCCGCGATTTCTTTAAGTTCCTGGCAGCCGGATCCGGTTTGCTGCTTGTCCACTGCGGCCTACCGTCCCCGCCGCCCGGGACTCGCAAGAAAGACTACGACTGGAACAAGCATTACTGGGCCTACGCGATCGACACTACCAAGTGCATAGGTTGTTGCGCCTGCATGCGGGCCTGCCGGGCGGAAAACGACGTGCCGCCCGGCTACTTCAGAACATGGGTCGAGCGTTACCGGATAGACGCCGCCGACCAAGTCTCTGTCGACGCCGCCACGAAGGACGACTTCGTCTTCGAAGAGTTGCCCGGCAACGTAGTCAAGGCCTTTTTCGTACCGAAACTTTGTAACCATTGCGAGAAGCCGGTTTGCAACCAGGTATGTCCCGTCGGCGCGGCCTACCGTACGCGTGACGGCGTCATTCTTGTAGACTCCGAGCACTGTATCGGATGCGGATACTGCGTTCAGGCCTGTCCCTATGGCGTGCGTTTCATCAGCCCGCGCAGTCACACCGCAGACAAGTGCACGTTCTGCTACCATCGCATCACCCGCGGCCTGCCTCCGGCCTGCGTGCAGGCCTGCCCCAAGCACGCCCGAATTTTCGGGGATCTGGAGGATCCAACTTGCGAGCTTTCCATCCTGCTCAAACAGCAACGATACCGCGTGCTGAAACCCGAGATGGGTACTCACCCCAAGTGTTTTTACTTGGGCCTGGATCGTGAGGTGGTTTAGTGAACTTCGTCTTTCCAAACGAGGCCAACGTCACCTGGACGGTGATGATCGTTCTGTATCCGTATATCACCGGGCTGGTGGCGGGTGCCTTCATCGTCTCGTCGCTCTACCATGTTTTCGGTCGCTCGGAACTCAAGCCGATCGCCCGTTTCTCACTGGCTTCGGCTTTCGTATTCTTGCTCTTCGCGACGCTGCCTTTGCTGATACACCTTGGACATCCCGAACGGGCCTTCAATATAATGATCACCCCGCACTTCAGTTCGGCCATGGCCGGCTTCGGCTACATCTATGCCACCTATATGCTTCTGGTCGTGCTCGAGATCTGGTTCGTCATGCGCGGCGACTTCATCGCCCGGGCAAAGGGCAAGGGCCCCGTGGCCTGGTTGTTCAGGCTGATTCTGCTTTTCAACCTGGAAGAGAACGACGCCACCAGGCGGGCCGATCACAAGATATCTCGTTTCTTGGCCGGGCTGGGCATTCCCTTGGCTTGCCTGCTGCACGGCTACGTGGGCTTCCTGTTCGGATCGTTGAAGGCCAACCCGTGGTGGTCGACTCCGCTGATGTTCGTGATCTTCATCTTCTCGGCCATCGTTTCCGGAATCGCCGTGCTGATCTTCCACTATTACATCGTAAGTTGGATAAACGGCTGGAAGACCGATCACGCTTGCGTCAGGTCGATGACCCGCTACCTGTGGGGCTTCATGATCGTGGCCGTCGCCCTCGAACTTCTCGAGGTGCTATCGATCGCCTACAAGCAGACCGAGGAATGGGAAGTGCTGTCACGGCTGATCGAGAACAAGCTTTTCTTTTCGTACGTGGTCTTGCAGCTTTTGATCTTCTCGCTGATTCCGTTCGTACTGCTGGGCATAAGCGTGCTGTTTCGATTGAGTCGGCGCGTGGCCAACGCTTTAGCCTGGATCGCTTCGGCCATGCTGTTGTTCCAGGTGCTGTTGATGCGCTGGAACGTGGTCATCGGCGGTCAACTGCTGTCCAAGTCGATGCGCGGGTTCACAAGCTACTTTCCCGGGCTGTGGGACAAAGAGGGACTTGTGATGGCGGCTATTATCTTCACCTTGCCCTTCGGAATTCTGTGGCTGTTCAACCGGGCGATCCCGTTGTTTCCCGGAGCCGCCGGAGATTCGGGCTGACGGTTCGCGGGGGGATTTGTGGACGATAGCGGCATCCGTGATCTGATAGAGGAAAACCGGGCTGCGCTTTTACGCCTTGAAGCGCGCGTAGCGCGCCTTGAGACCGGGCCGCAAAATAATTTGCACCAGGCTGATACGGAGACCGCCTCGATCCGACCCGAGAAGGTTGCTTTGGCCGCCAACGATTATTTAGCGTCGCTGGCAATTGTCTGCTTCGTTTTGATTGGCGCTTTACTTCTGCGCATCGCCACTAAAAGCGGCTGGCTCGGGCCGCTGGCCGGCGTTTCAGCGGGCTTGGCCTACTGTGCGCTGCTGCTGATTGGGCCCGTTTGGCCGGCCGGCAGGATTTTTTCAGGCAGGTTGTCCTTGGTTTTACAGCTGTGCGGCATCGTGCTGGTCGCGTTGTTGGTGCTCGAGAGCTACCACCGGCTGGGAGCACTTTCGGCGGATGCTGCCGCAACGATGCTGTTTGGATTCGGAGCTGCGGCGCAGCTCATGGGAGGGCTGTGCCGCCGGCGAATCCTTGCGGCCTTTGGCCTGTGGTTGTCTCTTATCGGTTTGGCCGGCCTGGGCTTGTCGCCTGATGCCTTGGTCTTGCGTGCCGCGGCGGTGGTCGGGCTTTGCTGTCTGGCGCTGGTCGTGTCTGTCTGGCGAGCCTGGTCCGCGCTGCGTACGATGGCGCTGGCGGCCGCGGGTGCGTTGCTGGGATTGGCCGTGATGGCCGCGGTGCGCAGGGAAGGCATTCCAGCTTTTACTTCGTTGGGACTGATTGTCTGCGTGCTGATCTTCTGGATTGCCGTGCTCGTCAATCATCTGGCCGGTTACCGCAGGCTGGCCGCCGGTGAGGCCGCCTGGCTAGGGCTAACAAGCATCTGGGCTTTCGCCCTGGTGTTTTTCTACGCCCCGCTATCGACCGCCCGGACGGCACCTGTGGTGGGAGTCGTTCTGTTTTGCGCCTCCGTCTGGCTCGGCGGGCGCCGGCCAAATCGAGCCGACATCGGGCTGGCTTTGGCCGGTTCACTGCTGATTGCCCTGGGGCTTTTGATACTCGACCCGAGTGGACTTGGGCTTGCGATACTTGCGCTGGGAGTTTTCTGGGCCGGTCGAGTCTTACGCAGCTTGTCTTTAAAACTGCTTTCACAAATTCTGGTAGTAGGGGCCGCGGCGGTCGCGGTAGCAAGAACGGATCTGCTCAGCGTGCCAATCGAAGAGTGCGGATTATGTTTTCTCGAAGGTTTCTCACTGGGTGTGCTGCTGTTGTTTCACTACGTCTTTGTGCGACGCTCTGAAAAGGATCTCGACCAGAGCGCCGTCGTGGTGATCAGAGCGGCTTCGGTGATATCATTGACGATGGCCTTTGCCGTATTGTTCGGATCGGTTCGTGTCGGACTTGTGGTCGTTTTCGGTCGCACAAACGCTTTCGAATTGGCCCAGAGTTGGACATTGGCACTATTTTCGATGGGGGCGATGGTGGCAGGCAAGCGGGCCGGCAGCCAGCCCCTGCGCTGGATTGCCCTGATCGGCCTGGGAGCCCTGGCGCTCAAGGTGCTGTTTCTGGATTTGCCTTCACTGGGTGGTGAGTATGCTGCGGGAGCCGTTGCGGCCCTGGGCGCGGCATCGCTGGTCGCGTCGGTCGTCCTGAGAGGCAAGGGAAACAGGATTGGGGACGGACACCCCGGAAACGGATGATTGCGAAAAGGTCCGGTCTTTCCAGCGCCACCGGAATATGGTTCCAATTCGACACGCATTGACGACTTTGCGCCGCAGACAGGTGTCAAATTGATTCGCTAATAATTATCTTGAGCCCAAAACAAGCTGAATGACACGGGTTGGACTAGCAAAAGACACCCTGCCTGGTTGTAACAGCTTGGAAGATCTGGCTGAATCCTAAAAGACTCTAGATCTCGCCCGGATTTCCAAGCTTCATCTATTGGGTACAATTTTTGCAACTGGATACGCGACTCGATTTGTAATAGCTTTTTATTAAAGGAGAAAAATATGAGGAACAATGTGAACTATCTCGGGAAACTGAATGCAGTCAGCTTTGCTGCGCTTGTCTTCGGCCTGGCTGCTCTCGGCCTGGGATTGGGAGCTTGCACGGGCCCGGCCGGCGATGACGGGCCGATTGGTCCCTCGGGCACCAACTGCACCGTGACCGACAATGGAGACGGAAGCAGTACCATCTCGTGTGAGGACGGCACGACGGCGACGGTCAGTAACGGGCAACCCGGGCAAGCCGGATCTGCTTGTTGGGATCTCGACGGCAATGGAAGCTGCGATGTGGCCAGCGAGGACATCGACGGCGACGGCGGTTGCACGGTCGCGGACTGCGCCGGCCAGTCGCTCGGACTGATCGCCGGAACCGTCACCAATAGCTTGAGCGGGGCGGCGGTAAGCGGGGCGACGGTGACGCTCGACCCGGACGTCGGCATCGCCATCAGCACCGACAACAACGGAGCCTATAGCGCTGAGCTGCCAGTCGGCAGCTACTCGCTCACATTCGAGAAAGGCTACTTCACCTCCGCTATGGAGAAGATCTCGATAGTGGCCGGAGGAGCTTTGGTGCGGGACGTGGCCCTGGTGCCGGAAGGTCCGGTGATTGTAAGCGCCGGCGGCGATCAGACCGGCGCGGTGGGCGGAGATGTCACCCTCATGGGTACGGTCGAGATCATGGACGGATCGACAATCAGCGGCTACGCCTGGACCCGCAGCGGAGGCGAGGCGCCGGACGCGGTCATTGACGGCGAAGACACTGACACCGCCACCGTGACCCTGGCCGGCATGCCGGAATACAAGGCGGCCCTTGCCGAATTGCTCATGGTCCCAGACCGCTTGATGGTGCTGGGCATTAACCCGCACGCACTGGCAGAAGTCGAAATGGCCGAGTATCAGCTTAGCGTGACCACCTCGAGCGGAGTATACACCGACAGCGTGGATGTAACGGTCGCACTACCTTTCAAAGTCAACCCGGGCATCAGGAATGTACCTCTCGATGTTCCCGTCCTCGTTCAGAGTGTCGGCGCGGCTTCCTACAACTGGTCGTTGACAGCCAAGCCTTCAGGTTCTGCCGCCTCCGTCAACGATGCTACACTGGTAATACCCGATTTCACACCCGATGTTGCCGGGCAGTACACACTGACGGATTCGGTCAGCGGCGACAGTCTCGACATTTTTGCGGGCACTTGGCAAGGCGGGATAACCGGCATGGACGCCAACGGACGGCCTGAGGCCGGCGCTTGCACCAGTTGCCACAAACCAGGCGGAGCGCCCGATAAGTTCGACGAGTGGAAAGAGACCGGCCATGCCGAGATCTTCACCAACAACCTCAACGCCGGCGGCCATTACGGCGAGAGTTGTCTTGTCTGTCACACGGTCGGTTACAACACGGAAGCCGTCAACGGCGGCGTCGACGATGCTTCCGACTTTTCCGATTTCCTGAATGCCGGCCTGCTCGGTCATGCGGGCGCAGACAACTGGGCTACAGTGCTCAACGACTACCCCAACACCGCCAAACTGGCCAACATCCAGTGCGAGAACTGCCACGGTCCCAACAACAGCGACCTGCACATGAACGGCACCACCGGCGACTCCGAGCGCGTCAGCATCAGCGCCGACGTCTGCGGTTCGTGCCACGGCGAGCCCGCACGCCACGGACGCTTCCAGCAATGGCAGCGAAGCGGACACGCCAACTTCGATCTCTCGATCGAGCAGGCGACCGTCGAGGGCCGCGGCTCGATGGCCGGGCACTGCGGCCGCTGCCATTCCGGCCAGGGTTTCCTGGCCTGGATCGACCAGGGCGATCTGACAAAATGGATCCAGGGAGCGGGTGGCAATGCCACGGTCCAGGAACTGGCGGACCTCGGAATGACCGACGCCAGCGTGCAGCCCCAGACCTGCACGGTCTGCCACGATCCGCACGACGAAGGCTCGGCCACGGGTGAGCCCAATAACGCAAACGTTCGCATCTCCGGCAGCACACCCATGCTTCCGGCCGGATTCGCGGCAATCGGCGTCGGGCGCGGCGCGATCTGCATGACCTGCCACAACACGCGCAACGGGGCGCACAACGATACGGCCGGAGACCCGGGCGACTTCTCGGCGCCGCACACCCCGTCGCAGACGGACGTCCTGATGGGCCAAAACGCCTACTTCGTCTCGGTCGGTAGGCGCTCAGCGCACTCGTACCTTCCCGACAGCTGCACAAACTGTCACATGGAGCAGACCGACCCGCCCGCCGATCTGAGCTACGAGTTGGGTGGTACGAACCACTCCTTCTCGGCCAGCCTGTCTATTTGCGCAAACTGCCACGGCGAGTTCGACGGCAAAGGCCTGCAGGACGCGATGCAGGCCCAACTCGATGCGCTGGGTGACTACATAGGCCAGCAGGCCATGGACAATCTCAATAGCCTGTCGAGCTTCTGGGTCGACGTCAGCGGGACTCTGGTGCAAGTGGATCTGACCGCCAATACGGTCGACACGGCGGCGCTTACAGAAATCCATGGGCAGGAGGCGTTAGAACTCAGCATGGCGAACCAGGTCGATCTCGGTTCGGGCATGACCAATATCATCGACGTCGACCTGAGCGACTTGTATCTGGACGCAGCCGGAAACACATTGGTATTTGGAATGGACGGCAACATGACCCGGGCCGCCTGGAACTACTTCCTGCTCCACGGCGACGGCAGCGAGGGAGTCCATAACCCGGGCTTCGTACAGGACGTGATCAACGCCACCATGATCCAGGATCTTAGCAACTGACATGACAATGGGGGGAAGGCCCA
The DNA here is from genome assembly GCA_964513625.1 of uncultured Myxococcales bacterium. GTDB lineage: Bacteria > Myxococcota > B64-G9 > B64-G9 > B64-G9 > DATKYQ01. The sequence continues at coordinate 62,448 of CAZENH010000009.1, read as the reverse complement.
TGCCTTCCCCCCATATTTCTATACAATCTATTTTTATTCGGTAAGCTGCGCCAGCCCCTGAAGCGATTCGGGCAAGTCTGCGGGTTTTTCATCCTCGGCCATGATCTCGTGGCACAGATCGCAATCCTGGCTGATGGTCTTGCCGTCCTTGGTTGCGTGTTTGTCGTCGTGGCAGCGGAAACAACCACGTTTGTCTTCTTCTTCACCGTTGTGTCCAAGATGATTGGGGTAGGTGTCCCAGCCGATCTTCATGGCCGGGTAAATGTTGCGCCTGTAAATTTCGGCCAGGGCTTGTGCCTGTGAATTGATTGTTTCAGGAGTCAGAGCGATTTCTTTGTGCCGTTGGGTGTAGATCGTTTTCATCTCGCGGGCGAATATGTCGACGGCATGCTCGCGGTCGGTAGATTCGCTTTTCAAAAGGCCGACCGTGACCTCCCGCAGGAAGGGAACGCTACGATCGAGAGCGCCCGAGGCAAGTGCCTTGTCGACGGCAGCTTCGGCAGAACCATCGTATGTATGGGTGGGACGGTTGTGACAGTCGACACAGTCCATGACCCTTTCTTCCCCCACGCCCGGCGTACCGGATTCCTTTGGGGCGAACTCCGCAACCACCTTGCCCTTCTCCAAGCGGGTGACCTTGCCGATTCGTTCGCGCTTGTCGTCCAAAGCCTGGTAGCGTACCTGCACATCCGGACTGACGTGCCAGTGGATGCCGTGATAGCGGCCGTGGGCGTCGGCCCCGCCCACCTTGAGCAGCAGCGCGTTGACCTGGGGCGTGTTCTCGCGGTCGCTTTCGAAGTGTGTGAAGAAGGCGATCCGGTTACCGTGAAATTTGGCCGGCCAGTGACATTGTTCACATGTATCGCGGGCTGGGCGCAACTCCTTGACGGGCGAGGGGATAGGCCGGTGATAAGAACCGGTCAACACCGCCCAGACCTGTCGCAGCCCGGAGATCTTGGATTTGACCGCCCAGGAAGCGCCCGAGCCGATGTGACATTCGACGCACTTGATCCGCGAGTGCGGCGAGCGAAGGTATGCATTGTACTCTGGTTCCATCACGCTGTGGCAGAGTTTGCCGCAGAAGGCGGTCGAGTCCATGAACACCAGGGCGCTGTGTCCGGCCGCACCGACGATAACGATGTTGATAAAAGATATCGTCGCGAAAAATACTATCCGCCTGCGCGCCCGTCGGTCGCTAACCGCGGCCCGGAATGCCGCCTGGATCGGATCGGGCAGCACCGCCTTGCGCCGCGACTCGAACCAGAGACCCAATGGAATCAGAAGCAGACCGAAGATGAACATGGCGGGCATGACCAGGAAAGCCAGCGCCGAGGTATAGGGCCTGGTCGTATCGGAGACCGCCTGGGCGGCCAAAGCCAGGATGATTGTGCAGGCTGATACCGTTGTGATCGCCGTGCCGGTCAGCGAAATCCAGTTACCCCACAAGCGGGGGATGAAGGTCAGGAATCCGGAAACAATGTTGTGCTTGGTAACCTGCGAAGAATCTTCGCTGTCTGTTGTCCTTTGCAAATCCTCTTTTTCTTCAGGAATTGTCGTTTCGTCAGTGTCGTCGCCGGCCATGGATGGCTTGCCTCCATTTCTTTTGAGATAGACTATCTATTCAATAATTTAGCAAGAAATATACCACCTGAAAACGTCTAGAAAACAATTTCTATTGACATTAGTAAGATCCATCAATATAGTCTACAAAGATGCTTGACATGGGTATGTTTGGTTTTGAAGGCAGTTGGGGCTAGGGCAAGTGAACACTGGCGGAAAGAGAGGCTGGGATGAAAATCGCAAAAAACATAACCGAACTTGTTGGCAATACTCCGTTGGTCGAACTGGGTAAGATTGGGGCGGGGTTGCCCGGCAAGCTGGTTGCCAAGCTGGAAAGCTTCAATCCCCTGTCGAGCGTCAAGGATCGCATCGGTCTGGGTATGATAACGGCGGCCGAGAAAGCGGGAAAGATCTCGGGCAATACAGTACTAGTCGAGCCGACCAGCGGCAACACCGGCATAGCATTGGCATTCGTGGCAGCGGCGCGCGGCTACCGGCTGGTTCTGGTAATGCCCGACACCATGAGCATAGAGCGCCGCAAGCTGCTTTCCGCCCTGGGAGCAGAGTTGATTCTGACTCCGGGAGCCGAGGGCATGCCGGGGGCGATACGCAAGGCCGAGGAACTTGCCGCTGGCGAGAACTACCTGCTCCTGCAGCAGTTCGAAAACTCCGCCAACCCGGAGGCCCACAAACTCACGACGGCCGAGGAGATCTGGCAAGACACGGACGGCAAGATCGACATCCTGATTTCCGGTGTGGGCACCGGGGGAACCATTTCCGGCGTAGCCGATGTGCTCAAGAAACGCAAACCGTCCTTCAGGGCCGTGGCCGTCGAGCCCGTCGACTCGCCGGTTCTTTCGGGCGGCAAGCCCGGGGCGCACAAGATCCAGGGCATCGGGGCCGGATTCGTACCCAAGGTGATGCGCATGGATCTGGTGGATGAGGTCATCGGAGTGACTTCGGAAAACGCGGGCTCGCTGGCCAGGCGCTTGGCAAAAGAAGAAGGAATTCTGGCCGGCATATCATCGGGGGCAGCCGTCTGGGCGGCGATCGATGTGGCCCGTCGGCCTGAAAGCGAGGGAAAGCTGATCGTCGTGGTTCTGCCGGACACCGGCGAGCGCTACCTGAGCACCTGGTTGTTCCAGGGCGTGCCCTGAGGGCGCAAGTTTTTGTGAGATCATGAGACATTGATTTCCGGGGGCGAGAGTGGAACAGGGAAAAACACCGATGAACGCTGAATACGAGAAGTTGAAGAGCTACCTGCGATCGCTGCAAAGCGCGCTGGTGGCTTTTTCCGGCGGCGTGGACAGCAGCCTGCTTCTCGCCGCGGCAACGGATACCATCGGCGACAGGGTTTTGGCCGTAACCGCGAATTCGCCCCTGATTCCAGCCAGGGAAATCGAGGCGGCAAACAGGATTGCCGCAAAGCTCGACGCCCGACACATTGTGATCGAAACCCGTGAGCTCTTAGACGCCGGTTTTCGAGCCAACACCCCCGAGCGCTGCTATCACTGCAAGAAACATCTCTTCGGCAAGTTGGTGCGGATGGCCGCCGAGGAAAACCTGGCGGTCGTGCTCGACGGTGCAAATATCGACGACCAGGGTGATTACCGGCCCGGGATGCGGGCGGCCGCCGAACTGGGAGTGCGTTCGCCGTTTATCGAGTTGGGCTTCGACAAGCAGGCGATTCGCACTCTCGCAAGGCTGCGAGGTCTTGATGTCTGGAACGAGCCCTCGGCGGCCTGCCTGGCCTCTCGGATTCCATATGGCGACGAGATTACCGAGGAGCGACTCAATCGTATAGAACGGGCCGAGGATCTTCTGCACCGGGCCGACTTCAGGCAGGTGCGCGCCCGCGACCACGGCAACCTGGTGCGGATCGAGATCGGGACCGCAGAGTTGATCCGCAGCATGGATCCCAAGGTCAGATCCGAGTTGCTTGTCGGCCTGAAAAAGCTCGGCTATACATATGTTACACTCGATCTCGAAGGCTTCCGTTCGGGCGCCATGAACGAGGTGCTGTGATATACCTGGATCACAATGCGACTACCCCGCTGCTGCCCGAAGTGCTGGAATGCATGCTGCCCTACCTGCGCGAACATTTCGGCAACCCCTCGAGCGGCCACGCCTACGGGCGACGGGCTCATGATGCCGTGGAGCGAGCCCGCAAGCAGGTCGCCGACTTGCTCGGCTGCACGCTTGACGAGATCGTCTTCAGCTCGGGCGGGACAGAGTCTAATAACCTGGCCATTCGCGGCGTCATGGCGGCCCGGCCAGAGCGACGGCACGTTATTACCTCGGTGATCGAACACCCGGCCGTTGCCAACCCTTGCAATCATCTCGAGCGGAACGGCTATGAAGTGACCAGGGTCGCGGTCGACGGGCGGGGACAGGTTTCGACCAGGCAAGTTGTTTCTAAGCTGCGGGATGACACGGCACTGGTAACCATAATGCACGCCAACAACGAAGTTGGCACCATTCAGCCAATCCAGCGTATAGCTAAAGACGCCCGTGCCCGCGGAGGCGTACTGGTGCACTCCGACGCGGCCCAGTCCGTCGGCAAGCTGCCCGTGCGAGTTACCGATCTTGGCGTCGATCTGCTCTCTGTAGCCGGCCACAAACTGTATGCGCCAAAAGGCGTAGGCGCCCTGTACGTCCGGCGCGGCACCCCGCTGCGCCCGTTCACGCTGGGCGCGGGCCACGAGCGCGGGCTGCGTCCGGGTACGGAAAACGTGGCCTCGATCGTCGGGCTGGGCGCGGCCTGTGAGATTGCCAGGGAAACACTGCAGGACGAATCGCAGCGCGTGTCTGCCCTGCGCGACGAACTCTGGGAGCGGCTGAAAACCGGCGTTGCCGGTATCGCCCTCAACGGCCACCCGGCTGAGCGGCTTCCAAATACCCTGAATGTGCGCTTTCCAAAAGTGCGCGGCAGCGCCATACTCGAAATCGCATCCGAGGTCGCCGCCTCGACCGGCTCTGCCTGCCATGAAGGCGGCGAGGCGCCCTCGTCCGTCCTTATGGCAATGGGTCTTGATGAGGAAGCGGCCCTGGGTGCCGTGCGTCTATCGCTCGGAAGATCGACGACGGCCGCGCAGGTCGATCTGGCGGCCCAGGCGTTGATCGGGGCCTACCAGCGGTTAGTCGAGGAATGATCGATCGAGAAGTTTGGCGCGATCGACGTTGCGCATGGATGTTAGAATGCTCGACTTCAAACCGGGGTGTCGATCATCGAGTTTTTCGAGCATGATCTTCATCGCCCGGCGCTGCTGATTGTCTCGCACTCCGCAGGCGGGACACGAACAGCACACGATTGGAAATTCGCGCAAGGCGGCGTAGGCGGCGATGTCGGTCTCGTCGACGTAGGCCAGCGGCCTGATCACGATATTGCGCCCGTCATCGGAGTGCAGCAGCGGCGGCATGGATTTCAACTCGCCGGCGAAAAACATGTTCAGCAGCAGCGTCTCGATCAGGTCGTCCTTGTGATGTCCCAGGGCTATCTTGTTGCAACCGTGCTCGGGGGCCAGGTCGTAGAGCGCGCCCCGGCGCAGGCGTGCACACAAGGCGCAGGCGGTCTGGGTCGGCTTCAGCTTGGTCTCGATAAGGCGGGCTATATCGCGCCGGCTCATGAAGTACTCAAAGCCGCAAGACTCAAGGTAGGCAGCAATGCGATCCGTTCGATAGCCTGGAAAACCGTGATCGATGTTGACTGCCACGATCGAGAAAGTGACTATTGACCTGCGGCGCAGCATCTCGAGCGTATGCAGAAGGGTATATGAATCCTTGCCGCCGGAGACGGCCACCAGGATGCGGTCGCCCTCCGCGATCATCCCGAAGTCAAAGACGGCCCGGCCGAGCTTGCGCATGATGCGCCGTTCCAGGCCGGATCTGTCCCCGGCCACGGGTATTTCGGTCGATACCGTCAAGGTTCGATCCACAGATGGCTATTTGAGGCTCCCCTTTGTTCGCCGCTGATCTCGAGCAGCTCGGGCACCAGATCGCCTTCGGCTGTCTTTCCGACAAACAGCCGATTCTGCAAGTCGCTTGCGCGCAGTATAGCGCTGAAGAAGCCCGGGCTGGTTGACCACTCGGGGAACTCCCATTCTGTCATTCCCCGGGGAAGCCGGAATTCCGAGGTCTGTTTGAAAGTGTCGCTGCCCATGTCGTAGCTGAAGATCCTTATGAAATCGTGCGGGATAACCAAACACATCAGCCGCCCGCTGGAATCGGGGGCCATTGAGCCGTTGCAGGTCTGGTGATCGGCAACAGAGCCGCCTTCAAGGAAAAACTTGTCGGTCGGGTAGTCCGCACCGCTCGTCTGGTTGTGAGCCCACAGGTTGCCGTAGACCTGACCCAGCCAGACCAGATCGGCGTCGGGTCCGGCGTCCATGGCTCGATCGAGAATCTCGTTGGCGCTTCCCGCGGGAGCGATATCGCCGGCGGCGAGCTGGATGCTGTATGTCTTTCCGCCCGCGCCGTTATCGTTTTTATCAGACCAGTCGCAGTAGACGATGAACTCGTCGCCCGAGTTTGAGAAATGCCAGTAGCCGATGTCACCCGTGGCTATCTGGTTGGACTCGCCGTCGGACAGTCTGAGAACGTGTATCGACTTGGGGCCGTTGGGCCGTCCCTGGCTGTATACGATGCGCGTGCCGTCGGGAGAGATGAGCGGGTTGACGCAGTCGGCGGTATTCGAAAGCGTTTGCACTTGCGGATCGGCCTGCCTGAAATCGAGAACCTGGATTTGCCCGCCGGCATTGACCCATGCCAGTATGCCGTCTTTGTCTCCCAGAAACTCGCGCAGCTCGGCGGCCGATACTCCAAGCCCGGGGATTGTCTGGGCGACTTTCAGATCCGTAACCCGGCTCCAGCTCGATTGTTCCCGGTCGGCGTGTATCTCGAAGGTGAATCTCTCGGCGCCTCCGGGCACCGTGATTTCGGCCTCGAAACTTCCGTCGTCCGCCACTGGGAAATCCTTCCCCCCGATCGTCAAGCTGTCGGTTCCGCGGGCCTCGGGTGGTATCTCGCCCTGAATGGTCAGCGAAGTCAGTTCGAGATCCCCCGCCGGCCCGGCTTCGGGCTCGATGCTGAAAAGATCCGAGCTGTCCTCGGCGCCCCCGCCGGGAGACCTGGCCCGCACTCGGGCCAGCTCTGTCGAGACATTGGGTACGCTCCAGGGATAGTCGAACCACGCCTGCTGGCTGGAATCGACCAGAGCGATTGCCTGCCAATTATCGCCTCCGTCCAGGCTGTACTCGAGCACCACCGCCTCGGCGTCCAGCGTGTTCCAGGTTATCTCGAAGGTCGAATTGCCGATCATGGTCTCGCCGCCCGATGGACTGAGCAGGTGGATCTCGGGATTACCGGAGCCCAGAATGGTAAACGGGTTCGAACGCACGGCGTTGTCGGGATCCGAGTAGACGCTAATCTGGATGATGGCCTGCTGGCTGGGATCGTTTGGCACGTTCCATGAATAGTGTCCCCACAGGCCGGGATCATTTTGCTGGTCGACGCTGGGCGAGATGGTGCGCCAGTTCTGGCCTGCGTCCGTCGAGTAGTCCAGACTGACGTTGCTGACCTCGATCGCGGTCCACTGGATGGTCTGGGTCGTGCCCGCCTGCCACTCTTCGCCGCCTGCCGGCGATACAATTGTAATAGACGGCTGGGGAGTGACCGAGACGGCCAGCTCATCGAAAGCACTCTTGTCGCCGTCGTCTACCATTAAGCGCAGCACGTAGTCGCCGACTGCGTCGAGGCGGACGTAGCATGAAGCCTCGGAAGGGGCGCTGAAAACAGCATTGCCGGGGCCCGATGTCAACGTCCACAAGTAGCTCAAACTGCCGCTTGGCAGGCCGTCGTCGCTGGCCGAGCCCGAAAGCAACAGATCTTCCGAGACACGCACAGAGGCGTCGGGCCCGGCCTCCACCACTGGCGCCTGATTCTGATCGGCGTAGCTGAAGCCGAAGGTCGAATTGGGCGCGATTGCGTTTGGCGGCTGGGCCTGGTCGGTGACATTGTTGACTGTCAAGGTATAGCTCGTGCCTCCGGAAAGCTGCGTGACCGAGAGCAAGACTACGGCCGGATCCGCCTGGCGCGTTGCCGTGTTGATGCCTATCCCGTGATCGATTGCATAGTTCGCGGCGGTCTCAGCGCTTGACTGAGCGACCGGTTCGGAGAAGGTCACCCAGACAGAGTCGGGGGCCCCCGGTGCGCTGACCGCCTGGATCACGGGCGGCGTGGTGTCGCCCAGCACTGTCAGGACAGCCGAGTTGCTGGTAGCCGAGCCGAGCGAGTTGGAAACCAGGCATCGGAAACCGGCGCCGTCGTCTGAGATATCGGCCGTGAACGAGTAGGTAGCTGCATTGGCGCCCGGGACGTCGCCGCCGTCGCGCTGCCACTGGTAGCCAAGCGGGCCCGAGCCCGTGGCCTGGACGTCGAACCGGGCCAACTCCCCGACCGAGACGGTCAGGTCCTGCGGCTGGACGGTAATCTGGGGCGGCTGCGGGGAGGCCGAACCGACCCAGAAATCACCGGCGTCGTCGAACTTGCGGGGCGACTCGTCGTCCTGGTTCTCGGAGACGACGATGCGCTCCTCGTCCACCCAGTTGATCAACATCTGGTTTGCCCCGCGGGCGCCTCGGGTGCCGAAACCGATGTGGATACACAACCATTTCTGCGAATTGGTCGACCAGGCGTTGCGGTTGTGTGAGTTTCCGGTGTCGGCCGTATCCGGACCCCAGCTCAGGGTGTCCGTCCACAGGAAGCTCTTGACCTCCGAGAGATCGTCCCAGCGCAGGATGCTGACGCCGTCGTGCGCCTGGTTGCCCTCCAGAATGTAGACGCCCTGCGGATCGATGCCGGTCGAGCAGCGATAGTCGCCCACCGAGCCCAGCGAGCGATCGCTGCGCAGGTGCCCGTCATTCACGAGATCGAAGGCCGTGATGCAGCCGGCCGGCATCGGGTTGGTATCGTCGGGCCGGATCGAAGAGCGGGTGAGATCATTGGCGATATGAAAACGCCAGGTGCCGCTCTCGGTGACGCCGTCGTCCTTGAGGAAAGTGAGTACGTACTCGTCGCTGTCGCTCACGGCGTTTACCCGATGGAGCAGCTTCGAGCCCGATGGCTGGCTGAAGCCCCCCTTGGTGTAGTAGATCCAGTCGCCGGCAGGCCAGTCCAAACACGCCTCGCCGTGGGACTGGGCGCTCTGCAGTATGGTAGCCTGCCCGCCGACGATACTCATTACCGCTATCGAGCCGTCTTGCAGCAGAAAGGCCACCCGGCTTCCGTCCGGCGCGATTACCGGGTTGCGGGCCGGGTTGGCGGGGTTGTCGTAGAGCACGCTGTGGCCGACCACCTGGCTGTCGACGATATCGTGGCGCACGATCTGGCCGTAGCCTCCGTAGAGATTTTCGTTGCTGCCGGTCCAGTGCGCCGTGACCGAGACCCCGTCCACGGCGGACGACTGCGCTCCGAAAAAAAACACCACCAGCGCCGGCGCAAAGAACCATGCGTAAGAAGTGAGAAACCGTGCCCGCATATTCGCGAGTTTACCTCTGTTTGTCGCCCGCTGACAAACACGGATCCCGGCCGGGTGACAAGACTGGATATCCCCTGCTCACACGAGGTATGCTTGCAAACATGGGCGAGCGTCCGATAATCACGCTGACTTCCGACTTCGGCACCGACGACGGCTACGTCGGAGCAATGCGCGGAGTCATCCTGGGCATCTGCCCGGCCGCCCGGATAGTCGATCTTTCGCACCGGGTCGCACCGCAGGACATAGTCGGAGCCGCGCTGGTGCTCGAGGTGGCAGCGGGATATTTTCCCAAGGGCACGATCCATCTGGCCGTGGTTGATCCCGGTGTGGGAACGAAACGCCGGGCCGTTGCCCTGCGAACACCGCTTTACACTTTCATCGGGCCCGACAACGGAATCTTCGGCCTTGTCTGGCAGATGGCGGAAGAACGTTTCGGCAAAGCGAACCTGGAGGCCCGCGAACTTCGCGAACAGCGTTTCTTTTTTCCCAAGGTCAGCAAGACCTTTCACGGGCGAGATATCTTCGCCCCGGCGGCTGCACACCTGGCGCTCGGAGCAAGCTTCGAGGCCCTGGGGCCGTTGCTGACCAGGCTCAGGCCTTCTCCGATTCCCCCGGTCATGCCCATCGAGAACGGATTGGTCGGCGAGATAATCCACATCGATCATTTTGGAAACTGCATCAGTAACATCAAGGCCGCGGAACTACGCGGCCTGGGGTCGGATGCCGATCTGACGGTCGAACTCGACGGCCATCCGGCTTTGGCTCTCTCAGAAGTATTCAGCGCCGTCGAAAGCGGACAAATGCTCGCGCTGCTCGGATCGTCCGGCCACCTGGAACTCGCGCTGCGCGACGGGAACCTGGCCGAAGCGCGAGGCATCCGGCTCGGCGCTCACCTGCGAGTCATCAATCTTCGTTGACCGTAAGCTCGATGGTCGAGCCCACGAAGCCTCCGCCTCTTTCCCCAATTCCGGCAGGGTCGTTATTGCTCCATTTTTTGATTACGCCGAAGACTTTTCCGAAGGGATGGCAGCCATCGAGTTTGGTGGCAAGTGGGGATACGTCAACCGTGTCGATGAACTCGTTGTCGAGCCCCGTTTCAATGCTGCCAGATCATTTTCGGAGGGGTTGGCTGCGGTCAAGATTGTCAACAAGTGGGGTTTCGTAGATAAGACCGGCAAGCTTGTTATTGAACCCAGGTTCGATAATGCAGGGCGTTTCAATGAGGGCTTGGGTGATGTTGTTGTTGGAGGTAAATGGGGTTATTTGAACAGAGCAGGCATACTCGTATTCCTGGATTCCTCGAAGTGCGCTGATGTACCTCCATAAGTTTCCTTCTCCTTGACGTCTGACCCGTTTATGGACTATATTTGGTCATGCCCTGAAGGAGGTGGAACGTGAAATTCTCAAGTCAGATCAAACCAATCAGCTATCTCAAGGCTCACGCCGCGGAGATTATACGAAATCTTGCTAAACAACGGGAACCCCTGGTCATAACTCAGAACGGCGAGGCCAAAGTTGTCATGCAGAACATCGAAAGTTACGAGCAGACGCAACAGACCATGGCGTTGCTTAAAATTCTGGCGCTTGGCGTTCGTCAGATCGAAGAGGGCAAGGTTCAGTCCGCCGCAGATGTCATCAAACGGCTTCGTAGCCGGCGGGAAACTCGTTGATGGCCCACCCGCTGATTTTGACCGATGACGCCGCTCGCGACCTGGAAGACATATATGATTACATCGAGAGGCACGATGCCCCCGGTAAAGCAGGTCGCGTCCTCGATCGGATCGAAAAGGCATTCAACAGTCTGTCCGAAAATCCCGGACGTGGAGCCTACCCGAAAGAATTGCTCTCGATCGGCATTCGGAACTATCGCGAGATATTTTTCAAACCCTATCGCATTATTTACCAATTCACAGACAACAATGTTTACATTCTCCTGATCGTCGATGGACGACGAGACATGCAAGCACTATTACAACAACGCTTGCTGCTTTCATGATCTTGAAGGAGGCGACGAGACAAAACAGGGGATGATTCCATCTGGTCCCCTGCGAATCGTCAATCTTCGTTGACCGTCAGTTCGATTGTCGAGCCCGGCTTGGCCTTGGCGTTTTGCTCGGGATCTTGCTTGAGAACTATGAAGGCTCCCCAGTCCTCGTTGTAGCCCCACTTGATTGTGCCCACTTTGAAGCCGGCATCCGTAATGACCTGCTTGGCGCTATTGAGAGGCAAGCCCACCAGGCGCGGAACAGAAACCTCCTTGGGACCGTCCGAGGGAGTTACCACGATGGTGCGTCCCGGTTCGTAGGTAGTGCCGGCCGGAGGCACTTGCTTGGCAATGTGCCCCTTGGCGACCGTGTCAGATGGAGCTGGTTGTCCGACCTGGATCTTGAAACCGGATTGCTCCAGCAGCACAGTGGCCTCGGCGATGGTGCGCCCGCCGAGATCCGGCACTACCGGCGCCTCTCCGGCCAGGGTAACCGATATGGTCGTGCCCGGCTTTACCTTTCCGCCCGGGAGCGGCGTCTGTGAGACGACCGTCCCCGGCGGGGCGATCCGGTCGGCCTTCCTGCCGCCGATCATCAGTGTCAGGCCCTTGGCCTCCAGATTGACCTGGGCGTCGGCCTGGGTCAGACCTCTCAGGTCGGGCACCGTGATAGTATCGGACGACGGACCGATCTGGATCTTGTTCATGACGATGACCGTAAGCACTGCGGTGACCACCGCAGTGATGAAAGCGGTCAGAATAACGGACGCAATGCTAGGACCCTCTCTCATAACAACCTCCTAGAAACGGGACCACAGGCTGCGCGCCTGCACCCGAGCGCGAGCGGCGACTTCCGCGGGATCGATATCCACCGGAACGCCGTTTCCGAGACGCACCTTGCCGCCGATGACGACGGTGCTTGCGGGTGTGCGGTAAAAGCCGAACAGCAGGTGTCCAGTGAAGTTCTCAGGCCTGAAGGCCGTCGGCGAATAGTAGCCGTACACCACTACATCGGCCATTGCGCCGGGTGCCAGCACTCCCAGACTGCAGCCGAACAAGTTCGAGGCAATCTTGCGGTTGGCGGCCAACAACGATTCTATCTCACTCCACATGCTGCGCGGATCGCCCGTAGCGTGATGTCCAAGCAGGAAAGCCGCCCGGATCTCCTCGCGCACGTCGGCTTCCATGCCGTCGGTGCCGATGCCTACTTGGACACCTTTCGCAATCATGTCTTGTACCGGCGCCGCACCCACGGCGTTGTTCATGTTCGATTGGGGATTGTGGACGGCGAAAGCGCCGGCCTTTCTCAACAGGGCCCATTCTTCCGGACTAGTGTGAACGCAGTGAACCGCCAGGCTGCCCGGAGTGATCAAACCGCGCGTATGCAAACGCGAAAGCGCGCCTTTGTAGCCGCGGCGGCGCGCGTCCTCGGCGTCGGGAGCAGCCTCTGCCGCGTGAACGTGGAAGGCCAGCCCGGCTTCACGTCCGGCCGCGGCGCACAACTCGAGGCTGTCGTCCGAGAGTGTGAACGACGCATGCAGGCCGAACATGCCGGCAAGCATCGGATCGCTTTTGGCAACTCGAGCGAAGCGCACGTTTTCCGCTATGGCCGCCTTTAGCTTGTCGCGCCCGTCGCGGTCGGAGACTTCGTAGCAGGTAGAAAGCCGCAAGCCGATTTTGCCGGCCGCCCCGGCCAGAACGTCCAGGGAGCCGTCGATGGCATTGTTACTTGCATGGTGATCGATAATCGTGGTGATCCCGGAGCGCAGCGCATCCAGCAGCGCGACTTCCGCACCGGGCCCCAGGTCTTCCAAGGTCAGGGTGCGGTCGAGACGCCACCAGAGTTTATTGAGGATCTCGACGAAGTTCTCCGGCGGGTTGCCGCCCAGTGATAATCCGCGGGCGAAGGTCGAGTAAAGGTGCATGTGTGCGTTGATGAAACCGGGCACGACCAGTCGTCCACCGGCATTAATGGTTCTCGCATCACCGGCCCGCGGCTCGAGATCGCCGTCAGGCCCGACCGCAACGATTGTGTCTCCATCGCAAAGCACTCCGCCCGAGAAAACCCTTGGTTCGTCTCCGCCGGTCCACACCAGGCCGTTTCTGATCCATAGTTGCGTCATGGTCACGATCCTCGTTTGCGAGATCCTCTTCAGTCTATGGTCAAAGAAACCCCATGGGCAAGAAAATGACGCTTCCAACTATCCGAATCGAAACATGGCGCGAGGCGGCACAGATGAAGTATTATTATACTCTGCGGGTGGGAAATGACTGGGGCGAACTTGATTCAGAAGTTTGGAAAATATCATCTGCTCAAACGCATCGCCGTCGGCGGCATGGCCGAGATCTTCGTGGCCCGCCGGGAGGGCATGGAAGGGTTCCACAAAACAATCGTCATCAAGCGCATCCGCCCGCACCTGTCCGAGGAGCCGGCCTTCGTCAACATGTTCCTCAATGAAGCCAAGCTGGCGGCTGAGTTGAACCACTCGAACATAGCCCAGATCTTCGATTTGGGGCGTATCGGCAAGTCTTACTTCATCGCCATGGAGTTCATCAACGGTCATGACATGCGGGCTATTGTGCCTCAGGCCGAGAAGATGGGCATTTCCTTTCCGCTCGAGTACTCGCTCAAGATCGCCCGCGAAGTGTGCGAGGGGCTATACTACGCCCATCGTAAAAGCGACGAGCAAGGCAATCCGCTGAACATCGTGCATCGCGACGTGACCCCCGAGAACATCATGGTCTCGTTCGACGGCGAGGTGAAGATCCTCGACTTCGGGATTGCCAAGGCCGAAAACCTGGTGTCAGAGACTCGGGCCGGCGAGATCAAGGGCAAATTGGGTTACCTTAGCCCGGAACAGATCAAGGGCAAGCCCGTGGATCACCGCTCAGATTTGTTCAGCCTGGGTGTCGTACTCTACGAGTGGATCAGCGGCCACAAGCTTTTTTCCGGTCGCTCCGACATCCACGTTCTCAAGAGCGTGATCGAGGGCAAGATATATCCCCCGACATACTTCAAGGAGGATGTCCCCGAGGCGGTCGAGAAGATCCTGATGCAGGCTCTCGATAGAAACCGTGAAGAGCGCTATCAAACGGCCTGGGACATGCAATATGACATTGATCAGTTCTTGTCTCAGCATGTCTTTTCGCCTTCGAACATCCACCTTTCGAACTTCATGAAGCAGATCTACGCGAGCGAACTCTCCTCGCCAAGGTCGCAGGATGAGTCGTTTGACGATCGGCAAGACTCGTACGAGGACGGCACCCAGCTTGTTCCGACGCCTGTCGATCTTCCTGAAGGAGTAAGCGAGGGCCGCCGGGAAGAATCAGACTTGAGGCAAGGCACTCAGGCTGAAAAACCGCTCTTGCTCAAGAAACCCAAGACGAACCCTGGTCCGGAGTGTGCCCTCAAGGACGAGATCACGGGCTCTGCCGCCGGGGATGGTCATACGTCGATTACCCTGCAAATCGAGAACGCCCGTTTCGAGCGACTGCGGAGAATAGCCGAGAACAACGAAATGAGCCTGGCCGATTTCATCAACGACGTGCTGGGGCACTATGCCGGCTACCTGGGCGAGCCGAAGAAATGAACCTCGAGGGAGGTTTTTCATGCTGAAAAACCCGGGATGGACCCTACAGCCGCTGTGCGTGTTTGCGTTTGTCGTACCTTTGTGCGGTGCCTGTCAGGATTCTTCAGGTCGTCACTGCGCCATTGACGCCGATTGTCCGGCCGGACAGACGTGCATCGAGGGGCGTTGCCGGGGAGGGGATTTGGACGGTGATGGGGGCGACACGGACGGCGACGGCGGCCAGCACTACGATCGCGGCGACATGGGGACGTTCGACGGCGGTGGACTGGTAGAGTGCCAGAACCAGGGAGATTGCGTAGATCCTGAGGTTTGCTTCAACGGATTTTGCGTGACGGTTAGCCCTGATCCTGACTGTTTCGAGGGCGATGATGACGAGTGTCTGAACGACGAGTATTGTGAACCCTCACTGGATGGCTGTGTTTCCTGGGAAGCTCATCCAGATCCGCAGCCGGCTTGCGAGCACATCCCGCCCGAGGGCGTGTTCACGCCGGTTCAACAGTGGGCATGGGAGAATCCGCAGCAGGCCCCCGAATGGGACGAGGTTATGATGACCCCGGTTGTAGCCGATCTCACCGGGCAGATTGGGGGAGACGTCTTTGTAGTTCCGGCGGTGCTTTTCAACTCTTTCCGCAAGGATCGCGGATACTCGCAGGACGGCGTTCTCAGGGCTGTTACGGGAGGCAGCGGAGCGCCGATTTTCAGCGTCACCGACGAGGCCTACTATACTCACCCGGTTTCCAACATTGCGGTGGGAGACATCGACGACGACGGCCTGCCCGAGATAGTCACCGGAAAGAGCGGGGGCAAGGATCTGATCTGCTTCGAGTCTGACGGCACGTTCAAGTGGGCCACGACGGGCGAGCAACTGGTGGTCGGCTGGGGCGGGCCGGCAATCGCCAACGTCGATGGAGTTGGATTGCCTGAGATAGTCATCGGGGCGGCGGTGGTAAATGCCGACGGGACCATCCGCTGGCACAAGTCCGGCTCCCGTGGAAGCCAGCCCGGCACGGGCACACCGGCGCCTTTCTCCGTCCCCGCAGATGTCGACGGTGACGGCCGGATGGAGATTGTCACCGGCGACACCCTCTACGATGCCGACGGTGACGAAATATGGAACACCGGCAACGGCGACGGCTTCGTGGCACTGGCCAACTTCAACACCGGCGACCAGCCCGAGATCGTCGTCGTCTCGCGGGGCTCCGTGCGCCTGCAGAGTTCGATAAACGGAGAGATACTCTGGCTGCGTACCGCACAGGAGTTGAACCAGTTGCCCGAATGTGTGCCCAACTGCGGCCTGCTCGGCCCGCCCACAATAGCCGACTTCGACGGGGACGGTAAACCCGATATCGGCCTGGCCGGGGCCGATGTCTACATCGTGCTCGGGGGCGCCACCGGCGATGTCATCTGGAGCGTGCCCAGCCGTGACTCGAGTTCCAATATCACCGGTTCGGCGGTCTTTGATTTCGAGGGCGACCGGCGGGCCGAGGTGGTATACGCCGATGAGATCTCGCTCAAGGTGTTGCGCGGCCGTGACGGCGCCGTTCTTTACGAGCAGCCGCACTCGTCACTGACCGCCTGCGAATACCCGGTGATTGCCGACGTCGACGGAGATCACAACGCGGAGATTGTCATCGCCGAAAACACATTGATGGAAGACGCCCCGCTCAAGTTCAAGGGAGTTCGGGTATACCAGGACGCCCAGGACAACTGGGTGGACACGCGCCGGATCTGGAACCAGCACGCCTACCATGTGACCAACGTCAACGAAAACGGCACAATCCCGGTAAACGCCCAGAGAAACTGGCTGATGCCCGGATTGAACAACTTTCGCCAGAACGTCCAGGGCGCGGGGATGTTCAACGCCCCCGACTTGACGGCCCGCATCCTGGGTTTCGACGCGGCGGCTTGCATGACCGCGGGCATAGTTGTCTGGGCCGAGGTCAGCAACCGCGGCAGCCAGGACACTCCGCCGGGCGTTCCGGTTTCTTTCTACCGAGGCGATCCGGCAAGCGGCGGAACACTGTTGGGCACCGAGTACACGACCCGCCTGCTGAAACCCGGCGACGGCGAACAGGTTCCGTTCGTCTGGATGAATCCTCCAATAAACCAGCCGGTCACGATCTACGTGGTGGCCGACGACCAGGGTTGGGACGCCGCCGCCGGAAAGCCCGCCGGTATACATTCTGAGTGCCGCGAGGACAACAACATCGGTTTCCTGGAGGATGTCATCTGCACGCCTGAAACCTGAATTTGAACGGCGAGTCTATAGATCTATTGAAGAAAACAGACGCTTCCGGGTACAAATAGTCATCTGACCCGACCTGCCCGGAGGTAATGATGTCGCGCCGTCTGCTTCTTGCACTGTCGCTGGTTGTCGCTTCGAGTTTCCCGGCCATGGCCGATCCCGGATTTCCCGATGCAGTCGGGGCCGAGCCGGCCTGGCCGGAAGGACCGCAGGGAGCCTTCCATCCGATCCAGCCCGGGCCGGGTGATAGTTTCTATGTCGACGGCGATCTGGGAATGGACAGCGGAACGGGATCCACAGGCGATCCGCTCAAAACCATCGCTAGAGCCCTGGAGTTGGCCGGGGCGGGGGATACTATCATTGTACGCGACGGCGTATACCATGAACAGCTGACCCCGGCCGACATGAACCCTCTGCCTTCACGTTCGCTGCCGCTTGTGATCATGGCAGAAAATCCCGACGGGCAGTCGGCAGTCATCGACGGCGAGGGGGTGGTTCCGGTTGCCGAGGGCGGCCTGCAGAACCCGGCCGGGGTAAGCCTTTTCCACGACGGCGTTGTCGTCGTCCGGGGGTTCTTGATCCGTAACTTCATCGGTTATGGAATGGCAATTCAACAGAGTTCGGACGCAGTCGTTGCAGATTGCGCCTTCGAAGGCAACGGCTCGCAGATGGCCGACTCGGTAGACCTGGTTGTGATTTCCAGCATCGCCGTTCGGGTGTTGGGAAACAACTTCGATAGCGCCAGCGAGCGTGCCGTCGACGATCGGGCCACGGATACCTGGATCGCGCTGAATCATTTCGGCTCCCACAGCAACCACGCCGTTCAGGTCGGCCCTTATCCGGAAGGCACGGGTTGCCGTATCGAGCACAATGTCTTCGAGGACAATCCCGCTATCCAGGGAGTGATATACATAAACGAAGCGCGCGGGGTGACGGTTCAGCGCAACCTTCTGGTCAGGGGAAACCTGCAGGGCATAGTACTCGACGGTGCCGAGGATACACGGGTGCTGCTCAACACGCTGGTCGGCTTTCAGGAAGCGATCGAAATCGGCCGACTGGCCGGTTGCCGCATCGAGGGCAACATTTTCGCATCCAACACCGTCGGGGTCGAGATCCTGACACTAATGGCCGATACAGGCCTGGCCGGCAACCTATACTTTGGCAACACGGCCGACGTCGACGGCCAGGGAGACGCCGGACCGGGCGCCATGTACCAGGATCCGGGTTTTTCGAATTCCGGTTCCGACGACTATTCGCTGGCGACGGGTGCATTTGCGATCGACAAAGGACCCGCCGATTTACCCGTGCCGCTCGGCGGCGGCGGGCAGGTTGACCTGGGAGCTTTCGAGAGCGGCGCAGGAGAGCCGATCTGGGACTACCAGACAACCGGGCAAGTGGCGGATCTGACTCCAGCCTTTTTCTGGAGTTACAAAAGTAGCCAGGCCGGGGACACGCAGGGCGCCTACCGTGTGCAGGTCGATGACGTTGCGACCTTCGACTCGGCGGCGCTTATCGACTCGAACTGGATCCAGGGCGCCGACAGCTCATGGATCGTACCGAGCAATTTCGAGTTGGCCGTGGGCGACTGGTATATTCGGGTAAAGACCCGGGACGCCGCCGGTGTGCAGGGCCCCTACAGCGACCCGCATGTGCGAATAGACGTGACGCGGCCTCCCGACTGCGCAAGCCAAAGCGGCACGGGCTGCTCGACGCTCGATAGCTGCGACGGCGACTGGCTGGTGGCGGACGACCAGCCGCGTTGCTGCCTGGGAAGTTGCGTCGCCTGTCCGGACGCCGACGCGGATGGTTTTTTAGACGAGGCTTGCGGCGGCGACGACTGCGACGACAATACCTCCGCGATCAATCCGGGGGCCGAAGAGGACTGCGGCAACGGAATTGACGACGACTGCGACGAACAGACCGACCTGGACGACTCGGACTGCGGCTGTATTGACCACGACCGGGATGGCTACGGAGAAAACTGTCCGGCCGGCGCGGATTGCGACGACGGAATTGCCTCGGTCCATCCGGATGCCGAAGAGCTTTGCAACAATGTCGACGACGACTGTGACGACCAGACCGATGAAGGTTTCGATCTGCAAAGCGATCCGGACAACTGCGGTGAGTGCGGCTGGAGTTGCCGTCCGGAACAGGTTTGCGACCTGGGCCAGTGCGACAGCGAGTGCGGCCCGGGACGTACGAACTGCGGGCGGGCCTGTCTGGACACCTCCAGCGACCTGGAAAACTGCGGCGATTGTGGAGCGCGCTGCGACCTGCCTAACGCCGCCCAGCGCTGCAGCGACGGCCAGTGCTTATTGGTGGCCTGCGAAACAGGCTTCGTCGATCTGGACGGCGATCAGACAAATGGTTGCGAGTACGCCTGCACGCCGGATTCCGGGGGCCAGGAGATCTGCGGTAACGGAGCCGACGACAACTGTGATGGTCAGGTTGACGAAGACTGCGGCGGAGGTTGCGGCTGCTCGACGCCCGGCCGGCCGGGCCTGGCGCTGATGGGCTTGTTGTTTTTTCTATCGGCAATAATTGTATGTCGCCGGTGACGACGACTATCCAGCCAGGCGTGCCTCGATCCAGTCAGGCAGTAGCGGCGAAACCCGCTTCCAGCTAATCAGCCACAACTGGTGGATGGCGCGGCTGATGCCCACGTGCAGCAGGTGCCTGGCCTGGGGTGTGTCCGGATAATTCGTGGCATCGGTGCCCAGTAAGACCACGTAATCGAATTCAAGACCCTTGGTCTGGGCAATGTCTGAAATCTCAATACCCGGTCCGAACGAAAATCGCTGATCGAGTACCAGGCTCAGTTCAGTCAGATCGTTACGCCGCAACCAGCGATAGGCGTGCTGGGCCTGCTTCTGGTCACGGGTCAGAATTGCCACAGAGGCCTTCGGCTCGCGTTTTTGCAGGTCGCCCAGGGCGTCTCCCAGGAAAGTCAAGGCGGCCCCCGCTCCGCCGAAACGCAGCAATTCTACCGGTTCGCCGTCCCGGATTGTTTTTGGGGGTTCATCAGGCGCAAGCGGTCCGAGCACCGCATTGGCCACTTCCATGATTGGGCGCGTGGAACGGTAGCTCACCTTGAGGGGCGATACCAGTTGGTGATCGAGGCCGACAGCCAAAAGAACCTCCGACCAATCTGAGAAATCGTTGTCGGTCAGCTTCTGAGCGCTGTCGCCCGCCAATGTGACCGATTTTTCGCGCACGGTTTCCATCAGTACCGCCAGTTCCAGCGGGCTGAAGTCCTGGGCCTCATCCACCATCAGATGATCGTAAGACAGCTTGCGCTTTTTCGACCACATCAGCCGTCCTCTGAGGAGTTGATACAGGCGCAAGAGAATCATGGCATCCTCTTCGTCGTAGCAAGGCTGCTCGTCGTCGTCGCCGGCACCGTCGGCGCGGGCGAACTGCAAGCGCGTGCACCATGCGTGTATTTCGTCGATGGCCTCCCTGCTGAATGCGCCTGGAGCATATCGATTGACCCCGGACGCGATCCAGCCGCGATCGGTGAACAACTCGTCGAACAAATCGGCCGGCCGGGCGCCGGGAGACGCGCCGGCGGCCTCGGTCAGCATGGGTATCATGATCCTGTGGGTCTTGAACCGCACGACGCTGGCCGGTGTGTATGAGGTAGTTCGACGCACCAACTCTGGAAAATGTTTGTGCTGTTGACCGGCCGCCCAGCCGGACAGTGTTTTTACCGGAACTCCCTCGACACCCAGCGCGGGAAGCACCCATGAGATGTAACGCGCCAAGGCTGTCCCGAATACCAGAACCTGCATGCGCCTGGCGCGGAACCGCTCGGGATCGGAGAAGTGCAAGAAAGCTATGCGATGCAGCCCGACGGTGGTTTTGCCCGATCCCGCTCCGCCGGTCACCACCAGCAGCTTTCCACCGTCGCTGGTCAGCAGGTCGAACTGCTCGCGATCCAGCAAGGCGGCGATCTCCGGCAAGTGCTTGTCCGGCCGGTGTTCAAGATCCGAGCCCAGGCGCCTGCCTTCGCGGGCAATCGAGACGGGCCGGGCGGTGTCCGGTCGAATGGCAGATCCGGCTCCGCCACCGAAAGAAGCGTTGCTCGAAGATACTTCGTGCCAGGCGCCGTCGGTGCGCAAGTAGGTCCGGCTTCCCGCCGCCACCCTGAGCAGCCTGCCTCCGACTATGGTGATGGTGCGCCGGCAAAGAACCTCGCCGGCCATCCTGCGATCGGCGATCTCCTCGACGAAGGCGTCACGCTCGCGGTAACGGTAGAAGATTTTGCTGATAGGGGCGTTCCGCCAATCGACGATGCGCACGTCACCGTGAATGAAGGTCTGCTTGCCCAGCAGGATGTCACGTTGGCGATCTTCATCGTTTACATATGCCAGGTGGGCGAAGTAAGGACTGGCTGGATCAACCTGGTCGGGAGAGTAGCGAGTCCGCGCCGTCGAGATGGCGGCCAGGCGATCCATTTGTTCCAGAATCCGGGCTCGATCGTCTGGCAGTTTCTCCTCGACCAGTGCGTCACGCAGCCTGACCAACTCACGATCGTAGTGCGAGATTGACGTGGGTCGCGGAGCCGAGGCAAGCGTCTTTCGCACTTCGGCTAAGACACGTTCCTCTTCGGCAACTATCCTTGGCGTGCGTTTCCTCATAGGATGGGCTACGGCCTGACGTCGACTACGCCCGGGTCTCCGGGGAGGCCATCGTAACCGGGCTGTTGGGGTTGCGGATCGAGAGAAACGCCGCCGGCACCTCCGAAAACGTCGTAGTATCCCTGGCTGTCGTCGACGGTTCCCTCGCCGGCGTCAATGATGATTCTGCCACCGCCGCCGCCACCGCCGCCATCCGAACGGTAGGCCGGACCTCCGTCACCGCCGCGAGTAGAGATAGTGTCTTCGATGACAAGCGATCCTCCGGTTGTTGTGATAACTATACGCCCACCCGAGCCGCCGCCGCCGGCGCCGGTACCGACGTGACCGGCGCCGCCGCTACCGCCGTCCGCGAACAACGCCCCGCGAATCGCCACCATGCCCCCGCTAAGGGCCGAGATCACCAGCACGCCGCCGCCGCCCCCGCCGCCGCCGCCGCAATTAGGGCCACAGGTCGAGCCGCCTCCGCCGCCACTGCCGCCGTTGAAATCCGAGCCTGTGGCATTGGCCGTGCCGCCCTGGCCACCGCTTCCGGGACCCGAGTCGCCTCCACCGTTGCCGCCGTCGCCGCCGAAAGCGCCCCCGCCGCCGGCCTGTCCACAACCGCCCGAGATGCCCGCACCGGCTCCGACTCCACCGCCGCTTCCGGAGGGTGTCCCGGCGCCCGCGGCCTGCCCGCCAGCGGTGCCCGCCGGCGCTCCCATTCCACCCGAAGAGGGCGCCGCCGAATCACCGTCGCCGCCGCCGCCGCCACCGCCGCCACCGGGTCCGGCCCGTCCGCCGTCGGCGGGATCGTAGTAACCGTTTACGCCGTCCTGGCCCGAAA
Organism: uncultured Myxococcales bacterium; assembly: GCA_964513625.1. GTDB lineage: Bacteria > Myxococcota > B64-G9 > B64-G9 > B64-G9 > DATKYQ01. Next base: position 40,072 of record CAZENH010000009.1, on the reverse strand, counting down.
CTATTATCTCGCCGTTGACTGTCACGTCGCCGGTGGCCAGAAGTTGCAGCGGAACATTTCCGGTGCCGTAAACCGTGGCCCCGGTGCCGATTATGATGTTGTGGTAGGCCTGGACGCCTTCCAGGTAAACGACTCCCGGGCCGTTGATCACCAGGTCTTCGAGTGGTTTGTTCTCGATAACTTCGAACGATGTCGAGGCGCTGCCGGCCATGTTTTCAAGAACAACTTGACCGACGCCGGGTGAAGCGCCGGCGGCGATGTCGAAGGTAGCCCCGAGTTGGTTCCCGTCCGGAGAATAACTCAAAGCGCTGACCGCGATGCCCGGGTTCTCGCAGGATACGTCGCAGCCCAGAAGCCCGCTGCCATAGAACACTACCCGCAAAGAGGTGCCCTGCAGGCCGCTGTTCGGAGAAAGCGTCGAGATGCTCGGCGGCTCGACGGTTCCCACCATCAGCGTGGCCGTGTCGGAAAAGCCCGACAGGCGGGCGGTGACGGTCACCGGCCCGCCGACCGAGACGGCCAAAACCTCACCCCAGTAGAAGACACGGAGTACGCTCGCATCCGACGATTCGTAGGTCGTGCCCGTCTCCGGCGCCGTCATGTCCATGCTGCTGCCGTCCGAGTAGAAGCCGGTGACTGTAAACTGTAGAATCTCTCCCACCATCAGGTTGGCCGAGTGCGGTGAGATCTCGATCGATACCAGGACCGGGGCGTTGACCTGCACCGCGCAGCTATCGCCGACTCCCATGAAAGTGGCAAAGATTTCTGCGCTTCCGGGACCGACGGCGGTCAGCATACCGCCGCCTTGCACACTTGCCACCATCGGCTCGCTCGAGTCGTATACAGCCTCCTGAGTGACATCAGCTTGCGAACCGTCCGAGTAGTAGGCACGTACCGTAAGCTGAAGCGAGTCGCCTATTTCAAGCACGGCGCTTGACGGAGTGATCTCTATATGATCGAGAAGCGGCGCCCGGACGCGCACCGAGCAGGTTGCCTCGAGAGAGGCGAAGCCGGCCGAGACCGTGGCCGTGCCGGGAGCCTGTCCCGTGACCATTCCGTTGAGCTGCACGGAAGCCACTGAAGGAGCGTTGGATGCGAAGACGGATTGCGCCGTGACGTTTTCGATGTGCCCGTCGGAATAATGAGCGCGAACGCTGAGCGCCGCGCTCTGACCGATGTCCAGCTCTAGTGTGTCCGGCATGATTTCGATCGAGAGCAGATCAACGCTGCCGACCGCCACCGAGCAGCTATCGAACAAGCCCCCGAAAGAGGCGCGCACACTTGTCGCGCCGCCGGCCAGCGCCAATACCAGGCCGCCTCCATCGACCGTGGCAACGGAAGGATCAATAGACTCGTACACGGCCAGGCCGCTGACGTCTTCTTGCCTGCCGTCCGAGTAGCCGGCAATCACGCTAAGTTGCGCCGTCCGGCCGACTTCAAGTTGCAGCGCGGAAGGCTCGACGGAGACGTCCGTAAGACCCGGCGGCGCTACCTCGACTTCGCAAACAGCGGTCTTGCTCCGGTAGCTTGCGCGAATAGTCGTCGAACCGGCGGTTTGGGCCGTTACCCGGCCCGCGGCCGAGACCGACGCCAGTGCCGGATCGCCCGATTCAAAAGTGCTCGTAGCGGTCACGTCGGCGGATGTTCCGTCCGAGTAAAAGGCGCTCACCTGGAGTTGAACCTGCGAACCAATCTCCAGCTTCAGGCTCGCGGGATTAATCTCGATCGAGGTCAAGGTCGGACCGCTGCCCACCCGGACGGTGGCGGCGGCGCTCAGAGATCCGTGGCTGGCGCTGACGGTCGTCTCACCGGGACCAATGGCCGCAACCAGCCCGGTGCCGTAGACCGTAACCACGGCCTCGTCGGCAGAGTCGAAGGATGTGCCAGCATCGTCGGTCAGGTTTCTGGTGGAGCCGTCATCATAGGTTCCAACGACGTGAAGTTGGGCGGTACCTCCTGTGACTAACTCGATCAATCCGGGATAGACATCGAGACGCGTAAGTTGCGGGCCGCCCAGGACGCTAACCGCCACATTATCCGTGAAATCGCCATGCCGCACATGAACTGTCGTGTCGCCGCCGGCCAGCCCGAAGACCATGCCGTCCACCGTCACCGAGGCCACGCTCTGGTCATCGGACGAGTAGCCGGTGCCCGCGGCCTCCTGAGTGAGGTCAATCTGCGAGCCGTCCGATAAATTGCCCAAGACGACCAGTTGCTCATAGTCGGACGGTTCGAGAACCAGCGTGTCGGGCTGGGCGTCGATGCCTGAGAGGACGGCATAGGATACATCGACGCTGATCGAGTCCTGTCGGCCGGCGAAGTCGGCCAGTAAACGGGCGTTGCCGGCCTCGCGGGCAATCAGGCGCTGCTCTTTGAGAATTCCGATCACGTCCGGCTGGCTGATGCGCAAGGCCAGGCCCGGCTCGCCTGTAATATCGCGCACCACCTCGGTCCACTCGTCAGCTTCACGTTCGAGGAAGACTCCCTCCACCCTGAGTTGCAAGATCTGGCCGATGTACATTTCGGGATCGTCCGGCAGGACGCGTATCGACAACAAGTCGCCGGGCTCCATCAGCGACGACCGGCCGCAGCCGGAGAGCGCCAACGGAAAAAACAGGCAGGCGGTAACAAGGCTTTTGATCAAGCGGGACATCTCTTCGCCTCCGGGTTATGGCACGATCATACTATCAGAAAACCGTACCGATAATGCAACCCGTCAGCATTGCATTTGATAATGATTGCAACATTCGTTATATTTTCCAGGCCAAAACACCGGCCGCGGGAGGTTTCATGAAGGTTCTATATGTCGAAGACGATTCGGCGAGCCAAAGGCTGGTTCAGAAAGGCCTGGCGGCTGAAGGTATCGAGGTGACGGTCGTCGGTGACGGAAGTAGCGCCATTGAGATACTGAAGCATACGCCCTTCGATGCCTTGATCCTGGACATCATGCTGCCGGGCATCGATGGTTTCCAGGTGGGCCGCTCGGCCAGGCGCGAGGCGCTGAACAAGGATATTCCCATGATCCTGTTGACAGCCCATCCCTACTCTTTACGCGAGTTCGACGCCAAATGGCTCAAACCCGTCGCGGCGCTGACGAAGCCGATCAATTTCGACAAGCTCATTGCGGCGCTGAGGTCGATAGAGGAATGAGCAAGGAACCCGGAGAGAAGCTGCGACGGGTGCTGCGCTTGCTCTACATGCCCTACACCTACCTGGTGTACTTGCCTTTCCTGGGTGTATTCACCGTCGTGTGTGGTTCAATCGCGGTTGCGATATGCGCTCTCAGCCCGAGGGCCGCCTTTCACATGGGTACTTTCTGGGCCTGGACGCTCTGCCACGTCAACCCGGTTTGGGTCAGTTTCCGCGGGCGCAAGAACGCCGCAAAAGGGCAGTCCTATGTCGTCATGATTAACCACCAAAGCCACTTCGACATCCTTGCCTTCTACGGTCACTGGGGGCGACAGTTCAGATGGGTGATGAAGGAGGAACTGCGCAAGGCTCCCGGGCTGGGCTGGTATTGCGCCGCGGGGGGGCACGTCTTCATTGATCGTTCCAGCCGGGAGAAGGCCATCCAGAGCCTGAAAGACGCCAAGTCGCGCATGGTCGGCGGCGTCTCGGTGGTTTTCTTTCCCGAGGGCACGCGATCGAGAGACGGTCGCATGCAGAAATTCAAGAAGGGTGGTTTCATGACGGCGCTGGACATGAGGCTGCCGATCTTGCCGGTGTCCATCTCCAACTCCCGTCACGTCTTGCCGGATCGCACTCTCAAGCTGCTGCCGGGGAAGATCAACATCACGGTTCACCCGCCGATAGACACGATTGCCTATGGTCTCGATGGTCGCGAGCGCTTGATGGAGGACGTGCGCAAGGTGATCGCCTCGGGACTGACCGCCTGGGAACGTGGAGAAGAGCAGGAATGAGAATCCGAGGTTGTGGCCCGGCGGCGCCTCGAGTTACTATCGATCAATGATCCCGAAAGCGGTTATTTTCCTGGGTGCCCTTGTGTGCGCACTTGCCGCGCTTGGCGCCTGCGTGTTCACGCCGCCGCTTGCGAACCACGGATATCCCGAATGTCATCCAGACGGCTCTTGTCGCGCCGGATGCGGTTGCCTGGACGGGCAGATCTGTGTGCCCGAGGTATGGGGTTTCGGCCCCGAACGCTGCCAGGAGGAGTGCAGCAAGGATCGGGATTGTCTATTCGGCTGCCACTGCCAGGATTTTATCTGTCTCCCGCCGCCGGACAAAGCGGACGACTACTGCAAAAATGGTGTTGCCGAGTGTGAGGTCGACGGCGACTGCCGGCTGGGTTGCATCTGCGACAACTTGCGGTGTGTCTCCGACGTGGCCGGTGTCGAGAACGAGTACTGCGCCGTCTCGACCACCCTGACCTGCATGGCTCCGGACATCTGGGTGGACACCAACCTGGACGAGGACAACCCGCCGGGGGGAGCGCTGACCCTGAGGCAGGCTATCGAGTCCGCTGCCGCGCGGCCCGGGCCGCACCGGATCGGCTTCAATAACCCGAAGCGCTTCGAGTACTACCAGGTGAACGCCGCCAAGGGCCCGCTGCCGCCGCTGCCGGCGCTGACTTACCTGGACGGTGGGGATGGCATCGTCCTGCATCCGGCGGGCCAGATGGGCTCGATTGCTGCCGGCCTGACTGTCACCGGAAGGGGGGTCGTGATATCGGATATCGAGCTTAGCGGTTTCGCGAACTACGGCGTGCGCATCGCCGGCGGTTCGTCCGACGTGCACCTGTTCCGCATGCGGGTCGGCGGCTCGGGTGCGGGATCGGCCAACGGTCGAGGGATCGAGATCGTAAACGCGCACTCCGTCACCATCGGGCGCGGGCGCGAGCTGGAGTGCATCGCACCGAACGTCATCCCGCTCGCCAACCCTCCCGACATCGGCCGCTATGACATCAACGTGATTGTCGCCAACGATGGAGACGGCATCTACGCCAGCAACGTAGATGGTCTCGCGATCTATGGAACCTGGGTGGGCTTCGACAACGTCGGCGATCCGGGCCATCATGATTTCAGCTTGGGCAACGTTGGTGTCGGAATCCATCTCGAAAACGTCACCAGGGCGCTGATCGGCGCTCAGAAACTGACCGCCAGCGAGACGCCGGCCGGCCCGGACGATCCCCTGGCCGGTTTCGTCGGAGTGGGGCGCAACGCCGGCGGCGGCGTATTGGTACAGGGAGGGGGAGACATCAGCATGCCCGGCTTGATGCTGGGCGACACGCCGGTCATGGACCCGTACGACGAGAATATGAACTTCAACCTGAGGATCGAAGCCAACTACATGCCGGTTTCCTTCGGGCCGGCGCCCGCGGCCGACGGACCGGATGCGCTTTACTTCGGATTGATCTATTCAGAGAACGCCTTGCCCATAATGATTGTCGACAACGAGTCTGAGGTCTGGATTCGGGGCGTGCAGAACGAGTGTTTCCAGGAGTCAGGTTGTCCGCCTTACGGAGTCGTTGTCGAGAATGCTCATGCACCGGTGTTCTTGCATCATATGACTTTCGTCTACGACTTTCCGGTCGCCGGCGTCAAGATCGAGGGCTTGCCTGACGTAAGCTCCGGCGTTTCTGTGGTGAACAATCTTTTCTTCAGAATGCAGGCCGGCTCGACCACGATCGTCGAGGTTCACAATTCTTTGCCCGGCAAGGTGCAACTTCGCCACAACCTGGCTTATCACTTTGGAGACTGGTGCCTGGGCGAATGCGACGGAATCGACATTAGCACAAATACGCAGCATGATACTTTTACCTGCAACTCGAACAAGGCAATCCCTCTTGATCCAGCTTGCCCCAATGTAGACACCGGGGAAGAGATCATTATTGACGGTCATCAGATGAACCTGACAGGGGATCCGAACCAGCGATATTACGGCTGCGGACCCGATGTCGGCTTTATCGAGTGCGATACACAGGCATGTAAGAATGTGACTGTTTGCGACTGAGTTTGCGGGCGCTATTCGATTTCGTCGCGCCAGTTCTTCTCTAGGTTCAGAAGTGGCAGGTTATAAACCTGTTGAATAGCCATCTCAAGCGGCGCGCCTGCGCGCATAACCGCCAGCAGAACGAAAAGGCGCCGACGATCATGGCGTCTGATCAGCCAGCGTACAATGCTTTCCGACTGCAGGTAGATCGTGTTAATGGCTTCCGGGTCGTTCCAATCCTGGTCGAGACGACGGTCGAGATCGTTCCAGGAGGCCAGACGCCCGTCTTGGGCCAGGGCGTATAACCTGCGGTCGTCGCGCGCAGCCCACTCACGGCTGATCAGCAAGGCAATTCCCTCGGATAGCCAGCGTGGGGCGTTGGAGTAGGACAACTCATCTACATAGCGATGCGCAATCTCATAAACCAGGATCTCGAGCCACTTGGCCCGCGGGCGACCGGGCACATCGAAGGTCAGCAGCCTTCCGAAGACGCAAGCGCCGGCCTGTCGAGTGCTGATTCGCGGGCCGGCTCGCTCGATGAAGGCGCGCCGGTTGGGAAAGATCTTCAGATCCACGGGGCCGTTGAGTCGATTGGGAAAGAAGCCCATGTTCAAAGCGTTGGCACGTTGCAGCAGATCGACTACCACCGATGTATCGAAATCCTTCGGAATTTCCAATTCGGTTTGAACATATCCGAGCGGCAGATCGATCCTGCGCGAGGAGCCGTTCAACTCGCGGGTGGAAAAAACACGATCGGCGATCTGGGTGGAAGAGAAGGTATCGGAGGCGAGTGCGCCGGCATGCTCGAAAGCCGCGCGGGCTCCGGCGTAATCCCGGGCCTGCATCAGGAGATCGCCGAGAGCCACAAGGGCATCGGCGCTCCCCGGCTTGTTTTCGAGTTTCTTTTTCTTGCGCTCAAAGTCGGCCTGGCTGCGGGCCAGAAAACCTAGCAGCTTCTGCGACTGGGCGGCGTAAGCAGGCACCAACCTGGCTGCCTGCTTGACGAGTTCCCTGGCCCGAGCGAATTGAGCGGTGTTATGGGCGTCCAGTGTCCGGTTATGGTAGGTGGCCGCCAGGTTGTGCAGGCAGCGATCGGTGTTTCTGCGCATGTCTTTCCTGGCCGCCGCGGTCAGGTTCTTGTTTTTGGTCAAGGCCTGGTATCGCCGGTAGGCCAGATCGAACCAGTTTGCCGCGGCGATCCAGTCGCGGGCGGAAAAAAGCATGCGGCCCAGTTCGAAGGGGATCTCGGGGTTGCGCGGATCGAGGAACGCGGCATCGGCATATGCGTCCTCGGCCGCTTGCAACATTTCGATCGCCTTTTTGTAGTGGCCGGTGGATTTGTAGAAGATCCACAGCGACGAACGGATCTTTCCAAGCGCACGACGGATGCTTGCGATGCCGGGCTCGTGCGCGACCGATTTTTCGAGATCGCGGGCGGCACCGACGAGCAGCATACCGGCGCGGGCGTAGTTCGAGTGGACAACGGCCTCGCGCGAGAGGGCACCGGCCAGGGTTGCCCGGGCGAAGAATAATTCCGGCGCCGAGGGAAATAACCTAAGAGCCCGCTTCAGCGTATCTTGAGCCTTGTCGTTATCCCCGCTTTCGACCAGGGCCCTGACCAGCAGCGCCCAGCGCATGGCGTCTCCCGACCCGTCGACTAGCAGGGCATCGAGCCCGGTAACCGCCAGGCCCGGCTGGTGGGCCAGGATTAGATCTACGCACAAGCGCTGAAGCGCCAGTCGGGCCGCGGTGCCTATTTCTGCAAGTTCAGCGTCCTTGCCGCCGGTGATCGGCAGCAAAGCCACCAATCCGCGCATGGCGGGCTCGTTGGCGTCGTGTTCGATGAGCCTGATGCAGGTCAACAGGAGACCCTTGAGGAAGGCCGCTCGTTGATCGGGTTGAGCCGATTCGACATGTCCGAGTTCGTTCAGATAGAGATCGAGAGCCAAGGCGTCGGCGCCTCGCCTCGATATGGCCTGGATGCGGGCCAGACTTTCGTCAAGCCGATCATCAGCCGCGTGCGAAGGCGTCGAACACAGGCAACAGGCCGCAAACAGCACATTAGCGAGCGTGATGTGGCGTGAGATCATGAAAGCCTTTCTCGTATACTACCGTCACCAGCTTACAGCAACAGCAGGCTGAGCGCCATGACTGCCATGCCGGCGACCAGCCCGTAGATGGCCAGGTGGCCGCGGCCGTATTTGCGGGCCGTCGGAAAAAGCTCGTCCAGCGAAATGAATACCATCACACCCGCTACGGAGGCCAGCAGCAGACCGTTGACGGTGGGCCCGAGGTAGGATCTCAGGATCAGGTAGCCTATCAGCGCTCCCAGCGGTTCGGCCAGGCCTGAAAGGAACGACAGCCAGAAAGCCTTGCCGCGGCTGCCGGTGGCGAAGAAGACCGGCACCGAGACGGCGATGCCTTCGGGTATGTTGTGGATGGCGATGGCCACGGCGACGGACACGCCTATTTTCGGATCGGACAAGGCGGCGGCGAAGGTCGCCATGCCTTCGGGAAAATTGTGAATGCCGATGGCCAAAGCGGTCAGCAAGCCCATGCGCATCAGTTTCTTGTCGCCGGCAGGCGAGGACATTTCCTCGATCGAGCGTGCCTCATGGGGGTTTTCGTAAGACGGGACGATCCGGTCGATCAAGGCGATCACTAAAATGCCACCGAAGAAGCCGCCCGCGGTACACCAGTCGCCGCGCGTGGCTCCCAAGGCAGCGCCAAGGTTGGCTCTGGCGATCTCGAGCAGTTCGACGAACGAAACATAAATCATCACCCCGGCCGAGAATCCCAGCGAGGCCGACAAGAAACGGGTGCTGGTGCGCTTGGTGAAGAAAGCCATGGCGCTGCCGATGCCGGTCGACAAACCGGCGAGCATGGTCATCGCAAAGGCCAGCATGACGTTGTCGTGCATGGGAGACTCTTATACACCAGCGGTCACCGGAAAGACACCCTTGGAGATACTGGGGAGAGGAAACGCTTGACAGGCGCGGAGCCACTGAGATAATGAGCCTCTGCCGCTGCGGCCAGGTAGCTCAGTCGGTAGAGCAACGGACTGAAAATCCGTGTGTTGACGGTTCGATTCCGCCCCTGGCCATACGAACAAAAACCCCACCCTCTGGGTGGGGTTTTTTGTTTGTAAGACCAAGACTGGAAATGAGGCAAGTAGTTCGACCGCGACGGCCGAAGGCCGGAGCGGTGCCGGCCGTTACACCGGCGTGGTTGTCGGGTTTTACAACCCGCCGGTGTTAGGCAGGTATTCCGCCCCTGGCCATACAAGAAAGCCCCCACCCATCGGGTGGGGGCTTTCTTGTATATCAGAGCCGAAGCGAGTTTAAGTAGTTCGACGATGGAGGCCGAAGGCCGGAATCGTGCCCGAAGCGAAGCGCAGGGTGTTCCGCCGAAGAGAATTGTGGCCGTGCCCTCTGCATGCTGCACAGGTTGCGGCGCTAGAAGCTACACTAGACTGGGTGTCCTGAGTGTGTTGAAATGAACCGCATGAAGGAGTTCGTTTTTCCAAAGCTAATGACTGTCGGCTGGTCGAGAAGGATTATTCGCGAGTGTACGGCCGCGATTAGGAGCCGCGACAAAGAGATATTATTCGATCTCAGCCGCGTGGAATGGATTGCACCATTTGGGTTGACGGTCTTATCCGCAGCAATCTATACATGCCTAGATAATGGTCAGACATGCAAGGGGCGATTACCGGCGCATGGGAAATGTAGGGAGTATTTAAGGCGGATCGGTTTTGATAAACTATTTCTCAAGGGAGGAAAGCAAGCACTCAATAAGCCCACTAGTGTGGAGTTGAAAAACATTGACGGCCTCGACCTGAGCTACATTCAGGATCTGTTGCAGCTTGCCGAGTACAATTTCAAGCTTGACGATGATGATCTTCATCAGCTTCGTATGCAACTCATCGAGTTAATGACGAACGCACAGGATCACGCAAATTCAAAGATGGGTTGTTTCGTATGCGCTCAGTATTATCCAACTGTGAGAACACTGCGTCTTAGCTTTGTCGATGTTGGTCGAGGTATTCCAACGGTGCTTAGAACGCTCCCGAAGTACCGTCGAACAAGGCTTGATTCAACACTTTTGTTCGAGGCTACTCAGCCAGGTGTTACCACCCGAAAGAAGAGGGCTGGGGGAATGGGGTTAACTTTCATTCGTAACTACTTGAGAAGGTATGATGGAACGTTATCTATCATATCCGAAAACGGAAAGGTGTCGATTCAGCCCAAGAAAACCAGGATTTACGATGAGGGCGTTAGATTTCCAGGGACGGCAATAGATATTGTTATGAAGACAGGAAGGGTAAACGGAAATGCCTAAGACAGTCAGTATCAAAGAGATTTGCGGCAATAAGATAACCACAAGGGATGATGGTCTAATAATAAATGAGATCCTCAAAAACTATTGGAATCATCATGATGAAATCGTTATAGATTTTAACAATATTCCAATTGCTTCTGTATCCTTTTTGGATCAAGCAATTGGCGTCTTAGCTCTTGAGAGAGAATTAGCAGAAGTTCGCGCCAAACTGCATTATAAGAATATCAGCAGCTTTGACCTGAGACTACTTGAGGACATCCTGACGTCTCGGGCAATGCAGAGATGTAATAAGACCCAAGGTGGAAAAAGAGTGAGTGGGGCCAAGAGTGCCAGAAAAGTTTTTAATAAAAAGCAGATTTCTCGAAGGCCTAAAAAGAAGATCTCCGAAATCAGATTACAGTTGGGAAGAGCGACAAGAAAGAAAAAGACTTCCTCCCGGTGATCTGCCTCCGACCGCAGGTCCACTCTCGATGAGAGTTCTCAGTAGTTTTGAGGCGCCCCAGGTCGCATGATCCCCAACGTTTTCCCCTCCAGGCCGGTATAGCTTTCAGGACATTGGGAGGCGCTTTGGCGGACATCACGGACGAACAGCGAGCGCGACAAGCTCAGGCGGGCGACCGGGCGGCCCTGGAAAACCTGCTGGAGAGGCATCAGAACACCGTGTTTTCGATGACTTACAGGATTCTCCGTGACCGGGAAGACGCGCTGGACGCGGCCCAGGAAGCCTACCTGCGGGTCTGCCGGCACCTTGGTTCCTACAATCCTAAGAGGCGGTTCAAGCCCTGGATCCGCCGGGTGGCGGTACGGGCGGCGCTGGACCAGGCATCCAAAAGGGGGAAGGCGGATGGACGGGATGTCGACGAGTTTCCCTCTGGAGAGCCCGATCCGTTGCAAGCGGCCAAGGGAAGCCAGGTCGCCGATCGAGTTCAAAGAGCCCTGCAGGCGCTGAGCCCGGCCCAGCGGGCGGCTTTCGTCTGCAAGCAGATCGAGGGCATGGACACCAAGGAAATCGCCCGGGCCATGGGGGTAAGGCGGGCCACCGTGCGCTGGCATCTGTTCGAGGCTAAAAAAAGATTGGCCGGACTGCTGGGAGGTGATGCGTGAGTTGCGAACGGATAAAGAAACTGTGGCTGCGTTACTCAAGCGGGGATCTTTTCGGGAAGAAGCAGCGGCGCTTCGAGGAGCACCTGGAAACCTGCTCCGCCTGTCGGGCTCGCCGGCTGGCCTTCGATCGAAGCACCGAGGCGGCCGGCGCGGCCCTGTCCGCGAGTGTGGAGTTGACGCCCGCGGAGTGGAGGCGGGTACGTCCCGACCCGCGGCCCACTTTGAACCGCGGTCGACGGCCACTGGCCGCGGCGCTGGCGGCGGTCGCCTGCGCAGCGGCGGTGGGGGTGGTGCTGTACTTCGCCCCGAAGGCGCCTGTCGAGCAGGCTGTCACGGCGGATGCCGGGGTGGCGCTGAAGCAGGCCCGTCCGCCCGCGGAGAGCGACCGATACGAGGTGCGTATGTGCACCGATGATCCAAAGATAAAGATCGTATGGGTTTTCGACCGGAACTTGAGCCTGTGAAAGGAGAGTAGCCATGCGGAGGCAACTGATTGCAGTAGTCACTCTGACGGGAATATTGCTGCTGGCCGGCGCGGCCGACGCTGGGGGGCGAGATCGGGATCACGGCCCGGATCTGAAACGGGTAACCGTCGTGATCAAGTATGCGGACGGGCGGGCCTTGGAGCAACTCTTGCGCCCCTACCTGACCAAGTACGGGCAGGTGCAGTTCGAGAACAAAACCCGGGCGCTGACCATCGTCGACCAGCCGGCGGTGGTGGACGTAATGTTGAAGATGGTCGCGCGGTTCGACGTCAAGCCGCCGCAGCTGCAGCTGTCGATCAAGCTGGTGATGGCCTCCAAGGAGGGACCGAAGTCCATTCCGCCAGAGCTTCAGGCGGTGGCCAAGCAGCTCAAGGACGTCTTCAACTACACCGCCTACAAGATCATGGACAAGGCCTTCGTCACAACCGAGGCCAACGGCTGGTCGCGCATGACCATCGGAGGGGACCAGGCCTACACCGTCGACATCGAAACGCACGTAGTCCAGGGAGAGAAGAACACCGTGCGGATGGAGTTCCACCTGTACCGGATGGAATGGGTCAAGCAGGCCGGGAAGCAGGCCCAGGGAATCAAGCACACCGTGGTGCAGACCACCGTGGAGATGAAGGACGGCCAGACGGCGATTCTGGGGGCCTCCAAGATCGACGGAGGAGGCCGGGCGCTGATCACGGTGGTTTCGATGATGATGAAGTAGCCGTCACTGCACGCAGTCGTGTGAGCCGCACGGCAAGAAGCGGTCGCAAAGATCCAGTGTGGCCTGGCAAACGTCGACGTCGAACGGCTGGTCGAACGCCTGACCGTTGTCGAAGCGCATGCTGGCCGTTCCTGTGACGCGAGTATCGCTGACGCTCGAGATGGTGATGCTTCCCCCTGACATACCTACCACCTTGGTGCCGGGCTGCGGCTCGCACAGGCTATCGACCTGGGCCGCGGTCCCGGCGGCCGCCTTGAATTTACCGCTGGGCGGATTTGCCAGGAAACGATAGGTCCCTGCGCCGACCGGGTCGGTGTCGGCGGCGCCGACCTCCCCGCTCAATACAAACCCCAGCACACGGGTGGAGTCAGCCTTGTTGCCACAGAGCTGGGTGGCGTTGATCACCTCGCAGGATTCGGCAAAGTCGGTCAGATCGATGATGATGCCCGCCACCGCGGTGTCGCCCACGGGGTCAATGTCGCAGTTCGTGGAAGCCAAGATCGTCGCCGACCCGCCCGTGGGGACGAACCCGTCGAACAGGGGCGAGCTCGAGGAGCCACACCCACCAAATACCGCTACAAACGCCGCGGCCACTTGTAGCCGATAGAGGTTCATCGTGCTCCTCCCTTTCTTTTTCGCTTCGGTCATGGAACAATCATTACCATGGCGCGCTTTTCTGTCAACCGAGCCGGCGGAGGCGGACATTAGTCGTGGGCTGACAATCCTGGCTTCGGTGGTTTTCCTGGTTGGCGCTGCCTGTTTGTTGCCGGCTTGCACCAAGGGAACGATAGGAAGTAGCGACGCCGGGCCGGACGGGGCGGTTGAGGACGGCGACGGGGCGGTCTTTGCGGATGACGGCGCCGCAGACGCGGGCGATGACGGGGGGCAGCCGGGCGACGGCGACCAGGGTACTGATCAGGGCGGCGATCAGGGCGGCGACCAGGGCGCTGATCAGGGCGGCGATCAGGGCCCTGCGGACCAAAGTTGCGAAATGCTCCCGGCTCCCGAGGGAAACGTGGTCGAGGTTACGCCCGGCCAGGCGGGCTCTCTGCGCCAGATCGTGCTGGACGCACAACCACACACTACAATCATGCTTGCCGACGGTACCTATCAGATGGACGGCGGAGACAACTCCAGCCGCCTGTCGTTCTACACGCCCGACGTGACCTTGAGATCGGCCAGTGGCGATCCGGCGGCGGTGGTTCTGGACGGGGGCTACGTGACTGGAGAGATCGTAAGCATCGCCGCCTCGCGGGTGACCATCGCCGAGATCTCGCTGCGCCGGGCCTACTACCATCCGATCCACGTGACCGGCGGGGACGGGGCATCGATCGAGGGCGTGCGGATCTACCGCGTCCGGATCGAAGACCCCGGCGAACAGGCGATCAAGATAAACACCAGCGGCGGGGGATACTTCGCAGACCGCGGCAGCGTCGAGTGCTGCAAGATCGAACTTAGCGACGCCGGCCGGCCGCAGATCCGCAACAACTGTTACACCGGCGGAATAGACGCCCACCAGGCCTGGGGCTGGACGGTGCGCCTCAACACGATTCGCGGCTTCTGGTGCCAGCAGGGACTCAGCGAGCACGGCATCCACTTCTGGGTCTCATGCCGCGACACCCTGGTCGAACGCAACACGATCATCGACTGCGCCCGCGGGATCGGATTCGGGCTGGGCGAAAACGGCAACGGCAACCAGCGCGTCTATGCAGACGATCCTTATCCCGGCATCGGCTACATCGGCCACTACGACGGCCTGATTCGCAACAACTTCATCGCTGTCGACTCTACCGATCTGTTCGGCTCGGAATACGGCTTCGATTCGGGAATCAGCCTGGAGCAGGCCCACGGAACGATCGTGGCCCACAACAGCGTTGTCGCTTCCCAGGCGCCGTTTTCGTCGATCGAGTGGCGCTTTGACAATACCGACGTGAGCCTGCTCAACAACCTCGTCTCCCATAACCTGCGCGACCGTGGCGGACAAGCCGGCCTGCAAGGTAACCTCGAAAACGCTCCGCTTTCCTGGTTCGAAGACCCGCCCGCGGGCGATCTTCACCTCGTGTCAGGGGCCGGCGCACTGAACGCCGGAGTGCCGCTTACCGCCGGAACCTGCGACCAGGATATCGACGGCCAGCCAAGAGACGAGCGCCCGGACGTCGGAGCGGATGAAAGGCTCTGAGCATATCCTCACCTGCTGGACTTGACCGTCGTCTCCAACTAAACGACAATCGGTCCATGATTTTCAGCCGCCCTGTCAGCGAGATCATCCTGGCCCGATCATCGCAGCGCACCTACATCGAGCGACCCCTGGAGCCTGAATTGGGGGCCGCACTGCGGGATGCGCTGGCTGCTCCACCGCCGGCTCCCTTCGGAAACCGGGTTCGCTTGATGCTGCTGGAGTCGTTCGATGAAAAGAAGCGCGGCGGGGAAAAGCTCGGCACCTACGGCTTCATCAAGGGCGCGCAGAATTTCCTGGTCGGGCTGGTTCACGAAAGCCAGCACTGCATGGAAGATTTCGGGTATGTCTTCGAGTGGGCCGTGCTGGTGGCCACCGACCTGGGTCTGGCCACTTGCTGGGTGGGCGGGACATTGAAGCGCGGCGCATTCGCCAATGCCGCCGGCGCCGAGCCGGACGAGATCGTCCCGGCCGTCAGCCCGGTGGGGGAATCTCCAGGCCGGCGGCGAGTGTTCGACTCGGCCCTGCGCTTGCTGGCCGGCGCGACGAAACGCAAGCCATGGTCGGAATTGTTCTTTGACGGAGAGTTCGGTGACCGTCTTGCCAAGGATGATGCCGGACGCTTCAGCACGGCACTCGAAATGACGCGCTTGGCTCCCTCCGCTTCCAACCGGCAACCCTGGCGCGTAGTGAAACAACGCGATGTCGAGAACTATCATTTCTATCTCTACCGCACTCCGGGCTACCGCAAGATGACCGCGGTTGATCTGCAGCGGATCGATATGGGAATCGCAATGTGCCACTTCGAACTCCGCGCGGGCGAGAAAAACCTGCCCGGTCGCTGGACCTTCGAGCAGCCCGATATCGGCAATCCGCCCAAAGGTACGGAGTACGTCTCGAGCTGGGTAACAAGCTGACGCCCGTCCCCGGATCCATTTTGCAAAGGAGGTGCGGTTTGTGCATTCGCAGGATGCGGATCCCGCGCTTTTCAAGCCCTCACAAGGCCTGCAGCCGGCCCCTGCCGTCTTCTGTCAATTGAAATACATGCGTAAATCCAGCCGTTAGCGAAAGATGGGCCGGCTGGCATGGCCATTGCAAAACCACGGGCATGGGTCATGTGGCCCTCAACGAAAGGAGCTTGTCATGAAAAGGTACTTGTTTACTGGAAGCCTGATTGCCCTGGTTGCTCTTCTCTCCGTCGCCGACGCGAATGCCCGTGGACGTGGACACCGCGGATGCAAAGGGGGACGCGCCGGGCAGGGGTTCAAGGCATTCGCCAAACTGGATCTCAGCGCGGAACAGCAGCAGAAGATTACCGAACTGAGAACCAAGATGATCGAATCCATGGCTGGAACGAAAACCGAACTGGACGCCAAGCGCGGCGAGTTGCAGAGCCTGTGGTCGGCCGAACGTCCCGATCGCGGGGCCATCTTGGCGAAACAAGCCGAGATGGATCTGCTTCGGCAAAAGCTACGCACCTCGCGCGTCGATCAGCGTCTGGCCGTCATGGAGATTCTGACCACCGAGCAACGCGCGAAGTTCAAAGCAATCCGCGGCAAGGGTTTCGGTGGTAAATGTATGGGCGGATGCATGGGCCCCTGCGGCGGGAAAGGTCACGGCCACGGCCGCGGACCCGGCCCGATGCCCGGCATGGGATTCGGCGGTGGCGACCGCTGATGAGCGCAGCTTGAGATCGCGGGCCGCCTCTGTATAAACTGGCGGGGCGGAAATCGTCCCGCCTGTTTTCTTGGGAACAGCCATGAAGAAGGCATCGCTGACATACTCGCCTGGAGCCCGTTGGGGCTTGCTGATTACAACCTTGGCCATGGGAGCCGTCCTGGTTGTCACCAGCCTCTTGGGTTATCTGAGTGCCAGGGATGCGGGCGCCGCTGTCGTCCGCGCGCGCGGAAGAGATTTGCTTTTTTTGGTGCAGCGCTCCTTGATGCTGGCCGGGGCAGCGGATTCCAAGTCGCTCGGCGACATAGTGGACGACCTGACGCCTCAGGGCCTGCGAGCTATTTCCGTTGTTGAGCGCTCTGGACAAGTTGCGGCCTCGGCCGGAAGTTTCGACGGATCGTTCGGCCTTCTTCCTCGGGTGTCACGTCGCAGCGATCCGTTATTCGACATCGACTGGACGGCAGGGCGTGTCCGGGTAGTGGCGCCGCCGGCTTTCGGTCGCGGCCGGCATCACCGGGGGCGGGGCAACAGGGGCTGTGGCCCCGGATGCGAATGGATGCACCCCGGGCAAGGCGCGCCGGAACGGCTGGTGCTGGAGTTCGAGCCGTTGGTGGCCGGTGCGATGATTTCAAGAGCCGGTTGGACTTTTCGCGCGAGCCTGGCGGCTGCCGTGTTGCTGCTTCTTTTGGCCCTGGTGTTTTTTCGCCTGTCCCGCAGGGCCGAACTGGTTCAGAGTCAACTCGAGCGCGAACGAAAACTCGCCTTGCTCGGTGAGATGTCGGCCGTGCTGGGCCACGAATTACGCAACCCGCTTGCTTCGCTCAAGGGGCACGCGCAGCTTCTTCTGGAAAAACTTCCGGCCGATCACCCTGGCCGTGTCGGCGCCGAGACGGTGGTGCGCGAGGCGCTCAGACTGGAAGAGTTGACCGGTCATGTGCTCGATTTCGCCCGCAACGGAGAACTCAAGCACGAGAGTGTAAATCCCGTCGAGCTTGTCCGGGCGGCCGTAGACGAGGTGGGTTCCGAATCCGTGCGCATCGAGGCCGGGGAGATACCGGATTCCTGGCTTCTGGATCGGGCGCGAATGCAGCAGGTGCTGGTCAACTTGATACGCAATGCCCTGCAGGCGTCCGGGGAGGACGGGAAAGTCGAAGTATCACTGGCGTTTGAGGACGGCAAGCTGGTCTTTAAAGTGAGCGACAGTGGGCCGGGGCTGGTCGCTGGAGAGGAGAGTCGCATCTTCGAGCCTTTCTATACCAGGCGCGTCAAGGGGACAGGACTGGGCCTGGCCGTGGCCCGCAGGATCGTTACGGGGCACGGCGGCGACATCGAAGCCCGGAATAATCAACCCGAGGCCGGCGCACAGTTCGTGGTACGCTTGCCGGCTGGCTGAGGAGGTGCGCCTTGGAGCGCGTCCTGGTTGTCGATGACGAAGAAGGTATTCGTAGCTTCATCGGCGAAGTCCTTGGTGGAGAAGGCTACCAAGTGACCTTGGCGGCCGACGGTGAAAAGGCAGTTGAGCTGCTCTCTCGCCTCAATTTTCACCTGGTGATCAGCGACCTGAAGATGCCCCGACTCGACGGCATGGAGTTGCTGCGCAAGGTTCATGCCGAGCAGCCGGAGACGGAAGTGATCATGCTGACCGCCCATGCCACCGTGGAAAGCGCTGTCGAGGCTATGAAACTGGGCGCTTTCGACTACTTGCAGAAACCACTGTCAGGCCCGGATGAACTGCGTCTGGTGACTTCACGCGCGCTCGAGCACCGACGGCTGCTGGAGGACAATCGGCAACTGGCCCTGCATGGCGAGGTCGAGATGGTGGCGACCGATCCGGCCATGCGAAAGGTCTGCCAGCAGTTGGAAAAAGTCGCTCCGACCGACGCCACCGTTCTTCTGGAGGGCGAAAGCGGCACGGGCAAGGAAGTGGCGGCCAGGCGCCTGCATGCGCTGAGTCGGCGCAACCAAAGGCCCTTCGTGGCAGTCAACTGCGCTGCCCTGTCTGCCGGGCTGCTCGAGAGCGAGTTGTTCGGCCACGAGAAAGGCGCCTTCACCGGAGCCGTCGCCCGTAAACGCGGACGCTTCGAGTTGGCCGACGGCGGCACCTTGTTCCTCGACGAGGTCGCCGAGTTGAAGACCGAGTTGCAGGCAAAGCTGCTCAGGGTAATAGAAGAGCGCAACTTTGAAAGGGTAGGCGGAACGCGAATCATCGAGGTCGATATCCGCCTGGTGGCGGCCACCAACCGCGACCTGAAGAAAGAAATCGAAGAAAGCCGTTTCAGGGAAGATCTCTATCACCGCCTGGCTGTTTTCCCGATTCGCCTTCCTCGCTTGAAGGATCGACCGGCTGACATCTTGCCGCTTGCAGAAAACTTGCTGGTTGGTATCGGCCACAGGCTGGGCAAGCCCGGGCTAGTGCTCGACCAGGAATCCAGCAGGGCCCTGCGCGTGCATGACTGGCCCGGCAACGTACGCGAGTTGGCCAACGTGCTCGAACGAGCGGCCATCATGTCCGAGGGTGCGCAGATCTCGGTGGCTGGCCTCTTGACGACACCGTCCGAAGGCGAGCGTCACGCCCCCGATGTCACTCTCAAGGAACTCGAGCGCCGGGCGATCATCCGGGCGCTCGAAGCCACCGGCGGTCATCGCAAGAATGCCGCTATGCGTCTGGGGATCGGCCTGCGCACACTCTACGACAAGCTGAAAGAATACGAAATCGGCTAGTCGGCCTCGAACTGCGTGCCGTCCGAGCGGGTGCCGGCCGAGTATGGCGAGCCGAGTTGTGAGTGCTGTATCCACCCCGAATCGGGATCTCCGTCTGTCGCACGCACCATTGAGCAGTCGTTGCTGCCCATGGCCTTGTCGTAAATCAACTTGTCGACCACGACGCCGTCGGGTGCGATCAGAGATATCGTGTCGCCGCCGTTGTTCAGGCCCAGCATGCTCTTGGTAACGTAGGTCGGGCTGTTGCCCAGCCGATCGGGCGGGTTGCCGCCGCCGAAAACAACCAGGGCCTTGCCGGACATTATGGTCGCTCCCTGGGCGAAGACGAAGCGGGTGCCGGTACCGTCGGCGATTGCCCAGCCGCTAAGGTTGACGAGCTGGGTACCGTAGTTGACGATCTCGATGAACTCATCCTGGCTGGCGTCACGCGTGCCGTCCTGGTTGGCGTCGCCGGCCATGTCGGCGGGCGGATCGGCCAACACCTCGTTCAGCATCAGGCCGGGCTTCTCGATTGGTTCGGGTTCAACGGTGCAGCTTAAGTTGTTGGGCACGCAAGCCTTCCATTGCATGGTGTAGCCGCTGGCGATGTTCATGCATTTCCATCCGTCGGGGCAGCCGTCGTCCGCGGTGCACAATCCGAAGCAGGCCTTGTCCTCCTGGTTTTCCAGGCGGGCGCACTTGTAGGCCTGTCCACAGTCGCTGTCACTGCCGCAGCTTTTGCAAAACACTCGCTCGTCCGCGTAGGGGTGCAGGTGAGGGTTGTTGTCAAGCCCGTGAATGCCGTACATGGTGTTGAACCAGTACGAGTTGCTGTCCAACTTGTGAAGCAATTCGCCAAAGGTTTCCGCCTTCTGCTCGTCCGGGTTGCCGGTGCCGGCGATGGCCTCTATGAAATCCTTGATCGAATAGGGACCCGCCGCATTGGAGAAGCTGGTGGTGGTCAAAATGTCGAGCTGGGTACGATTGGCCTTGCTGGGATTGTCCCAGAATGCCTGTCCCAGAGCGTAGGTTTCGCAGCCGTCGGCCAGAACAACCTGATAGGTGTTGGTCGGCATGTCGAGCGAAGGGATCTCGCTGTCGTCCAGGTCGCCCTCGTCGGTCTTGTTCCAGTTGGCCAAAGCGAAGCCGTAGAAGGGACCGCTGTGACCGGAGTAGAGTATTACCTCGCGGGACTTGAAGCTTTCGCGCATATCGTCCTCGAGTACCCGCCCGCCGGCGTCGGTGTCCGGGTCGGTATCGCTGCCCGGCTTGCCCCAGAAAAGCCATACTTTCACCTCGACCGGCTTGCCGTTGGCCTTGATGGTACGGGTCAACGGGCCGGAGGTGTGGGTGTAGTCGTCATACGAGGCCACCGGCGAAGAGTAACCCTCGCCAACCAGCCAGTCGTAGATCTCGCGCGAATGCTTCAGATGATAGTCGCTGTGATAATCCCAACCGAAATGCACCCCGATGGTCACAACGCCGTCTGCAAAAAGCGAGTTGTAGTCGATCCAGGCGTCGGGTGAGCGCGGCTCGGGCCAGATGGCCATGGACACGCTCTCGACCTTGTCGGCATCCGCCTTGGCCGGGTCGAAGCTCGACCATGGATAGCTGCGGTACCACTCGTGGTTGGTCTCCAGGCGGGCCATGTCCTCGTTCGAGACCTTGCCGATCAGCAGATCGAAGTGCTGCCGCCCGTCCTCGCCCATCGTGGTCGGCAGCTTGCCGAGCAGATCGAGCGCTCCGCCAATCTCCTGTCGGAAGGTGAAAGAATAGGTCAGCCCGTCCGCAAGCGGTGTGATTTCCATGTCTTCGTAAGAGCCGTTCTTGGTCAGGCAATCGAAACCCTTGTTCGAATCCTCCTCGTCGGGCCCGATGTAGGCGTTCAAGAACCAGCCGATGACGATCTGCTTGAGCGGGATCAGCTGCTGAACCCGCTTGAGCTTGACATCTTCTGGCTGCGAGGCCAGTTCGGCTTCGATGGTCACCGTGGTTCTGCCTTCGAGCTGATACTCCTGGGCGGTCAGCGACAGAAAATCGTCGGCTTTGTCCGGCGGCACTACGAACACATCTTCATCGGCGCCGGTACCAGCACAGCCCGCGGCCAGCAATGACATGACAACAAAAACCAGGCTGGTTCTTAGATATCTCATTGTTATCCTCCTTGTGATTGAATCGAATATCACGTCGATATAAAAAGTAAAAGCACGAAGCGTGCCAGCCGGGTCATGCTCGCTTATGAAAAATATCCATCTTTACGGGATATTGAGCGACAACCGAGATGCCGCCGAATGTAGGCTGGGGATAGGTGTAATCTCTGCGATACAGATGCCAAGCTGCGGGATACAGCTATAATGCCCTTCAGGCGGAGGGATCCAGCACGCGGCCGATGAAAAGAATGCTTCCGGTGGGAATGTCGCGAATCAGGAAAATGAAGTCGCCGTGACCCTTGTAATGACATCTCATCTTCTTCCTCCTGTTTACAGATGTTCATGGATTGCCAACGCCCTGAATGCAAGCAACCCCCACGCCAATTTATAACTCCATGTTTATCGGTTAGTTAGGAGATTCAACTGAACCTGTGACGACGAAAATTCAGGAGCGCGGGTCAGATTTCCATGAGTTTCTGGAGTTTCTGGCGGTCAATCCGAGACAATGAGCTGTATCCTTCAACTTTGTGTCCCATTGCAAAGCACGGTGCTCTCGTCCAGTCGCTCGCATGCCAGCTTTTGCTTTATCGGGCCGTCGAAGCACACCAACTGTTCGCCGTTCGAGTAACATGCCAGTTCCTCTACGCGGACAACGCCGTCGGGCACAGAGCTGAAGGCCATCAGTGTCGAAAGAACAACGGTAATCAGCAGGCCGGCCAGTAAAAAACTCACGATCTTCGATAGCATCTCATTCCTCGCTTTCCGAATTTCTACCCCTTTGACTGTGAAAGCGGTCTAATGGTTGCCTGAAGATCCGATCGAAATGTGAATCGAATTAGTTGCAGTCCGCCGGGCAGTTACAGTGCGATTCGTTTTTGTCACAGACGCCGTTGCCGCAGGGGACGCAGACGGTCTTCAGCAGGCGCTGGGCCATGCTCTTGATGCAGCGGCCGTCGGCGGAGAGCGAGTATTCCTCGGGGGCCAGCAGCTTTTTGTGACCCTTGGCGCTGCAAGCGTTCTTTATTACTACCTGTTTGCAGGTGCCGCCTTCGCACAGCGCGCGCAGCTTGGGGCGGGTATCGCAGACGGGATCCATGTAACAGGTGGGCTGGAAGCATTCGAAACTTTTAGTGCAAGCTTGGCCGACGCGCCTGGATTTTTCCCATTTACCTTTCGGGTTGCAGAAGAAGTGGTTGTTGTCCGCATGTGTACCGGGCTTGCAGCCGACCTTCGCGCACAGGCCGTTGTCGGCCTTGTAGTGTGAGCAGACCCCCGAGGCGCACTCGGAGTGGGCCCGGCAGGGTTGCTGTCCGGCTTTCTTGACCCGGCGCTCTGCTTTCTGTCCGGGTTTCGGCTTGCCGTCAGCCTGACGGCATGCGACCAAAGCAAGTAGCGCAATCAGGCATCCAGGTATTACTCGTAAAATAGCCAAGCGTGACATGTGCTCCCTCCGATTCAATCCTTGCAGCTTACGTCAATGACCGTATACCGGCAACAGTCGTCTTTGACGTATTTGACAATCATCTACTCAGCCGGATATTGACTAGCCATGTTCAAGAACGCATATCGACGGGGCGAAGAATTCAATCAACGGCTGGCTTCCTTCAAGCGGCCGCTCTACCTGCTGGCTCACCACGACGATGAGGTACCCACGGCCGGACTGCTGCAACGCCTGGGACCGGAAACCCGGGTGGTCTGGGTCACTAACAGCGACGGGTTGTACTTCGAGTCGGATCTGCAGCCCGCGGCTTACGGGGAGGTGCGCAAGCAAGAGGGTCTGCGCTCAGTTGGAATCATCGGGATTCCCGAAGAGCAAACAGGCTGCCTGGACTTTTCCGAGGTCGAGATCTACAGGCGCTTGAGCGAGTTGTACTCGGGCAAGAGCACCATAGAAGACGTGCGCCCGTTTTTCGAGCGCATTCGCCAGGCGGTCAGCAAGGTCGTAGACGAAATCGAGCCTGACGCAGTTTTCACCCTGGCCTGGCAGGGCGGCCAGCCCGAGCACGATTTGACGCACTTTTTCTGCGCCCGGGCACTCGACGATCTCGAGCGTCGCACGGGTCGGCGGGCGGCATTTTTCCAGCTGCCGGCCTACGAGTACACTATCCTGGTGTCCATGCGCTTCAACCCGCTCTACCGCGGAGCGCGCATCCGGCTGCGCCTCGACGCGCGAGAACTGGACAACAAACTCAAGATGGTCGCGGCCTATCCCTCCCAGGTGCGCTTGTTCGGCGACTTTGCGAAACTGATTCGCTATCTGATCGGTCCGCTGGGCTTGCTCAGCGGTGGTCCCGGCAGCGCAGACGAATTCCTGGCCGTCGAGGAGTTCGGCCCGGTGCCTGATATCGACTACACCCGCAAACCGCACCTGTTCGACTACCTGAGTTACATGTTCGACGATTTCGAGGGAGTGCCGGTCACCTTCTCGCGCTCGGTGCTGCCGGTAGTGCGGGCATTTCTGTGATGCCCACAGACACTTCCGGAAAGGACGCGGCCAGGCCGCTTTTACATTTCTTCTCCGGCAAGGGCGGGGTGGGCAAGACCACCCTGGCGGCGGCAACGGCGGTCAACCTGGCCCGCGCCGGACGGCGGGTGCTGGTCACCTCGACCGACCCGGCCCATTCGTTGTCCGACGTCTTCGACATGCGCATAGGAGACAGCGGCGCCGGGATCGAGCCCAACTTGACTGCGATCGAGGTCGATTCGTCAGCCCGCTGGGCCCAGGCGACCGGGACCATGAGCGTAGGCGGAAAAGGCAAAACGGGTCGTCTCGGACAGGCAATGAAAGACGCACTGGGCATGCTGGCGGACGCGCCCGGCGT
Organism: uncultured Myxococcales bacterium; assembly: GCA_964513625.1. Lineage (GTDB taxonomy): Bacteria > Myxococcota > B64-G9 > B64-G9 > B64-G9 > DATKYQ01. The sequence goes on along the minus strand of CAZENH010000009.1, from coordinate 15,956 downwards.
CGACGAGTTCATCTCGCTCGAGATCATGCTCGAAGCCATTGCCGCAGACGCCTACGACTCGGTGGTCTTCGATACCGCGCCTACCGGCCACACCCTGCGGCTTTTGACTTTACCCGGGATGCTGGACGGCTGGATCGGCAAGATGCTCGTTTTCAAGAGTGCGTTTTCCAAGATCGGCCGCGCCGTGCGCAAGCTGGTCCCCGGCGGTCCCGGAGACTCGGCCGGCGATGTCGACCGTGAGTTGCTGTCGACCCGCGAGCGGATAACGCAAGCTCGTGACTTGATCTGTGACGCACGCCGAAGCCTGTTTGCGCTGGTAACCATTCCCGAGGCAATGTCGGTGCTCGAGACAACCAGAACTTTGGTCGAACTTGAGCGCCACGGAATTCCGGTGAGCGTTGTGATAGTTAACCAGCTGCAGCCCGAATCTCAAAGCTGCCTGCACTGCCGTGCTCGCCGCGATATCCACCTGCGCGAGGTAGAAAGAATGAAGGAACTCGCCGGCAATATCCCGCTGCGCCTGGTGGAATCGTTGCCGCGGGTGATCCGAGGTCCGGAAGAACTGGCCGAGCTCGGGCAGGCACTCTGGAGAAAAGTTTGAAGTCACCGGCCGATTCGCATATCCTCTGCGCCCATGAACGCTGACACGCAAACAAGTGAGCCACAAGTTACCTTCGAAGATTTAGAGATTTCCGAAGATATCATCACCGGCTTGCGCGATCTGGGTTACAGGCATCCTCTCGAAGTTCAATGCGCGGCCATTCCCCCCATCCGGGAAGGCAGGCACCTCAGCCTGCGCTCGAAGACCGGCAGCGGAAAAACGGCGGCTTTCGGAATTCCATTGTGCGAGAAACTCGACCCGCAGAACGACGGGCGCCGGCCGCGCCTGCTGGTGCTGGCCCCCACCCGCGAGCTTGCCGCCCAAATCGCTGCCGAACTTTCCGCCATCGGGCGCCATCGCGGTGTTCGGGTACTGGCCGTCTACGGAGGCGCTCCCATCGGCGCCCAGATCAAGGCCCTCAAGGAGGGAGTCGATATCGTAAGCGGTACGCCGGGCAGGTTGCTCGACCTTTCCCGAAGAGGCGTGCTGCATCTCGACGGTTTCGAGATGGTGGTGCTTGACGAGGCCGACGAAATGCTCTCGATGGGATTCTACGAGGATGTCAGCGGCTTGATGGACGGCTGCAAGAACAGTAAGCAGGTGATTATTCTCTCGGCCAGTCTCGAGAACGAAACGGCGGCCCTGATCGACCGCTATACGAAAGACGTGGTGCGCATAGATCTGTCAGTGGACAAGCTCTCGGTAGAGGGCATTACCAATGCTTACTACGTCACCGGGGACGAACTGCCGCGACATCACTACCTGTTGCACGTGCTGGCGGTCGAGCAGCCCTCATCGGCCATCGTGTTCGTCAACACGCGCAAGGACGCATCGCTGATCGCCACTTTAATGGCCCGCGAGGGGTTGCAGGCGGAAATGATTTCGGGCCAGCTTCCCCAGTCGGAACGCGAGCGCGTCATGGCCGCCATCCGCGCGGGCGAATTGCGCTTCTTGGTGGCTACCGACCTGGCCGCCCGCGGGATCGACATCAGCGATCTGAGCCACGTGATCAACTTCTCGTTGCCCGAGGATCCCGCCATTTTTCTTCACCGGGTGGGGCGCACGGGTCGGGTCGACAAGGCGGGAACCGCCATCAGCCTGGTCAGCGGCCGCCGCCTGCGAACTCTTGGAGTGCTCGAGCGCCAGTTCAAGATCAAGTTCGAGGAGCGTCAGTTTCCATCCGCCGAAAAAATGGTCGAGGGTCGTAATATGGCACAGATCGAAGGTCTCATTGAAGCAGCCGAAGCAGCTATTTGCGACGGTTACCTGGCACAGGCGCGCGCAGTTCTAGAGCACGACAGCGTAGTGCAGATCGTCGCCTACTTGCTCAAGCGCAACGCCGATCAAGTGCACGACGAGCAGCGCTCGCGGGCCAATCGGCCTGCGCCGAGAAGCGGGCCCCCCCGGGGGCGGAAGCAGGGCCGGGGAAAAGGGCCGCGCCGGGGCGGTAAGAGATGAGCCTCTATTGATTAGCCTGGTTTCCTGTGTGATCGACATATAAATCCTGCAGAATCTGTAAATACTTGTTGACAAATTTCATGCTGCCTGCTCTTTTCTGCAAAATGTATTTGCAATTTTGCAGCTAATGCTAAATCTGGAGGACACTATGAAAAAGGCTGGCCGCCGGGCGGTGCTCGATCGCCTCGAGAAGGACAATGTTCGATTCCTGCGCCTGCAGTTTACCGACATCATGGGCATCAATAAGAACGTCGAGGTACCGGAGTCGGAGTTCGAAAAGGCAGTCGATGGGCAGATCATGTTCGACGGCTCGTCTGTTCAGGGATTCGCTCGCATCGAAGAGTCGGATATGTTGCTCAAGCCGGACCTTGCGACCTACCAACTGTTTCCCTGGCAAGAGCAGACCGGCAATGTGGCCAGACTGATATGCGACATCTGCGAACCCGACGGCTCTTCCTTCGACGGCTGCCCGCGAACGGTGCTGAGAAAGGTTTGCGAGAAGGCCAGCCGCATGGGTTACGTCATGAATGCCGGACCGGAGCCCGAGTTCTTCTTGTTTCTGCGAAAGCCGAACGGTGAGCCCTCGGTCGAGACACAAGACCGAGGCGGTTATTTCGACCTGGCGCCGATCGACCGAGGCGAGGACGCGCGGCGTGCCATTGTCGTGGCTCTAAAGGCGCTCGAATTCGCTGTCGAGGCGTCCCATCACGAGGTGGCACCGGCCCAGCACGAGATCGACTTCCAGCACCGTCCGGCCATGGAGACGGCCGACAACATCGCAACCTTCCGTTTCGTAGTTCGCAAGGTAGCCCTCGATTTCGGCCTGCACGCCACCTTCATGCCCAAGCCGATCTTCGGCATCAACGGAAGCGGCATGCACGTGCACCAGTCGCTTTACAGAAACGGCCAAAACGCCTTCTTCGCAAAGTCCGCCCCGGACGGGCTTTCGAAAGTGGCTCGCGGCTACATAGCCGGCCTGCTCGATCACGCGCGCGAGTTTTGCGCCGTGACCAATCCTCTGGTGAACTCGTTCAAGCGGTTGGTTCCCGGCTACGAGGCGCCGACCCACATCGCCTGGTCGGAGCGCAACCGCAGCCCGCTGGCTCGGGTGCCGGCCCGGCGCGGGGCGGGCACCCGGGTCGAGTTGCGAATGCCCGACCCGGCCTGCAATCCCTACCTGGCAATGGCGGTCATGTTGGCCGCCGGACTCGACGGTATCGAGCGAAATCTCGATCCCGGCCTGCCGGTCAACAAGAACATCTTCACCATGAGCCATCGCGAGCGCCGGCGTTTGAAGATCGACTCGCTGCCCGACAATCTGGGCCAGGCCGTGGGGATCATGTCCAAGAGCAAATTCGTTCGCGGCGTGCTCGGCGAGCACATCTTCTCGCACTTCGTCGAGGCCAAGAGGAATGAATGGGCGGAATATATTGCTTTAGTGCACGACTGGGAGGTCGAGCGCTACCTGGCCAAATACTGAAGCCTACTTTTTAACGTGATTTTTTCTTACGCGTTTGCCCTTGATGGGCATCATCATCTCGGAGACGCACTGCTTTGGCGGAACGGTTTTGGGATCGCTGTAGGCTATCTGACCCATGGGACCCGCGGCTTTCAGCTTCCTCTTCTTGGCTTCCTTGATCAACAGCTTCATCAGTTGGGGTGATTTCTTATTGTAGTCGCCGATGCCGTAAGCCGAAAGCACCTGCATGGGTTTAATGCCCTTTATGGTAAAGGCGCCTTTCTTGCGGGGCTTCTTGGGCGCAGGCGCCGCTACCGGGAAGCACACGTCGGTGACGAAACGCTTGGCCTTCTTGACCCGCGGCGGACCCTTTAGATAAACCATCATCGGCGGGCCCATCGGGGCCAGTTTCTGTTCCTGCATGAACTTGCCAAGTTTGCCCATGGCGGCCGGCATTCCCGTGTAGGGGCCCTTCATCGTGAAGCAGGCGATCGTTCCGCCCGGGATCTGCCTTTTGGCGATGGTGCCGTCCTTGACCTGCTCAGGCTTGGCGAACTTCTCGTCGGGCAAGGCCGCGCACTCTACCTCGAGGCACTTCTCGTCCATGTATGGCTTGCCGTTGAAAGTCATCTTGGAAGTTCCGGGCACCTTGACGTCGCAGAAATCCTTGTAGTCGGATAACTCGTAAGCAATATCGCCCGCCTGGCCCATGTGATTTCCCTTGTATGAAGCGCCGACCACCAAGTGGGTTTCGGGGTCGAAAAGCAGCTTGCCGTCGATTCCCAGCTCCGTGTTCGTAACGGCCAGGCTGTCCAGTTCGCGATCGCCCTGTTTGACCTTGCCGGCCGTGATCTGCCAGCCCTTTTCTGAAAGCGGCCAGAGCATCAGCGCCTTGTCGAAAGCCATCATCTTGCGGTCGCTCTCCTGCTCGTCTTTCATGCACGGCATGACCACCGGGCCGCTCTGAGTCCAGCAATCCTGCAACCCGAACATCATCGTCATCTGTTCGCCGCTGTGCATGGCCACTTCCATGCGCATCTTGTCGCCCGGGCGGATGAAGCTTCTGGCCGTGTAGGGCATGCTCATGTAGTTGCCGCTGGTTTTGACCGTAATGCCGGAAATGGCTTTGAGTTTTGCAAGGCCGCCCCGGGCTGCGATCGCTGCATCGAGAAGTTTATGGGCCGGATCCGCCGCTTTGGCCGCCGAAGCCGGTTTGTCCGCCTCTGGTTTGGCGTTTTCGGGCTGATCTTTGACTTCGGGGGCCTCGGCTTTCGCCTTGGCCGGCTCGGCCGGGGTCTCCGTCTTCTTTTCGCAGGCAGCGAGTGCGACAGCGATTGAAAGAAACACAACCCACCCCATCTTTAAACCTCTCATGACTACCTCCTTGTCTGTTCATTTTCTGCGTACCTCTTTATGGATTTCGTGTCAATCCCGGTTGAAATATTTACAAGGTTCGGGTAGAGGTCTAACAAGACAGGAGGCTTGTGATGACCACGTTGCTTGCGAAGTTGCCCTTGCCGCAGAGGCGTCGTGATATTGTCGATGACTGTTGCCGACTGCTCGATTCCGAGGTGAAGAAGAAGAAGGGCATCTCCGGCCTGGCGGTCAAGGCCGGATTCGGCGTGCTCAAGGCAATCAAGCCGGGCGCGGTGCGCGAGGCGGTCGACGGCCTGATAGATGATTTCATAGCGGCACTCGAGCCGTTCCATGCCGATTGGATCAAGGCCGGCTCGCCCAAGACATTCGGCGACTTCCTGCGCGGCCGAAACGGGGAAGTAGCCGAGGCCCTGGTGAAGGTGACCGATCGCAAGGCCGAGAATACCAAGCACTCGAACCTCAAGAAGATGTACCACAAACTTCGCCCCTCGGCGGTGCGTAACGTCCAGGAGGCGGTTTCCGGCCTCGGCGACCTGATGGACAGGTACTACGGTTCATGAAACGCTGTTTTTCACGGATAATCCCGGCATGCCCGTTGCCGGCCTGTGGGCTATTGCTGCTGGTGCTGGCGGCCGGCTCATGCGGGAGCGGTCCGGATGGAAGCTGCAATACCGACTTCGACTGCGAGACGAATCAGGTCTGCGGGTTTTCGGGAATGTGCCTGCAGTGTATGAACTGTGAACGTGGGCTCTTGGGAACTTGCACGGCACCAGCCTGGCCGCGGGAGAATGCTCCCGACTCAGTGCGCATCGAGACTTTTTCCGACCGCGAGAAGTTGATATACGCCTACAACTGTCCCGGGGCGGTAACCGAGTACCGCTACGATCGTGTCAACCAAGAGCGCTGCTTCGAAAGTACACCGCACATCGACGACGGCTGCGGTTTCGAACGATAGCCGGAAGCGGAAATCAGGCTTCGATCAACGCGCGGCGTGATTGCCGGATACGCGGTTTGCGGTAGCTGCGCAGTCCGGTTTTCGGCTTTTGCTTTGCGGAGGGTCTATAGCCTGCGATTTGTTCCTCGAGTTGGCGTACCTTCTCGAGAGTTGCGCGCAAGGCATTCAGATGAGCCTGTGACTGACGGCTTTCCCAGGCCAAGCGGGATTCGACTTCCTTCATACGCTGAATTTCTTTCCTGAGCGGCACCAACTGGGCTGCCTTTTCCTCGGCCCTCCTGGATCGTTCTTCGGCCTCGCGCACACGTGCTCTGGCGGACGACATCTCGGCCTCGAAACGATTACGCTCGAGAGGGGTGGCCTCGGTTTTGAATTTCTGATCCAGCAGCGACTGCTTTGCCTGACGTTGCTGGTGAGTGAGTCGAACAACCTGCTCGAGCAACTCCTTGTTGCGCTCCTTGGCGTCTTGCAGATCCTTGCGGGTGGTTGACTCCTTGGCCATCCACGCCAGCCGCTCGTTGCGCGTTTGCTCGAGTTCTCTCTCCAGGTTCACAACATCCAGGCGAGCCTTTTCTAGGTCTGTTCTGCTGGAATCGAGTTTTCGCTGTAAAAGGTTTGCGGCTTCCCGCGCACGTGCCAGAGACTCTCTGGCGCCCAGGGCATCCGGGGAGTCTCCAAGCAGCATGGTCAACAATCGCCATGCCTTTCCTGAAGCCAGGTCCAGTGCGGATTTCAATGGCATGTCGAATCAGACCTTTCCTGTTCGTTTGCGCTTAGCAAGTCGGCCAACGAAGTTGTCATATCCTTGGCGACTTCCATGCGGCAGATTTTTTTTCTCAACGCGCCGGCGCCGGCGATGCCACGCGTGTACCACACCAGGTGCTTACGCATACGCAGCACGGCGCGCCGCTCTGAACCGAGCAAGTCAATCATCTTTTGCAGATGAATGCAAAACACTTCCAGGCGTTCATCGGCGCTGGGCGGGTAGTCAAGAGATTGCACGCCGGACAAATGTCGGGCCATGGCGCCCGGCAGCCAGGGGTTTCCCAGGGCGGCCCGGCCGAGCATTACACCTGCGCACCCCGTTTGCTCAAGCATGCGCCTGCCATCCTCGAGCGCCCGCAGGTCGCCGTTGCCGATGACCGGCACGTCTACCGCCGAAGCAGTCTCGCCGATTAACTCCCAGTCGGCCGCGCCCGAATAGCCCTGGCAGCGCGTACGCGGATGGACAATCAAGGCATCGACCCCGGCATCAGTCAGCTGGCGGCTAAATTCGACGACGTTCTTCTCGGTTGCGCTCCAACCGGCGCGCAGCTTTACCGTAAGCGGAAGCCGCACCGCCTTTCTCACGGTCGAGACCAACTTTCTTGCCCGATCGGGATCGCGCATCAAAGCGGCGCCCGCCCCGTGTCGCGTGACTTTCTTGACCGGGCAACCCATGTTGATGTCGATCGCGTCGAAGCCTTGCCCTGCACAAACTCGCGCCGCCTCGGCCAGGCTTTCGGGATTGCGGCCGAACAGTTGAGCTACCACCGGGTGTTCCTCGGGCTGGATTGTCAGCAACTCGAGAGTCTTGGGTCCGGCGCGAGATATTCCCTCGGCGGAGACCATCTCGGTTACAACCGCCGGGCAACCCAGCCGGCGCGCGATGCAGCGAAAGGGCGAGTCGCTGACGCCGGCCATGGGAGCCAGAAAGACAGGCGGGTCGATCTCTAGGGTGCTGATGTTCATGCTTGCCGCCTCGTGCGTTTACCTTCAACCCGGGACATTCTATTCGTGGTGTGCCAAATTGCAATCGGGCCGAAGAATGTTGGGCGACACTTCATGACATGTATGTTGATAACATGATGTGGCCAGCTGTAGATATTGTGGGTCTTCTTCACATGGCCCAAGATATTGCGTTTTTGGGTTGACAGTTTGTGCGGGCTCTGCTAATCAAGCCGATAGTTTCAGCTAACTTTTCGAGGAGGAACTGTTATGACCAAGCAAGAACTGATCGATGCAATCGCCAAGAACAACAAATGGGGGTTGACCAAAAAGGCCACCGGTGAGGTTGTCGATGCCGTCTTCATGGGCATTCGCAAGGCCGTCAAGAAGGGACGCCGTTTCAGCTATCCCGGTTTCGGCACCTGGAACGTGCGCACTCGCAAGGCGCGCAACGGTCGCAACCCGCAGACCGGTCAGACGATCCGCATCAAGGCTTCAAAGACCGTCGGCTTCCGGCCGGCCAAAGTTTTCAAGAACAAGCTGTAGCCTATTTTCCACCTTAGGGTGGAAACGGGAAGGCCAGGCCCCCGGGGAGTTTTCTTCCCGGGGGTTTTCTTCATCCGGCCTCACGTGCGCGTTTCAGTGCTCCGAGCTTTCGGGCGCCTCGTACATATCGTGTTCTATCCAGCGCTCGACGCAGGAGCGCACCATCATGATCAGCAGCAGGATGGCCAAGGCAATGATTGCCATCAGCTTATAGCGCGAGGGTATCGTCGCTCGCGAATGGTAGGCAGGCGTGGGCGCTCCCGAGCCGAGATCGGTGTTGCCCGCAACATCGAACTGGAAGTCGTGACTTTGCCGCCAGGCACTGACTATGCGTTCGTGGTCGGCGTCGCTGACCAGCGATCCGAGCTGCGGGTCATAGGCGGAAACCCCCAGGGCGGATGCGACAGCCAACGCGCGACCAACCGCCGTGTCTCCCTCTGCGTCCGGCAACCCCAGTGGAAAGGACAAGTTGATTCCCAGAAGAGGCGCAGCGCTATCGTCTGTAGCCGTCACAGATTCAACGGGCGACGAGGCTATCGCCGCGTCCCAGTCGTTGCCGCTGTAGACGGCGGCAACCAGCTTCCCGTGACCGAGATCCAACTGGCCGAGCCGCCCATCGAGGGGCTCAAATCCAGAGGCGCGCAGAGCCGCAACAGCCCGCTCTTCTGTCAAGGGCTCCATGTTCTCATCCGTCCGCAGGTATATCTCGTATCCGATTGCCATCGTCTTGCCCGGTTGAAAACCTGACTAGAGTATCGTATAGCTTGAGCCGAGTGACAAGAAAAGCGGAGGCTGAGCCTGCTATGCGCGTTGGCGCCTACGAAGCACAGGCGGTGCTGGAAGGCACATTTCTTCTGGACGGGGGCGCGATGTTCGGCATCGTGCCCTATCCGCTGTGGTCGCGTTACCATGCGCCGGACGAGCAGGGACGCATAGTTATGGCTTTAAGGGCGTTGCTGCTCGTCGGGCATGGCCGCCGCATCCTGGTCGATTGCGGTATCGGCAGGCGTTTCAGCGACAAGCAGCAGAAGATCTACAGACACTTGCAAAACGACGGCGGCATTGCCGGAGCGCTTTCGCGCCTGGGTTACGCGACGAACGACATCACCGATATAATTGCCACTCACCTGCACTTCGATCACGTGGGCGGCATGTTGAGCCGGGAAGAAAACGGCAGCTTGCGGCCTGTTTTTTCAGAAGCCCGCGTGCATGTCCAGGAAGAGTGCTTCAAGTGGGCAGAGAATCCATCGGCCTGGGACGGCGGCAGCTTCTTCGGCGGCGACTTCGCCGTCTGGGAGCGGGAGTTCGATCTGCACCTGTTGCGAGGCGATTGCGAGATTGCGCCCGGAGTGCGGGTGAAGGTCATCGGTGGCCATACACCGGGCCAGCAAATTGTGGTCGTCGAGGAGGGTCCCGGCGCTTTGGTCTACTGCGCCGACCTGATCCCTACCGCCGCTCACATCAGGTTGCCCTATATCATGGCCTATGATCAGCTTCCGTTATTGACGCTCGAAGAGAAGAAAGTGCTTTTGGCCCGGGCGCTGGAGGAAAACTGGGTGCTCTTCTTCGAGCACGATCCCCATCTTGCCGCCTGCCGGCTCGAAGAGCGGGACGGCGCGGTCGTTGCCGGCGAGGGGGTATGCCTCAATCTGCCGGCGGCTATTGGCTAGTCGATCCGCAGGGACACTCGCAGAAACAGACTTTGTCGATTGCCACCGCGGACCCCGCATTGCCGTGACCGCTGGTGTGCAACTCCGACAGCTCTTCGAGCGGAATGTCGTCATCGACTTCAACGGCAGCCGGTTCGGGATCCTCATATTCCAGCAGGGTTTCCAGGGTAGCTATTGCCGCCGCCCTGAGGCCTTCATCGGGCAGCCTGCGCGCCCAGTCGAACACGCGCGGAAGGTCTTCGGCGTCTGCCTGATAAATCACCGCCTGCATCATGGCCCAGGAGTCGCCGTCGGGTTGCTCGGCCATCACGCGTTCTACGGCCGCTTTGGGATCGCTGCGGCCAACTGAAGCTATCGCGACGACCTTTGCTGATTCGCGCTCCTGTTTGGAGGGCAGCCTGTCGATCCACTCGAAGGCGGCATCGGGATCTGTGTGAGCCCAGGCGGCGGCCACCGACCTGATGGCCTGCGAGCGAATCAAGCCCGATTTGGCGCCCGAAGCCCGCTCGGCCGCTGCCCGGGGATCGACGGTTGCCCACTGGCCATAGGCCGCGCTGAGCTGGTACGGGGCGACCAGGGGGTCGACCTGCTCACCGAGTTCGACCGCCCGCTCGGGATTCGTATAGGCCAGGCTAGCCATCGTTTGTCTAAGCGCTTGAGAGCGCAGCCCGCCCGCCGGTAGGTCGTGTATCCATTCCTTGGCCGCATCGAAGTCATGCTGGCTCCAGACGTCGACTACGGACAGCAAGGCATTTGTTCTTTGCCCGCCGTCGGCAATCAGTTGTGCGTAGGTCAACGCCCCGCCGACGTCACGCTCGGCCCAGCGGATTATCAGGTTTTGCACGAAACTGTCGCGATCCTCCCCGCGCGGAATGTTCTTGGCCAGCGAAAGCAGTTTCGGGATTTCGTTGGTGTTCACGCCCTTGACGATCTCGGAAATAATCTGCATGCGCTGTAAATAGTCACAGGTGGCCAGCGCCTCTTCGATTCTGGCTTCGGCTTCTGCAAGCGACATCGGCCGTTTTCGCACCCGATCCTGCGGGCGAGCCAGGGCCGAGATGAACATGGCGGCCTGTCCCAACTCCGGGCGGGCCGGGGCCGGTTCGGGCTCGGGTTGGGTCCGTGCGGCCGGCTTGGCCTGCGGCACGGTCTGTTCGCCGGAGAGAGCCGAGTCGACCATGACGCCCGAGGCGAAACTTGCACCCAGGCAAAGAAAAACCACTGCTATGTATATTGATTTCATAGTACATTCTCCAGGAAAACAGCGTCTTTTGATAGCTGCCGGATCCTGTATTCCTTTCTATGACATACGGATCAATCGCCGGGTTCCCATGAGCTTGTTTTGATGGAAGTGACCCCCGGCGAAGGGGGACGAGGAACGCTCCTTTCGCCGGGGGGAGGGGAGGAAGGCGGGTTCATCAATGCAACCGCCGGGCACATGTAAATTATTCCGCGCGGGAAGCCGGCGATTGACATGTCCGCCTTGCAGAGCGAGTATGCAGGTGGATTTTTCTACATGAATTTGTAACCTGATGAGGAGAGGCCAATGTTCAGAAGGATGATTCCGTTGTTTTTGTTGTGTTCGGTCGCGGCCGCGATGAGCTGCAGCCCGACAGATCTTTCCCAACGACCAAAGCGCCCGGCGCACATCGACTACACCCAGTCGGGCATCATCAACGGCGAGCTGGACACCACCCACCAGGCGGTGGTGGCGGTGCTGGCCAGCACCGCCGCCTGCTCGGGCACCATTATCGAGAAAAACGGCGGCAACCTGTTCGTGCTGACGGCGGGCCACTGCGTGACCGAGATGACGCCCCAGTGGGTTGTCCAGGGCAACGACTACAACAGCGGCTCCGCCATCGTGTACAACATTGCCGACTTCGAGGCGCACCCGAGTTACACCGGCGGCGACTACGACTTTGCCATGATCCGCGCGGTGGGCGCAGGCTCGGGCACGCCGGTCATCCCGGCCATGACCCCGTCCCAGGACAACCTGGCCAGCGGCACCCAGGTCACCCACGTCGGCTACGGGTTGACCTCGTATCCCAACGGCGATACCAGCCAGCGGCACTACATAGACGGACCCTTGGCCGGGCTGGACAGCATCACTATCTGGTACAACCAGGGCTCGGGCGGCCCTTGCTCGGGCGACAGCGGCGGGCCGCAGCTCTCGCGCGGCACTACGACTGTGGCCGGTGTGACTTCCTACGGCGACACGCAGTGCGCAAGCTACGGTGTCAGCGGCCGGGTTTCGGCCGTCTATAATTCGTTCATCCGGCCCTACATAGACGGCACGCCGATCACCATGACCTGCGACGAATGTTTCTCTGCCGCCACCTCGGGCCAGGGTGCTTGCATGGACGAGGTCAACGCCTGCTACAACGACAGCGACTGCTACAACATGCTGGTGTGCTTCAGCAACTGCTCGAGCGGCGATCAGGCCTGCTACCAGACCTGCGCCGATCAACACCCGAGCGGGCTAGAGATTTACTACACCATTTACGATTGCGTATGCGAGACCGGCTGCGTCGACGAGTGCGCGGACGATCCCATGTGCCAGACCACGCTCAAGCCGCTGGGCGATGACTGCGCCGACGGCAGCGAGTGCGACAGCACCCTGTGCGTAGACGGAGTCTGCTGCGAGAGCGATTGCAGCGGACAGTGCCAGGCCTGCGATGTGACTGGAGACCTTGGCCACTGCAATCCGGTCACGGGCGCCCCGCACGGGACGCGCCCGGCCTGCGCCAGCGACGGCAGTTCTTGCGACGGAGCCTGTAACGGAGTGCAGACCTCTGCCTGTGCCTACCCGGGCGCCGGTACCCAGTGCCGGGCGGCTTCCTGCGCCGCGGGTATTTCGACATTGTCGGCCGAGTGCAACGGCTCGGGCGCCTGTCCGTCGCCACAGACAATCGACTGTGCGCCTTTCTCCTGCGACGGCGATCATTGCGGCGGCGGCTGTAGCGTGGACGGAGACTGCCCGAGCGGTTACTTCTGCGCGGGCGGCGTTTGCACCCTCAAGCTTTCCGACGGCGAACTTTGCGCCGGTGCCAACCAGTGCCAGGCGGGCCACTGCACGGACACTGTGTGTTGTGACGACGCCTGTGCCGGGCAGTGCCAGGCTTGCGATGTAGCGGGTCACCTGGGACAGTGCACGCCGGTAACGGGCGCGCCTCACGGCTCGCGGACCGCCTGCGCGGGCGCCGGCTCCGCCTGCGTGGGAGCCTGCGATGGAACTATAACCACTGCCTGCGCATATCCGGGAGCCGGCACCCAGTGCCGGGCGCCGTCCTGCTCGAACGGCACGGCCATACAGGCCGCCGGATGCGACGGGGCAGGCTCGTGTCCCTCGGTGCAGACGGTCGACTGCGCGCCCTACCAGTGCGAGGGCGACCACTGCTCCGGAAGTTGCAACGCCGACGGCGATTGTCCCTCCAACTACTACTGCGGGGCGGGAGTCTGTACACAAAAGCAGGAGAACGGCACCAACTGCTCGGGCGGCAACCAGTGCCTGACCGCGCGTTGTATCGACGGGGTCTGCTGCGACACGGGTTGTGTCGGCCAATGCGAAGCCTGCAACCTGGTCGGGCACCTGGGAAGTTGCACTCCCGTGAGCGGCGCCCCGCAAGGTGCGCGCCAGGCTTGCTCCGCCGATGGTTCGACCTGCGGCGGTGCGTGCGACGGTGTCAATGGCGCAAGCTGCGCCTATCCCGGCAACGAGACGGTCTGCCGGGCGGCGGCCTGCTCGGCGGGGGTGGCCGTAGTCGAGGCGCGCTGCATGGGAGTAGGCGCCTGCCCGGGAGAGCAAACGGTTAATTGCGCGCCCTACGATTGCTCGGGTTCGCAGTGCGCCGGCGGTTGCGTCGCCGATTTCGAATGCGGTCAGGGATATTTCTGTAGCGCCGGGATGTGCCTGCAGAAATTCGCAGACGGACACGCCTGCGGCGAAGACGGACAGTGCGACTCGGGCTTCTGCACGGACAGCGTCTGTTGTCAGAGCGCCTGTGACGGCCAGTGCCAGGCATGCGATCTTCCGGACGCGCTTGGAAGTTGCAGCACGGTGAGCGGAGCGCCGCACGGCGGCAGGAGCGCCTGCGGGGGTGTTGGAACTTGCAAGGGCTCTTGCGACGGCGCGAACGGCGCGGCCTGCGCCTACCCCGGGGTAGACACGCAGTGCTCGGCTGCAAGCTGCATCGGCGGCACGCAGACGGAAGCAGCCTACTGCGACGGGGAAGGCGCCTGTGGACAGGCCGATCAAACATCCTGCGGCGACTATGTCTGCGGGCAGGACACCTGCCTTTCGACCTGCCAGGCGGACGTAGAGTGTGCCGCAGGAAAGGTTTGCAAGGAAGGAGCCTGCCTGACCGACGACGGCGGCCAGAGCTCAGGCGGCTGCAGCACGACCGGCGCATCGTCCGGAGCGGGGCTGATGATCCTCGGGCTACTGGGCCTGCTGCTGTCTGATTGCCGTGGGAGGAATCGCTGAAAGGTCAACGGGCACACGCTCGGCGCGCCATAATAGCAGCCTTTCTGGCAAACCTTGGTATTGCGATAGCCAAGCTCATAGGCTTCGTCTTTACCGGGGCGGCCTCGATGTTGGCCGAATCGATCCACTCGGTCGCCGATACCGCCAACGAGGGACTGCTGCTCCTGGGCGGCGCGCTCTCGAGGCGCCGCGAGACCGAGGAGCACCCCTTCGGCTACGGACGCGAGAGATATTTCTGGGCCTTCGTGGTGGCTTTAGTGATCTTCTCGATGGGCTCGGTGTTCGCCGTATACGAGGGAGTCGAGAAGCTGATCGAGCCGCACCAGCTCGAATCGCCCTTGTGGGCGGTGGGCATTTTGCTGGTGGCCATGTTGCTCGAGGCCTGGTCGTTGAGGACGGCGGCGCAGGAATCGAACCGCGTACGCGGCAAGCTAGGCTGGTGGGCCTTCATCCGCCGGTCGAAGATTCCCGAGTTGCCGGTGGTGTTGCTCGAGGACCTGGGCGCGCTGGTCGGCTTGCTGCTGGCGCTAATCGGGGTTGGTCTTGCGATGTTGACCGGCGATGCCCGTTTCGATGCGATCGGCTCGCTGGCCATCGGGGTGTTGCTGTTCGCCATAGCGGTTGTACTAGCGATAGAGATGCGCTCGCTTCTGATTGGCGAGTCCGCCTCGGGTAAGGTGATAACGGCACTCAGGCAGGCGATCGAGAGCCATCCTCCGGTGCGGCGCCTGATCCACATGCGTACCGAGCACATCGGGCCCGAGGAGTTGCTGGTGGCGGTCAAGGTGGAGTTCGATAGCGAGCTGGATTTCGAAGGAGTCTGCGCCGCGATAAACGCCATGGAGGTGGTCATGCGCCGGGCGGTGCCGATAGCCAGGGTGATCTACATAGAGCCGGACATTTACCGCCCGGCAAGGAGCGACGAGCCCCCCGACATGAGCGGCGTGGGCCCCGGCGAGCAGGGCGCAGGAGATACGGAGTAGGAAGGACGGGGAATGTCGCATTCGCGGGTCAGGCTTCTTGCGCACATTGTATTCGGGACGAAGAGCAGGGCGCAGCTGATTGCCGGCGATCTCAAGGATGAACTACACGCCTATCAGGCGAAGGTGTTACGCGAGTGCGAATCGCCGGCATTGGCGATAGGCGGCACGGAGGATCATGTCCATATCCTGTGCGATCTATCGCGAAGCAGGGCGTTGTGCGACGTGGTGGAAGAGGTCAAGAAGAGATCCTCGAAATGGATCAAGACCAAGGGAGCGAACTACGCGAATTTTGCCTGGCAAACCGGCTACGGAGCCTTTTCGGTAGGGGTGGGAGAATCGAACGTGGAGAGCGTCCGCCGTTACATCGAGAATCAAGAGAGGCATCATGCGGGAAAGACCTTCGGGGAAGAGTATCGCGAGATGGAGGATCGGTCCGGCGTGAGGGGCGACTAATGTCGACCGCCCCCGAGCACGACGTTATCCCTTCGTATCTCCGCGCCCTCCCGAGCCCCCCCGTAAGGGGGGGCGCCATAACCTAGCCCGGGGCAACGCCCCGGGTGGGGCGACGCATCGCCCGAGCGGTCGCCCACGGGCACCCGACATGTCGCGCCGTGCGATCGGCGCGTGTATTAACCCGGACGGTACCCACGGGCACCCCATCTCAACACGGGTTCACGGTGGACCATGTCGCGAATCGGGTGGCGGAACGGGCGTGAG
>CAZENH010000008.1:53502-165442 GCA_964513625.1 uncultured Myxococcales bacterium | reverse complement strand
CGAGCGCCTGCGTAGCGGGCGTTGTAATACCGCGATTTCAAGTCCGAGATTACCACCCCGCGACTCGAAGATGCATGGGCGAAAAGATCCTTGGCGGGATCGGTTACGATTCCGACATGGGAGACGCGCCGGGCGTTGGTGACGAAAAAGACCAGGTCACCCTTGCGCAGGTTTTCGCGGGCTACTTTTCTGCCGCTTTGCCATTGTTTGCTCGATGTGCGCGGCAGGTCGATCCCGGCTTCGGCAAATACGGTCTGCACGAAGCCAGAGCAGTCGGTACCGCGCCGCGTACGTCCGCCCCAGACGTAAGGAGCTCCGATGAAAGTTCTGATGGAGCGGTCCAGAATATCGTAAATCTTTGCAGGCGCGGCCGGCAATCCTGCGTCCGGCTTAGGCTGGGGCTGTTCTTCCGCCGGTTTTTCAAGAATGGGACTCTCGTAGGCCGGGAGTTTCGGGATCTTGCCCGACAGGGCCGCATCACGAAAGGCACGCATTGCCTTAGAGACCATAGCGCCAGGCAGGCTGCGACCTTCGAGGTAGTGGCCGATCATGTAGCGCGAGAAATCACGGCAATCGAACCCGGACTTGGCCGCCTGGACCAGTCCCCACTTCAGAGTGTTGAAGACACCCGTCTCCCAATCGTTGCGGGCCGCGTTGTAGATCAGATCTTTTGCAACTCGTGCTGGCACTCCCAGGCCGGTCAGGTCGCGATAGCCGTTGGCTAAAGCCTCGATCTTGTCGGCCCCGAGTTTTTTGGAAAAACCGTAAAGTGCAATGCCTTCGACGGTCGCAGCAGACGCGCCGCGGCTAATAGCCACGTAGGCCGCCGCCGCGACCGCGACGGTTCGGCCGATTGCGGCCTTCTCAAACGAGCCTTCGGTGACGATGCTCATCAGTACATCAGCCGCCGCTGATCTTTGTCCCTTGAGAACGTCGAAGGCGTAGGCGCCGAGCCGCGAGCGAAACTCCGACAAGTATTTTTCCCGCTCGACTCTGGAGAACGCCTTGTCGCGCGCGAGATCGGCTTCAATTCGCTCGATCAACGAGACGCGCGTTTTGGCCTCGGCCGCAAAAGCCAGAAAACAGGCCATTGCGGTGATCGTGAGCGTTCTCATTATTCCGTTCCTCAAAACAGTCAGCCTGCGTGCTTGCAGGTTTGACGCAATCAAGGCTGCAAACATTCCCGATTCTACAATTTATCACGATTTTCTCGACGCTCTTGTTCGGATAGCCCTAGTCTTGCGACAGGGACTTTTTTGTGTTTGGATCGCGCAGAAAAGGGACGGGGTGCCGACAAAACTTGAATCACAATGGAGTTCGAGATGAGCAATATCGACGGTGGAGAATTCACACAGTTGAGCGTGGGCGATCTGATGACGACTCAAGTGGTGATGCTTGACGAAACCACTACCCTGCATGAGGCCGTCCATACCATGGTGTCCAAGGAGGTCCGGCACCTTCCGGTGGTCAAAGACAAGAAACCCATTGCCGTGCTTAGCGACCGCGACGTCCGCATGAAGGTGTCCGACCTGGTCGACCCCGAGGAGCGGCGCAAATACATGGAAAGGACCACGGTCATGGCGCACGCATCCAAGCCCGTGACCACGGCCTATGCTGACATGCCGGTACAGGAAGCGGCCCAGATCTTCGTGGAATCCCGTATCGGCTGCCTGCCGGTGATTGACGAAGCGGGCCGCTTGATCGGCATAGTCACCCAGACCGACCTGCTAAAATGGCTGGCCCATATGACCAAGTGACTCGACCGTCATGACCTGTTCGGATCGGCACCGAGGAATGATCGCAAGCTACTCGTTCGGCAAGATGGAAATAGAAGGCCGGACTTACACCCACGACTTGAAGACAATCTCCGGTCGGGTGATCGGCGACTGGTGGCGCACTGCCGGCCGCAAGCTGGCCGGTGCTTTTCACCTGACCTGCTGACAGCGCGAGGAGAACGACAGATGAACGCCGCTGAAATACGCTTAGCGAACTCCGACGACATAGCCGTTATAGTGGCCTTCAACCGCGCCATGGCCAAGGAAACCGAAGATCGTGTTCTGGACGAGACCGTCTTGCTCGAGGGCGTGCGCGCGGTCATGAATGATCACACCAAGGGGTTTTACCTGTTGGCCGAGCGGCAAGGTACGATCGTTGGGCAGTTGATGGTAACCAGCGAGTGGAGCGACTGGCGCAACGCGGATTTCTGGTGGATCCAGTCGGTCTACGTCGAGCCGACCCACAGGCGCCAGGGAATTTTCCGTGCGCTGTATGCATACCTGTATGCCGAAGCGCGCAAGCGCGAAGGCATATGCGGCATTCGACTGTATGCAGAGCGTGAGAACAGAAGCGCCCACGCAGTTTACCTGGCGCTCGGCATGCAGCCGTCTCGCTACCAGATGTTCGAGCTGGATCTTGTTTGAAAGAACCGAGAGCTTTTCACTGGTTCCATTCAGAACCAGATCAGTGCGGCTAAAGCGCAGGCAACCGGGACCGTGAAGTTATCGTCGAACTTGTGGCTGAACAACTCGACGAAGGCGCCGACGCCGGCGACGCAGACGGCGGCGAGCAGGCGCTGGAGCACCGAAAGTCCGCCGGCGAAAAGCAGCAGGTAGACGAAGATTGCCAACCCCGACACGGCCAGGAAAGCCAGGCCGCCTTCCAGGCTCTTGTCGTTCGACAGGCGGGTGCGGCCCCAGCGGTTGCCGACCATGGAAGCCAGCGGGTCTCCGAACGCCAGCGCCAGCACGGCCATGCAGACCGCTTCGCGAGGGGCGATAAAAGTAATGATGGTCAAGGCCAGCAAGTAGTAGGACGCCGAGTTGGTCTTGTATCGTTCCTGAGGGCGCGAGATTGCGCCGAAGAGCTTGTAGACCATGAAGTCGTTGAACTTGTGCGAAAAGCGGCGTGAAATTTCCAGCACCGTAAAGACCGAAAGCAGACTGAGCAGGATGGTAAGCGCCGCTTGCTGGGTGAGCACGAACTGGTACATGGCCACCGCGATCAGGCCCATGCAGGCATGGAAGATCGAGCGCGTGGACTTGGGCAGCCGCAACGACCGGAACCTGGGCCGGGAATCGGCCTTGAAGATCCGGGCGGATCGAACCTGAGCCACGAAATCCTCGTACTTGCGCACCAGTTCGGCCTGGATCTCTTTCAGGTGTTGCCGGCTGTATTTATCGGTCAACTCGGCGGCGTACTTCTGCAGGCTTATGCGCATGTCGTTGAGAGTGACCGAGAGGGCACGGCGTCTTGAAGTCAGGTTGTCGCGCAACTGGCCGAAACGTTCGCTCAGTTCCTGGCAGCGCTGCTGAGTTGCCTTCAGCCAGGCGTTGTCTGCAAACCTCTGAGTTTGCAGACCGGCCACGAAACTGCGGAAGTCGGCCGCCAAGGACTGGACCATATCGATTGATGGTTCTGCTATTGAAACAGACGTGCCCATACGGACCTCAGTATCCCACCTGGTAACAACGACCTCGGTATAGTGTCACCAGGTCTTCGAATTTGCAACCATGAAAATGGATCTCGAATCAGATCGATCTTCTGACACTCAAGGCCGCCAGGGCTGCCCCGGCAATTACGAATCCGAGCAGGATCAGTAGATTAGGCCAGATCGCAGCAAAACCAAGGCCGCGGATGGCGGTATCCCGGATGGCTTCGACGGCATAGGTCAATGGCATGCAATACGATATTGCCTTGAGCCAGCCGGGCAGATTGGAAATCGGCCAGATGATTCCGCACAACAGAATCTGAGGCAGGATCACAATCGGTATAAATTGAAATACCTGGAATTCGGATCGGGCAAAAGCCGAGACGAATACTCCCAGGCATTCCGCCGCCAGGCTGAGCAGAATAATTGCGACAATCGCCGGCCAGCCACCCCATGGTCCACCGATGAAAAAACGCGCGAACAGGATGACCACCCCGGATTGCACCAGCGCGGCCGGAAGAAAACCAAGAATATATCCCCCGACCAGGTCGGCCCTACTTAACGGGCTGGCCAGCAAGCGTTCTGCTGTTCCTCCTACCCGTTCGCGCAGAAACGACATGCCGGACAACAGGAAAACGAAGAAGAAAGCGAAGAAAGGCGGCAAGACCGGGGTGAAGAAATCCATGTTGTCATCGAGATCGTTGCCGTAAACACGGTTCAGTTCAATCTTGGGCGGCCCGTCGGCAATGGTGTCGGCACAGTGGGCATCGCAGTCTGACGGTAAGAAGGTCGGAATGCCGCTGAGTGAATCCGGAACGGCTTTGCGAAAGCGCGAAAAAATCTCTGCCGTACGCATCGGGTTGGCGCCTTCAACGTACAGATCGAGCCGCGAACGCTTGCCCGAAGCCCGGTCTTCTAAGAAAGTCTTGGGAACGACCAGTACGGCATCCACAAGCTTTTGCTTCAGGGCGTCTTGCGGACTGATACTGTCTGCGAGCGTCAGTAGATCAAATCCTTCACCTTCTTCATCGGGTTCTACCAGCAACTGTTCCAGCTCGGTAGTGAACAACGCCGCTGTTCCGCTGACAACAATTGCAACTCGTGGTGGAGATTCTTCACTATTCAACAGCACCGCAAACAAGAACATGATTACAACCGGGGCAATTATGATCAATGCACATGCCCGCAGGTCACGCATGAGCTGGCGTACCAACCGCCCGGCCACTGCAAAAACCAGCCCGGCTTTCATTGCTGCCTCCGGGCAAAGGACAAGAATGCATCTTCCAGAGTCTCGGCACCGCTATCGGTCAGCAGGCCCCGCGGCGTTCCCTCGGCGATCAGCCGGCCGGCCCGTAGTAATCCCAGAGTGTCACAGCGACTGGCTTCATCGAGATGATGAGTGGAGACAATCAAGGTTGTACCCTGTTTTCCCCAGGCGGCGAAGGTATCCCAGAACAGGGAGCGTAATTCGGGATCGACTCCGACAGTCGGCTCGTCGAGTAAAAGCAAGCGAGGCCGGTGAACCACGGCGCAAGCCAACGAAGTCCGGCGGCGCATGCCTCCCGAAAGCGAGTCCACCCGACTCTTGGCCCGCTGGCTGAGATCCACAAGTTGTATTGCGTATTCGACTGCCTGATCGAGGGCCCGGCCCGAAAGGCCGAACAAGCGGCCGAAGAAACGAACATTTTCATTTACGCTCAAGTCCTTGTACAAGGCTTCGGCCTGGGTCATGTAGCCGGTCGAGCGACGCACGCCGATTGAGCCGGGCTGCATTCCCAGCACACTGACATCACCCGAACTAGCCTCGGTCAAGCCCATCAGGATCCTGAACAAGGTCGTTTTTCCGGACCCATTGGGACCAACCAGGCCGTACATCTTTCCTTCGGCGATCGTCAGGTTAAGACCGCCAAGGACTTGATGACGGCCATAGGACTTTCGCAAATCTCGTAAGATGACAGAGTTGCCCATCGCTTACCACTGTCGCTGTTGAATCCTGAACTTTTTTATCACAGCGGGTGCAGCAGAAGCCACAGGAATTGGAACCCGAGATCGAGCAGGACCAGCCCGAAGAAGAGGATGCCGATGGTGGCCAGCATCTTGCGGGTTACCCAGCCGGATGACCAGGCATTCGGATCACGCTCGCGCTTGGCGAAACGCTCACGCAGGGTCAAAGCCCAGTTTGTAAGACCCTTGGGAATCTTGCTGAACCACTTGCGGCGCACGGCTATCAGAAGCAGTCCCAGCAGGATACCGATGAAAACCGCGAACACCCCCCCAAGTTTATTTACGGGCCAGAGCGTAAGCAACGATAGCGCCCCGCCCAGCCAGGGCAGGTATCGCGGCGGCAACGAGGAGAAGCGGGTCGAGACCAGCAACATACCCAGCGCCAGCAGGCAGGCCAGTGCCATCCAGGCCGGAATCGTCAGCCACGAACGCAGATGGCGAAAAGACACCGCAACTTGACTGTCCGAAACCCGATCCTTTTCGGAGATTCCCCGGTCGATCCAGTAGCGCGAATAATCGAGCCGGATTCCGCCCGCCGGAAGCTTGATCCTGACCGGCATTGCACCGGTGTGGGCCGAGGTGAGAAGACCCGCTGCCCCGGATGAGCCCGGTGTCGGCGTCAGAAACGGTTGGTCAATTCCTGCCTGTTCCGACTGGTAGGAAAACGTCGGTCGATACCAGCTTCCCCGGCCGGCGTACTTCTGGGGTTCGATGTCGCCCTCGATGCGCGTGTAGATGTTCCTGGCCGGAAGGTAGACGCTGAGAGCAAGCGATGATACAGGCAGGTCGACTGCCGGCAGCAGAAGATCCGAGCTGCCAAACAAGCCAAGCGCCGGGATTCGGCCGTGCATGACGACGGACAGGGTGAAAGGATCCAGACGCTCGCCGCCGCCGGATCTTTTCAAGGGCAGCAGGTAGCGGCCCTGCTCATTGCGGCTGGGTTTCACTGGTTGGCCGTCGAGCATGGCCGAGCGAAGCTCCGTGCCTTCGGGCAAAGACAGCGTCAGGCTGTGACGCACGCGGTTGCGCAGCGTGATGCGCATGTCGGTCATCACCTGTCCATCACCAGTGATGGTTGTAAATGCGCGAATGCGATCGATCGAGCCGGATTCCGGCTCCTTCTCCGGTAGCTGCCTGGTGACCAGTTCCAGCTTCGAGTCGGCCGAATGATAGCGGTAGGCCCTGAGTATCGGGCTGACGGCACTGCGCACCATCTCCTCGGGCAATTGGCGCACATCGATCGCGGTAATGTCTTTTCGCGCTTCACCCTCGCTCAGTTTGAGCTTGCCTGGCACCTCGACACCCAGGTAGCCGATATCTCTCTCGACTCCCCGGCAACGAGGGAAGGGAACGGCGAATTTTTCCCCCTCTCGCTTCGTTACGCGATGCAGGCGCAGGGAAATTTCGTAGTTGTTGCGGATTGGAAAAGCGGTTTCGCCGTGGATCAGGGTGCCTTGCTCATCATCGGCCAAAGAGAATCTAAAAGCCCCCTTGCCGTCTGCCGAGACGACCTGAAACCCCTTGGGAACCAGGATGTCGAACTCCTTGGCGCCGGCATACAGGATCGTGTAGCGCAATACACTGAACAGGTCGAGCGCGCCCTCGTCGATCGAGAGTAGATTGAGACTCTCGGCATAGACCTTGGCCTTCTGGCTTTCGGCCCCGGCCAACTCGTGGAAGCCCACCAGATGTATGCGCGCCGTGGGACGCAGTGTGGCGCTCAAGAGCGTGCCTCCACCGGCCGCCGTCGTCTGACTTTGCACGGCTGCGTCGAGGCGCGGCTTCAAGCCGGCCACGGGAAAGCGGCAACTGAAACTGGTAACCGGGGTGCGCGGGACCATGAAGTCGTACTCGATCGATCCACGCGGGCCACGAGCGGGCACAAGCAGGTCGATCTTGATGGCCACTTCTCCGGTGCGGCGAGTGGCCCATACGTGGTAGCCCGCGCGACGCGAAACCGGGATGGTCTTGCCGTCAACGGCGGCCTTCACCAGCACGACGTCGTCCCCGATCAGCGGGACCGTCTTCCATTTGCCCTTTCTTCCAAGCGTGACCTGCAAGGCGAGCCGTAGCCGCAGGGCGCCGCGAACGGCCTCGCCCTCGTACTCTGAAGAGCCCAGCACCACGGCGGGGCCGAGACGCCGATTGGCCTCCTCCTGGATAGCCAGCAATTGCTTGCGTACGTCGAGGTATTCCTGCAAGGGAACCTCGACTTCCGCTTCAGCGGGAGGCTGAACGGCGACGGTTGCGGCCACGGGAGCGTTTTTCTGATAATAGTTTGATAGCATGCCACGCGGCGGGGACGCCATCTGGTTGGGTATGTCTGCCGCCGCGTTCTGCGGGACGACGATTGAATCGAAGTTGGCCTCGGCCTGCTGCTTGCGCGCATTTTCGGCCTGTTCGGCAACATCCTGATCTTCCTCGTTGTCGACATCCTCGTAGCCTTGCGAGTTGTCGAGCGGAACCCTGTTGGGCGCTCGTTGGAGGTACTGCCGCTGTACCTGTGCAGCGGCGGGCAGGTTCATTGCCAGCAGAGCCGTAAGAGCGGACACGAATAATGACTTTTTCATTATCAGGCTATGCATGGGCCACCTCCCTCTTGGCCAGGCGAACTTTTCTGCGCCACCAAAAGAACAGCACTAAAGCGGCCAGGCTCGAAAGCATCAGCGGGAACGTCAGTGCAAGCCACAGCACGACCGAAAGCCCGACCAGAAAAGCCAGCGTGTGAAAAGTCAAAAGGTCGGAAAGTTTCCAGGGCGAGCGCAGAACGCTAACAAAGCCATTCCAGAGCGGACCCGCCCTGAGACGGATCAAGGCCACCAGTAACGCCAAATCGACGCCCCAGATGATTCGCCTGTGAGCCCCGATAAAGTAGTGGGACACAAACAGCAAGATCACTAAGGCGCCGCCGGCCAGAAGCCACGTAAACAACCTGCGATTTCGTCTAAGCAGCAATAGTCCCAGGACAAACGAGAGTAGAAATGCTCCCCAGCGGATCAGCGGAGCGAATGCTCGCGCCACGTAGCACACGCTAATGGTCGGGGTTTCCCGTTCTAGCAGAAGTCGCTTGAAACGGTAACGAGTTCCGGTAAGCGGGAATGCGGCCAGAACCACCTCGCCCTTGCCTCTGCGCTGGGTTTCGATCTGGTAGATGGCCTTGCGTTGCATCAGGATGCTCTTGTACCTTCCCCCGGCCCATGCCTCGTTGTTGAAAAGGGCCCTGTTGAGAAAATCACGTATACGCCTGAAAGGATCGTATCGAATGGCCGAGTACTGGGTGAGATTGCCGCTGAAGGACATGGGTGTCAGGGCGCTCGGGAAGTACAAGTGCCAGATCACTTTCATGGTGTCGACATTCATTCCGGGCAGTGAAATCTTGATGCTGCCCAGTGAGCCCAGTTCACCCCGATGACGTTTGTAGGCCAACTCGAGCACGAAGCTGGACTCTTCCATGACCAGGCCCTTCTTGGCCGGGATGAGCAGTCGCTGACCTTGCATCAAATCGTTCGCGTCACCAAGCTGGTCAGGGTTGTCTGCCAGAATGTCATGCCAGCGGCCGGGATCCGCGTAGTAGAAGTTCGATATGTCCGAAAGCGTCTCGCCCTGGCGTACTATGTGGAAACGCTGGTTGCCGGCGCCGATACGCTCGCTCTGACGCAATGGAAACAGCAAAGACTCACCGGACTGTTCTTTGGCTACCGCCGGGCGAACAGGGCGGCCGTCGATCAGCGAATGGGTCAACACCGCACCTTCGGGCAGTCGCATCGTCAGGTACTGTTCGGTGTTGTTGCGCATGCGCACCTTGAGCTTCGTGATTTCGGTGCCGTCCTCGATGATCACGCTGGAAGCCTGTATCTCGTCGATCAGAGTACTGGTCAACTCGACCTGGGCGTGGCGTGACATGGTCAGCTTGATTCGCGGTGGCTTTTTGAATCCGAATCCGAACAGCAGTGGGTTGGCGCTGAGTTCGGTCAGGTCGGGCGGCAGATCGCGTAATTCACTGGCATCCTCGACGGATGCAACACGTACGTCCAGGCCTGCCGGAGCCTGCACGCCCAGGGCGCCTTGAAGCGGGGTGTCTTTGCGGGGCAACGGCAGCAACAGTTGCACGGGTTTTCCGCTCTCGATCGGGTACTGGAAAGTGACCGTGACTTGCGCCTTGTCGTCGACCAGATAGCGCAGCAGGATGGTCAGCCCGCCTCCGGATTCGGTCAGCCACTGGAGAACGGCCGGCCCGTCGACCCTGACCACCTCGATGCCGGCTGGCAGTCGCAGATCGATACGATCGGTTTCACCCTCGAGAACGGAGAGATCGAACACCGCCACTCCCGTGACCAGGGCCTCGTGAATTGTCAGCAAGGCGTTCAACCCTGCCTCAAAGCGTACTGCCTCTTCGGCCCGGTGAGTCAACTTGCGGGTCCAGGAAAGATCGACCGTGCCACTGGCGTCTAGATTGCCTACCAGGCGCGTTCCTCCGGCCTCCGGCCTGGTTGCTATCAAAGCACCGTTTGTAAGCCTGGCCTCGATATCCTTTTCGGGAACCAGGATCGTAAGGCGCGTGGCGCCGGCCTCGGGCAGCCGAAAACGCAGCTTACGGGCGAAGCGATCCTGCTCCTTGCCCCAGAAGAAGCTCAACTTGATGTGGTAGCTGCCGGGCCGATCCACTCCCACGGTGTACATCCCGCCCTGACTGAGCAGCGACGTGCGTTTGCCGTTGAGCAGCACTTCGCCCAGAGAGGCAGCGGCGTCGAGTACCGGTACCCGGACGTGACCGCCAGAATCGAGCACCTCGAAAGATGCCTCCAACGTTGCATTCAACAGGCCCTTGCGAAACACGCCGTCAATCGTGCGTTCGATTGGACAGACGCCGATGGGCGGTCTCACGGGCTGTTCATGCGCTTCCAACTGTTGAAGCTTCTGCTCCCAAATTGACAACGGCATGCTGACCTTGCCGTTCTCGGCGGCGAGCACGCTCGCCGCAATCAGCAGGCAGGCGCAGGCGCATAGTCGGGGGAAATATCTTGACATGGATACACCTCCATTCAGGGAGTGTACGGAAAAGTTGGGAAAAATCTCATCTATTTATCCAAGTCCGCTAATTTCAGAAAGCCGTGCTCGATCGCCGCGTCTCCGTCCGCGTTGAGCAGACGGAAGGTGATCTCGGTTGTGCCTGCCCGCTTGCTCTCCGAGCTGATCTCGAGGCTGACGTCTGTTCCCGGAAAAACCGGCCTGCGGAAGCGGCAGGAAAGTTCACGTGCCCGGGAAGGATCGCCGCCGGCCGCATGCCGCAGCACTCGACTCGTCGCCATTGCCAAGGCGCATGTGCCCTGCAGGATGATGCCTTGCAGTCCGACTCCCCGGGCGAATGATTGAGAGGTATGGATGGGAAAAACTATCTGGCTGCAGCCGTCGTAAAGAAAGGGGGCAATCGGCTGGATGCCGAAGCTCTCGCGCCAGACCGGCCGGCCGGCCATCGGGCCGGCTTCCTCTTTTGAGATCGGCTCGATTTTTCGACCGGCATCCGGGCCGTCAGTTGCGACGCCGCGGAAAAGGCCGCCGATATCTTCAAAATATACGAGCTCGCTGTTCGGCCGGCGTGCCTCGATCTCTATTACAACCAGTGCGCCCGCGGGCGTGGATCCGACCGAGACAATCTTGCCTTCGAGTCGCAGAGAATCGCCGGGAACTAGCGGCCTCCGCCAGGCGATTCGCTCGTAGGCGTGCACCATGCGAAAAATAGCCTCGGCCGGCACCAGTCCATCGAGTTGTTCGGCGATGTTTGCGATCAGTGGCCAGGAAAGCCTTACCGGAAAGACCGGGTGGACTTGCAGGCCGCCCTGGCGAGTATCGTCCAGGTAGCACGGATTGATATCTCCCACGCCTGCCGCGAAATTGGACGTCTGGCGCCAGCTCACCTCGCAGGAAAGAGGTGTCAGTGCGTGGCCGACGATGTTGGTTGGTATCTTCACACTGTTAGCTTATTTGCCTGTCCCAGCCGCCCTGCTCGCGTAGGCGAGCTACCTCGGCCAGCGCGCGCTCCTTGAGCGCAACGTAGTCGGTCTTAGCCACGCGGTTGAGCGGGAACTGGCCTGGTTCGATCAATATGTAGTGCGCCGGACGCATATAGGCGGCGATCTCCTTTGCATGTTTCCGAAGCATCTCCTGCGTGAGCTCGACGCCTGGCTTCTTTTCGATGAAAGCCACGATGCCCTCGGAAAAAATTTCGTGTTCCACTCCGACAACGCCGCACATGGCGACCTTGTCTGCAAGGTCGCAGAAATGATCCTCGACCTGGGCGGGAAACACCTGGTAGCCCTTGGGCTTGATGACATGCTTGGCCCGGCCGGCGAAGTGCAGCCCGCTCTCGTCGTAGAAGCCCAGGTCACCGGTGTACATCCAACCCTCCTGGCTGATTGTCTCGGCTGTGGCCTCGGGGTTGTTGACGTAACCCAGGAATG
Organism: uncultured Myxococcales bacterium; assembly: GCA_964513625.1. GTDB lineage: Bacteria > Myxococcota > B64-G9 > B64-G9 > B64-G9 > DATKYQ01. The sequence continues at coordinate 153,553 of CAZENH010000008.1, read as the reverse complement.
TCTGCGGCCCCTTGAAGCAGATATTACCGGTCTCGCCTGCGGCCAACTCGTCGCCTGCCCGGCCGTCCGGGTGCAAGGGCGCGCGGATGCTGATTGGATAGACGGGCATGGCGTATCCGACACCGGCCAGGATATCGTCCACGCTGCCGTCCAGCGGCGAGTAGGTGCAGAAGCCGGCCGTCTCGGTCAACCCCAGCCCGGTTCCGAAGCCCGGCGCCATGCCGGACAACTTATCGAGGAACTGCCGGGAGACTTGCTGACCGCCGTAGATGGCGAACTTGAGGCTCGACAGATCGAACTTGTCGTAGTCGGGCAGGCGCCATTCCAGGTTGAACAGGGCCGGGATCTGTCCGAAGACGGTCACCTTGTAGTCCTGGATGGCCTGCAAGGTTTTCTGCGGATCGAAGATATGCAGTATCACCGCCGTGGCGCCGTTCCAGATTGTCGTCATCAGTTGCTCGGTCTGACAACCGACGTGCGAGGGCGGCAGGTTCACCAGCATGCAGGCCTGCTCGTCGATGCCGATGCCATGAGCCAGGCACATGTTCTGGCAGGTTATGTTGCGGTGAGACAACAGGGCCGGTTTCGGGTAGCCCGTCGACCCGGTGGTAAAAATTACCAGAGCGCCGTCGTTCTCGTCGATCGACTCGAGCGCCCGGCGATAGCTTGAAAGCAGGCTCGAACCAGCGGGGTCGGCCAGCGCCTCGGCCGCGAGCTTGCCTGCCTGCCCGGCCAGGTCGAAGGCTGAAGTCGCCCCGTCTACCGTATCCGCGGCGGGCGAGAACTGTACGAAGTGTTCGACGAATGGGCAGTTTTCCATGACCGCTTTACCCAGCGGCCTGAAATCGGCCAGCGGTGTCTGGCCCAGGAAGGCAAAGCCCTTGGCCCGGACAAGCGAAAGCGAACGGATCACCTCGGGGCCCTTCAGCCGAAGATCGAGCGGCACAGCAATCACGCCGATCTTGAAGCAGGCATACTCTAAAAAAACGTGTTCCGTAAGTAGCGGGAGACTGGTAGCGAAGTAGTCGCCCTTCTGAAAACCCATCTCGATAAGCTTCAAGGCCAGAGCGGTCGTCGTCTGCTCAAAGCGCTGCCAGGAGATCTCGTCTCTGGTGTCGGCGTCGATGATGGCCAATGCATCGGGCTTCTCGCGCGCCCACTTGGCCAGCACTCCGTGCAGCAAGTGACGATCGGCGTAATCCTTCTCGTAGTTCTCCAGCGTACACTGGGCGACGCCGTTTTTCTTGGCGATCTCGACCATCTCCTGCCTCCCTGGGAAATCCTGCCGAACGATTAGTTTGTGGGTTACGAAGAAGCAGTATAACTGATTGTTAGTGCCACGTTATGCTAGCCTAATCAGTGTCTGCTGGCGAACACAAGGAATTTCAGTAGAGCAAGTTGCGCTGTCAACACGCACGGAAATCGGCAAGGTCTCACGTGCGTTCGTACCACGTGCCTCTCCCCTTGCCGCGCCGCGCGAGACGACCGACTTTCACCAGGCGCTTGAGGTGGTCCTTGATTGTGTTGCGGTTTGCTCCGGCTAGCGCCACTGCTTGGCTCACGGTCACCCGGCCGTGTTTCCTGGCGATGTCCATGATCTTTTCTGAGAGAGGCGCGAGGGGGGCCATCAGGCGCTCCCGGTTCAGTTTTTGTTCCAGAACCTGTTTTTGTTTGGCGAGACATCGCAGGAAAAAAGTGAGCCAATCATCGAGTCGGGACTCGTCGGCGTCAAGAGTCGACTGTGCGCTTCTCAGAGCCCGGTAATACTCGTCCTTGTTTTCTTCGACGATGCGCTCGATGGAGCTGTACGGAACATAACGGTAGCCGGATCGCAGCAACAAGAGCGTAGTTAACGCCCGGGAGAGACGGCCGTTGCCGTCCCGAAACGGGTGAATCGCCAGGAATCTTACTACGAAAACGCCGATGACCAGAAGTGGATGGTGTTCTTCCGCCTCCAGAGAAGTCCGAGTCCAGGAAACTAGTTCTTCCATCAGTCGCGGCGTATCGAACGCGCTGGCGGTCTCGAAGATCACGCCGACGCTTCGCCCTTCCGAGTCGAATGCCTCGACGCTATTGGGCTGCGTCTTGTAGTGCCCGCGATGTCGCACATCCTTTTCTGAATACTTGAGTAAAACGCCGTGCAGTTGCTTGATATTATTCTCGTTGAAGACAATCTCATCGAAAGACTCGAAGATCAGCTCCATCAGTTCAGCGTAGCCGGCCACTTCCTGCTCGTCGCGCGTGCGAAACGAACGGATGTCCAGGCCGGAGAGAAGCTGATTGACCTGATCATCGCTGAGTCTGACACCCTCGATTCTGGTGGAGGAGCCAACCGATTCGATGGTGGCGATCCGTCTCAGCGCAGAAAGGCGTTCCGGGGCCAATTGACCCAGAACTTCCCAGCGGCCCTTGAACTCGTCGATTGCGCCGATGACCTTAACCAGCTCGGGCCTAATATGAATTTGATCGAAAGGATTCATTATCCATCCATTTATTCACCCATAAATATCCATAAAACTCACTTTTGTCAAATTATTTGGATGTAAATGGGTGGATAAATGGGTGTTAACTGCGAAAACCAATCCAGGTAAGCCTCAAAGGCATGGCTGTCGCATCTGCTCGAAGCGTTGCCAGGAGATCTTGTCATTGGTGTCGGCGACCGGCGACGAAATGCCGGTTGCGATTGTGCTGCTGCCCGGAAATATGCTAGACATGCCGCCGAGTCCTCAACTTGTGAAAGGAGCCCGGGAATGAAAAGAAACCTGGCTGCCTGGCTAGTCGTCCTGGCCGGCCCCATGCTGGCCGGCGGTTGCGGTTCTACGGGCAACGATTGTTCCGGCGTGAACAATCCTTGTTCCGGCGCGGGGCAGCTGCGCTGCTCGACCGGCCTCGATGCAGTGGAGAGCTGCGTTCTGCAGGACGGTTGCCTGGTGTGGCAGACTTCTTTGGACTGTGGTGATGGCTGGGTATGTATCGATGCCGGAGACGACCCGACCTGCAGCGACGGCTGCTTGCACGAATGTCCCGGGATAAGGTCGAGTCGCTGCCTGTACGACAAGGTGCAGGCCTGCGCCCCGGGAACCGACGGTTGCTTGCGCTGGACCGACAGTGAAGACTGCGCCGCCAGCGGCAAGACCTGCAACGACGACGACGCCCAGGCGGTGTGCGTCGCCGGCTGCGACTCCGACTGCCCGCAGGCCGGCGACAGCCGCTGCCAGGGCTTCGTGCTGCAGGTTTGCGCCGACGATGGCAACGGCTGCCTGGTGTGGACCGACAGCAAGAACTGCCTCGACGACGATCTGTCCTGCCAGCTAATCGACGCCGGCTCGGCCGAATGCACGAGCTGCGAGCCGCCCGACATCGGCTGCGGCCAGGGCGAGCACTGCGTCATGCTGACCGAGTACGTCTTCGGCTGCCTGCCCGCCGGGCCCGGCGCCGCCGGCGACGACTGCAACGACATCGACTGCGGGCCCGGCCTGCAGTGCTTCGAGTTTGAGGACGGCTACCACTGCCGGGTCCTGTGCGAGAACACCTCCGATTGCGACCAGCAGTCGCACTGCATCTGGCCTTGGCTGCAGGCCACCGAGGACTGGGGCATCTGCCGGCCCGGCTGTGATCCGATCAGGCAGATCGGTTGCAACCAGGACGAGGGCTGCTACTTCGAGGATCCCGATGTCGGCTCCAGCCTGTGCTGGAGCGCCGGCAGCCTGGCGGAGGGCGAGGCGTGCTCGATGAGCGAACTGTGCGCGCCCGGCCTCGATTGCATCCTGGAACCCGATAGCGATCCCTTCGAGTATTACTGCCGGGCCTACTGTGATCCCGAGCATCCCTGCTCGGGCGCCCAAAGCTGCGCCGCCGCGCCCCCGGGCATGCCCATGCAGAAGGTCTGCCGCTGACGGGAGCGCCTAAGCGTCTTTGCGGATTCGAGCGTCGCGGCAGTCAAGCCCAGTTTTTTTCGACCAGATCGAAATCCCGGCCTTCGGATTCGAGACGGCCTTCATTGAGCAGCAGGTAGCGCCCGCAGGTTTTTCTGGCAAACTCGAGATCGTGGGTGGCCACGAGAGTGGAGGCCGGGATGTCTTGCAGCAGCTTGCTCAGCCCGCGCTTGCCGGGCGGATCGAGGCCCGCTGCGGGCTCGTCGAGCAGCAGCAATTCGGGGTCGCCGACCAGCGCACCGGCCAGGGCAACGCGCAGCTTCTGACCGTGGGAGAGCTTGTGCACCGATTGGCCGACCAACTCCCGGGCGCCGAGCCTGGCGAGCATCTGCCGTGCTCGCTCGCGCGCTTCGGTGCGGGGCACACCCCGGCTGGCGAGGCCGAAGGCGACGTCGTCGAGCACGTCCGGGAACAGGAGTTGATCCTCGGGCACGTTGAACAAGAAACCCAGCTTGTCGCGAATCGTCCGCAGGGATGATCGGTCCAGGGCAACTCCGCCCACCGCGATCATCCCCTGACTTGGAATCAGCCCGACGACCGCTTGAAGGATAGTAGTCTTGCCGGCGCCGTTCAGCCCGAGCAGAGCGACCCGCTCGCAGTGCCCGATCTCAAAAGATATGTCGGCGATAGCCGGCCGCTCGGCGCCGGGGTAGCGGACACTGACGTCCCGTAAAGTCAGCGCTTTAGCGCTCATGGCAGCACTTTCACCCGCACCAAGACCACCAACGTCAACCAGCCCGCCGCCGTCGCCAGTGAAATCCAGTCGCGGGCATTCATTATCCGCTCTCCCGAAAAGCCGGCGCCCTCACCGTAACCTCGCAGTTGCATGGCCTCGGAGACACGCTCGGCCCTGGTCATTACTCGCACCAGCCATACGCGCGGCACGGAAGCCAGAGCGCGCAGCCCGGCGCCGCGAACGGTTAAAGCGGCCCGTATTCGTGAACTTTCTCCGAGCAACATGCCCGCCTGGTGAGCCATTTGCGCAAGCAACAGGACGATGAAGCGTGGCAGCGGCAAACAAGCAAGGCCGCTAGCAAACTCGGTCAGGCTCATGCTTGCGAAAGTGGAGGTCGTAACCAGCATGACCGCGACACCTTTCAAGAAGATCCCCCATGGGATAGCGAGTGTGTGCAAGGTGATGCCGCTTGCTTCGTCCTGCGCAATCCAGGCCGACAAGGCGAAGAAGGGAGCAAGCACGATCACCCCGAAGGCAAGGACCGGCCACAAGACTCTCTGAGGGACTCGGCAGAACGTCAACCAGGCGCCGACGGTCAAGAGCAGCAGGCCGGATCCAAACACAGTACGGGGATCACTGGTGAGGCAGGCAGCGAACACGGCGGCGCCCGTCGCAAGGCGAACAACGGGCGCAAGAGCGACGACTGGGCCGCGGGCGCTCGACCATGTGTCTGTATAGAATCGGTACAGCCTGCCGTTCATCGGAACTCCTGCCGCGTCAGGTCTTGCGTGAGCTTACGAGATACTGGTTATCGTCGTCCACTTCCGTCTCGGGTGAAAAGCCCGTCGCTTGCAGCAATCGCGTAAGCTCGGCCGCCGGACACAGAATGTCTCCGCGGACGGATTCGCCGGCCCCGGCATGAATGCGGTTGATGGTTTCACGCGAGTCGATATGCCAGACATGCAGCCGTCCGCCGGGCACCATAACACGGTGAAGCTCGCGCGCAACGCCCGCCGGATCTGGAAAGTGCGGCCAGACCGAAAAACATATCACCCGATCGGCAGTAGCGGAAGGCAGCGACAGGCGGGCCGCGTCGGCCACCAGCCAGCTTACGCGCACATCGGCGTTCTTGCGCCGGGCAAGCTTGATCATCCGCGGAGAGATGTCGACGGCCAGGACGCGACCCTGGTCGGAGAGCCTGCCAAGCAATGCCCGGGTGAGATTGCCGGTACCGCAGCCGATGTCCAGCACGGTCTCGTTCTGGTCGATGCAGAAAGCGTCGAGACCGCGGGCGAGCTCAGCGTTGACCCGATCGAGGTCCATCCAGCCGTCCCACTCTTCGGCGATCGAGTCGAAATATTCGCGGCGGGGATTGTCGTCGCTCATGGGCATCCTCCTGGGTCAAGGGAAGCATTTTTGCTCTCGGCCGCGCGCACCAGCGGGGGCACGACGGCCAGAATCAGCAGCAGGCCGGGCCAGCCGGACAGCAGTGAGACGGCGGCCATGAATGCAGCCGGCAGATCGATACACAGCGAGGCGAGATAGACCAGCACAAAGTTCAACACGCGGCCCAGCAACAGCACGGGCAGCAGCACCAACCAAGCGTTCAGCCCGGGTCTCAGGCGGCGCACCCAAGCGATCAGCGCGCACATTGTGGACAATTCGATCGACATGACCAGCGCCAGCGGGGGATAGAAGGGAGGCATACCGGTCAGCGCTCCCGAGAGCAGCGGAGTCACGCAGGCGGTGGCCGCCGCGGGAGCGGGACGCACAAAGAACGCCAGAACGATCAAAGGCAGATACATGGGCATGAAGACGTGGCCCAGGTGCACCAGGTGGAAGATCGTCGGTAGCAGCAAGGCCGCCGCGCCGAAAAGCGCACAGATCGCAAGCTCCCTCGTGTATTCCCGGGTGTGCATCAGATTTTGACCATCAGGCCGGCCAGCACATGAAAGCCCGGCATGGGATAATCCTTGATGTAGGCGTAATGGCGATCGAGAGGATTGGCAAGCACCAGGTATGGTTCGACAACGAATCGAGCGTCGGCCGGAGAGTAGCGATAGCGCGCGCTCAGATCGATATAGAAAACATCCGGAATGGGATCACGCCCGTAGTTTCCCATGTACAGCCCGTGCACCCATTCGCCGCTGAGTGTGGCCATGATAGCATGAGCGCCGAAGGTGTGCAGCCAGTCGACCGTGAAAGTCAGACGGCCTTCGGGGTTCTGACGTGTGTAACGCCCGACGTCCTGCCACTCGCCGCTCAGGCGCACATCCAGCGGTCCTAGTTTTGCAAGCGCCATCTGAGCCGAGATGCCCCAGACGGTGATCTGATCGATATTGACGACCTCGGCGCTCGGCCAGGCGCCGAAGTACTTGATCAGGTTCTCGGCCGCGGTTCGAAAGCCGGATACGGAAAGCGAGAAATGCCCGCGCTCGAACGCCAGGCCGAAATCCCAGTTGAGCGCATACTCGGGTTTCAGATCTGGATTGGCCGTTGGGAAGGGCAGGTAAAGCTCACGCAGAGTGGGCTGCCGGAAGTTGCGCGCCAGGCGTGAGCGAAGAAAGAACCCTTGTGCGAATTCCCAGCGGGCTCCTGCCTTGTAGAGCCCGATCGCACCGTAGCTCGTATGATACATGCCCCGCGCGCCCGCCATGAAAGTCAACGATTCGGCCGGAGTGTATGTCAGCTGTCCATACACGGACAGGTTGCCGGACGGATCTACCGGCTGGTGCTCCCGCGCGATCCGATCTTCCACCAGGCCGTCTACCCATTCACCGGCGGCCCCAAGCTTGAGCTTCAATCCCTCGATTAGATCGAAATCGCAAACAAGGTTGCCGCCACCCAGGTAGTCCTGTGAGTAGAAGCCGTCATAGAGCCTGTGAATGCCGATGTGGAAGTAGGGAACCAGGCGAAGCGAGTAGTTCTCCCCATCGTAGTCCAGGCGCAATGACAGGCTGTCGCGCCAGACATCGTACCAGTGATCGTCATTGGGGTGCGAGGCCGGACCGGGATCTCCACCGGAAAGATGCAGCAACTTGTTGCTTAAAGATAGACGCAACTCGGGCCGTAGCCGCAAGCGGGCGCCGACTACACCTATGACGTTGACGCCGCCCGCGCCCACACGCTGGCCGTCTGTGCGCAGCACGGACAGGGCGCCCGCGATGTCCCAGTCTCCCCGGCGCCACAGCAGGGCGGCGTTCTCGCGCAGGCTTTGGTAGCTTCCGTAGCCGGTGTCGTTCATGATTTCGAGCCCGTCGCGATGAAGCCAACGGTTCTTGATCAGTATCACGCCGCCCATGGCGTTTGTGCCCCAGAGCACCGAGTCGCCGCCCTTGATTACGCGGACGTCTTCGATCAGGAATGGCGTGTATGCGTCGGGTATCGGGTGGCCGAAAATGCCCTGGTAGTCAGGCACGTCGTCTTCGACAACCAGCACTTGCGTATTAGGGCTTCCGCCCAGCCCGCGGATGTTGATCGATCCAGAGGCGCCCGAGGCGATGCCGTGGATACCTGCGCCGCGGCTCGATACGTAGACGTCGGCAGCTTCCTGGGCGATGGCCTCTAAAGCGCTCGGACGAGCGCTGCGTCGAAGGCGCTGACCGTCGATCTGACTGGAATCTGCGGAGGGATCTTGTCCGGGAAGACGGGCGGCGACGACGACGATTTCCTGCGTCGGGATTTCTTCGGCGGGCGGGACGGCGGGTAGCGAAAACTGTATCCAGAATGCGATGATCACGGCCATGGTTAGATCTTGGGCCGGACGGACTCAGTGCCCGTAAGGACCGGGAACCGAAAAATCCTGCTCGATGTCTTTCGGGGTTAACTCGAAGATGTGAAACTCGCGATAACCTGCCCGGAAGCTTGAGATAGTCTGGTAGTTGAACCAGGTCGGCACTTCGTTGCTAAGCCCGGAATCCATGGGATTGTCGTCCGGCTGCCCGTCTGTATTGCAGGCGCACACTCCCTCGATCGTTCCGTCATCGGCCTGTTTTTGGCAATATGCTCCGGCGTCGAACTTTTCGAAATGTACCCGGTCCTCGCCCGGCAGGCAGCGGCCGGGAGAGGTGGCCTCCCCGTAAGCAAGCACAGTATTCCACAGGCAACCGTTGAAGCTCAGGTTGCGCACCAGGACGCGCTGGTCGAGCTTGTTGACCACCACCGTCTCTGGGTAGGCCAGGTCGCACCCGCCGGCTAGCGATATCAGCACGGCCAGCAGCACAAGTGTTTTGTCCGGGTATCGGTTGATCATTGGCACTGTGGGTTGTCTGCCCGCTGATCGTATGTCTCGAAATTGAACTCGGGCCACAGATCGAGGATTCGATCGTAGAGATCCTGAGGGATGGGCTCGACTCCCTCAGGCGGGCAGGGACCCTGGTGGTTGGGCAGGTTGATGGCAATCTCGCGATGTTGACCGGAGACGATTTCCTCTTCGTTCCGGCTGGCTATCGGCAGGCAGTGCTGCGGATCGCAGTCAGGATCGTCCCAGGCGGCAACCATCAAGACGTAGTCGAGACCCGCCCCGACTTCTTTCTCGCCCGAGGCGGCCCCGATCTCGATCTTGTCGAACTCGACGCCCATGTATGCAGACTTGCAGATGGTCCAGGGCGGGTTGAAGGTCATCTCGGGGTTGTCGAAATCGTTTAAAATACTGGCATAGGCAATCTCCTGGCTGCCGCCGCAAGATGTGCCAGTGGTTTGCAGAAAGGCCGCGGCAAGCAATGCCAACAACGAGCATCGGAATTTCATGACTATACCTCCTGTAAAGTATGAGGTAACACGATAACTTAATACGTATTACCAATATCCGGACAGGGATCTGCTGTCAAGAGAAAAGACCAGGCATCTATCAGCTTATTATCAGGCCACGTCTTTCCAGGCTGGGCATTTCCTGAGGATGTTTGCGACCTTACGATTCTTGCGGAGGAGTCTGAACTCTTGCTGGGTCAGGTAGGCGATGCGGCTGCAGTGGACCTCATCGTTGCGGATCGACAGCACGATCTGCTCGGAACCTGCATCGATGCTCAATGATATGGCACGCTTGTTCCTGTGCTCGATAATGTCGTTCTCCAGCGCCCTCAAGTGGCGATGGATTCTGAGCGCCCTGAGTGCCGTAGGGTCGCGGAAGTTGTAATTTTGCTTTTGTTTCGATGTTTGCTTGGGGCTGGATCTGAGTCTTGCCACTATCAAGTACAACTTGTCCTGCCTGTCCTTCGGTCTCCTGGCCATGATTACTCCCATCTTTATCGAGCATTCATCATCGAGGGTAGCTGCCTCGCCCTCATTCTCTATTGCAACAGCGGTGCCAACCGGGACGCCTGTCGGCGCGTTGGTCAACTCCTCGGGGTAAAACGTCTTTATTTTTGAAGAAGAGATGACGTGATGCGTCATGCAAACGCGCGCATGACATTTCTGTCGTGTAATTCAGATAGCTCGAAATAATTTCACAAGAGCAAGTTAGTTCTTTGCCTGACCAGACCAGGGGGAAGGGAGAATAGGGCCTTTTTCGGATTTCTTCATTTGGCGCTGTAACTCGATCTCGGTCATCATCACATCCGGGGCAGATGCAGAGACCGGGACGTAGCCGCTCTCTGCTCCGCAGTATCCATTGAAGACGGAGATGCGGTCGGAAGTCGCGACTATCTTGTTGATCGAGGCTATCGGGGTACCGACGATCTCGACCCCGCGCACCAACTCTTCACGCCCATCCGGAAATACGCGGTAGACCATCTCGGGCATGCCCTTGTAGGCCTGGTAGCCCCAGGTGGAGGTATGTGTGGAACCGCCGATAATGTTCTTGATTATCAGGCCGTAAGGTTTTCCCTGTTTCTTGACCTCGGCAATCAACATCTGCTTCAGCTTTTCGAAGGGAACCATTTTTGATGACTCGACGATGGTGTTGCCCATTCGAGCCCGGGGTTTCTGGCCAGGCGCGGAGCGGCCATGACCATTGGAGCTCTGAAAATCTTCTACCGGTGTGCGCGACATCAAGAAGTTCTTCAAAATTCCGTGATCCACCAGAACCACACGGCTTGCCTGAACACCCTCGTCATCGTAGCGATAGAAACCGTTCAGGCCGATGCCTGTTATTGCAACCCTGGTCGGGTCGTCAATGATCGATAAAAAAGACGGGACGATCTCTTTGCCAATTCTGCCCTTGAAGGTCTTGCCCTCTTGCTCGTCGAGCTGGCGTTCTCCCTCAAGCCTGTGACCGATCACTTCGTGAAACAACACGCCCGTTGCGTCACCGTCAAGGATGGCTGGCCCGGTGTATGGCTCGATCACCGGTGCTTTTCTGAGTGCTTCCAGGTTCGCAGAGAGCTTTTCGACCATGGCCAAGATCTTCTTCTTGTTCGGCAGATCGGATTCTGTCTGAGCGTAGACCGTCTTCTGGGAGGTCAACAGCATGCCGTCGTCCGCTCGCGTGGCACCGAAGATCGAGATGTTGTAGATCGTTCTCTCGGTGATGATGCGCGAACCCTCAGAATTCGTGAAGTAGCGCGTGAGCTTCTTGGCGTCCATGGTCACCGAGGAGTCGAAGATGCGCGGGTGCTTCTCGAAGAGGCTGGTGGCCTCGCGGTCTATCTGCGCCCAGCGCTCGCGGTTGAAAGTCATAGGAAGCGCAGGTTGGGTGTAGACCGCCGGTTTTTCCTTTGAGAAACTCAACTGTTCCTTTTCTTCTTCCACATCCGTGACCTTTTTCGACTTGCGTTTCAAATAGGACTTGAGAGCGCTCTTGTATGACCTGTCGGCCATCAGCCACAGACTGTTACGTAGTGCCGCGGGATCATCATCTAGCGGTCCGTAATTCGAAGCCTGGTAGCCGGCATTGTATGAAAAATCGTAGTCGGCCTTCTTGGTGCCGATATTGTCGAACTTGTAGGATCCGACTCGTACTTCTACTCGCAAGTTGCGCATGCTGTCGCTGTCGCTCCGGTAGACTGCTCCATAGCGGGCGCGGACGTGAAATGAATCCACTTCTTTCATTTCCATGGCGATGAAGTAGGGTAGCTCGAATCCCTTCATCTTGAGCTGCTTCATTGAGCGGTTCATCTCGGCGGTCATGGCCGCGAGCATCCGCGGACGCCGGTCGAAGGCAGCCTTCTTGCGGGGCGCGGCCTGCGCCGTGAGAACAACGGCCGATAATACGAGCATCAGCGTCGTAAATCTGGTTTTCATTATTGCTCCTGTCCAGCATCCGGAGGTTTTTTGATAGCCGGCTCCAGGTTGCCGTAGAAATTATAGGCGAAAATTGCTAAAGCACCCGCGGTCAGCAGGAAGTAAACGACAAGCTTCAGCACCCTCCACTCCTCAATCTTATTGACTTTTTTCTGTTGCTTGCTCTTCAGCCTCGAACCCATCGTCTCTCCCGCGGATCAAGCAGAGGCGAGTCTACATCATCGGCGGAACGGATGCCATTTCTTTGACCCATCACCCGCTTTTCGCCTATGCTCCTTTCTATGACGGTCGAGCAAGCCTCCTGGTTCCATCCAGCTTTCATCCTGTTGCTTGTCGGCCTGGTCGTGTCACTCTGGACCTACCGGCGCTATTCATTTCGCCGCAGTATGCAGGTCTTCTCGCTGGCATTGTTCATCACGCTGTTCTGGTTAGCTGCTTTCGGAGGGCGGCCTGGCTGGCCTGTTGATTTTTTTCTGATAAGCGACCCATTGCTGGCCATCGTCGGTACGCTGGCTGGCCGCGTGTTGATTTCATTGCTACTCGTCTCGCTGGTATTCCTGGTGCTGGCCGTTCTGATGGGACGTGTCTTTTGCTCGCACGTGTGCCCAATGGGCACACTTCTTGACTTTTCGGACAATTACCTGGCTCGACCGCAACGCATCAAGGCCAATCGCGGCGACTACCGGCGTGCACGCAAGGTGAAGTTCGTGGTGCTGCTGGTTATTCTGACGGCAGCCGTTGCCGGTTTCAACCTGCTGGGGTTTGCCGATCCGATTGTGTTGTTCACCCGTTTCGCGGCCACCCTGTTCTACCCGCTGTTGATGATCCTGCAGGATCTGGGGCTGCTGGTTCTAAGGCCCCTTGGGGCCTGGCTTGGCTGGGTGGACGTGGCCTACTTGGAGTTGATCTTACCCGCTTTCGAGGGGGCCATGATCGCTTTGGGGCTGCTCGCCTTGCTGCTGCTTCTCTCCCGGATGCAGCCGCGTTTCTGGTGTCGACACCTGTGTCCGCTGGGAGCGCTGCTCGGCCTTGTCGGTCGACTGGCCCCCTACCGCAGGCGGGTGAGTGACGCCTGCAACGCCTGCAACAAATGCGTGCGCACTTGCCCCACCGGTGCCATTCACGAATTGGGCGTGCTGACCGATCGCAGCGAGTGCATTGTCTGTCTCGAGTGCGTCGAGGTCTGTCCCGAAAATGCAGTGCGTTTCGCTTTTTCGGCAAGCGATGCGGCTCAGGATTCCCCGGGTGTAGTGCCCGGCCGTCGGGTGTTCCTTGGCGGCATCGCCGGCGGACTGGCCGCGGGTCTTTCGCTTAAAGCCGATATCCTGCACCCCACAAGCGCGTTTTTACCGATGCCTTACAGGCAGGCCAGGCTGATCCGGCCGCCCGGAGCACTGCCAGAACCCGAGTTCCTCTCGCGCTGTGTGCGTTGCGGAGAGTGTATGCGCGCCTGTCTGACCAATACCTTGCAGCCGGACTGGTACCGCGCGGGTCTTGAGGGTCTATGGGCTCCACACATGAGCTTGCGCCACGCTTCCTGCGAACAGACCTGCAATGTCTGCGGGCAGCTATGCCCGACACAGGCCATCAGACCGCTCGGCCTCAAAGAGAAGCAGTACGCCAAGGTCGGCACTGCCGTGATCGATCGTGACCGTTGTCTGCCCTGGTCGCAGAACCACCGCTGCCTAATATGCGACGAGCAGTGCCCGTATAACGCGATAGTCTTCACACACGACGCAGATCACAAGGTAGGCCTGCCGGTTGTCAACGCCGATAGCTGTAACGGCTGCGGTCAATGCGAGGACAAGTGCCCGGTATTGGGAGAGGCCGCAATTTTCGTAGTGCCCCAGGGAGAGTTGCGTCTCAGCCGCGGATCATACATCGAAGAGGCCAAGAACTTGGGGTTGGTGTTCGAGGCCAAGGGCGGCACCAAAGACAAGTTCCGTACCGAAGACGATGCGCCCTCACACCCGGAGCTCGTCGAGCCGCCCGGCACGCCCGACGCCAAGACCGGCCTGCCGCCGGGCATCGACCTGGACGAATGAACTTGAGGCTATCAAGGAGGGGGCACGCGGGCGCAGCGGAACCCCAGGCTGATCTCACGGCTGCTCGCGTTCCAGTGATAGCGTGCCGGCACTTCCAGCAGGCCGTCGACGTCCCGGAAGCCGCCGCCGCGGACTACTTTTTCAGATCCGTTGATCGGGCCGGGGGGATCGTCGGCCGGTGAAGTCTGGTAGTAGGCGGCATCGTACCAGTCAGCGACCCACTCGCGGGCGTTTCCTGCCATGTTGAAAAGCCCATAGGGACTTATCCCGTCCTCATACTGGTCGACCTCGACGACGTCCTCGTGGCATTGTTCCTGGGTGCACAGGTAGGTGTGGTTGGCCATATCGCAGCTGACCGGAACGGGCACCAGGTGCCCCTGGGCGTCGGTCTGGTACTCTGGATCTCCCCAGGGGTAAATCTGGGTGCTGTTGCCCGAGCCCCTGGCGGCTTTCTCCCATTGCGCCTCGCTGGGCAAAACCTTCCCGACCCACTGGCAATAGGTGTTTGCCTGTATCCAGGTAATTTCGATGGCCGGGTGGAGGCCGCGGGCCTGGTTTTCCCAGAAATGCTCATCGGAGTACGACTCGGGTCCCATGCCGTTGAAGTTACAAATGCCGTGCGCGACGCAGCGACGGTAGTCGGCCACGGTCACCTCGTATTTGTCTATGTTGTAGGCCGTCAGGTTCACCAGGTGCTGAGGCTGCTGATCGGGGTTCCAGACCGATTCCGTGATGTCGCGCCCCATGGTGAAGGCGCCGGCTTCGATCACGACCTCTTCGCCTGTTCCCGGGCCGCAGTCCTCGTTGATTACGCCGTCGCAGTTGTTGTCGGCCGGATCGGAGCAAACCTCAGCATGGCCTGGGTATGCCTCGGGATTGGCGTCGTCGCAGTCGTCACCGCCGGCCACCACGGCGTCGTGGCCGTCACCGTCGACGTCGGTCAGATCCGCTCCGTCGCAATCCTGGTCTATCCCGTCATAGGCGAGCTCGGTGGCGCCGGGGTTGATGCCCGCCCGGTTGGCCAGGTCGCAGCCCGGAATACCGACCTCGGTGCCCGCATCGCAGCAGTCGACCTCCTGCGGGTTGGGCGGGGCCGGGGTCACCAGGTAGCCGTCTGAATCGGCGTCGGTCTCGTCTGTCAAGTCGTCACAGTCATTGTCGATTCCGTCGCTGGTTACCTCGTTCGCAACCGGGCTGATATTGGCGTCGCCGTCGTTGCAGTCGGGGCAAGCCCCGTCGCCGCCGCCCAGCCAGCCGTCTAGATCCCCGTCGGTATGATCCTGAATGAAATCCTCGTCCGTATCTCCGTCGCAGTCGTCGTCGATATGGTTGCAGCGCTCGGGAGCCCCATCGTAGATTTCCGGGTCGTTGTCATTGCAGTCGAGCCCGCCCGCTACGATGGCGTCCTGTCCGTCGCCGTCCACGTCGGTAATGTCCAAGCCGTCACAATCCTCGTCGATGTCGTTGTACGGTACTTCAAGGTGGGGGACGTCGGCCGTGCCGGGAAACCGCTGCGGATCGTAATCGTCGCAATCAAGGCAAGCCGGGCAGCCGTCATGGTCCAGGTCGATCAGGTCTTCGTCGGTCAAGCCGTCGCAGTCGTCGTCGAGATAGTTGCAGCGCTCAGGGGCTCCCGGGTGGATATCCGGATCATTGTCGTCACAATCTATGCCGCCGGGGAGCGAATCCTTGGCGAAGCCGTCGCCGTCGTCGTCTCCCTGGACGGGGCCGCCGCCGTAGTCGAGCCCGTCGCAATTCTGGTCGATGCCGTCATACGATATCTCGGCGGCTCCGGGATGAATATCGGCCGCGTTGGCAGGCGTGCAGCCCAGCGAGGCCTCCAGGCCCGAATCACAGCAGTCGTCTCCGCCGACCAGCGTGCTGGAGTAGTTGTCGCCGTCACCGTCGCCGTCATCCTCGAGCCCGTCGCAATCCTGATCGATGTTGTCGTAGGGGATCTCGCGGGCATCGGGGTGGATGGTGCTGTCGCCGTCATCGCAATCGGTGCCCACGTTTCCTTCCAGATCTGTCGTGCCTTCCTTGTTGTAGCCGTCGTTGTCGGCATCGAAAGACGCCACCCCGTCGCAATCCTCGTCGACATCGTTATAGGGGATCTCCTCGGCCAGGGGATGAACCGCGGAATTGCTGTCGTCACAGTCGGCCGTGGGCAGCCAGCCGTCGCCGTCCTTGTCGACCAGGTCACTGCCGCCGCCGCAAGAATAAACACCGCCGATGATCAATAATCCCAGTGCCAGGAAAGTTGCCGCAAAAAAAAGAATTAGCCGCTTCATCATCGCATTGACTCCCAGAAGGTAAAATTTGCCAGAAAACCAAGCACCCCATTATGTCGGGGTAGTGTTGCCCTGTCAACTCAGGGAGAGACCTCGGTTACCAGGCCTCTCAGGAAAAATACTTTCTTGGTAACTATCCGGTCGCCTTCCGCGCGGGAATAGAACCAACACTCTGCCGGTACGCCGTCGACATCACGCCGGTCAATTTCTTCGGGTTTGCCCCATGACAAAATAACCGGTTCGAACCCCATGCCGGGAACAACTCGTTGGGCCATGATGGCGTCACGCACGTAACCGGGGAACTTGGCCAGACGGTCTGCAATGTGCAGGTCTTCAATCATCTTCGCCCGAGCCGCAGAGTCGTGAAGCAGCAGGTAGCGCTCCTGCTGGTTTTCGGTCATGAACTGCATCGAGCGATCGTAAAGCTCCTTGTCACTCTCGGGCAAGTTTCGGTACAACTCGGCCTGGTTGATACTACAACTCAGCACCAGCGTGGAAAACAGCAGCAGCAGCGAAGCTTGACGCAAGAACATGATGTTCCTATGATAACGCCCTGGTTCTGTTTTGCAACCATAGACGGTGGAGCCGCTGATGACGCGCAACATTCTGGCGCTGGTGTTGGCCGGTGGGCGGGTCGAGGAGCTTTCGGTGCTGACCATGCTGCGCCCCAAGGCGGCGGTGCCCTTCGGCGGCCAGTACCGTATTGTAGACTTCGCTCTCACCAGCCTGATGCGGGCCGACATCGAGCGGGTGGGTGTGATCGGCCTTTATCGGCCGTCTTCGTTGATCGATCACCTGGGAATAGGAGAGCCCTGGGACATGGTCGGCCGGGGTCGGGGAGTGAAGATCCTGCCGCCCTATCAGGCCGAGGGCGACGTGCAAGGTTACCGGGGCACGGCCGATGCGCTCTATCAAAACCTGGCATACATCGAAAGGTACGCGCCTTCCGATGTGCTCGTCTTGTCGGGCGATCACATTCACGGCATGGACCTGCGCCCCTTCATCATGCGGCACCGCGAATCCGGGGCCGACTTGACCATGGCGCTCAAGGCGGTCGACCCGGACTCGGGACACGGCCGTTTCGGCTTCGCCGAATTGGGCCCCGACTCTAAAGTGACGGTCTACCAGGAAAAACCGGCCCGGCCAGTTTCGAATCTGGCCTCGCTGACGATCTACATGTTCAAGACCGATGCCTTGGTCAGGCGCTTGGCCGAGAATCAGCAGCAGGGCTCCTCGTTTCATCTTTCCTCAGAGGTTATCCCGCGCATGGTAGAAGGCGATAATACATTTGCATATACCTACGACGGATACTGGAACTATACCCGCTCGCTCGGTGCATATCATCAGGCCAACATGGACTTGCTGGGAGAAGAACCATTGATCGATCTCGATGCCTGGGGTATCCGATCGCGGCGCCAGTATCGCGGCCTGGGCGATCTGCCGCCGGCTCTCTTCCGTGACGGCTGTGCCTGCTCTGAAGCGACGGTCGCCCGCGGATCGATGATCGCCGGGTCAGTTACCCGCAGCGTCATCGGGCCCAACGTGAAGATAGCAAGCGGTGCGCATGTTTACGAAAGCGTTCTGATGGACGGGGTCTCAGTCGGTCCGGATGCCAGTGTATATGGCGCGATCCTTGACAAGGAAGTTGAGGTTGCAAAGGGCGCACACATAGGGCGAAAGGAGCACTCCGACGGAGAGATCACCGTGATCGGCAAGCGAGCCGTAGTTGCGGCAGGCGAGCGAGTGGCCCCGGGCGCTGTCGTAGCGCCGGGCACGACCGGCGTGAAGGAGCGGCAGTGAGCAAACCACTGGTGATGTTGTTGGCCGGCGGCGGCGGCACGCGTCTGGGAGTGCTGGTACACGATCGCTCCAAGCCCGCAGTGCCCTTCGGCGGTTGCTACAGGATCATTGACATGGCCCTTAGCAACGTCATGCATGCAGGCTTGGACTGGGTCGGAGTGTTGACGCAGTATCAGCCCCTCTCGCTGATGTCGCACATCGGCACGGGCGAGCCCTGGAACTTTCACGGATACAGGCGTGGTGTAAGGATGCTGCCTCCCCGGACGGGACAGGTGGCTTCGGACTGGTACCGGGGCACGGCTGACGCTATCTGGCAGAGCATGGATTTCATGCGGCCTTTGCATCCCGAAAGGGTTCTGGTTCTTTCGGGAGATCACGTATATCGCATGGATTACAGCGCCATGCTGCAAAAACACGTAGAGGGCAAGGCGGATGTTACCGTCGCGGTACGCGAGGTTGAAGCCCGGGACGTTTCACGCTTCGGCATGGTTTGGACCGACGCCGCCGGAAACATTACCCGTTTCGAGGAAAAGCCGCCGGCTGCCGATACCCGCCTGGCATCGATGGGCATCTATATATTCGAGTGGCGTTGTCTCATCCAGGCCCTTCAGGAGATCGTCGGATCAGGCAAGGGGACGGATTTCGGCAAAGATGTCATTCCGGCGCTGCTTGGCCGCAAGCATTTCGTAGCACATAGCTTCGATGGTTACTGGCGTGATGTCGGTACGCTGTCTTCCTATTTCGAGGCCAGCATGGACACGCTCGATCCTGAAAGCGGGCTCGACCTGGATGCCTGGGAGATCTGCACCAGCGACCAGTACAGCGGGCCGGGCGACAGGCCGCCTTCCGTGTTCGGTCCGCACGCAAAATTGCGCGATACCCGGGTGCCGGCGGGTTGTCGGATCGATGGGAGCGTATACAAAAGCGTCCTGTTCTCGGGCGTGCGTGTGGCTCGAGGCGCCAGAGTTGAAGAAGCCATTCTCTTAGACGGTGTCCGGATAGACGAAGGTGCTATAGTGCGCCGGGCGATTATCGACAAGGAGGCCCGCGTGTGCTCCGGGGCGATAATTGATGGTGGGAGAAAGACAGCACCCAATGCAAAATACGGTAAATGCGATGCCGCGGGACTGAGCCTTATTGGCAAGGGCGTATGCTTGCCCGCCGGTTTGCGCGTGGGCTCGAATGTGGTTATAGAGCCATGGGCAAACGAGAATTCCTTTGTCTCAGACGTCCCGGACGGCGAAACCGTTTCTGGTACAGGCGGCCCGCTTATAGAGCAAGGTAATTGATACACAAAGTTGACAGCTATCTTGGGCGTTGCTATAGTCAACCACGAATGCGGGATAAGACCAGATTTTCAACGAGTTCCCGCTATTTTTGTTTCAGGAGGCGAGATGCCCAATTCGCCCGAGAGGTCGCGCCAGGTTTCCGTCGGCCAGGCACTATGGGATGTTTACTCCAGCATGGCCGAGGATTCGGGTAACCGGGTTGATAGTCTGGTCGGCCAGGCTATGTTCGAGATGGCGGTCAAACTTGGGTACATAGCTCCTGTTGCCCAGGAAATGGCGTCACCAGTAAGAGATGAAGTACCGGCTGTATCGGCTCGCCCAACGCGGCGGCCTCCGCCGGGGCAAAAATTCGCACCGGGACGCACCAAAGAAGCAGCCGGTCGAAAACCCGCACCGGCGGCCCGGCCAAAGCGGCCGCCGCGGCCCGCACCGCGCCCGACCGATTCCAAGGGTCTCTATATCGTCAACGAGGACGGCGACACTGAGAAAATAGACAAAGATATCTACATCATCGGGCGTTCGAGCAAGTGCGACCTGGTGATCAATTCAGTCAAGGTATCCAGAGAGCATGCAATAATCACCCGCGAGCGGGGCGAGTACTATATCGAAGATCTCGGCAGCGCCAACGGTACCTGGTACAAGGGTGAGAAGATCGAAAAGATGAAGATTAAAGAAGGGGATGAGATCTTTATCTGCGATGAGAAATTCAAGTTTGTATTAAGGTAACCCCCCGGACACCATTTTTTCATAGAGTTCGACTTCCTGCTTGTTGCCGATTACGATTGGTGTGCGTTGATGCAGCCCTTCGGGCTTGACATCGAGAATGCTCCGGTCGCCGGTGGTCGCCGCTCCTCCCGCCTGTTCGGCCAGCCAGGCCAGCGGTGAACACTCATAAAGCAGCCGTAGCTTCCCGTTTGTGTGCTTGGTGTCGGCCGGGTATATGAAGACGCCGCCGTAGAGCAGGTTGCGATGAAAGTCGGCTACCATCGAGCCGATGTAGCGCGACGACGTCCCGGCGTATCTGGGATCGTCTCCGTAACGAATGTAATCGGCGAACTTGCGCGTGGGCTTGTCCCAATCATCGTAGTTCGAGTCGTTGGCCGAAAAGCAACGGCACTTGTCGGGAAAGCGGATGTTGCGGTGGCTAAGAACGTACTCGCCGACTTCGGGGTCGAGGGTGAATCCATGTACTCCGTTGCCGGTCGAGTAGACGAACATGGTACTCGATCCATAGACCACGTAACCGGCGGCGAGTTGCTTACGTCCGGGCTGTAGAAAGTCGACCAGTTCGCAGGCGCCCCCTTTGGTAACGCGCCGGTGTATTGAGAAAATTGTGCCTATACTGACGTTGGCGTCGATGTTGGAAGAGCCGTCGAGCGGATCAAACAGCAGCACATAGGTGTCATTCTCGTCTGGATGCGGGGGCAGGCGAATGACCTCTTCTTCTTCCTCGGAAGCCAACCCGGCCACCGCCGGAAGCCACCCTAGCGTATTCATCATGACTTCCTGGGCTAAAATGTCCAGCTTCATCTGCTCTTCGCCCTGGACATTGACCTTGCCATGTTTGCCCAGAACGTCGACCAATCCGGCGCGTTGCACCTTCGATCCGATTATCTTGGATGCCACACCGATCCGCCTGAGAATGTCTGCGAAGAATCCCCGCGAGCTGGGATGCATGTGCTGCTCGTTGGAGAGAAAGCTCTCCAACGTCACGAAGCCCTCGAACTCGTCAAACTCCCTGTTGCGCAGGTCCTTGCTATCGCCCATGAAATATCTCCCCGGTCGGCTCTGTCATGTTCCTGGCGGCACTATATCACGAAAGAGTGGCGCTATTGCAAGCCGCCGGGGGAGGCGTGGGTGGCTGAGTTGTTGAGATGTTGGCGGTCACATCCCGGAAAGCACCTTCCACTTGCCGTCTTCCTTGGCCAGCTTCATGCGGTTGACATCGTCCTTGATCTGCCAGCGCTCGCCCGAAGGAAGCTTCATCTGGTAGCGGGCCAGGAAGTGGTAGTCGATGGTCGCTGTATTGCCTTCTACCTTGATATCTTTCAGGCCGATGTTCAAGGTGACTTTTTCGAGCATCTTGAAGTGGTCGCTGAAATGGGTACGCAGGCCCTCCAGGTTGTAGTCATCGTCCGTCTTGCTAGTACCGCTGGTCTCGTAGTACTTGGGGGAGGCCAGGGCTACAAGCGCGTCGACGTCCTTGGTTTCATAGGCCTGCTGAAACTTCTCCACCAGACCAAGCAAGGCGCGGTTATCCGGAGTATCGGCAACCTCGATATCCAGTCCGGGAATCATCTTTGGGCCGCAGGCGGCAACTAACATAGACGTGAACACCACAGCCGAAATAATCATTCTTTTCATGCTTCCTCCTTACTGGACATGTTGGTCCGCAAGCGCCCGGCTGTCAAGAACGAGTATTATTTGTCTCGCTTAATACAACAACACAGGCCGTTATGGTTATTCCCAAACGGTAGTAGCCTTTTTACATACTTGACGCCGGGCTGTCGCTTACGTATGACTGACGAGTGAAGAAAAGTTGGCTGTATGCGTTTCTAGTGTCTTGCGTCGGGGCTTTCTCCGATAGCGAGGCTTCCGCACGCTTTGAAGAATTCGAGCGTAACAACACCGATCTCGATCTCGATGAAAAAATCCGGCGCTGGGTCGAGTATCGCCTGCGTCAGACGGGAGTGGTTTACGGCACGCCTCTTTCCTCAGAGGATACGATTGCCCGCTACACCGAAAAAGGCTCTGCCCAGATGCGAGCAGTGTTTCTTGCTCTGCTGAAGATCGAGGCCGACCTGGCCATGGAAATTGGTTGTGCCGTCTCCCACTGCACCAGCGGTAACATCAGGGTGGCTGAACTGCTGGTAATATTCGCGCTCTTACGCCGGCGCTTCGATTTGGCGCGCAGCATCAACGACCTGTTGCCGTCATTGTCGGAGGACGGTGCGCCGCCGCGCAAACTCGAGAAATTGATCACCCGAGTCGGTGAGGCCTTGATGAACCGGGCCTACCTGGCCGGCAACCCGCTGCTGGGGCTGCCTATCCACAACAGCTTCAACTACGTGGAAGCCAAGACGCTGGGAAGACTGGCGGTCGTCTATTTCGAGCGCGGCCTTATACCTGAAGCCATCCAGCGTGTACTTGATTTCGGCGATCGCGAGCGAGAGCTTTTGGTCAGAGCCATGCTGGGATTGACACTTGCAGATCGCAATCTGGGAGTAGGCTCGAAGCATGTGGTAGCCGGGCAAATCAAATCGTCCGGGTTATCTCGCAAAATGAGAAAAAAGCTGCTCGATCTCCTCAAGGGGCCGGTCAAACCGCTGGCGGTTGCTTCCGCCGTCGAGGACGATCGCACGCGCGATTTTCTCCTCGAGCAGGTCATTCTGGGGGCAATGCTGGACGGTCACGTCAGCCGGGAGGAGTCGGACTACATCGGAAATCTGGCCGGTTGGCTGGGCGTTTCCGGCCAGGATCTGGCTCAGCTGGAAGCAGAGGTGATGGAGTTCTACGAGCTTCATAAAGACTATCTCGACGTATTCACGGTTGGCTCAGCCGTAAGCTACTACCGCCAGCGCATGGCCGGCAGACTGCAAAGAGCGATCTCGGAGAACCTGGGAATGATAGTAGGTCAGATAAAAGATACCAAGGATCTGGCCGATCTGCTTTATCGCGCAAGCTCGGGCGAAAAACTTTCTCAGAGTGAACGCAAGGAGATGGCCCGCAAGCTGGCCGATATTCTGAAGACCATACCCTCGCTGGCAATATTCGCGCTCCCGGGCGGAATGGTTTTACTGCCATTGCTCTATAAGTTCTTGCCCGACGGGCTAAAACCGAGAGCTTTCGCCAAGCGCGAGCCGGCCAAGGATTGAGATCAGGATTTTTTTTCTCCGAAGACCTGGGCGTCGAATATCTCTATTTTTGTGTCCGCTTCTTTCCAGGCCTCGGGCGGCAGGCCTGCCTTTTGACAAGTGTGCTGCAGGAAAGTCTCGCGATCCCAGCCGTACTCGGTTGCAACCTGAGGAAGGAGCACGCCGGAATAATACCCACGCGTTATGTAGATTCCGTGGCGGCCGACTTCTATTTCGCTGACGTCATCGATTTGGCGTAATGGCGAGAGCGCTGAGATCTCTATATCGACAGATTCGAGCTCGTCCGGGCGCAGGGAAGGAAAGCGAGGATCGCGCTCGGCGGCCGATACAGCCATCTCCTGTACCGTGTTGACCAGCGGGCGATTACTTTGAAAAGTGCCTATACAGCCGCGCAAGTTGCCGTGCTCGTGCAGCGTGACGAAGGCGCCGCATGGACGAGACAGGGCCGGACTCGAGGCAACCGCCTGCTCGAAATTTCCGTGTTGCAGCTTGTGCGAGATGGTCTGGCGGGCAACATCGAGAAGCTCTTTCTTCTCGCTTGCGGTCAACTCTTCGTCGGCCATGGTAGTAATCCTTTCTCTGCTATTCTATAAACCGGGTCATATTCGCTCGATCTCGATAGTATGCTCTCCGGCTGTTACTTTGACATACAGTCTGCCGGCCGCATTGTTGTCAAGATACCAGCCGGCCGGGGACAATTCCAGTTCGTCGAGACTCGTGCTTTTAGAAAGCTTGGTACCGTTATCGGTAACGACTGACGGCTCGCGATGCCTGAAGTTTGTGACCTCGAACATGAAGCCCTGCCCAAATTCGTCGCCGGAACTGGCGCCGAGAAACAGCAAATTGCTCGAACCTTCCTGGCTGAGTTTGGTTCCATCAAAGAGTGTGAAACTCGATGCCGCTCCCGGGGCCACACGGGCCCAGAGGATGCCGGGTGAGGTTGCGTAGGAATCAACCCGCTCGGGTTGATTCGTCGGAGCAAGTGTATCGATGCTCGGCCGAAGCATGGGGATGATCGAGCCCGAGCGCTGGTAGAGCGGTAACGTTTCCAACGGAGCATCAACCGTCTGGGGGGTTTCTCCCTGGTAATTCTCGTCGTTCCACCAATCGAGCCAGATGCCGGGGGGGAAGACAACCACTTTCTGGCGCTCGCCGCGTTTTACAACAGGCGCCACCAGCAGGTCGGGACCGAAAAGATAGACATCATCCGGGTGGACGCCCAATCCGGGACAAGCCAGCCCCAGCGGGCGCTGGATTGGCCGGCCGGTTTCGGAAATTTTCGCAGCCAGGCTCCATTCGTAGGGCCATAATCTGAGGTGCAAGCGAGTGTAGAGCCGGTACCAGTCGAGCATCTCGGCATCGAAGCCGTTCTCCGCTGTTGGCTCCCAGGCGACATCGTTGGTGCTGGTTCCGATCTGCATCACCGAAGACAGGGCCGTTTGCTCGAACCAGCGGGTGAAGGTCTCCTTATCGGGAGGCGAGTGGCGGTAGCCGCCGGTGTCCGCCCCGTAAAACGGGAACCCCGACGGCCCCAGCGAAAGACCGTAGATCACCGAGGCAGGCAGGCCGCCGACAGCAACGTATTCCTTGTCGCCGTCGGGGCAGGTATCACCATGGTTTGCCATATTGGCATCCAAGTCGCCGGGCCAGATGATGCTGCCGTTGAGCTGGTCGCCGTAACTGGCGGCCCGGCACAGCAGAAATCCCCCGGTTGACGGCAGAGTCTGAGCGTAAACGCGATGGTACAAGAGCTGATAGACAGCGTGCATGGTACGTTCGTCGGAACCGTCCGCGAACTCCCACTTGTTACGGGCCCCGAGAATACCGACCACTACATCCTCTGCATAGTCCAGCTTGAAACCCTCAATACCCATGTCCGTGTAGCGCCGTATGAGATCCTGCCACCAGGCGAAGGCATCCGGGTTGCTGAAATCGATCGGAGCCGACCAACCGTTGACCACCAGTCCAAGCCGCGGCGGGAAGTACCCCTTTGACTCTGCCTCGTCATGCAGACTTGCGGTGGCCGAATCGTTCTCGTCCAGGTATGGCGTATGCCACAGACCCAATCTGAAGCCCAGATCGTGCGCGGATGATATCATCGACTGGGGATCCGGGAACTTCGCCGGATCGAAGTCGAAGGAGTTGACGCCGGAGGCATAAGGGCGATCGATCCAGATGGCATTGGTCGCCAAATCCAGTTCACGCATTGTGTCCAGGTCGTTTTCCACCTGGGCCTGGTCGTCGTTTTCATCGCGCCATACCAGCGGCCCCAGCGCCCAGCGAGCCGGCAGGGCAGGGTAGCCGGTGACATCGAAATAATGGCGGGTAATGTCAAGTGGGACGCTGTCTGCGAAAAGGTGGAAAACTAGTCCGTCAGTCGAGGCTGCGCCGGTTCCGAAGGTCGCCGTGACCTGGTTGTCTTCTGAGTAGGCGGCGTCGAATACGGCCGGGTAGGTGCTTTCTACAAACAATCCCCAGCCGCGGGTGCCGATTACCAGCGGGATCGGAATGTGGGCCTCGTTGTAACCGCTCTCGGTGTCGAGATCCAGTTCGGTCTGCATCGCTCTCAGCTTTCCGCGGTTGTTGAGCTGATCGAGAAAACCGCCCAGGCCGTATAGACCTTCCTGGGAATCGATGCGTGCCCGAATCCTGAAGTAGGCGATTGGCTCTCCCTCGTCACTTGGCGTCCATGTCAGGCGGTAGCTGCCCGCCGAGACCAACTCGATCTTCAGCTCGGCTCGCACGCCGCGCTCGAAGAGCAAGTTCAGATCGAGCGATTTCTCATTACTATTGTTTACTTCGATCGCGGACAGGTCCAGCCAGCGCAGTCCCGCAGGCGGCGTGTAGTCGGCAAGACCCCCGCCTGCCAGGAGCGGCCAGGGATCGTAGTTGACGTTGTCGTCGATGCTGTCGACACGTCCGAGTTGCAGCCCGTCCCGCTCGATGGCAACCAGAACAAGACCATCATGTTCGAGCGTGATATTGACTGCTTGTGTATCCACAAAGACCCCGAAGCCGGAAAGTGCAAGGCCCGGGCGATTGTCGCCTCCCGTAGCACCTCCACAGCCCCAGCCGAACGACAGGCAAGCGAGCGAAAAGAGAAAGATAATTCGTGGGTAGTGGGACATCCCGGAACCTCGCTCAACAAGTGTTTTTTCAGGTCACAGATTGTAACATATTAATTGGATCAGTTGGAACGTCGTTGACCTTGGCGGCGGGTCGGGTTAATCTTTGCCAGTCCTGCGGCGGGGAGAAAAGGAGGCGGAATTGCTGGTGTTCGATCAACTCGAGACCGGACCGCTCATGACGAATTGCTACATTGTCGGCGATTCCGAGAGTAAACAGGCTGTCGTTGTGGATCCCGGCGGACATGTGGGTGCCATCATCAGTGCCCTTGAAAGGAACGGGCTGCAGTGTAAGCACATCGTCAATACGCATTCCCACTTCGATCACGTCGGCGGCAACAAAGATCTGAAGAAGCAAACAGGCGCCGATATTCTGATTCACCAGGCCGAGGCGCCCATGTTGACACAGCTCGCTGGACAGGGCCGGATATTCGGCATCAGCATCGATAACTCTCCGGCGGCCGACGAGACTATCGATGAGGGGGACGTCATCGAGGCTGGGGCTATCAGACTGAACGTGCTGCACACACCGGGCCACTCGCCCGGGAGCATATCACTGGTGATCGAGGGCGAGGGAAAGATCCTGGTAGGCGATCTGGTTTTCCAGGGTTCGGTCGGCCGCACGGACCTGCCCGGCGGTTCGATGAATACGCTGGTGAAGATGGTCCGTGAAAAAATATTCAGCCACCCGGACGAGACGCGCCTCTACCCGGGGCACGGTCCGGCTACCACGGTGGGGGTCGAGCGGCAAAGTAACCCGTTCTTGACAGGTGAGTTGTGGTGAATTTCATTTACGGCAACAACGTCGATCGTTTGGAGAGGTTGAACATGAGCAGAAGCTACGGCATCGTTCTTTGTTTTTCACTCCTGGCCTTTCTTGGCGCTTGCCGGGCCGAGACCGCAAGCGGGCTAAAGGTCATAAAGACCGGTGACAACTATCAGATCTTAATCGGCCAGCTTCCTGAAAGTTCCAAAAGCCTTTCGGGGAAGATGGCATTAGAAATCAAGGTTGTTGGAAACTGGAAGCTCAACAAGCCGGCGCCGTTAATCGTCGACCTGAAAATACCCGCCGATCTAGAGATCAAGAAGAACAAACTGCGCAAGAGCGATCTGAAACTCATCGAGAACAAGAGATGTCGTTTTGAGATCCCTTACAAGGCCTCGAAGAAAGGCACCTATAAAGTCGATCTCAAGTTCGATTTCGTTCTTTGCAACGATACCCTTTGCCAGAAGAAGCGCTTCGAACTCTCGTACAAGCTCTCAATATAGTTTTCGGTCTTGAGGTTCAGTTCTGTTCACGCGCGGATATTTGGTATTTCTCCATCTTGTTGATCAAAGTCGAACGGGCGATGCCCAGCACCCGGGCGGCGGCCTTCTGGTTGCCGTCGTTGGCGGCCAGTGCCTGGCGCAGGGCCTCGATCTCGACTTCTTTGAGTGTTTTTCCCTTGTGATAAATCTGTGACTCGGCCACGCGGTCTGCCAAGGTGGGGGGCGCGAAGATCAGCTGGTCGGCTTCAATTGTCGTCTCGGGACACATAATTGCCGCCCGGGTTACTATATGCTTCAACTCACGCACATTGCCCGGAAAGCGGTATTCACGAAGTCGCTCGATGGCCTCATTCGAAAGTCTCTTGGGCACGGTGCTGCGGGTGGCGCGGGCCAGGAAATGCTCGGCCAGCAGTGGAATATCCGCGGGCCGCTTACGCAGCGGAGGCAGAGGTATCTCGATTACGCAGATCCTGTAGTATAAGTCTTCCCTGAATTCACCCTTGCGCACTCGTTCGGGCAGAGAGCGATGAGTTGCCGCGACCACGCGAGTGTCGACATGTACGGGGACGTTACTACCCACGCGCCGAATCTCTCCGCTCTCCAGAGCCCGCAGTAGTTTTGCCTGCACGTCCATGGCCAGCTCGCCGATTTCGTCGAGAAACAGCGTGCCCTTGTCGGCTTCCTCGAACAGTCCTTTTCGCTTGATCTGGGCGCCGGTAAAAGCACCTTTCTCGTGGCCGAAAAGCTCGCTCTCGATAAGATCCCTGGTGATGGCGGCGCAGTTCAGCGCCACAATCGGTTGACCTTTGCGCCGGCTGAGCTTGTGACAGGCGTGTGCCACCAGTTCTTTTCCGGAGCCCGACTCACCGGTGATCAAGATCGTCTCGTCGCTTGGCGAAGCCCGCCGTATTGCATCGAAGACCGGCCGCATGGATGGATCTTCACTCACCAAGCCGAAAAAGGATTTCATCTTGTTGTCGGAGTCATCCTCGACCGTCAAACTGCTGCGACCCATGCTGACAACGGCTCCCGGTTCGAGCCGTGCCTCTCCCACCTGTACTCCATTAACCGACGTGCCGTTGGTACTGCCCAGATCGGCCACGAACCAGGCCCCGTCCTTCTTGAAGAAACGGCAATGAAATGCCGAGATGAAACTGTCGTCGATGACGATATCGTTGCCTGGATCCGTGCCGACATTGAGAACATTGCCTGCAAGTTTTGCCTTGAATGGTTTGCCCGAAACCGTGCCGCTCAAGCTCAATGCAACCTCCGAGCCCCGGGCGGCAGGCAAGATGTTCGTGCTTCCTCCTGTAAACGTGGGAGTGGCCAGACTCTCCTCTCGACCCGCACGCAGGGTGGCAGTCAACTCCCCGAAAAATATCCTGGAACCCGGGTGCAACTCAGCGTCAGAGACCCGTTTACCGTCAACCAGAGTGCCCTTGCCGCTGTGATCCAGAAGTCGAATTTTATCTCCTTCGAGAGATATCTGGCACTGGTGCCTGGAAACCGTCGGCTCGGGCAGGCTGAGATCGTTGGTACCGGCACGGCCGATGCGAACAGCATCGCCATCCAGTGGCAGAGTGATCAGGTCTTTACCGCTTTTGGAGATTACGAATTCCAGCATCGACAAGATCCTCCTTGTGGATCAAAGCTTGCGCCATTACTGGACAGGAATGACGAAGAGATTTTGCGTACTTTTATGATTGATGTCAACGTACAAAAAAAGCCGGGCACATGGCCCGGCTTTTTGTTTTTCGGCAAGAACGATGTTCAGACGATCTTCACATTCTTGGCCTGCAGGCCCTTCGGCCCCTCGGTAACCTCGAATTCGACCTGCTCGCCTTCCTTCAGCGACTTGAAGCCATCGGATTCGATCGCGGAGAAATGCACGAAAACATCCTCCCCATCACTTTGCTCGATGAAGCCATAACCCTTTGCGTCGTTGAACCACTTCACTTTTCCTGTCGGCATACTCCCACTCCTTGCTGTTGCGTTCACTCTCCGGCACAGGGCCAAAAAGTGAACCGTTTCATGCGGCGATACTCCGCCAAATACATTGTGACCGCCCACACGGACGACATGAGAGCGCCACGCTCCAGCCAATCGTGGCAGAGTTTCTCAGCCCCGATATCCACTTGTCAAGGATTTCCTGCCGGAAACTAACGTATTCGACTCAGGGAAACGGCATGTTGATGCCGAAATATAGGCTGGCAGCAAAGTGGTTATAGGCATCGAGCATGTCCGGAAGAATCTTCATCGCGAACACAGATCCGGCGACAAGCATGGACGCGGTAATCAGCGCATATGTGGCCATGGCCTGACCTCGCTGACCCTTCCAGAGCTTTTTGAGAAACCTGGTTTTCTTGTTCATGACCCGCCTCCCGGGGGCTAGTGCCATTTGCTACTTACATTCCTTGATGCATTCGGCCTCTGATACTTTGCACATTTTCTTGCACTGCTTTATTACTCCGGCGTTCTCGGAGCCTTTTGGGAATCTTGTCTCGCAAGCCGCGAAGCAGTCCTTGGTGCCCTCCTTGCACTCATCAATGCACTCTTTCCGTGATTCACCTGCCTGTGATATCCCAGCCAGCGATGCCATCAAGGTAAAAGCGACGACCAGTAAAAGGCTCCAAAATCCCGTCTTCATTGTTACGCTCCTTTGATGCTCCGTCGTTAGCGTTATTTCGTCTCGAACACGACCATGGAGACGAACGTAGAAACCTCTTCCTCCTCGGGATTATCACTCGGCTGAACTTGAACCACGCAAATCTCGGATCCGCGCTTCATGACGATGCTCTGGACGCCGTAGGAGTTGTCATCGGGGTCCACCTTCCAACCCTGCTTGACGGCCGCCTTGACGAGGGCCGGGCGAGCCTTGTCGGGAGTGGCGCCGGGAAGCCTGTATGTGATTGTCCGTTGCTTGGCGCTCGCTTCTTGTCCGCCGGTCTTGACGACATTAGTGGCTCCGGGCAGAAAGGGAAGGTCTTCTGGAACTGTAACCGGAAGCAGCGCCGGTAAGGGATTCATGGATGAAAGAACGATCATCGATCCGCCGGACGGATCGGCGACAACGGTGGCCATTCGCATCGTGTTTGCCTTATCGTCATAGTAGCCGACGTAAGCTACGGAGGCGCTGAATGCGTGTTGCACGGGCTTTAGCCCGCGATCTCTTATGGCCTTGCCGTAAAATGCGAGGACGGTTTCGATATTGTCCTTGGTGTTCAGCACGGTTGCATTCATGGGGGTGTCGTTGGCGCTGAGGTCGCCCTGGAAAGGTGACGATGTCGCCGCCGGGTAAACAGGCAGACCCTGAACGTCCTCACCCGCGATCGCGCGGCCCTGCCCCAGGCAAACGCCCAGCGCCACGGTGAAAAGCAACGAGTTGGAAGCAAGGATTTTCATTCATGCTACCCCGTAATCCGGACGTTATTCACAGTTTCCGTTGCCATCGATTGCGCTCTTGCAACCCAGGTACCACCCATCGCGCTTGTTGTAGGTCTTCTCGTACGTGTTTTGCTTGCCATCCTTGAAGGGGCTTACCCAGAATTTATTCTGCCCCCCAAGTGCCACATCCCGGGTTTTTGTACTCTTGATTGGGTGGAGGGACGTGATGTCTTTCATCTTATTGGGTGCAAGATAATAGGGCTCGCTCACGGAGCCGACAGACAACACAAGATCTTTCACTTTTTTCATGAAAGCGGCCCATTTGCCGACGACCAACAGAAAGCTTGCCGCCGATGTCGCCGCCCTTTTCCAACAAAAGTTGCTCCGTTCCATGAACGGGTCGTTATCGCTCCCGTCCTCGATGCTTTTGGCATTGTGGATGGTCCACGGATCGACCACCACGCCGAAGGCATATGCGTCGCCTTTGTCGGTATACTTTATCCATTCGTTTTTCTTGATGAACATGTCCGTGTTGTTATTCTTGGTGAACTCAGGCAGGAACTTCTGGGGGATGTAGCGGTTCTCAACCATGATGGCGCCCTTGCAATCGACCAGCCCGCCATTAGTGTATTTCTTGTGGAACTGTCCGATAATGCTGATTTTTGAGATTTTCCCCAGCGGTTTCTCGAAATCTTTTTCACCTGCGCAGGTGGCGACCTTGCCTGAACTTTCCCATTTGAAATTGGCCCATGGGCCATCGACTTTGTCTTTCTTGTCGCCTGAATGTCCGTTCTTGAATATTTCCCAGTTCTCCGATCGGATAGATCCGGCCAGGTCACTCACCGATTTTTTCTCATAATCGCCGTAGGCGAAGTCCCAGGCGCTCGAGTAGATCGCTTCCTGTGCGTTGAGCTTGAAGTGGACGGCATCCTGAAAATATAGCGGCAGTAGAATCAGGGGGACAAAGACCAGCATTAAGACCACCAGCTCCACCATCGCGCCGCCGCGTTCGGCAGGCAGATTGCGCAGGGAAAATATCTTGATTTTCATGGCATTCTCCTCGCCCGGCATAGATCAGGGAAGCGGGACTTTGGCGATAACCCCGCCTACCAGCATCGCCGCATACTTGGCCGCGTATGGCGTGCCCAGCAACACCTTCCCGACCTCGAGGGCGTTCCTGAACGGCTGAAGTTTCGCTTTCCAGTAAGGGTTGAAGAAGTTCGGATGCTCCTTCCACCCCTCGTTATCATCCCATTCGGGTAAATGATAGTAGACAAGCGCCTTGCTGATTGCCAGTCCCTTGCCCAGGGCAACCCCGTGATCATCGCTCAAGGGGTTTGCGTCGGGATTGTCGGACATCTGCACCTTGTGCTTGCCAATACTTCCGCCCAGGTCCATGGCCACCTCGCCCGAGCCGTCTTCGGCGATCTCCCAGGCCTGCTTCTCTCCCTCGCCCTTCGTACGGCGCAGATCCTGATCGATGGTGGCGTAGACGGCCGGCTGGCCGAAGTCGTTCTTCGCATTGTCATCGGCGTGGAAGAGCATGAAGCAGTTGTGTTTGAGCGTGCCCTTGTCGCCCAGGCACTTGAAGGCATCCTTGTGCTTTCTTTCGTTGCCGCAACATGTCCCCCAGCTAAAACCCTTGCACTTATGTTCGCCGCTGTTCTTGTCCGTTCCGACCCGCGCAGCGTAGGGGAGGGTCATCACCGGTATGCAGTGATTGGCCAGGGACGAGAATATCCACCCTTTGTCGGCGCCGGCCGCCGCGTCTCCTTCGGGGCCATGATTGCCGCTGGCAATCTTGGAATCTACGCCGGTTCCACCCTTGACGATGCGGCTCTCGCCTTTGTGCCCTACGATAACAGACTTGCCGCCCGGAGCCTTGTTCGGAATATCGTGGACCAACTTCTTTAAGGTCTTCGGAGCTATGTAGAGCAGGATGTTCCACATACCCCGGTTGAAGACGAACTTTGTATTCCGGGAACCGTTGGCAATCTCGGTCGCCACCCATTGCCTGATATCCTCCTTGGATTCTATGGCACTGTGATATTCCACCCCACTTAGAACGCCTGCCGCGCTGACTCCCCCAACCAGCCCGACGTTGCTTGCCTTGGGCGCGTACCTTTTGATTAGGTCTCTTGTGACCTTGTCTGCACCGAGCGCATCCAGTTCGACCCATGCCCGCATTGCCTGCTGCTGCCCGGCAATTAAAGCCATATGTTTATCC
The DNA here is from genome assembly GCA_964513625.1 of uncultured Myxococcales bacterium. Taxonomy (GTDB): domain Bacteria; phylum Myxococcota; class B64-G9; order B64-G9; family B64-G9; genus DATKYQ01. The sequence continues at coordinate 120,458 of CAZENH010000008.1, read as the reverse complement.
AACATCTTAATGGCCGCGATGAAGGACTTGTTGGAATTTTTGAGTTTTTTCATGAGATTCTTGGCTTCCTTGCGGTACTTCCTGGCGACTTTAAAATCCTTGTAGGCGTGCTTGCAGTGCTTTGGGCGACAGGGGAGAAAGTAGGGACAGCCGCAGCAACACAGGCATATCTCTTCGGCGGCCATCGCATAAAAATTGCGTTCTCCCGCGGTGAACATTTCCGGAACGGTCGTAGCCAGGCTCATGAATCCATGGGCCGAGGCGGCAGCCACTAGGCCGGCTATGTTGGCGCGGTTGGTGTAGGCGTAGAAGTTGAATGAGCGGGCCGCCACGGTGGCACCGGAGAATGTCGCGGAATCGGCCAGTTGCTGGATGCGGATCTTTTCGTAGACGGCCTTGCCCACGTTGAGCGTCAGCAGCATCATCAGGGCCACGAGCATCACGCCCATTGCACCGAGCATCATGATCTGACCTCGTTGCCCCTTAACAACCACTTTCATTTTCAACGAGCTCATCTTGGTCTCCTGATCGAAAAGGGTTTCGGCAACTCGAACTGCCATCAGATCTTCCCCTTGCCGCAAGCATCGTCACTATCCGGAAGAAGTTCCACCGGAATATCGGAGTGCATCTTCATTGAGTAGTAAGCCTTGATGGGGATAATAAAGATATCCTTCGTCTTTGCCGCCGTCACGTACAATGCATAGTGGTCGACGAATTTCTTATCCATGCTCGGTATGGCAATCGAACGGGCGTCCAAGTGAAGCTCCTTCGTTATTCTCTCGCCCCGCCACATCCTGTGGATGACCCAGTTGGCGAAGGGAACGATCATACGGTAGTTAAGCACCAGCCTGATTCGCAGCTTGGTGTGAATGCCCTTACTAGATGTCTCGATATTGTCAAAGGCGGCAAGGTTCTTGCCGGGGTTGTAGGTACCGCCCGAGACTTCTCTTTGCGTCGGCCCGCATATGGTCACCTCGGCGTACTTGAGCACGGGAAAATCTATCATCCTGTTGAGCATGAAGCCGTGCATTCCCCACTTCTTCAACCAGTTTGTCGCGGTGTCGGTGCGCCCCAGGACCTCGGTGTGGCTTTTTCCCCAACTCAAGATGGGTAGCGCCGCCGCGACTGCCGCCCGCTCCATAAGCTCGACCTTGCCGTTGCGAAGCGCACCCGTGCGCACCGCCCGGTAGGCCGCGTATTTGGCGAAAATGCCGGCCTGGTTCAATAATCCCATCTGGATTAGTCCCAGCAGCAGAAACACCATCACCGGCAGGACGATGGCGGTCTCGGCCTCCACCTGGCCAGATTGCCCGTCCAACCTGTCGGGATGTCGACTTCCCCTGCATCTATCTTTCATGAGTCCCTCCAATGCGGTTCCTCCGGTACGAAGAACCGTTAATATCCTGCATTCAGTGTAGCCGTCCTTGCCAGCCCTAACAATCGGTCAGCCGGACGGAAAATATGCAATATTATTCAATGGATTATGGGCCGGGCCAACGCTCCATCGGTCAAGTGGACGCTAGCTGGCCACAAAACATCACCAGCGTTGTATTTTCCAGCCTTGGCGCGTCAGCACCATAACTCCACGCCCCGACTCGCCGGTGCCCGATCGATAGCTGAAATTCACCTCGACCAGCGTGACGGGCCGGGCACTGACGAACTTGGCTGAAGTGAAAAAAGCCCTCGCCTGCGGACGCATGTTTTCTTGCATCCAGGCCGAAAGCTCCTCGCTGCTCATTCCCTTCCAGTAACATGCCTCGATCGCTTGTCGGTCACGGGCGACCGAGGCCGCAACCCATGTCTGAAAAGTGCGCGCCGGTGATCTGAAGGCCATGGGCAGGCGCCTATCCTCCTGCAACACGCCCGGCGCAGGTTGACAGCCGATTATTGCGATCAGGCACACTACGCCGGTCATGGTCGCCGGCAGAAACCTCTTGCGAGCATGCAACTGCCCGCCACCTGTTTGACCAGGACCGAGTTTGGTGTTATTGACGGAATCGAGAAACATCGATGACACTCATCCTAAGCGGGAAATGATAGGACTGCAAGTTACCTGGAGGTATGCGGTGAATTCTCATCGAACATTTTATTCATGCTTGCTGGCTGTCTCACTGATATCCGGCTGCAGCCTTTTTTCAGGCGAGAAACCCCCGACCGAGCGGGCCAAGGAATTCTATCAGCGGGGAGTAGCTTTCGAGAAGCAGGGCCAGCCGGCGCAGGCAGCGGCGGTGTACGGCAAGGCTTCTCAACTCGACCCGGCCAATGCCAACTACCTGTTGCACCAGGGCTTGGCCTTGAAAGCCGCAGGTGATGTCGGCCAGGCCATCATGGTGCTGAGCAAGGCGGCCCAAATGCTTCCCGAAAACGTAGAACCCGAGTGGCAAATAGGCCTGATATTCGCCGAGCGTCAAAAATTTCCGAATGCCATCGAGCACTTCGAAAAGGCTCGCAGGATCGACAACAACGATCCCAAGATCTTGAAGAAACTGGTTGAGTTGTACATTGGGGTCAAGCGTTTCCAAGATGCGGAACGCGCCTTGAGGAAACTCAGACAATTGAATCCCGATGACGTGGATATCATAACCTTGCAAGCCGATGTCTTGTTGCGACAGGGGAGAGAGCGCGAGGCGCTGAAGAAGTTACAGGAGGCCGCCAGCGCTGCTCCCGACAACTTCAACGTACATATCACGCTTGGAAAGCACATGATGAAAAGTGGTCAGTTTGAGGCGGCGGCCAAGGAGTTCGAGGTAGCCCTGGGGATCGACAGTGATAATCCCAAGGCCATGGTCTATTTGGGTAATGCCTATCTCAAGCTGGGCCGCACGGACGAAGCCAAGGCGCAATTTTCAAAGGCGCTCAAGCTGAAAGCCGACGACGTGGAGGCCAGCGTCGGCCTGGGCCGTGTTTTCTTGGCCAAGCAGGATTTTGACAAGGCGCTGGACGCCGTGGACAACGCCATTACCCAGAATCCTACTTTTGCAGACGCGCACGTGGCCATGGGTGAAATATTTTCCCGCCAGGGTCAGGACAAAGAGGCTATTCGAAGCTTCAAGCGCGCCGCGGAAATTGATCCAACCGATCCAAAGCCCCGCATCCGCATGGCGAATCTTTATCGGGCCAAGCACTTGCTGGCAGATGCAATAGCCGAGTTGGAGATGGCTTTGATCTATGCGCCCAACAGTTCTCAGGTGAAACGCCTGCTGGCCGCGTTGTATGTAGAAAATAATGACAACCTGAGCACTGCCATGGAGTACGTTAAAGAGCAGCTGGCATCGGAAGGACTCGATCTGGAAATGCTCAAGGTCGAGGCCAAGATTTTTCTACTTCAAAAGCAGTTCGACAAGGCTAAGAATGTCACCATGGATGCTTTAGCCATCTCTCCCGAGGACGAGGACTTACTGGTCTTGCAGGCCAAGATAATCGACGCCCGCAGAACATCCAAGAAACATGGTGGTTCGAATGCAAGGAAGAGAAGAAAGAAAGCCGGCCCGATTATAATCCGTCCCGATGACTATTGATCTTCGTCTGCACTTTGCAGACGCACTACGAACTTCTCGATGCCCAGGTTTACGAGATCCGGCAGTTCGATCGGGCCCGTATGACTGCACATCGGCAGAGTCAGGAGTTCGGAATCGGGGATCAGACTATGCATGCGCCTGGATATCCAGTATGGAGTAAAGCGGTCTTTCTCCGCGGCCACGATTAGTGTCGGAACCTTTATATCTGCCAAGTAGGATTCGGCCGTATGCCTGCTTGCGCCCTCGAGCATGCGCATGAAAACTACAGGATCCATCTTGCTCAAATGATCTAGATATGGAAAGAAGTCCTCGCGCTTGTTCAAGCGTCCGTTGATTTCAAAGGTCGTTGCGTACTGAAATCCCAGTTCTGAATGTACCAGGTGGCGCCATAGTTCGCTGACCACGGGCTTGAAGTTGTCCACCAGATATTTGGCCAAGGGCAACACCTTCTTGGGCAGTCCCGAGTCATGGACATGGTCGACGGCCCGGCCGTATGAGCCGGTGATGGGTACCAGGGCCAGAACGCGATCTGGGTAACGGTGGTAGAACTCGAGGATGACCTGCACGCCCATGCTGTGACCCAGCAAGATCGCGGGTTGTGTTACCCCGGCATCGTCGAGAACGACCTTCAAGTCTTCGGCGCACTCTTCAACTCCGAGGTTGTCGAGGTTCTCGGGAGCCTTGGATTTACCGTGTCCGCGGTAGTTCCAGTGGATGATCCGGTAGCTCTTCTCGAAGTGGGGAATAATATATTTCCATACGAAACCGTCGCAGCCTACTCCGTCGCACAGAACCAGCGTCGGTTCCCGGCTGCCGATGCTTCGGTACCAAATCGGTGTGCCGTCGCCGGCGTTGACGGTGGTTTCAGAATAACGATCCATGAGTATACTCGCCTCCCGCGTTGCAGAACTGCAGGATGCTACCAGAATGGGAAAGCGTTGCCAAGGCATCACTCTTCAAGTCCTTTCGTTGACAGGCGTCGACACTGGTAAGTAGACTCCTCGTCGAGGACTGCGATGAGGCAGATTCGAGGAGTTTGCGTGCAATATCCAAAGATCGCCAGCGCGACATTGTCTATCTTCCTGGTTGCTGCTTTTAGCGATTGCAATCGAGCCGGCGACAAGAACGACCGGGAGACTGCCGATGCCGAATCATCGCGGGTTTCGGAGCCTGAAAAAAAGCAAACGGGAGGGCTTGCCTTTGACGGAGTTGCGCCGCCACGGGTCAGCGCGGCCGAAATTCCCGGGCCCGCCGGGCCGTTCGTCGAGCCGCCGCTACTTGAGCGTCCCACCCGGATCCACCATGTAGTTCTGGACTGCGTGCCCGATCTTGATGCGGCCGCGGCAGTCTGTAGGGCGGCTGCCGGCATCGCCGCCGTGCCGGTCGGATACCCGGCGGTAGATCGGGCCGGAGAAATGCAGGGCGCCGGTTGCAAGTGGGTCGTCCTGGCCGGAAAGTTCGCCAGGGTAGAGTTTGCCAGGGCCTTGCGCGACTCTCTCAAACGAGCGGGTATGAAAAAGACGACGATCGTAGCTCGTCCATACCGGCACGATCGCTTCAGCCCGACACTCGGTCCGGCTGAAAACAGGCTTGTGGGGCGTGTTTTCGCGGGAGTGGCCGGCATCGGTGTGCCTCTTCTCGTGCAGCCATCGCAAGCCGCGCATGGCGCCGGGGAATTGCCGGACGGAGCTCTGGTAGAGATTGTTGAGCGTAAAGAGGAGGCCGGAGAGACCTGGTACAAAGTACGAGCAGACCGGCTCACCGGATTTCTTCCGGCTTCACGCCTGCTGGCAGATCTGAACGTTTATCCGTCCCCCGACGGCCGTCGGGCTATCGTTGCCATCTCCTTAGGATGCAAAGATGGAGCCTGCCCGAGAGACTACTGGCTGGCAGGAAAGAGATTATCTCCGCGCCGGCTGGTTTGTCCCCGGGCCGAGCGTCTGGGGTTTGCTTTTTCGGCGGATGGAGCCAGGCTGGCGTTCGCCTGCCCGGGTCGGCCGCTGACGCTCGTTTTCGACGGTCGGCGCGCCGATTTGAATCTCGGATCCGGCACCAGCCCTTCCTGGTCACCGGACGGGGAGTTGCTTTTCTTCAGGCATACGGGAATCGCGGGAGAGCGAGACGACGTGGCGCTGGCTCGTGCGCCCGAGTGGAAAGTCGAAAAATTTTTCGATTTCAGCGGCCAGCCGTTTTATCCGCGCAAACTGTCCGCCTATCCGCCGGCCGTGGATCTGCTCGACGGAGGCCAGAAACTGTACACCATCTTCTACCGCCTGGTGCGCCGCGACGGGGGGGTCTCGATACAGCGCTGGAAAGTACTGCTTTCGCCTGCCGGCAAGCTGATCAGCAAGAAGGGCGAGCAACTGACGGAATAGGTGTGAGATCGATGGACGCGGGTGAATGGGGATACATGAGCGCAGCGGCCGGCGCGGTCGAAAGCCTGCACCGGGCGGGCGTGACGAGAGTATTCGGGATTCCGGCCGTCGCGAGCAGCGATCTGTTTCGGGCCTTCATGGCAAGTCAAATCGAGGTGATCGTGACTACCGGCGAGCAGAGCGCGGCCCACATGGCCGACGCTCACTCCCGGGTAACCGGCGAGCTGTCGGTCTGCCTGGTCGGGCCGGGAGCCGGGCTTACCGGATCGCTCGGCGGAATCACGGCGGCCCGGTTGGATTCTTCGCCCATGATAGTGTTGGTATCGAGCTTCGGGATTATCGACAGACAGCTCTATGCATCGCGCCTACAGGTACTGGATCCGTTGATTGGATCGCGGCCGCTTTGCAAGGGCGCTTTCTCGGTTGACCAGCCCGAGGAGGTTCCATCGGTTTTTTCCCAGGCCGTGCAACTTGCCCGCAGCGGGGAGCCTGGTCCCGTACTGATCGAGATACCGGCCGAGGTTCAGAACCTCTCATGCCGCATGGAGGGAACCGGATTCAGGCAAGGACCGCGAGTGCTCACTGAGTCTGCCGTGCGTAAGCTCGAAGGAGTACTGGACGTACTTCAGGGAGAAGGCCAGATCGGGTTGTACGCCGGAGCCGGTTGTCTGGGAGCCATCGATGAACTTTCTGAATTGACCGAGCGGCTGTCTGTCCCGGTCGCATGCAGTATTTCCGGGCTGGGAGTCCTGCCGGCACAGAACCCGTTGTTTACCGGCTTCGGTCCCGGGCCTGCCGGGACACCTCTTTCGCAGAAAGCCTTTTCCGGTTGCCGGGTAGTACTGGCCTTGGGCTGCAAGTTCTGCGAAGTGGAAACCGAAGCGGCAACGGCCGGGCATGGGAAAGTAGTGCACATCGACGTCGAACCGACACACTTGGCGAGTGACGAACACATCACGATAATCCAGGCTCCGGTGAAGCAGGCTCTGCGGTTCATCCTCGACCGGCTGAAGTCGGAAAATGACTCGGATACGCGAGAGTTGGTGTTGCAGGGCAAGCGCGAACTGAAGCAGGCAATCTCGAGCCGCGTAAATTGGGAGGATGCCGTCGATCCGGTCAAGTTCTTCACGGTGCTACGCGAACTGCTGGGAGTCGAGGACCGGCTGATACTGGATGCCGGCAGGCACGTCTACTTCGGCCTCGCTTGTTACCCCGTCCAGGCGCCGCGCACCTTGGCCGTGCCGGTTGGTTATCGAGCCCTTGGCTTTGCGGTTCCGGCCGCGGTCGCTGCCGCGCTCGCCAGGCCGGATCTGAGAGTGGTCGCATGTGTCGGGGATGGAGGCTTCTTGCTGGGAGGAACCGAGTTGCTGACCGCCCGGCGCTGCAACGTCGCGCCGGTTGTCGTAGTCTTCTCCGAAGTACCGCCGGAATCGTTGAAGCCTTCAGGATCGCGCTTGCTCGATCGCGAAACACTCTTTGGGCTCGTGCCGGTGAACTACGAGTTGCTGGCGCAAGCCCTGGATGTCGGTTACGTACGCATCATGAGGGATGCAGATCTGCAAGAAGGCCTCAAAAAGGCATTGACAATGGATGCCCCGGTGGTTGTCGAGATGCGTGTCGCCTACCGAGAAGCGGACGCGTACCTCAAGGGCGCCCGGCGCAAGGCATGGCAGCGTCTGCCTCGCCCCTTGAGCCTGCGCCTGGGAGCTCAGTACATCATGCACCGCATCCTGGAAAACACCTGAGCGGCGACCGTATTTGCCAGAGTTCCAGACGGATCAGTCTACCGGGATCAACCTGTGCTCTTTGACTTTCTTAAGCTTGTGTTTCTTGACCGGCTTCAGCTCAGGCTCATGCTTGTCTTTCTTGTGGTTATGCTTCCCGGCTTTCTTGAGCGCATGCCCTTGCCCTTTGTACCTGCGGCCCTTGTAGTAGTGGCCGCGCTTACTGTACCAGTGACGATAGGCCCGGTTGTGGTGATGCCAATGATCGATGTACCTGGCGCGGGCGTATACCGGCACCCAAACCCGGACACCGCCGTTCCAGAAGAAGGGGATACCGTCGTCGGTGTAGTAGACGACATAGCCGTCGTAGAGCATGGGTTGGTATCCATATTCGACCGGGGGCGAATATACGGTGACCCCGATCACGGGATGCGGCCTGGCCACAATAAGGCAGGCGGAAAGCGATAGCCCTGATAAAACCAATACAAGAACTTGGAATACGATTCTCTTTTTCATGATCAACCTCCTCAAGCAAGGACGTTCTCAATAGCCCGGGTATTCTAACAGGCATGCTAAGCGAATGATATAAATCTTGGCGTTGGCTTGTGCAGCGGGGCGTTAGCGGCTACACTCAGGCGCGTGATTATCATTTGCGAGAGCCTCGGCCACTCTTTCGGCAGGCTGCGAGCACTGAAGGGCGTATCTTGCGAGATCGCCTCGGGCTGCACCGGCCTGCTCGGGCCCAACGGCGCCGGCAAGAGCACTTTAATCAAGTGCCTGCTCGGGCAATTGAGACCTCGGGGGCGCATCTCTGTTCTGGATGCCGACCCGGCCGTGGAGCCGCTGCGTGTAAGGCAGCGAGTCGGTTACATGCCCGAGGCGGATGTTTACCTGCACGGGTCGAGCGGGTTGGACATGTGCGCCATGTGCGGCCAGCTATCCGGAATGCGGCGCGCCGATGCGGTCAGCCGTGCGCACGAGGTACTGAACTACGTAGGCATGGGCGAAGCCCGCTACCGCGAAGTAGACGGCTACTCTACCGGTATGCGTCAGAGGATCAAGTTGGCTTGCGCCCTGGTTCACGGCCCGAGGATTCTGCTGCTCGATGAACCCACTACCGGGCTCGATCCTTCCGGGCGCGAGGAAATGCTGCAGATTGTCGACGATGTTGCCCACCGGCGGGGTATGGATGTCCTTTTCTCGTCGCATATTCTGCGTGACATAGAACAAACATGTGATCGGGTCGTGGTTCTGAACGAGGGCCAGTTGATCTTCTCGGGTTCCCTGGCCGATTTCCAGCAGGAGGAATCCAGTCTCCTGCACGTGCGTGTAAAGGACGGCCGCGAGAGGATGGCCCGGGTTCTCATAGACAAGGGCTGCCAGGTCGATTCGCTAGAGGGCGCAGAGCACCTGGCCGTCAAGTTGCCCGAGGGGGCAACGCCCGAGTTGATCTTTCGCTCGGCTATTGACCAGGGACTGCAAGTGCGCCAACTGGTTCCGGCCACGCTTTCTCTCGAACAAGCATTTGAGAAAGCAATCATCGGTGCCGTGGAAGGCGGGCCGGCAAAATGATACAGCAAGGCCACGACGACGCGCGCATCTTCGACCAGGGTTACCGGCCTTTCGAGGGTCAACTGGCATCGGTGAGTACACGTTTCTGGGTGATAACCGCAAACGAACTGCGTCACGCCCTGCGCGAAAAGTGGTTTCGTCGCCTGTTGTGGGCGTCTTTCATGCCACTTATCGTCTTCGCCGTGCTGGTGGTCGTCCGTTCCAGGTTTGCCCAGTTGTTCGACAACGCGGATTTCGAGATCTGGATGCCGTTTTGGGGAATGCAGCTTTTCTTTGCCATGATCGCCGTCTTCTTCATCGGCCGGCGGGCGATCGGTGAGGATCTTCGCAGCCGTGCGCTCGATGTATACTTTTCTCGCCCGGTCAGCTTTTTCCAGTATCTTTTCGGGAAGTGGCTGGCCGTCGCCCTGGGAGTGGTCGGAGTGACCTTGCTACCCGGCCTGGTGCTGGCGCTCTTCCGCTGGCTGGCGGAGCCTGATACTCATATCGCCGACTTCGCTGCCTGGTCGGCGAGTTTTCTTGTCCTGGCCGCATTGCTGGCACTGTCCATGGGCTGGATCATGCTGGCCGTCTCGTCGCTGGCCACGCGCGGCAGAGCCGCCGGTATCGTCTGGGTGGCGTTGTTCTTTCTCAGCGCCGGGTTGGCAGAGGCGCTGGTCCATGCGACCGGTTTTTCGCAGTTCGATGCGCTTGGCTTCTCGAAGTCCAACACGGCCTTGGCGGAATTCCTGTTCAAGGGCACGGGCTCGATCGATCTGGCTGCCGTATGGATAGGCGGCCAGTTGGTCTGGGCGGCGGCGGCCTTCGGTTTGGTGCTTCTGAGGCTTAGGCGTTGGGCGAGGGTCTGACGATGGCTGCAGCCGCGTATTCCGTGTCGGGCGTCAGCAAGTGGTTCGGGCAGATCATCGCCATCAACGATCTGACGCTCGAATCCAACACTCCCGTCGTGGGGCTGTTGGGACCCAACGGCGCCGGCAAGTCGACCTTGATCAAGCTGTTGACAGGCCAGATCCGTCCATCGCGCGGGCAGGTGCGCGTGTTCGGTGAAGACCCCTGGAACAATATCAAGTTGATGGCCAGGCTGGGCTACTGCCCCGAGCACGATCGTTTCTACGAAGATCTGACCGTCTTGCAGTTCGTCGCACTCTTGACGCGACTGCAGGGTTACGCTCCGGATCGGGCGCACGAACTGGCGCAGGCCGCGATCGAACAGCTTGAACTCGACTCCAAGCGCGATGCTCCCATCAGCACGCTGTCGCACGGCATGCGCCAGAAGGTCAAGCTGGCGCAGGCCATTGCTCACAAGCCCGACTGGCTCTTGCTCGACGAACCTTTGTCCGGCCTCGATCCGGTCAGCCGGGCCAAGGTGATCGTCCAGGTTCGCGCGCTGGCCGAGTCAGGAGCCATGCTGCTGGTCTCCAGCCACGTGCTGCACGAGTTGCAGGCCATGACTTCGGATATCCTGTTGCTCAACAAGGGGCGCCTGGTGGCCCAGGGACAGGTAAGCGAAATCAGGAAGATGATCGACGCCCACCCGCACCGCATTGCGCTATCGGCCGCGCGGCCTCGCGAACTGGGCCGCGAGCTGCTGAAGTTCGACGACGTCGCCCGGGTGGAAGTCGAGAGCGAGCGCATCGTCATAGAAACCCGTTCCCCGGACGCGTGCTACAGCCGCATAGGCGAACTGGCCGCCTCCGGCGATTTTCCAATCGATGCCATGTATTCCCTCGACGACAATTTAGAAGCGGTTTTCAGGTATCTGGTCAAATGAGAAACGGCATCCAAGAGCAAAGATCCACTCCCGGGGCACTCGGCTCTCTGATACTGCTTGCGCGCCTGTTCTTCAAGGTCAACCTGGGCCGGCGACGGATGATCTGGCTGGCGATCGCCTGTTTGGTTCCCCTGGGGCTGGCGGTCTACTGGCGCATCGCCGAGCAGGGGGCGGGACTTGCTTTCTTCGACGAGATGACGGTCAACGTCTTTCTGCAGTTTTTCGCGCTGGGGCTGCCTCTCTACCTGGGCGTATCGGCCGTGCGCGACGAGATCGACGACAAGACCATCGTCTACCTTTTCGCCCGGCCGTTACACCGGGCGGTGGTGCTCGGCAGCAAGATGATCTCGGTCGCCATGCTGGTCACGGTCGTGCTGGCGATCGACCTGGCGCTGGTGTACATCGTCGTCGTCAGCGCCGACGGGTTTGCGGGCATCATGGCCGGTCTGGGTCGACTGACCGCCAGCATCGGGGTGCTGGCCGCGGCGGCGCTGGTATACACCGCGGTCTTCTCGCTGATCGGGGTCTTGCTTCGCCGGCCGATGATTTTAGCCATTTTGTTCGGCCTTGGTTGGGAGGCGGTGGTCAGCAACCTGCCCGGGGCCTTCCCGCGCCTGACTCTGATGTACTATCTGAAGTCGCTGCTAGGACTGGGGCCGCAGTCGCACGGGATGATGTCCATGCTGATTCCGTCGATCACCCCGGCCTCGGTAAGTGAGGCGCTGGAAGTGCTCTTGGTAATGGTAATCGTCTTATTCTCGGCCTCGTTCTACGTGGCCAGCCACAAGGAATACCGCGTCTGACGAAAAGGGAGGCGAGCATGCGCATCGACGTCAGGCAGGATCTGAGCCATCCTCTCGAAAAAGTCTACACGACCATGCGCGACGATCTGCCAGGGATTGCCGCTTTTCTTTCAGGGGTCGAGTCGATCGAGACTACCGAGCGCGAGGAATTCGGCCCGGGCCGGGTGCGGTTGCTGAACGTCTGGCAAGCCAACAAGGAGAACGTTCCCAAGGTCGTGCGATCGTTCGTTACGAGCAACATGCTGCGCTGGAAAGATCATGCCGAATGGAACGATGAAGATCACAGCGTCCGCTGGCGCTTCGAGACATTCCAGTTCGACAAGCTGTTCGAATGCTCCGGAGGAAACCGATTCGAAGAGTTGCCGGCTGGAGGTACTCGCATGAACATCCAGGGCGATCTGCAGATTTTCCCCGAGCGGATTCCGGGGGTGCCCCGTTTCCTGGCCCGGCGTATAAAACCGAAGATCGAAGAGTTCATAATGAAAATGGTTGGCTCCAATCTTTCTGACCTCGCTCGCGGACTGCAGGAGTTTCTTGATCAGCACGGGGGAGGTCCGTAAGAACAGGGGTCTATATTGAAGCGCCGTGTGAAATTCCTGTGGTTCATTATCGGCTCGCTATCGGGCGGGATTATCACCGGAGCGGTTTTTGTATACATTCTGGGAGCGGAGCAGTTTGCAGCCAAGAAGAAGGTTTTTAAACAGGCCGACGCTGGAGGTATTGCATCCTTGCCTGCCGAAAAGCCGGAAATCTGTCAGCAGCTATCACCTGCCAACGCACCCTGGCATAACGCTGATGACAAGGCCGCCGCCGAGAGAATCAAGAGCCTCGAGGTGCCTCGCAGCCTCGAACGGCGGGTGCGTTTCTGGAAGCAGATATGGGGCCAATACCCCGATCACTTGTATTTCTTCATTGACAGACGGCGCCCCTGGGTTATCCACCGCAAGGTCGACTGCCGCGATCTTCTCGATGCGCAGGTGATGACCCAGCTAGCCGATAAAAAGTGCGATCAACGGCTGATCGCCGCCAAGAAGAAGCTCAGAAGAAATCTCAGACGTCAGCGACGCAGGCCGCGCCACGCCCTGCTTAAGCAGTTTGACAACCACCGCAGGCTTGCCCGCAGCGCCTACCGCAACATCATGGTCATAGAAGGACGCAAGAACAGCTTCGACAAGGCCCACCAGCGGATCGAATACTACCTGGCGGATGTAGAAAGCGTATTTCTGAGCCTGGGGTTGCTGCCCTCGCTTGCCAGGGTTGCCATCATCGAGTCGCTGGCCAACCCCCTGGCCGCCTCTCCCCAGGGAGCGGTCGGCGCATACCAGTTCGTCGCCGGCACGGCCCGCCAGTACCTGACGGTGAGCGGCGATGTGGATGAACGTCTGGACCCGCTGCGCGAGGGTTGGGCGGCTGCAAACTACCTCAAGGAACTGCATGCCGATTTCAAAAGCTGGCCTTTGGCGCTTACGGCCTACAACACGGGTCCGGCTCGATTGAAGCGAGTGATCCGGCATCGCCGCACGAGGGATATCGGCAAGCTGGCCGATCGAGGCGGATCGGGTAACTTCGGCTTCGACGGGCAGAACTACTATGCGCAGCTGGCTGCCATTATCGAGTTGATCGGCGCACCCCAGACCGGTGAATCGGACGGCCGGCCGGATGGCCGGTGGTCGATGTACAGGGTCGAAAAACCGCTAACGCTTTCCGAAGCTGCTCGTTGCCTGGCAGTCGCCAAGGAACACCTGGTTCAAAACAATCCGGCGCTTCTCGACACTGTCACTCAAGATCAGAAGAACATCCCCAAGGGATACCTGATCGCGGTACGCAAGCAAGACGAGACCCAATCGCCACCCTAGCGGAGAATACCGACTGCCAATAACCACGAGCGGACGTCTTTCCAGTACCTGTCCCAGTCGGGCGGGCAGCCGTTGTGGTCGCAATCGTAAGCGATGAACTTGCCTTGGCGTGCCGCAGCGTAAAGTTTCCGGCCGTGTTCGAAGGGGATCAGGTCGTCGGAGCGGCCGTGGATGACCAGCAGCGGCACGTCGAGCTTGCGTACAACCTCCAGGTTTTCGAACGGGTCGGCAACCAGAAAGCCGGGCAGCATGAAGCGCGCTGCCATGGAGCGCAAACTTGTGAAGGTCGACTGCAGGATCATCGACGCCGGACGCCGGACAGCCGCCAAGGCGCAGACGGCCCCGCCGCCGATCGAACGGCCGTGGAAGACCACGCGCGAGCCGTCCACGTCGGGGCGCCGGACGACCAGATCATAAAAACTCACGAAGTCGTCGGTGATGTCCTGTTGCGAAGGCGAGCCGGCGCTGCGACCGTATCCGCGGTATTCGGGCAGCAGAAGGTTGATTCCCATGCGCCGGTAACCGGCAAGCAACTCGGGCCAGTAGTCGATAAGCTCTGCATTGCCGTGAGCGAAGATGACCAATGGGGCAGGGCGTTCGGGGCCGGCTCCGTCGCCCGGTATGAACCAGCCCTCGACCTTTCCCTCGGAAGTGTCAATCCAGATGCGTTCGAGTCCGGCTATGTTGTCACCGGCCTTGGGATAGGGCTGTGTCAGGTGGCGCGGAAAAATGATTCTGCGCTGGAATGTGGCCAGTCCGAGCATGGCGACAATGTAGATCGAAAAAAGTGCGACGACAATGCGTATGAGCCAGCGCAGTTGATCGGCCCTCCGTGTTCAGGGTCATGGAGCGATCATATTTTTTCGGCCGGGCATGGTCAACTGGCGCCAAAAACTCCTGGTTGCCGGGACGTGGATTGCGGATTACAATATCTCAGGGAGGAAGAAAGGCGAGACATGGACCGGCGCCAGTTTCTGAAACTTCCTTGTGCGTTGTTGGCCGGGGCGGGTGCCTGGGGGATTTCCTCCCGCACCTGCCGGTTGGCGTCTGCGGCTCTTGCCGTGCCCGCGGGTGCCGCCTCTGATGAAGATCGCTTCGTGCGCGAGGCCGCCTTCTACAAGAAGCTCGATCATATGAAAATCGAGTGCCATCTTTGTCCGCGCCACTGCCTGGTGGCCGACCAGGAGAGCGGCTGGTGCGGGGTGCGCACCAACCACGGGGGAACGTATCGGACACACGTATTCGGCCGCCCGGTGACGATACACAACGATCCGATCGAGAAAAAACCACTGTTTCACTTCCGGCCCGGCAGCGAGGCTCTGAGCATCTCGACCGCCGGCTGCAACTTCGAATGTCAGTTCTGCCAGAACTGGGAGATTTCCCAGTTTCGCCCGGAGCAACTACCGGCCAGATACGGCTTCGTGGGGCCCGAGCGCCTGATCGCAGCCGCCCGCAGCGCCGGGTCGCGGTCGATTGCCTTCACCTACGGCGAACCGGTGATCTTCTTCGAATACATGCTGGCGGCGGCCAAAGCATCCAAGCAAGCCGGCATCCCCGGGGTGATGATCTCCAACGGCTACATCGAACCCGAGCCGATGCAGCAGCTATGCGAGGTGCTGGGTGCGGTCAAGGTAGATTTCAAGGCCTACAGCGACTCGTTCTACAAGCGCTGGTGCCGCGGCACTCTCGATCCGGTGCTGAAGACCATGAAGTTGGTGCATGACAAGGGAGTCTGGCTGGAGATGGTTCACCTGACCATTCCCACTCTGAACGACGACACAGACGAGACCAAGGCGTTATGCGGCTGGGTTGTGAAAAATCTGGGTCAGGATGTTCCGCTGCACTTTACCCGTTTCCATCCCACCTACAAACTGACAAACCTGCCGGACACGCCGCCCGAGACGCTCGAGAAACAGTACCGCATCGCCAAGGCGGCCGGAATACACTATGCTTACGTGGGCAACCTGCCCGGGCACGAGGGCGAGAACACCTATTGCCACAAGTGCGGCAAGATAGTGATTCGTCGGATCGGCTTTACGGTGGTCGAGAACAAGCTCAAAGACGGTAAATGCCCGAATTGCGGCGAGGCGATTCCCGGGGTTTGGGATTGATCGACATACAACCCTGAATATTGCACTTGACACACGACAATAATCAGACTTAAAGTGTGGATATGGAGCGTGACGTTCTTGATGTGCTGCGCAAGGACAACCCTTGGCTGGACTCGCCGAGGCTTCTGAGCGGTTGGCTCGATGGCCGGCTTTCCGAGCGCTTCATACCACGTAGTGAAGTAGAGCTGCACAACGAGCGCTGGGCACAAATAGACAAAGCCCACCTGGTTGTCGGCCCCCGCCAGGCGGGTAAATCCACCGCGGTATGGAGTCATCTGGTTGCACGGCGTGAGCCGGTGTTGTTCATAGATTGCGAACAGACCGCCATCCGCGCCTGGTGTCGCTCGGCGCCTCTTTTTCTGGCCGAGGTGACCGCGCTGACTCCCGCTCCGACAACCCTTTTGTTCGAGGAAGTGCAGCACCTTCAAGAGGCCGGGCTTTTCCTGAAGGGGCTCGTGGATCGCAAGCCGCATGTCGCGATCTTCGTGACCGGAAGCTCTTCATACCATCTGCGGGCGCGAACCCGTGAATCGCTGGCCGGCCGTGCGACGCGCACGCGTCTCTTGCCGTTTTCTCTCGCCGAGGTTACTCGCGATCTGGAAGACGAGCCCTCCGCCTTGCGGCAAGCTCACCTGGAAGAATGCTTCGAGCGGCACCTGGTGTTCGGCGGCTACCCCGAGACGTGGTTGAGCGAATCACCGAGAGACTCGCTCACCGAACTGGCAGGTTCCATCGTGCTGCCCGATGCCAGCGACATGCATCGCATCGGCCTGCCGGAAGCCTACCGGCGGCTTCTGAAACTGCTGGCCGGTCAGGTGGGAAGCCGGGTCAATATTTCTGAATGGGCGTCAGTCTTGGGCATTGGTCGGGAAACCGTGCTGGCCTATCTCGATCGGATGGAGGATGAGCATCTTGTCGCTCGTATTTCACCTTTCGCCGGAGGCCGACGCTCCGAGTTGACCCGGCGTCCCAAGATCTACCTGCTGGATAACGGCCTGCGCAACTGGTTGTCGGGGGACTTGCGGCCGCTTTCGCACATCGGAAACCCCGGCCCGCTTTTCGAGAACTGGGTCTATACGGAACTGAACAAGGCCCTGCCCGCGAGCGCCACGTTGCACTACTGGAGGAGCACATCGGGCACCGAGGTAAACTTTATCGTTGCCTTTGCCGATCGCCTGGTGGCGGTCGAAGTCAAGGCTGATCCTTTGAGCCGTCCGCGCCTCCCTCGAAGTTGCCGCAGTTTTGCGGCGGCCTATGCTCCGGCGAGGTTGGTGCTGGTGAACCGCTCCCTGGAACATACCGAGCGCATGGGAAAAACCGAGTTGATCTGGACGACTCCGTGGCGGCTTTCCGAAAACGTGTTCGGCTCTTTTTCCTGATAAGATACACACCCTGGCCGGATTTGTTGCGTCGATAGTGTCTGTAAACACCTGACCATGGAGGATAAAAAATGCGAAATCTTCGGAAAATGTTTGTTTTTCTGGCTATTGGAAGCTTTCTAGCCTGCTCGCTTCCCGGGGCTCTTGCCGCGGCCGGAAAAAAGCCGCTGATCCAGATGGCCATATTGCTGGATACGTCGAGCAGCATGGACGGCTTGATCGCCCAGGCCAAATCGCAGCTTTGGAAAGTGGTCAACGAGTTTATCAGGTCGAAGAGAGGCGGTTTCAGGCCGGAGATCCAGGTGGCCCTGTACGAGTACGGCAAGAGCAGCATTCCCTCGGGAGAGGGCTACCTGCGGATGATCTCGCCGCTGACTACCGATCTCGACAAGGTCTCCGAGGAACTTTTTGCGCTCAAGACCAACGGGGGACAGGAGTACTGCGGCCAGGTGATCCAGGCCGCGACCCGCTCGCTGGCCTGGAGCAAGTCGAACCGGGATCTCAAGGTGATCTTCATCGCCGGAAACGAGCCTTTCACCCAGGGGCGGGTCGATTACCGCAAGGCGGTCCGTGAAGCCGTCGCACAGGGGATCATCGTCAACACCATCCACTGCGGCGGTCGCCAGGCGGGCATCAACGGCAAATGGAAAGACGGTGCCATGCTGGCAGACGGCAACTACATGAATATCGACCAGAACCGCAAGGTGGTGCACATAGCTGCGCCCCAGGATGCCGAGATCGAGAAACTCGGCGGCGAGTTGAACAAGACCTACGTTGGCTACGGTCGCCGGGGCCGCAAGGCCAAGAAACGCCAGGCGGCCCAGGACTCAAACGCCGAGTCGGCCGCCGCGGGCAGCATGACCCAGCGGGCGGTCTTCAAGGCATCGCCCAACTACTCGAACGCCGACTGGGATCTTGTCGACGCCCAGAAGAAGGGCAAGGTCAAGGTTGACAAGATGAAGGAAGAGGAGTTGCCCGATGAACTGCGCAAGATGGACAGGGCCGAACGCACTAAATATCTAGAGAAACAGGGCAAAAAGCGCACAGAGATCCAGGCCAAGATCCGCAAGCTGAACGCCGAGCGCAGAAAATATGTGTCTGAAAAACAAAAGCAGATGAGCAGCTCGGGTGATGACACGCTGGATGCCGCCATGATCAAATCGGTAAGGGAGCAGGCATCCAAGAAGAAATTCGAGTTCGAGTAGATCCGCAGTCGTCCGGCCTCTACTGATAGATCACCGTCACATCCAAAGGCTCATCACTGGTAGCTTCTATAGGTTCCAGCCGCACGCGAGTCGTGCCCAGGGGACCCCAGAGAGTGTAGTCGTCCCGGCCGAGTCTTTCGCCGTTTACAATTACGCGCTTGATGCTGACCTTGCCCAAAGGCACCGACACAGAGACAAGTAAGGTTGCCTGACCGCTCGGAGTGACCGTCACCCGGCGTTCGCCGCCGAGTTCTGAAAGCTCGAGGTCGAAAAGAATATCGCCCACCCGGAGCTTGCTCCACTTCATCCCGGGCCAGTTGTTGGGCAGGCGGGGGGCCAGCGATACCGCGCCTTTGGCTGCATCCGGTTCGAAACCGGTCAGGTAGGCAAGCATTCCCTCCAGGCTGATGCTGCCTTCCCAGGGGCGATAGCGCGCCGTCATGTCCCCGAGCGATCCGCTCGCTTCGTAGATCAGTTGCAGCACCGAGTAGTCATCGTAAACCTGGTACTCGGTGAAGTTGCCCGAAGGCGAGGGGGCGAGCGCCAGCGCGTTGAAGGCCTTCTCGGCGTCGGGGTGATCCGTAAGCGCCAGGTTGGTCAGGTAGTAACCGGGCATCATCCCGGTGTAGACCCCCTTCGAGACTTCGAATCCCAAGTAGTTTTTATAGCGCTCGTCGAGCGGCGACTGCAGGAATCCGTCCCTGCGGCCTATCTGTGCCATTACGTTTACCAGATTCTCACGCGCGCGTTCATCGTCGGCGTCGGTGTAGCCGGTCCAGAGCGGCTTGGTCGTCACGTCCTCGAAAGCAGGCGGCAGGTTGCCCGGATCATCGATGTACAAAAAAGGCGCCCAGTAACCGCCTTCTGTCCAGTAGTGCCGGTCGGCTGCTTCCCTCACAAGTTGCGCTCTTGCGCGCAAGGACTCAGCGTCGTCGTCATACCCGTGGGCCTCGGCTTCCACGGCAAGCGCTTCGGAAGCCGCCCCGAAAAGGAACGACGAGTTTGCCGACTTGCAGAGTCCGGCATAGTCGGGCTCGATATCCAGCCCGAAGGCCATGCTCATGGCTCCCCGGTAGGTCTCGTCGCCCGAAAAACCTATCAGCCCCTGCGAATCGACGTTTTGGGCTACCAGCGCTCTTTTCAGAAACTGGTACTGTTCATCAACCAGGCCCGAATCGCCAGTGGCTTGCGAGTACCAGTGGGCCATCAGCGGCAGGTAACTGGGTACCTCTCCGGCCGTGCGTCCCTCGAAGGGCGGCATGGAAGCCCAGTCGGGCTCGGGAGGCGGGTCGGATGGATCGAGGTCCAGGTCGAGGGCGTTGGCGATGTCCCCGCGCATGACAGCGCCCAGGTGATAGTAGTCCAGTATGGCCCGGGCCTGTTCGAACAAGCCCATCTTCAAATAGAAGCGCACCACCCCGGCGGTGTCCCGGATCCACATCAGGCTGTAGCGGGACATGGGAGACACTCCTCCCAGCCAGGCTGTCTGGTTGCGGACGGTGACCAGCATGCCCTCCAGGAGATCGTCTACCCGGCGGTCGGGCGATTCCAGTCGGGCCGCGCCGTCGATGAAGCCATGCCAATCGTCGCGGGTGGCTTCGAGCAAGCCGTCGATGTCGGCGGCGCGCAAAGCGGCTATGGTGTCATCGGGAGAACCAGTGTCGCGCATCCACATCACGTAGGCGAAGACGACGGTCTTTTCCTGGCCGGGGTCGAGATCTCCGAGATCGAAGTTTTCGGCGTCACCCTGCGCGGGATCTAGCAAGACCAGCCTGCGCTCCCGGGTCAGGCTGGCATTGGCCAGGCTGGCGTCTGTGGAGACGATCTTGACTTCGCTTTGTTTGTTTTCACCCAGGTTACGCACTACCACGACCCGGATAATGGATCGGTTGACCGGATCCGAATCGCCGGATCCGAAAGGCGCGAAGGTAAGCGTGCTCAACTCGAGCTTTTCGCTTTTTTCGACGGCGATCAAGATGCCGGTTCGCCGCACCCGGAACATGCGTCCGTCTGTCACAACGGGCGCCTCGGGACCGAACTGCATGTAGGTGTCCCTGAAAAAATCCGCTTCCTGCTGGTAGTCCGGGCCCGCCATGGTGTGCAAGGTGTTCAGCGGGCAGGCGTAGCCGCTGAGCGTGAATGCATGGCCGTTGCCCACTCCGAAATCGCCCATGTAGCGGGCCTCGTTAGGCTGACCGTCGCCGCAGCCGGGCGCTGACCATGATGAGACATCCAGCAGCCAGGGGCGCTCTGAAAAATAGTCGGCCCCGGGAAGCTCGACTGCGGGATCATCCCACAACACAGGGTCGGGCAAAGCCGGTCGGGAACCGTTGCCGCAGGCAACCAGCAGCAACGACGCCGTCGCCAAGATGGCATATCTCGTCATGACACTGACAGGCTACGGATATCGGGAGATCTCGTCAAGTCGGATGATTTACCGATACGGTTATCAGGGTAGCTAAGCTACAATTATTAGGCTGCCAGTAAACGGGGAACACGGCAAGAGACGGGATGTCTGATGAACATGCTGTCACGCACACTTGGCAATTTGACCGGCAAACTCATGACGTTTGTGTTGCTCGCCTGGTTGGTCAACATGGGCGCCTGTGGAGGTGCTGTTCTCGATCTGGACTCATATCCCAGTTGCAGTAGCTACCCTTGTTACAAAGAGATCGTCTGGTGGAAAAATCTTTGGCAGAAAGAAAAGGAAAGCAGACAACGATCACCAGACGACAGACCTTATGGAGCTGCCGAAGAATCGATCTGGCGAAAGCTGCGCCAACTCGGTTACCAGGCACGCTCGTTCAACGAACATTGTCGCAGGCTTGGCTGCAGTCCGTTGCAGGTTGCTGAGCATCGACAGCAGGTTGTCTACAGGATGCAGTTTTTTATCGAGCGCGGAATTCCACTGCCGCCCGCTCGCGGGCAACCCCCGGCCTTGTATGCCTTCATGGGTCGCTGGAGTGAACCTCTGCTTCTGGTGACTCTTTTCTTTGTGGGATTGCTGGCCGCCTGTCTGCGCTGGGGTTTGCTGGGAGCCTATGCTTTCGCCGGAGCCGGCTACAGCTTGAGGCGCAACGCGGCTAAGTTGCTCGGCGATTTGCGCTGTGCCTTGCCCAGGCCCGCGTTGTGGCCCGCTTTGTGGGCCGGGCTGTTCATAATGGCGGGATGGTTCATGTTCATTTCCTGGCATGGCTGGGAGGCCGCCTGGCGGCTGGTTTCCGGAGGTGGGCCGTGAACGGAATCTCGTGCCTGCCCGCCGATCGGGGCAAGTCTATAGTGCGGCTTTTGTACCTGCTGTTGCTTGGTCTGACGGCATGTTTCGCAAGTTCGATGGTAATCTACCTGGTGGTGGAGCGGATCCTGTTTGAACTGTTCCCCGTGCCGCCGGTCCTGAACGTTACCATCCTGCTGTTCGTGGTTGTGTGGCATACCAGAATGCTGTGGCGCAGGCTGCCTCCCGCTCTAATGGAACCTGTCCGTCGAGCGGCCGAAGGCCGAATCGAGTTGCCGCTGGACCGTCGCTGGCTTGCGGTTTTCCAGATGGTCGGCCTGTCCTTTGGCGCGGTTGCGGCCTTGGACCTGTGGAGGATATTTTCCGCTGGAATGCAAAGAGACTTGCTTTTTCCGCACGGAATCGAGTTTCTGTCACTCCTGGTCGTCAAGGTGATATTGGCACTGCTTCTGGCCTGGTCGGCCATCAGGGCCAGCCGGGGACAGTGGCTGCCACGTGCCCTTGGCGCGCAGCTGAAAAAAGCAGACTGGCCCGATGGCAAGTTGCCGCAAATGGTACGCACTTGCCTGTACGCCGCTATATTGGCCACTGCCGGCATGCTTTGCGCAAACGCCCTGTTTCAACACCTGCCGTGGCAGTCGATTTTAGGAGTGAGTAACAAGACCTTGCCGGCGGCTTTTGGTGCTCAGTTGGGCGCCATCGTGGCAGTGCACTTGCTCAAAGTGCCGGCACCGGTAAGGCGTGTGCTGACGGCGGGACTGTTGGCAGAAGGCGCAGGCAGGCTGGTGGGGGGCAATGGAGCTTCTGTGCTTTTGGTGTTGGGAGCCGTCTTCGCGATGGAGTGGTTCGGGCAGTACAAGGCCGGCCGACCGGCGGGCAGCGCCCGCTGGAACGCCGCCCGGGCCGCCTGGGCATTTTGTCTGGGCGCGTTGGTCGGCAGAATGGCAGGGCGGGTAGTGGGCGGGTTGCTTTTCGGCCTGTTCGGAGTGGCCGGTCCGGTTACCGGAGAGGCGTTGGGACTGGTTTTCATGGCCCTGGCCGGATACATGTACGCGCGCTCCCCCGAAGAGCTTATACCCACACCAGATGTCGACGCGTTCCGATCTTGACAGTCATCCTGGTAGCATATAGTGTCTATCGGCTTGGTAGACAATAACAGGAGAGAACCATGAAAAATCTGAAACTTGCATGTCTGCTTGCTGTACTGGGTTTGGTTTTGATCGGCTTTGGGACAGGTCAGGCGCTCGCATCAGGTAAGCTTGACAAACTGACCGATTCTTGCGGCAAGGCGAAGGCCGACTGTGGTTGCAAGGACAAACCTTGCGATTGCGCCGGCGCCAAGGCCAAGAAAAGTACGGCCAAGGCTCCCAAGGTTTTCGACAAGCCGCCCAAGGCGGGCACCAAGGCCACCTGCCCGGTAATGGGCGACGAGTTCACCGTCAAGGCCGACAGCCCGCGTTCTGAGTACAAGGGCAAGCACTACGTTTTTTGTTGCCCGGGCTGCAAGACGAAGTTCGATGCCGATCCAGCAAAGTATGCTGGAAAGTAATCGCGGCCGAGGGCGAAGACTTCCAGTATCAGTGTGACATCTTCTGAAGCTCTTTTTGCAGGGCTTGTTCGGTGGGATCCGCGCTGAAATCGAAGTAGACTTGGCCCTTGTTGCCGCCGGGACATTCGTATTCCTGGCGATCGAGTTGGTGTCCCCGGTAGCTCATCAGTGACTGTCGGATATTGTGTGTCTTTTTTCCACGACAGGAGATGTGTCTTAGCCAGTCGTACTCCATCCCGATAGTGGGGACGTAGATCGGCTTTGCGGCCGACGAGCCTGTTGTCGCCAGTTTATCTTGCATCTTTTTCGAAAGTTTCCCGAAGATCGCAAACAGGTTGCCAAAAGCCACGGCCGGCGCGGGTGGATGCAGGATCTCATCGATGTAGGCTTCCGCCGCACCGTCGTATTTTTTCTGGGCGGCAAGAGACAGGCCGATTTCGTTAGAGAAGCCGAAGCCGTCACCGCAATGTTTCAAGCCTTTTTTGAAAATCTCGACGGCCGCGGCGTATTTTCCGTTTTCGTGCAGGGCGCTGCCCTGCTCGACAATTTTCCGGCAGTTGTCTTTCAAGGTCGATGGACTTGAGACTGCGAGCGTCATCAGAATCGATACCACCCAAACAGTAATGCTTCCTGGCATGGATTTCCCTCCTTTCCCGTGATATACGGACTAGCAACTGAAAGTCCTCCCAGCAAGCACTTATTATGGAGAACATATGATGGAAGCGATATTTGCTCGCCGGAGTATCCGCAAGTTTATGAACCAGCCGGT
This sequence comes from uncultured Myxococcales bacterium, assembly GCA_964513625.1. Classification (GTDB taxonomy): domain Bacteria; phylum Myxococcota; class B64-G9; order B64-G9; family B64-G9; genus DATKYQ01. Next base: position 96,591 of record CAZENH010000008.1, on the reverse strand, counting down.
CGCTGACGACCAGATCGAGTTGCTGCTCAAGGCGGCCATGCTGGCACCCTCTGCGCGGGATACGCGCAGCTGGCAATTCGTGGTCATCCGTGATCGGAAATTACTTTCGCGTGTGCCCGAGGTGCATCCCTATGCTTCGATGGTTCCGGAAGCCGGATTGGCCATCTTGGTCTGCGCCGATACCAGCCTGGAATCCATCGAGGGCTACTGGGCGATCAACTGCGCCGCTGCCACCGAGAACATCCTGTTGCAGGCGCAGCAGATGGGGCTCGGGGCTGTGTGGCTGGGAGTCTATCCGCGCAAGGAAAGAATCGACGGTCTGCGCAAGCTGTGCGCCGTGCCCGAGCCGGTTGTCCCGTTCGCCCTGATTCCGGTCGGCCATCCAGACGAGCACAAGCCGCCGGCCGAGCGCTACGATCCGGCCAGAATCCACCTGAATCGATACTGACGTTAGCTATCGCCTCAGAACAACGAGGCGACAGAGGCGCGGGCGGCTTCGAGATAGGGGGTCGGGTAGAGGCCGATGGCCAGGACGAACAGCAGGCAGATGCCCACGGCGATGGCAATCGAGGTCGACGGTGTGATCTTGTCGGTCGTTTGGGTTTCTTCTTTTTGCATGTACATGTAGACCGTCACCCGCAGGTAGTAGTAAGCCGAGATCATGCTGTTAATGACGGCCACTATGGTAAGGGCTACAAGCCCCTGGTCTACGGCCGACTTGAACAGGTAGAACTTTCCGAAGAAGCCGGCCGTCGGCGGAATGCCGGCCAGCGAGAACAGGAAGATCGCAAGCACGACGCTTGCCACCGGATGACGCCGCCCGAGGCCGATATATTCTCTCAAACTGGTGCCGGCACCGGCATGCTCGAAATAGGCTACCAAGGCAAAGGCGCCGACCGTCATGAAGGTGTAGGCCAGAAGGTAAAAGACAATAGCAGCCGCGCCGTCCTGCATGCACAGCAGGCCGATTATCAGGTAGCCCGCGTGAACCACCGAGGAGTAAGCTAGAATTCTTTTTACATCTTTTTGCACCAGGGCCACCAGGTTGGCCACTGTCATTGTGGCTATGGCCAGGCCTTGCAGGATCGTAAACCAGCCAGCCGCCTCGAAGCCCGTGCTGCCGATGCGCAACCCTGGCAGAGCCACGTAGAGAACCCTGAGCAGGGCCGCGAAGGCGGCTGCCTTGACGCCGGTCGCGAAGAAGGCGGTAACCGGAGTGGGCGAGCCCTGGTAAACGTCGGGTGCCCACATGTGAAAGGGCACCGCCGAGATCTTGAACACCAGGCCGACTAAAATAAACACCGACCCGACTATCAGAAGCGGGTTTTCCGCCCAGGGAGCGCTTCCGGCAAGCTTGGCAATCGCAGAAAGACTAGTGGAACCGGCCGCGCCGTAAAGCAAGGCGATACCATATACCAGAAAACCGGTTGCGAAGGCGCCCAGGATGAAATATTTCAGCCCCGCCTCGGCCGAACGCTTGTCGCGCCGCGACCCGGCCGCCAAAATATAGGCCGGAATAGAAAGAGTCTCGAGGCCGATAAAAAGCGAGACCAGGTCGGCGGCACTGACCAATAACGATGCGCCACCGGTCGCGAAAAGCAACAAAGCATAGAACTCACCGCGGGCTGCAGAGTTCTGCTCGTCGGGCAGACGACCCATGGCGATCAGTACGGCCAAAGCCGCGGCCAAGGCGAAGATGATCGACAACACCCGCGAGAAATCATCTGAGACAATCAGGCCGAAGAAAGCCGGGTAAGGAGCGCGGCCCATGTTGACAAACGAGACGCCGAACATGACGCCCATGGTTATCAGGGCGAACGAGCCCAGGAAACGACGCGAAGAGGCCGGCTTGCAGGAGACGTCCAGCAGGATTACCACGAGACCCCCGCCTGCCGCCACCAGAAACGGCAAGATGGCCATGAGGTCGTTAGCGGTCACCATGACGGGCCTCCTTGGTCTGACGGGCCAATAGCTTTCTTGCAGGATGCCCTGCAGCAAGATCGCCGGATGCCTCTGCGATATGCGCGCGCGCACGCACATCGCTTACGAAGCTGTGGATCGATTTCTCCATGCGGCCCAGGAAAATATTCGGGAACAAGCCTATCAAAAAGATGGCCAGAATCATCGGCAGCAATACGAAAACCTCGCGCACAGAGAGATCGGAAAGCTTCTGGTTGGCCGGGTTCTTGAGCGGTCCGAAGAAGACCCGCTGCACCATCCACAGCATGTATACCGCTCCGAGGATCACGCCCAGGCCGGCCACTGCGGCTAAAATCATACCGGCCATCGGCGATCCGAAAATGAACGGCAAGGCGTCGGAGTTGAAAGTGCCGATCAGCACCAGAAACTCGCCCACGAACCCATTGGTGCCCGGCAACCCGATAGATGCAAGAGTGGCTATCATGAAACAGGTTGCATACCAGGGCATCTGTTTGGCCAGCCCGCCAAACTCGGAAATATCACGAGTATGTCGGCGCTCGTAGATCACGCCAACCAAAAGGAAGAGCAAGCCGGTCGAGATGCCGTGGTTGACCATTTGCAAAAGACCGCCGCTTGCGGCCATCGGGGTCAAGGCCACGATGCCCAGCATGACGAATCCAAGGTGCGCAACGGAGGAATAAGCGATCAACTTCTTGACGTCCTTCTGCACCATGGCCACCAGCGAGGCGTAGATGATTCCGATCACGGCCAGCACGGCGATGATCGGCACGAACTGGATAGCAGCCCGCGGAAAGAGCGGAAAAGCGAAGCGCATGAAACCGTAGGTGCCCATTTTCAAGAGCACCGCCGCCAGGATGACGCTGCCGGCGGTCGGCGCCTCGACGTGTGCGTCCGGCAGCCAGGTGTGGAACGGGAACATCGGCACCTTGATGGCGAAGGCCACGGCGAAGGCCGCGAACATCCACAACTGGGCGCCGGACGAGAAGCTGGTCCGGTAGAGTTGCATCAGATCGGCCGTGAAGATGCCCGTCTGGGCGTGGTGGGTAAAAAAGATGACCAGTATTGCCACCAGCATCAGCACCGAGCCGAACAAAGTGAACAGGAAGAACTTGACCGCCGCGTAGATACGCCGCGGGCCGCCCCAGATGCCGATGATGAAGTACATCGGAATCAGCATCAGTTCCCAGAAGACGTAGAACAGGAAAACATCCAGCGCCAGGAAAGCACCCAGCATTCCGACCTGGAGCAGCAGCACCGAGAACATGAAGCCGCGGACCCGCTCACCGATCGCCTTGTAAGTGGACAACACGGCAATGGGTGCCAGGAAAGCGGTCAGCAGCACTAAAAGCAGGCTGATGCCGTCGACCCCGAGGTGGTAAGATATGCCCATGCTCGCAATCCAGGACCAGTGCTCGACAAGTTGTGGTCCTGAGAATTCGGGCTCGAACAGGAAAAAGGCGGACAGCGCCACCACCAGGTCGGCCAGGCAGATGACCATAGTGAAGTTGCGAACCAGCTTGGGGTTGTCGCGTGGAATCAGTAAAAGCAGAAGCGCTCCCACGAGCGGCAGCCACAAAAGCAAAGATAAGAGCGGGAATCCAGTTGCCATGTCTCTTTCCCTCGTCTACAGGATTCCGACAACGACTGCCAGATAGAGCAGGATAGCGGCCACACCGGCGAAGAGCCAGAAAGCATAAGCTTGTACGTTGCCGCTCTGTAACCTGCTGCCTGTGCTGCCCAGGCCGCGCACAAAACGTGCCGAGCCGTTGACGCCCAGGCCGTCGATGATGATCACGTCGACCACCCGCCACAGAAACACCGAGAAGTAGTAGATCGGCTTGATCACCAGGAAGTCGTAGATCTCATCCAGCCAGTACTTGTTGTAGACCAGAAGGTACAAAGGGCGCCATCTATCGGCCAGCCGATCGGGCGTTTGTGGACTCTTGAGGTACAGCGCCCAGGCCAGGAACAATCCCAGCAATCCGACGCCGACGCTTGCGGCGGCGGCTCCCCATTCTGCCAGGTGCGAATGAGCGAACCCGCGCACGACGGCGGCGGCCTCCTGGGCCGCCCCAAGTACCGGCTCCAGGAAATGCTCGAAGCCGTGGACCCCGAACAGCGAAGCGCCTACCCAGCCGCCGACCAAAGCCAGCATTGCCAGGATGGCCAGCGGCCAGCTCATCACCTTCATCTCGTGATGTACGTGTACTTCGGGAGCCAGTCGCGATTCGCCGTGGAAAGTCAAGAACACCAGTCGGAACATGTAGAACGACGTTATCGCGGCGCCCAGCAACCCCAGTATGTATGCAGTCAGGTGCACCCAGCCGGCGGCCCATCCGGCATTCGAACTCGTCGACAGCGCCTGCCAGAGGATCTCGTCCTTGGAGAAGAATCCCGAAAAAGGAGGGAAGCCGGCAATGGCCAACGTCGAGATCAGGAAGGTCCAGTAGGTCCATGGCAGCTTCTTGCGCAATCCGCCCATCTTGGTTATGTCCTGCTCTCCGCTCAGCGCGTGAATCACCGCGCCCGAACCCAAGAAGAGACAGGCCTTGAAAAAGGCGTGGGTCATCAGGTGAAAGACACCGGCGAAATAGGCGCCTACCCCGACCGCGACGAACATATAGCCGAGCTGACTGATGGTCGAATAGGCCAATACCTTCTTGATGTCCTTCTGAGTTATACCGATGGTGGCCGCGTAAAAGGCCGTCGCCCCGCCCACCAAAGCCACGATGGCCGATGCCGTGGGAGCCATGGAGTACAGGAAGGACAGCCTGGCCACCATGTAGACGCCGGCCGTAACCATTGTGGCGGCGTGAATCAGCGCCGAGACCGGAGTCGGACCTTCCATGGCGTCGGGCAACCAGACATATAGCGGAATCTGAGCGCTCTTGCCGGTGGCGCCGATAAACAGCAGGATGCAGGCGGCGGTGGCCAACGCAGGGGTTACGAGACCTCCGGCGACGCCTTGCGAAAGACCGTCGATAGACAGCGTGCCGGTCGCGCCGAAGAGTGTGAACATACCGATCAGAAAGCCCAGGTCTCCTATGCGGTTGACTATGAAGGCCTTCTTGCCGGCCGCAGCCTTGACCGGGTTTTCGAACCAGAAGCCGATCAAAAGGTAAGAACACAAGCCGACGCCTTCCCAGCCGACGAAAAGCACAGGCAAGCTGTCACCCAGAACCAGCACCAGCATGCTGAAGACGAACAGGTTGAGGTAGGCGAAGTAGCGCGAAAAGCTCGGGTCGTCTTTCATGTAGCCGATCGAGTAGATGTGAATCAGGAAGCTGACTCCCGCCACCACCAGCACCATGACCACCGACAGTGCGTCGAGTACGAAGCTGACCGAAACCGAGAGACCCTCTACCGCGATCCATGAGTAGACGTTGTCCACCAGGCGTTCCTCGCCGTGCGAGGCGAAGATGCGCAGACTGGCCCACACTCCGAGGACGAAGGCGGCGCCGACCGTCGAGCAGCCGATTGCAGCAGACAGCTTGCGCGGCAGGCGGCGTCCGAAGAGGCCGTTTACGATTGCGCCGAAGAGCGGCAGCAGCGGAATCCACAAGAGCATCGAGGTATGGTAATCCATCGGGTTTATCCTCTCAGCGCGCGGATTTCATCGACGTTTACGGTCTTGGTGTGCCGGAACACGGCCAGCACCAGCGCCAGTCCGACGGCGGCCTCGGCCGCGGCGACGGTCATGACGAAGACAGCCAAACCGTGACCGGAGACATCGCCCAGTTGGCGGGCGAATCCCAAAAGCGCCAGGTTGGCGGCGTTGAGCATCAGTTCGATCGACATTAAAATTACGAGCGCGTTACGCCTTACCAGAACGCCCGCCACGCCGACGCTGAAGAGGACGGCCGACAAGATCAGGTAGTGCTGAATGGTGATCATTGTTGTCTCCTCACCAGAGTCTCTTCTTGGCGATGGCCACCGCGCCCAAAATGGCGGCCAGCAGTAATATCGAGGCCGCCTCAAACGGCAGCAAGTAAGGTCCAAAGAGGAGCCGGCCCACGGACTCGACGCTGCCGTAGTCGGCGCCAACCTTCGCGAAGCCCGACCCGGCCCCTGCTACGCCGGTCGTCATGGTCACCAATTTGAAGCCTACCCAGGCCAGCAGAATCGAGCCCGCGATCTTGGTGGCCGTCTGCCGCGGCCGGCCCAGTTCCTCGGGCGCCAGGTTCAGCAGCATTATGACGAACAAGAACAGCACTAATATCGCTCCGGCGTACACCAGAACCTGGATCGCAGCCAGAAAGTGCGCGTCAAGCATGGCGAACAGGGCCGCAAGGCAAAACAGGTTTGCGATAAGGGCTACGGCGCTGTGGACCGGGTTACGCAGCACGATGACCAACAGGGCGAGGCCAACTGCCAGCCCGCCAAAGGCAAAGAAGAGCACGGCTTCGGCCATGGCTAGCGCGCTCCTTTCTCGGGACGGCGGATATCGAGCAGATCCTGCAGCCCGAACTGGAGTTGCTCCCGGGTCTGGTCGGCCAGTTCGAAATCATGGGTCATGTAGATGGCGTCCTCGGGGCAGGCCTCGACGCACATACCGCAGTAGATGCAGCGCAGCATGTTGATCGAAAAAGAGCTCGGCCGCTTCTCGATCTCTGGATTTTCCGATTCCTCGGCAACGATCTCGATCGCATCCGGCGGACATGCGGTCTGGCAGCAGAAGCAGGCCACGCACTTGGGCGAGCCGTCGGGACGTCGCCTGAGGCGGTGCCGGGCGCGAAAACGCTCGGGCAAAGGCCTGCGCTGCTCGGGATACTGGTAAGTCAGCATATGCCCCGGCTTGAACCAGGACAGTAGCGCATGCTTCATGGTTATGCCCAGTCCGCGGGCGATTTCGAAGACGTACAGCCGCTCCCACCAGTTCTGGGGCGGGCGATTAATCTTGATCACTCCCATCACAACCACCCCGCGAGCACCAGCGCGCTGGTGATGCCGATGTTGACAAGCGCCAAGGGCAGCATCACCTTCCATCCCAGGCGCATGAGCTGATCGTAGCGGAATCTGGGCAGCGTCCAGCGCACCCAGATGAACAGCCAGAAGAAGAACAGGAACTTGACCAGCAGTACACCCAACTGAGTGAACACCCCGGCCAGCGCGGCAATCCACTCGACTCCCGAGTAGGTCCAGTAGACGGCGGCCAAGGCGACGGCTACTGCGGCAATGCCCGCTAATATGACCGCGAAGATCGTGTTGCCCCGGGTAAAGACTTTTCTCCTGGGCCGGCTGGTGTCCCATGCCAGAAGCAGGCAAAGCATGGCCGCTGCAATCATCATCCAGGGAAACAAGCTGGCGTAAGGCTGCGGACCGAAAATCTCCTTGGCCCAGGGTACCTGCCAGCCGCCGAAGAAGAGCACCACGATCAACACCGCAGAGACGGCCATGTGAACGTATTCGCCCATGTAGAACAGGCCGAAGCGTAGCGAAGAATACTCGGTGTGGTATCCGGCCACGATTTCGCTTTCGGCCTCTACCAGGTCGAAGGGCACCCGGTTGGTCTCGGCGTAGGTGGCGGTGATGAAGATAATAAAAGCCAAAGGCGCCTGGAACAGGCCCCAGTGCCACAAGGCGCCGGCCTGGTCGGCAACCATCCCGTCGAGCTTTACCGTGTCGTAAACAAGTATCAAGGCCACTACGGCCAGGCCCATCGAGATCTCGTAAGAGATCATCTGGGCGCCGGCGCGCAGCCCGCCAATCAGCGAGTACTTGTTGTTCGACGACCAACCGGCCAGTGCAACCCCGTAGACTGCAAGCGACGAAATGGCCAAAATAAAAAGGATCCCGAAGTTGAGATCGGCCACTTGCAGCCGGAAAGTCTTGCCGAAGAGCGTGAAATCGCCCGACCAGGGGATCACGGCGAAGATGGTCAAGGCCACCACCATGACAATCATCGGCGCCAGTGCGTGCAGCCATTTGTTGGCGCCCGTCGGAACGACGTCTTCCTTGACGGCCAGCTTGACCGCGTCGGCGATAGCCTGGATCAGGCCGTATGGACCGCGCCGGTTGGGGCCGGGGCGGCGCTGAATCAACCCAGCGCCTCGCCGCTCCCACCAGGTGTAGACGGGTATCCCGAACAGGGTCAGCACATAGGCTACCAGTCCGGCCATAACGGCCCAGAACAAGTTACTGGTCAGTATCGACTGGATCCACTCTGGCATCAGGATCCCCTTCTACGTTCGGTTCGCTGTCCTGGTTTTCCGGCTGTTTCTTGAGCGCTCCCTGTTCGGGAAGCGCGGCCGGGTCGATATCTTCGTATCCGGGTACACCGGCGACGATCTCGCGCATGATGTCCGCGGCAGAAGCGTAACTCCATTTTGCCTTAAGCAACTTCGCAAGTTCTTGTGCCGTCTGCCAGGCCGAACGGCTCTGGCCCGCAGGCTCAAGCGCCTTCGAAAGCAGTTGCACCCGCCCGGCTTCATTCGTGAAGCTGCCGTCCTTTTCCGCAAAGGTCGCTTCCGGGAGAACCATCTGGGCCCGCTCACTGGTCAAGTTGCGGTGACTCGCACTTACCAGCAGTAAGTCAAGATTCTCGAGCGACTCGGCCACCCCGGGATCGTCGCTGAATGCGGCGATGGGATCCTCGGAAAACACCAGAAGGACCCTGATCTGACCGCTGGCCACCGCATTAATCAGTGTCCGGGCATCCTCGGTGTGATCGCCGCTGGCGATCATGTCGGCGGCGCCCTGTGAATTGGGTGCCGCGTCCTTGCGGATGAACCATTCCGGAAGCGGACGATTCATGGGCCCGAAGGGGCGATCGTCCGGCTCACCGGGGACGTAAGCCAGCCAACTGGTTCCGATTACTTCCCGGGCCAGCTTGCATAGCAGGTAGTTGTCCTCGTTCGTCAGCCTGGGCGAGATCAACAATCCGATCTTGTCGCCCTGGTCATTGTCGAGATAGGTCTTTATCTTGCCGGTGGCCTCGTCGAGGGCGCTAGAACGAGTTGGCTCTAAGATGCGGTCTTCGGCGTGGATGCGCTCGATACTCAGGCGTCCGGCGTTGCACAGCCAACACTGGTTGACCTGATCGTTTTCGGCCGGAGTCATCCGCAGTACGCGCCCCTGGTATGTCCACAGGTAGGCGTTGCAGCCGCGGGCGCAGCTTGCGCACAGGCTGCGCGTCTTTTTCATCAACCACGAGCGCGCCTTGAACCTGAAGTGGCGCGAGGTCAGCGCACCGCACGGGCAGGCGTCGACGATGTTCATCGAGAATGGGCTCTGGTAAGATTTTTCCAGGTACGGCCCGACGGCCGTGTGGCCGCCTCGCTCGGACAGCCCGGCTTCCTCGATGCCGGCAATATCGCGCAGGAATCGGATGCAGCGCGTGCAATGGATGCAGCGGTTCATGTTGCGGGTGATGTCCGGCCCGACATCCAGGCGTTCGAAGGTGTGTTTTTCCTCAGCAAAGCGGCTTATCGCCTGTCCGTACTCGAAGCAGTAGTCCTGCAGCCTGCACTCACCGGCTTCGTCGCAGATGGGGCAGTCGAGCGGGTGGTTGATCAGCAAAAACTCCATTATCGCCCGGCGCGCCTTTACCACTTTTTCGGACTTGGTGTTGACAACCATTCCGTCACGCACCTGGGTTCCGCAGGAGATCTGCAGCTTGGGCACCTTCTCGATCTCCACCAGGCACATGCGGCAGTTGCCGGCGATCTTCATTTGCGGGTGGTAGCAGAAGTGAGGAATATCGATTCCGTTCTCACTCGCCACCTGCAGGATGGTCTGACCCTCCTGGGCCTCGATCTCCACGCCGTCTATGGTTATCTTCGGCATCGCAGTCGACCTGTCCTTGTCACTGGTTTATCCATGGGTTGGGGATCGGTCCAATCGGGCACTTGCCCTGCTTGATGTGCTTCTCAAACTCCGCTTTGAACTTGTCAATGAAGCCCCTGACCGGCATGGCGCAGGCGTCGCCCAGAGGGCAGATGGTGTTTCCCTGGATGTTGTCGCAGATATCCAAAAGCAGCTCGATATCGCCCTCCCGGCCGCCGCCCGCCTCGATGCGCTCGAGGATCTTGTGGATCCAGGGCACTCCCTCACGGCACGGAGTGCACTGGCCGCAGGACTCGTGGGCGTAGAACTTGGCCAGGCGGGCGATTGCGCGCACCATGCAGGTGGTCTCGTCCATGACGATGATTGCCCCCGAGCCGAACATGGATCCGATCTTGGCCAATGAATCGAAATCCATCTTGACGTCGATCTCATCCGGGGTGAGCACCGGCGTGGAGGAGCCTCCGGGGATGACGGCCTTGAGCTCTTTTCCGTCGCGGATTCCCCCGCAGACGTCGTAGATGATCTCCCGAAGCGACGTGCCCATCGGCAACTCGTACAGGCCCGGCTTTTTGACATGTCCGGAGACGCCGAACAGCTTGGTGCCCCCGTTCTTCTCGGGGCCCAGCGAGGCGAACCAGTCTGCCCCGCGGTTGATGATGTGCGGCACGTAGGCCAGAGTTTCGACGTTGTTGACCACGGTCGGGCCGCCGAACAGGCCGACCACGGCGGGAAAGGGCGGCTTGAGCCTGGGCATGCCCCTGTGGCCCTCGTTGGATTCGATCAGCGCCGTCTCCTCGCCGCAAACATAGGCGCCGGCGCCGGGGTGCACCCACATCTCGAAATCGTATCCCGAATCGAGAATGTTCTTGCCTATGAGCCCGGCTTTACGCGCCTCGGCCAACGCCTCTTCTAACCTTTTCATCGGCAGCTTGAACTCGCCGCGCACGTATACATAGGCTGCATGAGAGCCGAACGCGTAAGCGGCGATGGCGGAACCCTCGATCAATGCGTGCGGATCGAGCTCCATGATGTAGCGGTCTTTGAAGGTTCCCGGCTCGCCTTCGTCGGCGTTGACACACAGATACTTCGGCTTTTCGGACTCCTTGGGGACGAAAGACCACTTCACTCCGGCAGGAAACCCAGCCCCGCCGCGCCCGCGCAGGCCCGATTTCTTGACCTCTTCGATGACTTCTTCGGGCTTCATGCCGAGCGCTTTCTCGAGCGCCTTGTATCCACCGTCGGCCCGGTAGCCTTCCAGGCGATATGAATCTTTCTGCTCGAAGCGGGCCGTGAGCACTTTTTCAGCCATCTTTTCCGGCCTCCTTGTCGAGCGCTTCGAGATCGGCGAGGATCTTATCGACTTTTTGAGGGTCGAGATTTTCATGGAACTCGTCGTCGACCAGCATCACCGGCGCCGTGCCGCACGACCCAAGGCATTCGACCTCGATCAGCGTGATACGGCCGTCGGCGGTCGTCTGGCCGGGCCGGACGCCGAGTTTCCGGGCGAGATGATCCCTCAGATGCTCTGCGCCCATCAGGCTGCAGGAGATATTGGTGCAGATCTCCAGGCGGTGCCTGCCGAGTTCCTCGCGCCTGAACATGGTGTAAAACGAGGTCACCCCGTAGACCCTCACTCGGGGCAGATCAAGACGTTCTGCCACCCAGTCCATGGCCGCCACAGGCAGCCAACCGATGTCGTCTTGCACCTTGTGCAACACAGGCAGCAGGGCGGCCTCAGCGACGGGATAGTGGCTTACGATCTCGTCTATGGCCGAGGTCGTGGCTGCCTGCAGGTTGATTTCATTTTCGCTCATATCGTTCACCGGTCGAGCTCGCCTGCGATAATGTTCAGGCTGGCTATCGTGGCGGGCAGGTCTGCCAGCAGGCTGCCCGTTACCAATCTCGGCAGGGCCGAGAAGATGTAGTAGCAAGGAGACCTTACCGAGACCCGATAAGGCTTGGCGCTACCGTCGCTGACAATGGTAAAGCCCAGTTCGCCGTTGCCGCCCTCGCTGGCGTCGTAGCAGATATTGCCCTTGGGGGCCTTGGGGCCGTACATGATGACTTCGAAGTGGTGGATCAAACCTTCCATCTGGTTGTATGTGGCGTCCTTGGGTGGCAGCACGACATGTCGTTCGTTTGAGTTGACCGGGCCGTCCGGCAGGTTGTCGAGCGCCTGCTCGATGATGCGCGCAGCCTGGCGGCATTCTTCGACTCTGACGAAGATGCGGTCGTAAGTATCGCCGTGCCCACCCACCGGGATGTCGAACTGCATGTCGCCATAGGCTAAGTAGGGGCTGGCAACTCTGAGATCGTGGGCAACGCCGGTCGCTCGCAGACAGGGCCCGGTCCAGCCGTAGGAAAGGGCTTCTTCGGAACTGATGGCACCCACGCCACGTGAGCGGTCGTTGAAGATGCGGTTGGACGAGAGTAGCTTGTCCAACTCGTTCATTTCGCGATAGACCTCGGGCACAAAATTGCGCACGCGCTCTGCAAAGCCTTCGGGCGCGTCTGCCGAGAGCCCGCCGACGCGGGTCCAGGCGGACATCATCCTGGCGCCGGTGACGAACTCGATAATATCGTAGGCCTGTTCACGAATGTCCCAGGTGTACCAGAACGGGGTCAGCGCCCCGATGTCGACGCAGTTCGGACCGATGGCGGTCATGTGATCGGCGATGCGCGAGATCTCGGACAAGATCATCCGCAGGTAGACCGCCCGCGGCGGAATCTCGATTTCGAAAAGTTTCTCGCAAGCCTGGTGCCAAGCGCAGTTGTTGATAACGGTCGAGCAATAGTTCATGCGCTCCATGATGTTGACGCACTGGTTGTAGTTCCAGTCTTCGGCAAGCTTCTCCTTGCCTCGGTGCAGGTAGCCGATCTCGGTGTCGCACCTGGCGATTGTTTCGCCCTCCAACTCGAGCATCACTCGGAGAGTGCCGTGAGTGGCCGGGTGGGAAGGGCCCCAGTTGAGTTTCATGCGCTCTGAGTGCAGGTCGAGCGGCTCGCCGGTGCCCGCCTCGATATCTCTTGGAAATGGTTGCATCGCGCTCGCCGCCTTACTCTTGCGGGAAATCCTGGGGGTTGATCCCGTGGCGCGGGAAATCCTTGCGCAGCGGGTGTCCCTCGAAGCCTTCCCACATCAGTATCCGACGCAGGTCGGGGTGACCGGTGAACTTTATCCCGAACATGTCGTAGATCTCACGCTCGGCCCAGTTGGCGCTGGCGAAGTGTTCGGTGGCGCTGGGCGCCGTTTGTCCCTCTGCCAGATCGATTTCAAGAAAGATACGCGTGCGGGTCGATATCGAGAACAAGTTGTAGATCAGGCTGAAGCGTTTATTGTCTTTTGCGTGGCCAGCGTCTTTTGGCCAGTTCGACCAGTCGATAGCCGTCTCGTGAGCCAGCATCTCGAACGGAGTACTGCTATCGTTGCGCAGCGCATCAAGTGCAGTGTGTAATGCGCCGGGTTCGATACGTGCAACCACGCCCCGCCCGTCTTCGACGACCTCGATCAGCCCGTCTCCGAGGGCTGCGGACAAACGTTTGGCAGCCTTTCTGGCCTTGTCGATCACGTCTACTTCCTCTCTCCGTGAAGGATACGAGACTTGGGTGTTTGTCCGCGGCCGTTTATCCCGTACACCCAGAAATCCCTTTGGCGTTCCTTGGAAGACAGCACCCCCGACTCGCGGCCTATCTGTTTTTGCAGCTCGAGCATGGCGTAGATCACCGCCTCGGGCCGCGGCGGGCAGCCGGGCACGTAGTAGTCGACCGGAATGATGCGGTCGACGCCCTGCAGCACCGAGTAAGTATTGAACATCCCGCCGCAGTTGGCGCATGAGCCCATCGAGATCACCCACTTGGGCTCGGCCATCTGGTCGTAGATTTTCTTCAGCACCGGCGCCATCTTGTTGACGATTGTGCCGGAGACGATCATCAGGTCGCACTGGCGCGGCGTGAAGCGCACGAACTCGGCCCCGAAACGGGAGACATCCGTTTGGGAACTGACCATGCCCATGAACTCGATGGCGCAGCAGGCGGTGCTGAAGGGAATCGGCCACAACGAGTGCATCCGGGCCCAGTCTACGAACTTCTCGAGTGCGCCGGGTTTTTTCATGTCACGCACCAAGGCCGCGGCCTCTTCCAGCGAGCCGCTGATCACCTGGCTCGACATGCCTATGTTTGTGTCTTTCACTCCCACTCCAGTGCTCCCTTGCGCCAGGCGTAGACCAGCCCGACGACCAGGATCAGGATGAAGAGCGCCATCTCGACGAACCCGAACAGGCCCAGCTCACGGAACAGCTTGGCCCATGGGTAGAGGAAGACGGCCTCGATATCGAACAGGATAAACAGCATGGCCACCAGGTAGAAGCGCACCGGAAAGCGTGCATGGGCCTGGCCCTCGGGTTCGACGCCGCACTCGTAAGGCGAGGTTTTCTCGGCGTTGGCGTTGCGAGGGCCGAGGAAACGAGAAAGCCCAACGAAAACAAGTGCGATTGTACTGCCCAGAGCCAGCAGGACGAGAACTGCTCCGTATCCAAGCATGCCGCACACCTCCGATCCCGCGTTGCCGTGAATTGGTTATTAGATTTGAAAAGATATGTCAAGCGTCGCTTGCGCCGGCTACCTGCGGGATGCTACAAGTTCTGCTTGCAGATATGGTAGAAGAATCTCACACTGGTCATGCCCATCTTCACGGGGCCGGCGCCGGCAAGAAGCTGGGCTGGGTTATTCTGGCGAACGCGGCCATCACCGTGGCCGAGTTCGTGGCCGGGATGATCTCGGGCTCGCTGGCGCTGGTCTCAGACTCCGGGCACAACCTGTCGGACGTACTGGCGCTGATTCTGGGCTATGCCGGTGAGCGGGCCGCCCACAAGCGTCCGACCGCCCGTTTCTCCTTCGGCCTGCGCCGGCTGGAAGTGCTGATCGCGCTGGTCAACGCGCTTTCGTTAGTGGTCATTGGAGTGCTAATCGTCTTGGCGGCTGCGGAGCGTTTCAAAAAGCCGGTCGAAGTGCAAGGCGGCTTGACGCTGATCGTTGCACTGGTCGGGCTCTTGGGAAACGCCGTCTCTATTCTGATACTGCATCGCCATCGCCGTCAGAACCTGAACCTCAAGGCAGTCTTTTTGCACCTGCTGTTCGACACCATCTCGTCGCTTCTGGTCGTGGCGGTCGGGGTGGTGCTCGTGTTCAGGCCCTGGTACTGGCTGGACCTGCTGGCCAGCCTGGCAATCGTGGTGATGATGGTCGTAAGTTCCGCCGGCATCATTGCCGAGGCGGTGCGGATTTTCTTACAAGCGGCGCCCGGTTCAATCGACCCCCAGGAGGTACGCGGGGCGATCCTTGCACTCGACGAGATCCAGAGCGTGCATGGCCTGCACATCTGGTCGGTCAGTTCCAACGAGGTCTTTCTGTCCTGTCACGTGTGCACCGGCGACCCGTCGCTCGACACCAACCAGGCGATTTTAGCCATCAACCGCCTGCTGGCCGAGCGCTTCAAAATCGAGCACAGCACTATCCAGGTCGAGACCAGCCAGATCTGCACCGCCGACGGCGGCGGCAACTGCTGTCGCTGAAAAAATCCGGCACAGTCTGGATCCGGAACAGGCCTTGGTGGTAAAATCGACGATCCAACAGGAGAAGGAATCGAGTAAATGTATTTTTCCAGACACTTTCATGTCGCTCTAGCATCTACCTTTCTGTTCGTATTTTCTTCTTGGGGCTGCGGATCGTCCGGCGGTTTACCCGAGGGGATGTACGAGGAGGGACCTCCGCTTCTCGATGGCGAGGGCAAGGCGGATGGGTTTGGGCCCGAGGTGCCGGCATACGGCATCATTCCGGATGATAGCGACTTCGATGCTCCCTTTCAGGTCATGTTTGCACCCGAGGAGCCGGTAGTCACCATGGAACTGCACTTCATCGATTGGGTGCGCGAGGCGCGCCTGGCCGACGAGCGCCAGTTTACAGAGGGCCAAAATCCCTACCGCATCGACTACGCCGTCTACACCCTGCGCAACCAGCGCATCATGGAAGATCTGGCCGACGCCCATGACGACGGGGTGGACGTGCAGATCCTGATCGAGTCCGATCAGCTCGGCAAGGATCGCGACTGGATGACGGTGGACGAGTACCTGGCATCGCGCGGCTTCGAGGTAGTGCCCGATCACCGCGATCTCGACGAGAACTCGATGATTAGCGCGGATCTGATCGGCATACATCACTCGGGGCTGATGCATTTGAAGACGCGGATTTTCGAGCTACCAGATGACAGAGTGGTGCTGTCCGGTTCGTTCAACGTGGGCTCGTATGCCCCGCTGAACGACGAGAACTTCCACATCATCCGCGAGCCTGAGCTTACCGCCGGCTACGCCGCCTGCTACCAGGCGCTGCTTCATGATCAGCGTTGCCAAAACGAATGGAGCGACGAGCGGCCGGTCAACGTGCTCTTCTCGCGGCCGCAAAGCGGCCTGCGACCGGGCACTCGAGCGCTCGAGTGGCTCGAGGAGGAGAACGAGCAGATCTTGATGATGGTTTACTCGCTGAGAGACTTGACCGCCCGAGACGTCGATCGTTCGTTGAGCGAGATCTTGATCGACAAGGCTGCGGCCGGGGTGCCGGTCTACGTGATTACCGATCGCCTGCAGTCGGACGGCTACAATAATGACATCGAGGACGTGCTGCGCGCGGGGGGCGTCCCTACCTGGGAGGTCAGAAACACGGTCACCGGCTACTCGGCCATGCACAACAAGGTTGCAATTCTGGGTCGCACACGCATCAAGGTAATAAGCGACTCGGCCAACTGGACAAAGGGCGGCATGGGCGATACTTCTGAGATCGCCCGCAACAACGAAAGCGTCCTGTTCATTGACTCGGACAAGCTGGATAACGACCTGACCGGCAGGCGCTACATCTCAGAGTGGCTGGCGGTGCTCAGGCGGTATGCAGATCAAAGCGTCGAGATCGATGCTCAGCCGAGCTTCGAGACCATCCGCGATCAGCTGCTGGCACAGCCTGCCTGGCCCGACCAGGAAATGAACTTCACGGCTTATGAGGCCGAGACAAACGCGCAGAGTGAGTCGGTCTTCGTGCTAGGCGATCGTGGCGTTCTTGGAAACTGGGGCGACGATGGTGACGGCCTTGCCCTTCAGACCACTCCCGAAGACTATCCCACCTGGGTGAGCTCTTCTGCGGTCGAGATGCCGCTGGGAATCGAGTTCGAATGGAAGCTGGCCGTAGAGGACACGGACACAGGCAGCATAGATTGGGAAAAGGGCTCGAACCGCAAGAGCCGGGCAGCACCTACTTTCCTGAGGCCCGGACTCGACCTGGAACTTACGGCAACCTGGAAAAAATAATCAGCCTCTGAGTAAATCAGGCGTAATTACAATAGATTAGCAGGCGGGCAGGTTTTTCTTTCTGCCGGGCAACCCTTTTGTCCCTTTCCCGGTCCAAGAAGTAAAGAACGCCTGGAGAAATTATGAAACTAGTACAAGGCTGTGACAAACCCGTTACCCTGAAAATGATAGCCTGGGATCAAGATCAGGGCCACAAAAGGGAGCCGAAAATGAAAACAGTAACCATAATGATGTTCTTGGCTGTTGCTTTTACTCTCAGCCCCTCCCGGGCGAACGGGCAAACATCGCTATCCTATTCCGTGGCTCCGACCGGATCGAGCCAGCAGATCCTTTCCCCGGACATGCTGGTCAAGAACGTGCTGCTGCCTGAATGGCGGGCCAAGTTCGTAGCCCGGGAAGTGAAAAGTTGGGTCAAGCAAGGCGCGGCTGCACTGGGCAAGATGACGGTGATTGAAGAAGAGATGCAGGAAAAACTTTCCAGAATAACTCGTCAGGAAAAAAAGAGTATGGCCCCGCTGACGCAGGACAACACTTGTTGCTCGGTTGAACTGTAACCCGCAGTAAATCCTCAGGCTCGATCTCATTAGTTGGTCTTTCAACTACATCATATCAAAGACTGGATTGTGCCGAGGCCGCAACTGGCCGCGGGAAATCAGGCTTGACCAGAAAGATCCGGCTGAAGTAGTGTCTTTGCGCGCTTTCATTTGGTTTTTGGCGGGGAGGTTTTCATGGATTACCACGAGAGGCCGTGGCTGAAGTCCTATGATGACTGGGTACAGCCGGATATCGTTATTCCCGATCTGACCAGTATTGACTTGATGAAAGAAGCGATCGAGGCCTATCCGGATCAGATCGCCTGTCACTTTCTGGGTGCCGCACTGAGTTTCCCAAAGATCTCGGACCTGAGCTATCGTTTCGCGGATTACCTTACACAAAGCGGATGCGAACCGGGCGATGTGGTAGCTATCAATTTACCAAACGTTCCCCAGTATCTCATCGCGCAGGCTGGTACGATGCTGGCCGGTTGCGTAGCCACGGGCCTGTCGCCGCTGTTGTCGCCGAAAGAGATGACCCACCAACTCGAGGATTCCGGCGCCAAGGTCGTGATTACACTGGATGCGATATTCGAACAGCGTTTGCTCTCGATCGTGGATCGGCTGCATAGCCTTCGCCTGATAGTGGTGACCGGCGTTCTGGATTTCGCCCCCGGTCCCAAGCGTTTTCTTGGAAACCTGCTGCGCAAGGTCCCAACCGGAAAAATCAGACCGGTCGAGGGCAAGTCGGTAATCACGCTGAAAAGATTATTGCGCGAATACGAGCCGACTTCTCCCTCCGTCGAGATCTCCGCGGACGACACGGCCTTGATCCAATATACCGGAGGGACCACTGGTCCTTCGAAGGGCGCCGAACTGACCCACCGCAACCTGGTTGCGAACCTGACCCAGGCCATCCAGTGGGCGCAGCTTGAGAAAGGCACTGAAACCTTCTGTTCCGCTTTCCCTTTCTTTCACCTGGCCGGCCTGGCCTTCGCGCTCTGCGGCCTGGCCACAGGATCCGAGCAGGTATTGTTGCCCAACCCGAGAGACACCAGGCACGTCTGCAAGGAAATCGCCAGGTACCGGCCGACCGTTCTGTGCAATGTTCCATCGCTCTTCCAGATGTTGTTGAAGGATCCGATGTTCAAAACCCTGGATTTCTCCGCCTGCAAGGTATGCCTCTCCGGGGCTGCCCCCTTTTCGGTCGAGTCACTTCAGGCTCTTGATTCGGTCGTAGGCAAGGGCAAAGTCCTGGAGGTCTACGGAATGACCGAAACCAGCCCGCTGGTTACAATGAATCCGCATAGGGGAACCAAGAAGCCGGGAACGGTCGGGTTGCCGATACAAAACACCCATGTGCGGATCGTCGATCTGATCGGCGGACAGAAATCGGTTCCGATCGGGGAGGAGGGAGAACTTGTCGTGCGCGGGCCCCAGGTCATGAAGGGCTACTTCAACAAGCCGGAAGAGACGGCCAGTGCACTGCGCGAGTTCGAGGGGCAAACCTGGCTGTTTACCGGCGATGTGGCCCGCATGGATCAGGAAGGCTATATCACCCTGGTCGACCGGACCAAGGACATGCTGATCGTGGGTGGATTCAAGGTATTCAGTCAGGAGGTGGAGGAAACCTTGCAACAGCATCCCGCTGTCGAGGCTTGTGCCATCGTGGGACTGCCCAATCCGGAACGGCTCGGCAGCGAGAGGGTCAAGGCTGTGATTCAACTCGCCAAGGGCCATGCAGACACCCGTGGCGAGAAGCTCACCGAGGATATTCTTGCCTACTGCAAGGCGAACATGGCCCCATACAAGGTTCCCAAGGTAGTCGAATTCATGGAAGAGTTGCCCCTGACCGCGGTCGGCAAAGTGGATAAGAAGTTACTGCGTTAAAGGATAAGGAATCGATAGTTGACGAGAAAGTTGAAATTCATATGGGTATTAGTTTTTTTGGGCACGTTCTCGGCGGGATGCGAGAAAGGCAAGAACCAGCCTGTCTTCTTCTGCCCGGCGGGCGAAGACCTGACCGTTTTCGTCGATCCGTTAGTCGGAGCCAGCGGGCCCGGCAACGTGTTCGTCGGCGCCAGTCTTCCGCACGGCATGCTGAAGCTCGGCCCGGACAGCGTGGTGGATGCCGGTGACGTGGACGCCTACGAATACGACAGCGATCGTATCGAAGGATTCTCGCACACCCACCTCCAGGGTCCCGGCGGCGACCACAACGGCTACAGCCAGATTCTTGTGGTTCCCACCACGGGGGAGCTTGCGACCGAGGAAGAGAATTACGCCTCGGCCTTTTCTCACGACGACGAACAGGCCGCAGTGGGCTACTACTCGGTTCTCTTGTCCGACTACGGCGTGCGGGCCGAACTGACGGCAACGGCCCATGCGGGCTATCATCGCTACACTTTTCCCGCCGGGAATCAATCTCACATCCTGATCGACCTTGGTCACACCCGGGGAGGCTCCACCGGCGGAGAGCTGCAGATCGTCTCCGACTCGATCATCCAGGGCTTCGGCCAGTACAACGTCTTTCCATACTTCGACCTGGCCTTGAGTACGGACGAGAAAAAAACGGGCGAGAGCCGGGTCTTCTTCTACGCCCAGTTTTCGAGATCGTTCGACTCGTACGGCACCTTCGACCAAGACGGAATTTCTCCAGGGTCGGCTTCGGCATCGGGCGCCAGAATCGGCGCCTTCGTAAACTATGAGACCTCCGATTCCGAGGTGATCGAGGTCAAGCTGGGCATTTCACTGGTGAGCGTCGAACAGGCCCGGCTCAACCTGGAGACGGAGTTGTCTTCGAAGACCTTCGAGCAGGTGCGTGCCGAGGCACGGGCCGCATGGAACTGTGAGTTGGACCGTGTCAACCTGGAGGGAGCCAGTGCTGAGAAGAAGAAGATTTTTTATACTGCGCTCTACCACCAGCTGCTTGCGCCGGCCGACTACACGGAGGTGGGCGGAGTGTTCTTTTCCGGTGCGGATGGACTGGGCGCCGTGGTCCGGCCCGAGGACCAGGCCCGTGCCTGGCACTACTATACGGACGACTGGTGCGCCTGGGATACGTTTCGCACATCACGGCCTCTTTCTACCCTGCTGGAGCCCGAGATTGTGAGCGACGTGGTTGCCTCCTACCTGCACGTGTTCGAGCGCGGCGGTTGGCTGCCCAAGTGCGCCTGGCAGGCCACCGGGATCTCGCGTGACATGACCGGCAACCCGGGCGTGCCGATTGTGGCCGATGCTTTTATTAAAGGCTTCCGCGATTACGATCCGGATAGCCTCTGGGCCGCCCTTTACAAGAGCGCCACCGAGGACGACGAGGAGCACCTCTATTCGAGCATCTGCGGCGTTCTGAACATCGGCACTCCCCCGGAGTACGTCGAAAACGGTTTCGTCTCGCACCACTGCGACACGCTCGAATCGGCTTCCATGACTTTAGAGTATGCCTACGCCGATTGGTGCACCGCCCAGGTGGCAGCCGGCCTGGGCAAGCCGGAGATGGCCGATCTATTCGGGCGGCGGGCTACGAACTATACAAACAACTTCAACCCGGACGTCGGCTTCATGCAGGGCAAGAACCTGGACGGAAGCTGGGTGGAACCCTTCGACCCCGCCAACGGAGATCGAGGCAACGATTTCTGCGAGGGCAACAGCTGGATCTATACCTTCTTCGTGCCCCACGACGTAGAAGGACTAATCGAATTGATCGGAGGCAAGCAGGCCTTCGAAGACAGGCTGGATGCGTTCTTTGCCGGCGGTTATTTCGAGCCCGACAATGAACCCAGTTTTCACATTCCCTGGCTCTACAATTTCACAGGCGCCGCTTACAAGGCGCAGCAGGTTGTTCGCCACACGTTGCAGACCGAGTTCTCGGCGGAGCCGCGCGGACTCCCCGGCAACGACGACGCCGGAGCAACCAGCGCCTGGTACATCTTCGGAGCCATGGGCCTCTATCCGCTGACGCCGGGCGAAGCAAAGTACCAGGTTGGCAGCCCGCTTTTCGAAAGAATCACGATTCAACTGAACCCGGCATATTGCAGAGGCAAGACCTTCGTCATCGAGGCCGAGCACAACAGCGATCAAAACATCTACATTCAGTCGGCTAAGCTGAACGGCAAGCCGCTTGATAGATCCTGGATCACCCACCAAGAGATCACCAACGGAGGAACCCTGAAGCTAGTCATGGGATCAGAGCCGTCCGGCTGGGGCTCTTGACCGGATAGCCAGTTAGTTTTTCCATTGCCCATGCGCGTTTCTCGTGCTAGGGATTCGCCTACAAAATCAGCTCAGGGAGATTGCTGCGGTCGGTGTCGAAGGGGAGACTTAATCTCTGAATATTAAAACCGGGTCTCGGCCCACAGACAAAGGACGGATGAAATGAAGGGGAGTAACCTATTTGGATGGTTCCTGGCCGTAGCGGCCTGCGGCCTGCTCGGCGCTTGCCAACAACAGGACTCGCGCACGCTTGATATGCAGGGCTTGAACCTGCAGGCGAGCGCGCCAGCAGCGCCCTCGCGCACGCTGCGCTCCCATCCCGCGCCGTCGGCGCGCAGCTTAGTGCCTGCCAAGCAGACTGCCGAGCGTTTGCCCTATCAGCCGGGCGTGCTGCTGGTGAAGTTCAAGCAAGCCTACGCCGAGCAGGTAGATCGGGCACTGGCAGCTGAGCTGGGACTTTCCCTGCAGTACCGAAGCCGAATCGGCATACATGTAACGCGCCTGGCCACCAAAGAGACGGTGCCTCAGGCCGCTATGCGGGTGAGCAAAGACCCGCGAGTGGACTACGCCGAACCCAACTACCGCATCGAGTTTTCCCGTCTGCCCGACGATCCCCGCTTCCCGGAACAATGGGGCTCGGACAACACCGGACAGACCGGCGGTACCGCAGACGCCGATATAGACGCCGACACCGCCTGGGACATCTCTGTCGGTTCACACTCGGTGGTAGTGGCCGTCCTGGATACCGGGGTCGACTACAACCATCCGGATCTGGTCGACAACATGTGGACCAACCAGGACGAGGTGCCCGGAAACGGAGTCGATGATGACAATAACGGCTACATTGACGACGTGCGCGGCTGGAACTTCGAATCCGAGACCAACGACCCGGCCGACTGGTACGGCCACGGCACCCACTGCGCGGGAATCATCGGCGCGGCCGGCAACAACGCCCTGGGAGTAGCCGGTGTCAACTGGCAGGTGACCATCATGCCGCTGATGATCATCGGCAACCAATCGCTCGATGCCTACGTCCTGGACGCCGCCGAGGGCGTTTACTACGCCGTCGACAAAGGAGCCGACGTCATGAGCTGCTCGTGGTGGACGGTGGAGTATTACAGCCAGACACTCGAAGACGCCTTCGGATATGCCGACCAGAACGGCGTCATTACAGCGGCCGCCGCCGGCAATGATACATTAGACGTGGAGACCCAGGAGGAAGTCTGGCCCTGCGAGTGGACCTTCCCCAGCATCATCTGCGTGGCCGCCACAAACCACAACGACAACATCTCCTACTTTTCCAACTGGGGCGCCGTCTCCGTGGACGTGGGCGCGCCCGGAGAAGACATTCTGTCTACCGTGCCCGGTAACAGCTACGAGCTGATGTCGGGTACCTCGATGGCCACTCCCTACACCGCCGGGGTGGTGGCTTTGATGAAGTCCATTCGCCCCGACCTGACCCCCTCAGAACTCAAACAGTTTCTTTTTACGACCGTCGATCCCATTTCCGACCTGCAAGGCATCACCACTACCGGCGGCCGTATCAACGCCGGCCGGGCCCTGCAGGCCATCAGTAACGTTCCCCTGCCGCCGGTGGCCATGGCCGGGGCCGATCAGAATGTTTTGACCAACAGCACCGTCACCCTGGACGGCAGCGGCTCTTTTGATCCCAACCAGGATCCAATAACCTATGCCTGGACGCTGTATCCTCCAAGCACATCGGCGGCCGCCCTGGACGATTCCGCCAGTCCCACCCCTCGCTTCCTGGCCGACATGTGCGGCGACTTCCAGGCCGAGCTTAAGGTAACCGACGACGGCGGTCTCGATTCCGATGTCGACCTGACTGTGGTCCACGTCAACAACTTCAACCCGATCGAGCCGCCGATCGAGACGCCCCACCCCTACGATAACAATTCGAACGAGACCTGGATCATAACTCAACCCGGCGCGGCTGTAATCGGCTTGCATTTCACCTCCTTTACCACTGAGTCCGGTTTCGATTTCGTGCATATTCTTGACGTCAATGATACCGAGGTGGCTACCTACGACGGCAGCCTGGGCGAATTCAGCAGCGTCACCGTAAACGGCGACACTATCAAGGTGACCTTCACTTCCGACGGCAGCGTTACTGCCGACGGTTTCGTCATTGACGGCTACTGGTGGTGCGGCACCGGCCAGTGCCCTTCCGGCCGCGGTGACTGCGACGGCGATCCGGCCAACGGCTGCGAGGCTTCCACTGACAGCGATATCGGCAACTGCGGCTGGTGCGGCCATCACTGTGCCTATGCTCACGCCGACGCCAGTTGCCAGGCCGGGATATGCCAGCTCGATAGCTGCCAGGCAGGCTGGACCGATTGCGACGGCGACCTGGCCAGCGGCTGTGAGGCCGACCTGCTGGCCGATCCGACGAACTGCGGAAGCTGCGGCAACGGCTGCGGTCCTTATCCCAACGGAAGTGCAGGCTGTGATGGCGGCTCGTGTGCCATAGGCAGTTGTGATCCGGGCTGGGACGATTGTAACGGCGAGCTCAGCGACGGTTGCGAGATGGATGTCAGCTCGGACCTTAGCAACTGCGGCACCTGCGGCAACGTCTGCAACCTGCCCAATGTAAACGATCAGATGTGCCTCGAGGGTGTCTGCACCCCGGGTTCCTGCCAGGAGGACGCCGAGAGTATCGACTCCCCGCATCCCTATCCCGATAACTACGACAACACCTGGACCATCACCAAGCCCGGAGCCTCCGAGGTATCGGTGCACTTCTCCCTGTTCGAGACAGAAAACCTGTACGACTACGTCTACATCTACGATGGTGCCGATAATACATACGACACCATCACCGGCACCCAGGAACCGTTCTGGTCGGTGAGTGTGCCCGGTGACACCATCAAGATCCAACTGCTCTCCGATTACATGATTAACGCCGAGGGAATAACTATCGACTTGTCCCGTTACTGTACCAGCGGTTGCCAGACCGACTGGGGCAATTGCGACGGCGATCCCGAAAGCGGTTGCGAGGCCGATCTGCTTTCCGACCTGCAACACTGCGGCGGCTGCAACCAACCCTGCGGTCAGCCGGGCACCGACAGCCAGTGCAGCGGCGGGGTTTGCAATTCCTCGGGCCAGTGCCTGGCCGGTCACGGCGACTGCGACGGGAATTCCGCCAACGGTTGCGAGGCCGACCTGGATGACAGCATCGCAAACTGCGGAAGCTGCGGCAACCTGTGTTCTTTCCCTCACACTACTGCCGATTGCATCAGCGGAAGCTGTGCTTTAGGCGAATGCGAGGCGGGCTGGGCCGATTGCAACTCTGTTCTGACAGACGGTTGTGAGTCCGAGGTGGCCTTTGATGTCGGCAACTGCGGAGCTTGTGGAAACGCCTGCAACCTGCCCCACGTGAGCGACCCCTATTGTTACCAGGGGGTCTGCCAGATCAACACTTGCGAGGCCGGCCGGCAAGACTGCGACGGCATCACTTCCAACGGCTGCGAAGCCGACCTGCAGAGCGACACCACCAACTGCGGCGGCTGCGGCCAGCCCTGCCAGTACGACTACGCCTCCCCGGTTTGCAGCAGCGGTTCCTGTCAGATGGGTGCTTGCCAGAGCGGCCACCAGGATTGCAATATGGACAGCTCGGACGGTTGCGAGGCCGACGTCTGGGGTGATCCGCAGAATTGCGGCGACTGCAGCACAACCTGCGGTCCCTACGATAACGCCATGGCCATTTGTGCCGCAGGCGGCTGTCGCATGTCGTGTGACGTCGGCTGGGCCGACTGCAACGCCGACGACTCGGACGGCTGCGAGGTCGAACTGCAGGCCGACCCAGCCCACTGCGGCGCCTGCGATCGCACCTGCGAGTTCGCCCACGCCGCCGGTCAGTGCCAGGCCGGAAGCTGCGTCATGGGTGCCTGCGAAGGCGGATATGACGATTGCAACTCCCACCCGGTTGACGGCTGCGAGATCGACCTCAACGGCGATGTGGCTAACTGCGGCTCTTGTGCAAATGCCTGCGCCTTCGCCAACGCCTCGGCGCTTTGCAACCAGGGCGTCTGCGCCATGGGAGAGTGCGACAACGGCTTTGCCGATTGCAACACTGATCCCTCCGACGGTTGTGAGGTCTCTTTGAGCAGCGACCGGGACAACTGTGGCGACTGCGGCAAGGTCTGCGCCTTACCAGGCGTGGCAGAAAACGGCTGCGTGGGAGGCAGCTGCAGCGTTGTCAGTTGCAATCAGAATCTGGATAACTGTAACGCAGATCCCGCAGACGGCTGCGAAGTGGATCTCGAAGACGACCTTGCAAACTGCGGCTCTTGCGGCAACGCATGCAGTTTCTCCAACGCAGCTGCGGTTTGCAGCCAGGGTGTCTGTTCCTTGGGGACCTGCGACGCCGACTTCGCCGACTGCAACGCCGAAAGCTCGGACGGCTGCGAGATCCCGCTTACCACATCCGAAAACTGCGGTTCTTGCGGCACAACTTGCACCACTCCAGCCGTTTGCGTTCAGGCCGGAGGCGAGTGGTTCTGCGGGGCCGGTTGTGCCGATGGGGACTCTGACGGCTACGCCGATGTCGCCTGCGGCGGCAACGACTGCGACGACGCCGACCCGGACGTGAACCCGGGCGCCGTCGAGACCTGCAACGGGGCAGACGACGACTGCGACGGCACCGTAGACAACGGCTTCGACAACGACGCTGACGGCGTGTCCAGCTGTGCTACGCCGCCCGACTGCGACGACACAAACGCCTCGGCCTTCCCGGGAGCCAAGGAGGTCTGCGATGACGGCATCGACAACGACTGCGATGGCACCGTTGACAACTGTCCGGGGGGAGGCTGCGGCTGTGCCTCGGCGCAGGACCGGCGCTCGGGCGGAATACTGGCCATTCTTTTACTGGGTCTGATGCTGGTTTGCCGGCGGCGTAGCTGAGCAGTCCTGCTGCTGCCCGCCTAGCTTTTGCTGTTTTAAATCAGGGCGCGCAGCTTGGCCACCCTGTCTTCGGGGCCGACGACCACGAGCGTGTCTCCTCTGACCAGCGGCTCGGCCGGATCGGGAAACCTGCTGCCCCGCCGGCGGTTATGAACCGCGTAGACTACCACACCGAAACGGGCGCGCAGATCGAGCTGCTTGAGACTCTTGCCCAGCAGCATGCCGCTCACTCTGATCTCGCTCTTCACCTCGCCAGCCGTCAATTTGACCCGCTCCTCGTACTTTTCACCCGGAGCGCCTTCGGAAAAGCGCACTACCGCATCCCGCCGCAGCACCTCGCGGTTGTACAATGCTATGGCGTCCGCCTGGCTGATCCAGCCGATCAGGCGCTGGTTGCTGTCGACCACAGGTAACTCATCCACATGGTGGTGGCTGAATACGGAGATGCAGGTATCCAGGGTGTCATCGGGCGAGGCGCATTCAGGCGTCGGTTGCATCAAATCGGTCGCCACCAGCAGATGGCGCAGTGATTTCTCGTCCCGGATGATGCCGGTAACAGTGTCCACGGTAACGACACCCAATAGACGGCCATGCCGATCGGTGACGTACTGCTGATGGTGTTCGCCGGTAAGCACGCGCTCGATAATGTCGTCGAGCGGAGTGTCGGGCTGCAGAGTTCTGCCGGGTTTATGGGTCAAGGCGCTGACCGGAGTGCCGGACATGATCTCGGCCTCGGCCCCTGCTGTGAAGCGGGCTCCCCGGCGAACCAGTTTGAGAGTATAGATCGACTCACTGCTCAGTCTGGTGGCGATGAAGTGTGAGAGAATGCAGGCCAGCATCAGCGGCAGAATTATTGTGTGTTGATCGGTCAGCTCGAAGACGATCAGGATAGCCGTCAGCGGAGCGTGAGTCGTGGCAGCCACAAGCGCGCCCATGGCCACCAGCGCATAGGCGCCGGGGCTGGCAACCAGCCCGGCCGGCAGCAGCAAGTTGGCAAAAACCCCGAAGGCCCCTCCCAGGCTTGCGCCTATGAACAGGGAAGGCGCGAAGATTCCACCCGAACCGCCGGAGCCGATCGTCGTGCTGGTGGCAACGATCTTGGCCCCGCCCAGCAGCAGCAGGAAGCCCAGGAAATTCATGTCCAACGGAAGCCCGCTTTTCTTCCAGGTCAGCACCCGCCCGATGTGCTCGTAGCCGACGCCCATGACCTGTGGCAGCCAGATAGCCATGATTCCGACGAGGCCGCCTCCGAGGATTGCCTTGAGATAGTCGGGGATGGGAATCGCATTGAAGAAGTCCTCGACGGCGTACAGTCCCTTGGTGAAGGCTACCCCGGCCACAGCGGCCAGGGCTCCCAGCAGCACGTACAGCGGAAGCTCCCAGGCGCTGACCAGGTCGTGCGGAGCCACCTGGAAGGCCGGGAAATTGCCCAGGTGATAGCGGGCGATCACCGTGGCGACGACCGCGCCGACGACCAACGGGCTGAAGGTTTTCACCGAGCCGCGGCCCAGGATGATCTCAACTGCGAAAAGCACGCCTGCGATCGGCGCGTTGAAGGTAGCCGCGATTCCTGCTGCAGTTCCCGTGGCTACCAGGATCTTCATGCGCTCACTGTTGAATCCGAACAGTTGACCCGCAGATGAGCCCACCGCGGAGCCAATCTGAACGATAGGACCCTCGCGGCCGGCCGAGCCTCCGCTGCCGATAGTGACGGCGCTGACCATTATCTTCACCAGGGCCACCCGCGGCCTGATGCGGCCGCCTCGGCCCGTGCAGGCCTCCATCACTTCCGGCACACCGTGTCCCTTTGCCTCGCTGGCAAAAAAGTAGATCAGCGGCCCCACTAAAAGACCGCCCAGTGCGGGCGGGAGCACCAACCAGTACCAGGGCAGGGCGGCCAGTCGGTCGAGGCCGATACCGCCGGGAAAGGCAAGATGATTGACCAAGCTAATCAGGTATCTAAAAAGAATGGCTCCGTAACCGCCGGCCACCCCGACGACTACAGCGAGCACCAGCAAAAAAACGCTCGGGCCGCCCAGCCCCCGGGAAAGCCAAGCCCCGAGCCTGGCGCCGGGAGTTGCGCGAACCTTCTCAAGGGCAGGTTGGTCTGCGTCTGCGAAACCTGAGTTGTGTTTCAGTGAGAAACCCTCCCGAAAACCATTATCCCTGAAATGTCAGGGAGCGTCAAAACCTGATCTAGATAATCCACTCGGTCTGGTAGTCTTCCAGTGCCGGGACCATGCACAGGAATTGCACTGCCTGCTCACTCAAGTTGCTGTAGGCGTGAGCAACGCCCGCGGGAATGTAGATACAATCCCCGGTTTTCACGAAATGCTCTTGTCCATCCAGCACGAGCTTCATGCTGCCGGCGATCACCACTTGTTCGTGTTCCAGTCTGTCGTGCCTGTGCAAGGGGATCTCGCCGCCAGGTTCAATTGTGAAACGGCGAGTGTAGAAGTTGGGCAACCCATCATCTGGTCCCAGCATGACCTGAATGACGGCAGCACGGCTTCTGGTTACGGCTTGTGGCTCGACTTCATCAAAATGCCTGATAATTGGCTTTTCGGGCATATGGCTTGCTCCTTTCTGTTACCTGCGAGTGTACATGGCTAATTTATAGGCTTGTGGGGATATTGGCAATTTGACTTGCAGGCTCATCGTGTACATTGTCTAGATCATGACAAAGCCCAGAATCTTGATCGAAGGCGTCGGCGGAATTGGCGGGGTAGTGGCCGCCAGACTGGTCCAGGCTCGCTATCATCCCGTACTGGTTACTTCGAATCCCGAAATTACTGAGGCGATCAAAACGCAAGGGCTGCGAGTTGCCGACGGCAAGGAGAGCTTCAGCCAGCAGGCCGAGGTCTACACACGCCTGGACGAGTTGCCGCCCGATAGTCACTTCGACGTGGCACTTCTGTTGATGAAGGCCAATTCGGTGACCGAGGTCGCTCGCGCCACGTTGCCACATCTCGATCCCCGGGGCTACCTGGTAACTTGCCAGAACGGCATAGTCGAGGACGCCGTCTGTGAGGCTGTCGGTGCAGGGCGGGTGGTTTCGGCCATCATCGGCTGGGGCGGGACGATGCATGCTCCCGGAGTCTACGAGAAAACCGGCCCGGGCGCGATTCATATTGGCGAGTTGGATGGGCATCT
This sequence comes from uncultured Myxococcales bacterium, assembly GCA_964513625.1. Lineage (GTDB taxonomy): Bacteria > Myxococcota > B64-G9 > B64-G9 > B64-G9 > DATKYQ01. The sequence goes on along the minus strand of CAZENH010000008.1, from coordinate 66,698 downwards.
GAGCGACCGGGTCAAGCTGTTGGCCGGAGCGCTGGGGCGGATCTCGCCCGTGAGTATAAGTGAAAACATACGCGGCGCGCTGTGGTCCAAGCTGGCGATTAACTGCGTCATCACTACCCTGGGTGCTTTGACCGGCGAGATGCTGGGGACGATGCTGCGCGACTGGCGCGTCAGGCGTGTTTTTCTGAGGGTCTATCGCGAGGTGATCGACACAGCCGAAGCCTTGGGCATCAAGCTGGAACGTATTGCGGTCAACCCCAGATTGCTCTATTTGCCGGCAGGGGCAGGACCAGTACGCCGGCGCCTGAAAGACCTCCTGGTCAAGGTGATCGGGAGACGCTATGGCCGGTTGCGCTCGTCCATGTTGCAGAGCCTCGAGCGTGGTCGTCCGACCGAGATTGATTTCCTCAACGGATACGTGGTCGGACAGGCGGCGCACGCTAGCATGGCAGTACCGCTCAACGCCGCTCTGGTTCGTATGATCAAGGAAATCGAAGCGGGGCAGAGACCACTTCAGATGAGGAACATCGATGAGATGATCGACGCTGGAGACTAGTCTGGTCTCAGCCTCCCCGAATTACTCCAAAAGTAGGGCTGGGTGAAAATGCACCTCCGCAGTCGCAGGCAGCAGCTGCGGAAGTGTTGATGCGCAGGCGTCCGCTGCCGCCCCCGCTGCCTCCTCCTCCGACGTAGGGCTGATCGGGAGCGCACATGTTGCGGTCGGTTGCCTGGCCGTCTTGGCCCGGCCCGTCACCAAGGCTGCCTTGACCTCCGTCCCCGCCCTCGATGGCGCCGTAAAGAGCGCAGGATGCGCCGTCGCGACCCGCTCCGCCTGGTGCCGGGGAAGCGCTGGCCGTGGCGTCGGAACCGTCGCCGCCGGTCGCGCCGCGGTTGTTGCCGCCTCCGCCTCCGCCGCCCCCTTGCGCCCAGAACGAACCCGTGAAGCTTACCTGGGGCGCCTCCAACAAAACGCCGCCGCCCGAGCCGCCCCCGGCGCCACCGCAACAGAGTTCGACCGTGGCCGAGTCGCCTCCCTTACCGCCGCCGCCATTCGACACAATGTTTCCAGTTACGTTTATCGACCCGGCGGCGCTTATCTGCAGCACACCGCCGCCTCCTCCGCCCAAGCGCGCACCGCAGCCGTCCTGACCGTTCTCGCCGCCGGTAAGCGGCACCAACTCGCGGTTGCCGCGAGCCTCGCCGCCGCCGCCGCCGGCGGTGCCGAAGCTTCCCCCGCGCCCGCCGAGTCGATTAGATGCCTCCTCGGGTTGGGTCACGTATCCAGGGCCGGGACTCTCGCTCGCGCCGGAAAGATTGATATTTCCGCTGATAGTAACCGAGCCGGAGGCGAATACGGCTAAAGCCGGCGCACCGTGAATGCTGAAAGAGCTCGAGATATTCAAATCAGCGAGCCTGCATACGCAGACATCCGGCGAAAGGCTAAGAGAGACGAGCTGGCAATCACCGAGTTGCGATCCGGCCAGGCAGTCGTTCTCGGTGTCGAACGAACCCGAGGCGCTCTTTGTCGGGCCGGAGTCGGGCAGTTCGCCCAGGTCGGCCGAATTCGACGGCAACAGGTGACAGCAGCGCGTGCCGCAACAACCCATCAAGCCGCAGTCGCCGGTGCAGTTGTTTTCGATGCAGTCGAGCTTGTCCGCGCTCGGCCAGTAACCCGTGTTGCACTCGCAGTAGGGCTGATCCTGGTCGTCCGTGTGACAACGCCCCTGGTTGGAACAGTCATAGGGCCGGCATGGATCGCTGCTGCCCGGAAGGCACTTGGTGCCGTCGGCTGTGACCGTGTAGCCCTCCTGGCATTCACACAACGCCTTGCCGTCTGAGATACCGCAGCTTCCGTGTCCCGAGCAGTCGATACCCTTGCAGGCATCGTCAGCGCCGGAAGAACCGCTGCAGCCTGTGCCGAGAAAACAAAGTAAAAACATCGTCATGAAAATGAATACCGCGCGCATGGTTTTCTCCCCTGTGAGCCGATACATTTTCGGGGGTCAGCCGGCTAAAGTCAAACCGGAAGGATGAAAACCTTTCCCGGCTGTAGTGAAACCTGGTAAGTGAAGATCGATGAGTTCAAGCTCCATCATAGATGACTTCCTCTCGGGAGGGATGGAAGGAGAGGTCGACCCGGAAACCATGCGCCGGGTTCGACTGGTGAACTGGGCCGGCGTCTTCCTGGTGACGTTACCCGTGGCCTGGACCATCTCCTTTTTTTCCTACGAAGCCTGGGGAGTCGGGCTCGTCTACATGTTCATTTCGCCTTTGTCCGGTTTGCTTCTTATGGTGTTGCGCAAAACGCGCCGGGTGCTGATGGTCGCGCACATCTTCGCGGGCCTGGCGCTCCTGCTGGTGACCTTGTCTAACTTCTACACCGGCGGACTGAGCGGAGCGAATGCCGCGGTGTTTCTGATAGCCCCGGTAGCCGCCTTGACCATGGCCGGAATGAGCGGTTTGTGGTGGGTGCTCCTGTCACTGGTCGTATCCGTGTGGTTCGGCGTCCTCGACGTGCGCGGATTCGAATTTCCCAACGTCATCCCGGAGCCGCAAAGGGACATAGATTCGTTGCTGACTTTCCTGACGGGCTTCGTTGTCGTGATCGGGATGGTGTTCCACTTCGAGAGAACGCGTCTTAGAACCGAGCGCAAGCTCGTGCTTGCCAAGGAAGCCGCCGAGGCGGCATCCTCGGCCAAGAGCGTATTCGTCGCCAACATCAGCCACGAGATTCGCACGCCGGTTCACGGGCTGCTCGGAATGCTGGCCTTGATGGAGCATGAAGGCAATCCCGGGCGCAGGAGGGAGTTTTTTGAAAACGCCCGGCACTCCGGGCAAATCCTGATAGGTATCGTTGACGAGTTGCTGAGCCTGTCGAAAATGGAAGCCGGCGCGCTGCAACTGGAGTCAGAGCCCGCGGACGTCGCCCGGATTCTGACGACCGTCGTCGAGATTGTCTCGGCTCAGGCCGGGCAAAAAGGAATCGAAATTGAAAGTCGTCTCGGACATGACGTACCGCGACTGGTGCTGACGGATCCCGTCCGGCTGCGTCAGATACTGATTAACCTGCTCGGCAATGCTGTCAAATTCACTGAGCAGGGCAGGGTGCTTGTCGCAGTCGAACGCCTGGACGGCTCCGACGAAATCGCCCGCTTGCGATTCTTCGTGCGCGATACCGGTATCGGAATATCCCGTGAGGATGCCAGAAGAATATTCGAACCCTTCATGCAGGTGGACGGTTCGAGCACCCGCACCTACGGCGGAACAGGGCTGGGGCTAGCCATCTGCAAGCGCCTGGTGGAGTTCATGGGCGGTGAGATTGGCGTCGAGTCGGAACCTGGAAAGGGAAGCGAATTCTGGTTCACTGTGGAATTCGATGTGCTCCAGGTTGAGCAGCCGGAGGATGAGCAATCCGACGAAGCTGCACTGGAAGAATCGCCGTCCACAAATGTAAGGCGCAGGAAAGTGCTGTTAGTCGAAGACAATCCGGTAAACCAGAGAGTGGCCCAGGCATTCCTGCAAAAGCTCGGCTTTCAGGTAGAGACTGCCGCTGACGGTCAAGATGCACTCGATAAGTTCCTGGCCACCAGCTACGAAGCCATTCTCATGGATTTGCATCTGCCGGTGATGGATGGCTACGAAGCAACTCGCAGGATCCGGGCCCATGAAAAGCAAGGTCCAGCAGGCTGCCCCATGATTCCAATCATTGCCTTGACTGCTTCGGCGTCCGAAGAGGAGAGGCAGGCGTGTCTCGATGTCGGATTGAACGACTTTCTTGCCAAGCCGTATTCGAAGCGTGAACTCGAGATTGTTCTGAATCGTTTCCTGGAGCCGAAAGACAGCTGATCACTTCGATTTTTTCTTGCCGTCGATAACATAACGACGGTGGGCGTCGAGAATTGTTTTTCTCAAGCGGATTGATTTTGGTGTGACCTCGACCAGTTCGTCTTCCCTTATGAAGTGAATGGCGCGCTCCAGGGACATCGGCTTGACCGGAGTGAGAATTATATTCTCGTCCTTGGCCGCGGCCCGAATGTTGGTGAGTTTCTTTTCCTTGCAAGGATTCACGTTGATATCTATATCCGGTCCGCGTTCTCCGACTATCATTCCTTCGTAGACAGGGTCCCCGGGTCTGATGAACAGCTCGCCCCGTGGCTCGAGGTGGTAAAGACCGTAGGCGACCGCTCGCCCCTGACGATCGGCGACGATCGATCCCGAACTGCGCGAGGCGAAATCTCCCCGGTATTCCTCGTAGCCAGTAAGGTACGAACTCATCAGGCCGGTTCCCTTGGTGTCGGTCAGAAACTCGTCGCGGTAGCCGATCAGCGATCGCGAGGGAATCGAGAACTCGATCCGTATACGGCCGGAACCATTGTTGACCATGTCTTCCAGCCTGCCCTTGCGGGATAGAACTTTTTCGGTAACCACACCCTGGTGGGCTTCCTGACAGTCGATTACCAGGCGCTCGACGGGCTCCATCAGTTTGCCGTCGATTTTCTTGGTAATAACTTCAGGGCGTCCGACACACATTTCGAAGCCCTCGCGGCGCATGGTCTCGATCAGGATCACCATCTGGAACTCGCCGCGGCCCTTGACGATGAAGCTGTCCTGGTCCGTGGGGGCTTCCAGCTTGATGGCCACGTTGCGCAGGGTTTCCTTATGCAGTCTCTCGCCAATTTTGCGTCCCTGGACGAACCTGCCTTCCAGGCCCGAGAAGGGCGAGTTGTTTATCAAAAAGCGCATAGACACGGTCGGCTCGTCGACACTGATACGCGGCAAGGCCTGCAAATTATCGGAGGTGCAAATCGTATCCCCGATCTCGACGTTTTCGATCCCGGCCAGTACCACAATTTCACCGTGATCGATCTGCGTAGTGTCCTTGCAGGTCGTTCCCTCGTAGACCTGCAGCTTTGAAACCTTCAAAGGTCGCTGCGACCCTTCTTTTCCAAGACAGATCAGGCTCTGGTTGTGGCGAGCCGATCCGTTGATCACCTTGCCGATGGCCAATCGTCCGACATAGTCGGAATAGCCAAGATCGGATACCAGCATCTGAAAAGGTTTCTCGGGATCGTAGACCGGTCCGGGAATCTCATCGATGACGGTGTCGAGCAGAAGGTGCAGGTTCTTTGCCTTGTCGCCGAGTTTCCTCTTGGCGATTCCATCCCTGCCCACCGCGTACAGCAGAGGAAAATCCAGTTGGTCTTCGTCGGCGTCGAGATCGATGAACAGATTGTAGATCTCGTCGAGCACTTCCGCCGGGCGGGCGTCCTGGCGATCGATCTTGTTGATCACCACGATGATCTTCAGCTTCGAGTCAAGCGCCTTTCTGAGAACGAAGCGGGTCTGGGGGAGCGGGCCCTCGGATGCGTCTACCAGTAAAATAGCGCCGTCGGCCATGGAAAGAGCGCGCTCGACCTCGCCTCCGAAGTCGGCGTGTCCAGGAGTGTCGATGACGTTGATCTTGATGCCGTTCCAGCCGACCGAGCAGTTCTTTGCCTCTATGGTGATGCCGCGCTCGCGCTCCAGATCCATGCTGTCCATCAAGCGATCCGAGACCGCCTGCCCCGCGCGAAAGAGACCGCACTGCTTGAAGATGTTGTCGATCAAGGTGGTCTTGCCGTGATCGACGTGGGAGATAATTGCAATGTTCCGTATTTTTTCGTTCGTCTTCTGCACGGCAGATCCTCGACCCGATGTCGCAACGGAGGCAGACACTAACCGACAAACCTGCACGATGTCGAGGGCTTTCCTCTGTTTTCGCGACAAAAAGTGATCGTGCTCACACCTGTTGCGGGAATGTGGAAAAAGGGCCGTTCAGAAATTGTTTTATAAACCGGAGAAAGTATCAAGAATCTGAGATCCCGGATGGTGTTGCGGGCTTTGGATTCCGCCGGAATCCCAAGTAGTTCGGTATCTAATGCTACTGGTACGCGGATTGCATCTGCTTGCGCGCAAACAACGATGTCGCGAGGTACGAGATGATACTACTTGAACATGAAGCATCATCGACTTCCAGCGGGAACACCCGGATGTCTTCGGTCGATCGTCTGACAACATGGATAGCCTACGATGCCCGGGCCAATGAACTCGCGCGTGAACGCCGCCAAGTGGTTGCGCTTGCCCGTTCGCTCGAAGCCCAGTTGCGTGCCGTGGCTGTTGATCCGGAACGTTTTCGCGAAAGGGCAGAGGAACTCAGGTTGGAGGCGCTGATCCTCCGCAATCGCCGCGAGCGCATTGAGCGCGATCGTGCAAGGCTCAGATTGGAACGCAAGGTCTTCCAAACCGGAGCGAGATAGCCGGTCCGTAGGAGAAGATGTCGGTTGGGTGTGCCGTACGCCTTTATCATGCTAATATGAAAACAACTCGGCATGAGGTGGCGGCATATGGATGGTATAAAGACCTGCTCGTGGGAACATATCATTCTGGTTTCAATTCTGGCACTCCTGGCCGCCCGGCCTGGTCGAGCGACCGACTACCAGGTCGGCCCCGCTTTGGCACTTACTGAGCTCGACCAGGTTCCCTGGGAAGCGCTTTCCGCGGGCGACCGGGTGATGGTCCACTGGAGGCCCGAATCCTACCGCTCGAAGATCATTCTGGCGGTAGTGGCCAGCGAGCAGAATCCTTTCCTGCTGCGTGGCGAGCCCGGGCCGGGGGGTGAGCTTCCGGTGATCGACGGGCGCGACGCCACCACCCGGGCCGGGATAAACTTCTGGAACGAGAATCGCGGGGTGATCAAGATCGGCGGTTCCAACAACCCCGACTGTGATCAGCCCGACTGCGTGCCGGCCTGGATCACGGTTGAGAACCTGGATGTGCGTTCCGGCCGGCCTGCTTACCAGTATACAGGCAGGGACGGAGTCACAAGCTACGTAGAAAACGCCGCCTCGGTGTATATCGAGGTCGGCCAGCATATCACCATCCGCAACTGCGTTATTAGAGATTCGGGCAACGGACTTTTCATAGGGGTCAACGGCGGCCTGACCCAGGACATTTTGATCGAGGGCAACTATATTTACGACAACGGCATCGATGGCAGCATCTACGAGCACAACAGTTATACCTCGGCCCGCGGCATCGTCTTCCAGTTCAACCACTATGGGCCGCTGCGCGCGGGTTGCCCGGGCAACAACCTCAAGGATCGCTCGGCCGGGCTGGTCGTGCGTTACAACTGGATCGAAAACGGCAATCGCCAGCTCGACCTGGTGGACGGCGAGGACAGCCAGGCGGTTCCCGACGATCCGGCCTACCGCAGCACCTTCGTCTACGGCAACCTGCTGGTCGAGGCCGAGGGTGAGGGCAACAGCCAGATAGTCCACTATGGCGGCGACAGCGGTGACACGTCCATCTATCGCAAGGGAACCCTGTACTTCTACAACAACACGGTGGTCTCGACCCGCTACGGAAACACTACGCTGTTTCGCCTTTCGACCGGCGACGAGCACTGCGACTGCCGCAACAATATCGTTTATGCCACGGCGGGTGGATCGTACCTGGCGCTGATGGCTTCAGACGGCGTGCTGGACATCTCGCATAACTGGTTCGACTCCGGCTACACTCAGTCACACGGCAGCTTTTCCGGGTCGATAAACGACGACGGCACCAACCTTAGCGGCACTGCTCCCGGATTCGTGAATGCGGCCGGGCAGGATTTCAAACTGACGTCCTCTTCGAAGGCCGTCGACGCGGCCGGGCCGCAGTCATCAGGGGCGCAGGCAAATCCTGTCTTGTCGCAGTACGTCGTTCACCAGTCGGGCGAGGCGCGGCCGGATGACGGCGCGCTGGACATGGGAGCCTTCGAGTACTGCCCGCCGGGCGGCTGCAATCCCGTAGACGGCGGGCCGGATGGAGCTGCCGACGGCGGCCAGGATGCCGGGGTCGATGCAGGACCAGAGGACGGCGGCCCTGACGCCGGGGTTGACGCCGGGGTTGACGCCGGAGTTGACGCCGGGCCTGGAGACGCAACGACGGACGCCGGTTTGGACGCCGGCGCCGACCAGAGCGGTCCGGCAGACGGCGACCAGCAGGGAGGGGCGGACAGCGCGGACGCAACAGGGGGCGACTACACCACCGGTCCCCAGGGCTCGTGCGGCTGCGGCGGCAACGCCGAAGGAGGTTTGTTGGGGATGCTGCTTCTGATCGGGCTTTGCTTACGAACCGGACTAAGGCGATAAAGAACGCCTGACATGAATGTCGCGCTCGGCGCGACAGATCGGCCAGGTCTTCAGCTTGTCCCGAGAAGGTCGGGCGGTATAGTCTTCCGGATGTCAAACGTAATTTCCGCATTCAGTGTCTTGCCGTTATTGCTGGCACGCAACTTGCTGTGATCCGCATCACCGACTACCTGCAGAGCATGAGGAGGTTGCCGATGAGACCGGTGCGTCTTTGCGGAACGATAGTAGTGTGCCTGGCGGCGGTATTTTTTCTTGGCGGTTGCGGGGATCAAGCACTGGGGGACGGACCCTATCCTCCCGGGCCCGACGGGGCGGACGGGGGCGGGGACGGAGGTACGGAGTGCGCAAACGACTCCGACTGCGGACCGGGGCTGATCTGCGTCGCCGGGCGTTGCATGGCGGAGCCTGACGGGGGGCCGGGCTACGACGCCGGGCCGCCGGAAGACGAGCACATGGAGTTCGGCCGGCCGACGGCCTCTCTGCATTATGTCTTCGTGGTCAACTCCACGTTGGGAACCGTGGCCAGGATCGATCCCGGGACACTCGCCGGAATCGAGGTGCACTCGATCGAAGTCGGCGCGCGGCCGACGACGCTTCTAGTCATGCCCGGGACGGACAATGCCGTCGTGCTGTGCGAGGGATCGCGCTCGCTGTCGATTATCGAATCGTCTACGGGGGGAGACACGGTGAGCACGGTGCCATTGGGGCAGCCTTACAGCTCGCTGATGCTTTCGCCGGACGGCAAGTTCGCGCTGGCATTTTTCGGAAAGAGCGCGGAATGGACCGACCCGGACAACGCCGCCTCCAAGATCGCCGTCGTCGATCTGAATGCGGCCCTTGCGGGGCACGAGGCCGTTTACGAGTTTGCGGTCGGCTACAGGGTTACCGACATTTGCTTCGACAATGGGCCGGCCTCGACCCGTGCACTTGTTATCTCGCGCAGCGAAATAGCGCTGGTCGAACTGGGAGTGCTCGAGACAACCTGGATTCTGCCGCGGGTGTGGATAGACAACCTCGATGCCGAGGATGTCCAGGCCCGCGAGGTGCTTTGTTCGCCCGACGCGCGAACGGTCCTGGTGCGCAGCATGCTTGCTCCCGAACTGACGGTGGTCGACATCGAGGCCGGGCTCTCGGCGCGCCTGCCTCTGCACGGGATTCCCACCGACCTGGATCTTTCGCCGGACGGTTCGCAGGCGCTTGCCGTAATGCGCAACGAAGCGGTCCTTACAAAAATCGACCTGGCTTCCGATCTTGCGCCCGTGGTCGAGATAGACGGCAAACGCTACGTCGATCCCGACGGGGACGGAGTGCCTTCGGCTGACGACTTTGCCCATCTCCAGGCCACAGACGCCCAGGGACTGCCGCTGGTTGTCGGGCAGGCCGAGGTTTTCACTACCGGGCAGGGAGGGACCGCGGCGCTTCTTTACACCAACGTCGCGCGGCGCGAAGAACTGAGCCTGCTCGATCTCGACAACATGCGCATCGAGGACCTGGGGCGCATGATAAACAAACTCGTAAGCAGCGTCGTAGTCGCGCCCGGCGGTCGCAGCGCGCTCGTTATTCACCGTGCGGAGCCGAATTCGAGCGATCCCGATCCGCTCGAGCGGGAGATAGACTCTTTGTACGGCTACACGCTGATCGACTTACAGACAAGAGCGACTTTCCAGCAAGTGACCGAGGCCCCGCTGGGGCCGCTGGCCATGAGTCAATCGGGCAATCACGCTTTAATTACCGTCTTCGACGACAACCTGGGGGTCAACGAGCTGCACGCCGTCGACCTGCGCCGCCTGACACTGCAGATGGAAAGCATGTCGCTGCAGGCCGCTCCGCGAAATGCCGGCACGCTTCCGGGAAGCGAGATCGGCTACCTGGATCAGGAGCATCCATACGGCAAGATCACTTTTATCGATCTGGACAGCATGCTCAAGCGAGCCGTGACCGGCTACGAACTCAACGCGGACGATTGAACAGGGAAGGTGAGCCATGATCAGGAACAAGTTATTTGTCTTGTTGTTCTTTGCTGTGCTCATGCCGGCAGGCTGCGGTGGCCGGCGGGCGGTCTACAGCGAGGCTCTGTCAGTGAGCGGGCCCTTCCCGGTCAGCGGCGGCCTGGCTTATCTCGATCGCACGCTGGATCAGATGATCAGGCTGCGGGTATCCGAGCGAGAGACTCTAATCGACAGGATCGCGCTGCCGCCCGGACCGAGAACGGTTGTCGAGGCGCTCGACGGAAATCTGCTGGCCGTGCTGTGCGACGATCCTTCCGGACCGGGCGTCGTGCTCCTGCAGCACGATTCGTTGCAACAGATTGCCTGGCTGTCGCTGGGTGAGAGCTTCGACCGGCTGGCTGTGGCGCCCGGGTCGGCCTTCGGCATCGCATATTTCTCCTCGGCGGCCGCCAACACCTCGAGCGGCATTCGTAACCTGAACCAGGTGCAGGTGATCGACTTCGCCGGGCAGATCAGCTACCAGCCTGTTTTGCTGTCCACCGGCGGGCAGGTTCCCAGGGGGATCGACTTCACTCCCGCGGGTAGCGGCGACTATGACAACATTGTCGCGCTTCGCGTGGACAACGGCCTGGTGCTGATAGACATGCAAGATGTATCCGCCGAACCCCTCTGGGTGCGATTCACCAATGCGCCGGGCGGACTGTCGGTGCCTTCCGAGGTCGTCTTCGGTCCATTCTCGGGTGACGGTGGCTACATCTACGTGCGCCTGCAAGGCAGTGATGACGTTCTCTCTATTCACCTCGACCGCGAAGGAGGCAGGCTGCGGCGCAACATCAATTTCCTGAATACACCCCAGGCAAGTCACCCGACGGATCTGCTGGTGATATCGCAAAACGGACTCGACGATAAGGTTTTCACGGTCTTCTCTTCTTCGACGGGCGCAGCAGCACTGCTGGATGCCAACTCTATCCAGACGGACGAACGGGTTTTCTCTTTTTCCTCGCCTGTGGATTCTGCGCGAATCATCAAAGACGCAAACGCGACTCGCGAATTGGTCGCTGTCTACAAGGCAGGCGCAAGCAGGCTGTTCGTGGTGGATCCTCTAACCGGCGAGCAGGAAACGATCCAACTCCAGGATCCCTTCTATGCGCTGGATGGTCCCCCGGACGGTTCATACCTGGTCGTGTTTCACGACAAGATGGGCGAGAGTGCCGCTGCCGGACTGAGGGTGATAAGCCTTGATGTCAATCCCGCTTCGGGAAAACTCTCACACCGGGTTGCAACCTATGCCCTGGAAGGCAGGCCCGCGGGATACGCCTTTTCCGGTAACTTGATGCTGGCCGCTTTAAAGGCCGGGCCGGTTGCCTTCCGCTTAGACCTGGGCACGGGTGTGTATCGGGCGATGGAACTCGCGAGAGATCCTCTGGGAATCGGATTGGTACCGGCCAGCGGCATGAGTTATGTGCTTCACGCTCATCCACTGGGTGGCCTGACGCTTATTCCGTTGCAGTCTTTCGACGAGGCGCAAGCCGTGATGTACGAGGGTTTTCTTCTCCAGGGGCTCCTGGATCCCCGTTAGCGGAGGTGTAGCATGCGATCTTTGCAGATTGTTGCGGCGCTGCTTTTGTTGCTTACTGGTTCGGTCGAGGCCCGCGAGCTGACGCTCTCGGTTTGCGGGACGGGGCAGATTGTCGCCGGGCGCGAGTTCGATCCGTTGGCCGGTCAGGACGTCCTCGGCCTTGCGCATGTCGAGGCGGGAATCGGGCTTCCGGAGTTGCTGCCCGGGCTCAGCCTGGAGTTGGCCTGGGAGGGCGGCACCTCGAAAAGCGATCTGTTTGCCGGCACAAACCCCTGGCTGGAGTCTCAACTGACAATTCACGGGGCGCTGCTGACGGCGGTCTGGCGTCTGCCGTTTTTTAGCTGGCTGCAGCTGACAGCCCGGGGAGGCATGACACTCGACTTCGCCAGGCTCAGATTCATAAAAGACAACCGGGTCTTCCTTTCAGACTGGGCCAACGCTCGCCCGGGAGTTACTGCGGCGCTCGGCGCAGAGCTGGTCCTGCCGCGCAATACCTGGCGGCGCTGGTTCGGGTTGGAGGATCTCGAGAAGAATGAGGGCTTCACATTGGGCCTGCGGCTGGAAGCCGGCTGGAGTTATCGTGAAAAGTTCAGCTTCGACGACATGACCCCGCCGGATTCCGGCGATAACTCATCCGAAATCTCGAGCGCGCCGGTCGACCTGGGCTCGCTCAGCCTGGATGGTTTTTTCTTCCGGCTGGGCCTGGTGGCCTTCTTCTGAGACAGCCAACGCCAAACTGCTTGGCGTAGCCTGTGCCGTGCGGTTATCATGCATTCAAATGCTCACCGCGCTCGCATCGCACCTGTGGATCATCCTGCTCGACCTGCTGCTCTTGGGGGCTGCTGCCTGCCTGGGCCTGCGGGCACTGCCGGCAAAGAGCCGACTTTCCGCGCTCGAGTCGCTGGCCGTTGCCGTCGCCTTGGGTCTTGCGTGTCTGAGCCTGTTCATCTTCGTCCTTTCCGCCTGGCAGGTACTCGATCCCTGGTGGCTTGCATTGTTCGTGCTGTTGTCATGGGTATTTGGTCTGTCGCGTCTGAAGATCTTGGTTTTCGAAATCGCCGCTCAGTTGAGCGCGGTTCGCAAGCAGCTTGGAGCGATCGATATCGGCATCATCGCGGTTTGTGGCCTGCTGCTTTTGTACCCGTTTCTGGGAAGCCTGATGCCGCCGCTGGGCTGGGATTCGCTCGTCTATCACCTGTACAACCCGCGGGTCTACATCGCCCAGGGCGGTTTCGTCAGGATCCCTTTCGATTTCTATTCAAACATGCCGATGAATTTCGATTTGCTTTTCACAGGCGGCATGCTCCTGGGCTCGGACAGGTTGCCTGCGCTTTTACATTTATCGAGCGGATCACTTGCGCTGCTTGGAATGTTCGGCTTCGCCGCCCGTCGCATGAGCCCGCGGGCCGGCCTGTTCGCCTGCCTGCTGTTGCTCGTCTCCCCGGTCGTCCTGGAGACCATGAGCACCGCATATATCGACATGGGCGTGGCGTTTGC
>CAZENH010000008.1:51430-53402 GCA_964513625.1 uncultured Myxococcales bacterium | reverse complement strand
TGGCTCCCTGGATGGTCAAGGCATACCTGTGTACCGGCAATCCGCTGTATCCTCTCTTTGTCGACAGACTGGGAGCCGGCGATCTGGGACCCGTTCTGCTTCACGACATGTTCGCTTGGCTGAGAGGAGTAGGCCGCGGGCGCGGTTTTGGTTCGAGCCTGTCGGCGCTATGGTACGTGTTTTTTGAAAGCAGAGAAGGAGTAGAGAGCGCCTTTCTCGGCAAGTTGTCGGCCTTGCCGCTTATCATGTTCGCCCTGGTTTGGATCCGTTTTCGCCGCAAGGCACTGGTCAATATAATCGGTGTCGCCGCATTATTGCTCTTCTATGCCTGGTTCTTCGGAGATCCCCAGGAAGATCGCTTCTTGTTGCCGGCCTTGATTCCGTTTTGCTTACTCGGCGGCATGGCGTTCGACGCAATGCCTGAACGTCTTGGGCGTATCACACACTGGGCTTTTTCAGCCACGATCCTGATCTTCGTCGCCCAGACCGTGATTTATCTGTCGCCAGCTTTCTATGGAGCCAAGCAGGTGTCGGCGAGCTACCTTACGGGCGCTGAAGCTGCCGAGGATTACCTGGCGACTCGTTGCCGGCCCTACCGCAGCTTCCGCTACGTCGAGAGGCATGCCGACAAGTCAGAACCGGTTGCGCTCTTTTTCGAGAACCTGGCCTACTACCTCGATCGACCCAACCTGTCGGATGATTTCTTCCAGGCCTCGCTGATGATCTCGCTGGCGCTCGAGGCCGGCAGTTCAGAGGCGCTTGCCCGCTTGCTGGCTGAACAGGGAATCGAGTACGTCGTCGTCAATCATTACAACCTGGAAGCGATAGAACGCGTCGCGAGCACCAAGCCTCGCGAGGATCTGCCTGGTTCCTACGGGAAAAAGCACCTGGCCGGAATCGGCATCATCAGAAGCTTCTTAGCGGAGTGTTGCCGGGAAGAGTTCCGCGCAGAGAGTGTGGCCGTATACCGCATCATGGATCGGCCGCTCTCTCGGTGACGTCAGGCCGAGCCGCCTTCTTTTTGGGACTGCATGGTAAGAAAGGCCTTCTTCCAGAACTCGACGCGATCGCTTCCATAGACGTCAACCCATGACTGCAGCATCTGCTCGATCGGAACGTCGGCGAAGGCGCCGTGTTGGCGGACGTACTCCATGTAGTCCCGTCCCTTGGCGTCTCGGGGCGGGAAGAGGGCGTCATGGCGGCCGTCGAATTCGACCAGCGGGTATTCGTGTTTCGAACATAGCCGGCTGTCGAACGAAGGTACGACCTTGACCCAGTATTCGCCGAGCAGCAACTCGTCGTAGCAGTGGTAGGTGAAAAGATTTGTGCCCATAAGTTGCGTCATCTCCTCGGCCGCTCGATGGTTTATCAGATCGGCGAACAGTAAGCGCGCCGGTATGCCGCTGGCACGCGCCAGCGCGGCCAGCACCACGGCCTTTTGCACGCAATAGCCGTGCCCGCGCTCGATGATCGAGCTTGCGCGGTAATGCTCAGGCAACCAGAAGGGATTATAGAGGCTGTAGGCGATCTGGTCGCGCACCCACACAAACAGGCGCCGGGCCTTCTCGTGCACGTCTTCGGCATCGGCCACAATTTGTGCCGCCAGTTCGCGCACACGCGGGTGATCACTCTCGACCGATGCGCTTGCTTGCAGAAAAACGCGTGACTCAGCCATGCACCACCTCCAGGGCGCAGACCCTAGCATGTTTTCCAGTGAATGCCATCCATTCGGGCTGAAACGGTGATCTGCTAGCGGCAGGTGGACCGGAAGGAGCGCCCTTTGGTAGTATGATCGCCGGAGGTGGTCATGAATCCACGCATGCTTCTGCCGTTTTTAATCGCGACCTTCATGGTCGCGGGTGGTTGCAGCTCTGGTTCGGTGAGCACCTACCCGGATGGCGGAGACGGACGCGATGGACTCTCGGATGACGCCGGGGATCCCGGGATGGGCGATCCAGGATCCGATCCGGGA
>CAZENH010000008.1:44895-51330 GCA_964513625.1 uncultured Myxococcales bacterium | reverse complement strand
GGATCCGATCCGGGAGCGGATCCCGGTGCCGATCCAGGCGGCGATTCGGGAGGGGACAACGGAGGGTGCCCCGCCCTGCCGGCGGAAACGATCGGCAACACAAGCGTGATTTCCCCACCCGCAGGCCCGGTGCCCGCCGCGGGCGTGCCGTTCACAATTCAGCAAACCGGGGTCCGGGTCACCCGCGTCACCGACGCGGCCGATCAAGGAGGCTTCGCCTCATTTTACACAAACGGCTACTCGCGCTGGAGTCCCTTGAACCTGACCGGCGAGTATATGACCGCCTTTGCCGGAAACGGCGGCGCGGCCGTCTACCGGCTTTCGGACCGGAGCGTCGTGCGAACCCTGAACGTTGGCGAACCCAACGAACTGCACTGGGACTCTTCAGGAACAGCGGGCAGCAGCACGCGGCTGTACTATCGCACCGGCGCCCAGCTGCGCATGCTGGAGATAGTCTCGGGCCAGGACGACCTGGTGCACGACTTCACCGGTGAATATCCCGGGGCTGCTCAAGTGATCAATGGTGTCGAGGGCGCGCCTTCCTTCGACATGCGCTACTGGGCATTTCAGGTTTGCCAGGGTATGACCGGGGGCGGCCAATGCACGGGGCTGCTGGACGTGGTAATCTACGACAAACAATTAGACCAGATAACCGGGCGACTCGGCGATGCACAAGCTGTCTTTCCAACCCCAAACTTCGTGGACATGTCTCCTTCCGGAGAACGAATCGTGGTCGGCACTTGTGCCGGCGATCCCTTTCCTTTCAACGGGCCCTACGCCTGGAAACGGGATTTCACCGATCCTGTTCGGCTTTCGACCAACTGCACCCACTCGGGTTGGGCATGGGGGACCGACGGGTCCGAGATGTACATAAACTCAGATTCCTGCGGTGAAAACAACGATGAGATCACGTTCTCCTGCGACTACATCATGGCGATAAATGTCAACGACTCCCAGGGTTGGGAGAAGCGCATACCCATCCTTTACCAGGGAGACCTGGGTTGGGGCGGATCCACCCACATGGGCCGATTCTACGATCCGGCCGTTAAGGGCTGGTTCTTCATTTCGACCTACGGAGACGGTGCGGACTGGTCGCAGGGTCAGTTGATGATGGTCGAGATCAAACAAGCGTCCGAAGGGCCCAGGCTTTTGCGAATCGGTCCTACTCTCAACACTTACCAGGATTACTGGAGCGAGGCTTTCGCATCGCTTGATTTCACGGGCACCCGTATCTACTGGGGCGCGAACTGGATGGGCCAAACCGAACTTGAGGTCTACCAGGCCGAACTGTGTCCTGGCTGGTGGCAGTGATCAGAGGAGGAATCTTGGTTTTTCGATTTACGTTGGTATTACTCGTTTTTCTGTCGCTCTTCCTGCCGGGCTGCGGCGATTCGGGGCAGGGCGATGTTCTGGTGCTCACGGCCCCGGGTGTCCGCGTTGAGGTCAGTCGCGATCCATATGGATATACGGTCTACGATCAGTCGGGCCGGGCGGTGCTTGCCACAACTGGCAAGGGTGACCGCGATGGTTACGGTTCTTTGTCATGGGCGCCGGGCAGCGTCGAGTGGGAGAACGTCGTCTCGCCGGGATATTTCAAGATCACTCCGAAACTATTGGCCTGGCGCGCCGATTTCGTGGTCACAGATGCGGTTGAGAGCGACGGCCAGCTCGATCTGGTTTTGCAGAAGCGCAACGCCTCTGCGGACGATCCCAAGCTGCACGTGCGGCATATTGTCAGGCCGTCCACACTGAGGGTCGAGGCCTCGATTGAAGGCGACCCTCCGCGCGCCTGGGCGGCCGCATTCGAGTCGCCGGCCGGGGAGGGCTTTTTAGGTTTCGGCGAGCGCTTCAATCGTACCAACCAGCGTGGGCTGAACGTCTACTCCTGGCTCGAGGAGGGCGGCATCGGGGGAGGGGAGGGAGTGCCCCCGGGGCCCGATAATCCTTATCCCAATGGCGAGGTCATGAGCTACTACCCGGTGCCATTCTTCGTCTCGACCGCGGGCTACGGCTTCTGGCTGGACTCGACCTGGTATAACGAGTTCCGCTTGAGCTCGGATCGCGAGGACGCCTGGGAGGTTTGGCACATCGGGCCGGAGTTGGCCTTCGAGATTTATCTTCCCATTCCAGATGATCCCCGTCCGTGGCCCTACCAGCTGATCGATCTGTTCAGCGCGGCCACCGGGCGGCCGATGATCCCGCCGGCCTGGACATTCGGCCCGCGCCGCAGAATCAACCGCGGCGACACCCAGGGCGGGGTTCCCGAAATCCAGGCCATGCGCGATCTCGACCTGGCCATTACCGGCTTAGACGACGCGGTGCACTTTCTGCCGAGCGGCAGCCACTTAGGTCACGAGCAGGAGATCCGCGACTGGATAGCTCAAGCCACATCGCTCGGCTACAGGGCCAACTGCTATTACAACGCCTATCTCAGTTCTGACCCTGACAGCCCGCTCAAAGACGAGCTTGCCGAGGGCCTCGCCGAACGCTGGTTCCTGGAAGACTCAGACGGCAACCCGTCGGAAGTCTGGATGGTCTCGGGCTCGATGATGAAAATGTACATGGTAGATTTCAGCATCCCGGCAGCCACGGCCTGGTACCAGTCAATGCTGCAGTGGGCTGTCGATCTCGGCTACTCGGGTTGGATGTACGACTTCGGCGAGTACGTCCAGCCTGATACGCTGGCCCGCAACGGCATGAGCGGCGAGCAGTTTCACAACCTCTACAGCGTGCTCTACCAGCAGGCGGCACATGATTATCTCGAGGCAGGCCCGCGCGCGGGCGACTGGCTGACGTTTGCCCGCTCAGGCTACACCGGTGCGTCGGCTTTTTCGCCTTTTGTTTGGTTGGGCGATCCTGCCGCCTCGTTCGAGGAGGCCGACGGGTTGCCCAGTATGGTGCGCGCCGGCGTCAACCTGGGTGTCTCGGGAGTGCCCCACTCGGGCGGCGACATCAACGGTTTTCACGGCGTGGCCGACGGTTACGAGGCGGCCGATGAGGAACTTTTAGTACGCTGGATCCAGCAGGGTTCGATGAGTTCGAACATGCAAGACCAGGATGCCATGGTCGGGGTGATCAGCGGTTCGGGTCGCAAGGCCAACATCTTCGACGACCCGCTGGCACAGCAGGCCTGGAAGACTTACGCCCGGCTGCATACACGGCTGTTTCCTTACCTTTACAGTTTGGCGGCGACGGCACACTCTAGCGGCGCGCCGGTCATGCGCCAGATGTTCCTCGAGCGCCCCGATATGCCCGAGCTTGCCGATGTCGACGACGCTTACTATCTGGGCCCGGCGCTGCTGGTTGCGCCGGTCGTAAGACGCGGCGCGCTGACCAAGACAATCGACCTGCCCGGAGGGCTGTATCTCGACTGGCACGACGGCAAACTGGTCGAGGGCGGAGGCAGCGTTACCCTGGACGCGCCGCTCGAAAAACTTCCCTTGCTGTTGCGCGACGGCTACCTGGTGCCCCTTCTGGATCCCTCGATCGACACGCTTTCCGCCGAGGACAATCCCGATGTCGTCGGCCCGTCCGACGTGGCCGGAGTCTATGATGTGGTGGGTCTGATCTCGGGAGCCGCGGGCAAGGCAGTGTTTGAGCTTTATGACGGAGGTGTTCTCGAAGCCGAGCTGACAGGAGCGCTTGGCCCGCCGGAGTTTCCTGAGGCTATGAGCGAAGCGGAACTGTCCAGTTGCTCAGCCTGTTATCTATTCGAACAACTCGGCCCGGGCCTGACCCGCGCGCGCATCACCTCGCCCGGCGGCGCGCTGAACGCAGGAGGGTTGCACCTGAGCGGCAGGGTCGATCGCGCTCTGCGCTGGGATCTGTACATCGCTCAATAGGTTGGAGCCTGGCTCAGGCGCTGTTTCTCTTCCGCAGGACGCACGGCGGCCAGAATGCGGCTCTTGTGCACTACCTGTTCGGCCAACTTGGCGGAGGCATCGGCCAGCAACTTCTCTTTCATCAGCCTTCTCTTGCGATCGTTATGGAACAGGTTCTCGTCGGCTTCGTTGTGAACCCGCTCGAAGACAGTGAACAGCAATGTGCCGGTCTTGACATCGAAGAGTGTGGCTTCCAGCACACCGTCGGTCTCCATGGTCTGGCTAGGGGCGATGAAGATGCCCAGCACGGTCAGGTAGAACCATCCCCACGAGTTGGTATAGGAGCGATCGATGAAGCGGTGCCGGTAGAGCAGCAAGTATTCGGAGCGGTACCTGGCCGCCAGTTCCCGCAAGCCCGAGATGCCGCTGTCGGCCGGCCAGTCTGTGGAGACCTCGGTTGTAACCGCAAAAAGGCCCGAATCTTCCATGGCCGCTGACAGCTTCTTGGGCACCATCGCCAGCGGCAGATCTGGATCGGGTTTGTAACAGGTGGCGACCGGCACCACTCCCAGTCTGGCATCGGCCTCAAGAAAAACCGGCGAGGCTAGAACCTGCCTGAGATCCCGTTCGGAGATCGAACCCGAACGGTCTCTTTTGAAATGGTCCTTTTTCAGCACGCCGGGGGCCGTGGTCTCTGCGGTCAGCGCCAGCGGCCGCATTTCAGCCCGCAGGATTCCCTTGGATGAGGAGCATCCACAAAGACCGGCCAAGACAGACAATGCACCCAGGATTGCAATGACTTTCCAGATTCCGTCTCTCATTTCACACCCTCCTTGTTTTTCCATATAACGTCCAGGGTCCGGCTGGCTTACACCCTTGTTGAAAAAAGGTGTAAGCCCAAAGACGCCGCAAGCGTTTTGAAACGGAAGGGATATTGCATGGCGATCCGATCCGAAATAGGCTTGCGGCGTGGAGCCGGATCCCAAAAGCCCAGGATGGCTGAAACAAGAGCGGCGTCTGATCAAAAGGGCCAGGCGCGGAGACAGGGAAGCCTTTGCCGCCCTGTACCGCGCCTACGCGCGGCCGCTTTATGCGCGGGTGTTGATGCCCAACCTGGGCGATCCGGGCGCGGCGGAGGACGCTTTAGCCGATACGTTCAGCACCGCACTGGAGCGTCTTGCCCAGTACGAGATCAAGGATGTCAGCATCTGGAACTGGCTTGCGCGAATCGCCAAGAACAAGGCCATAGACATGCACCGCGGACGCGCTCGAACCGCCCGGACGCTTTGCAGCTTCAAAAACCTATTCGAACCCTTGACCCAAGGTGTAAAAGAGCCCGAGCATCTCGTCGAAGCAAGGGACGAACTGGAACAAACACACAGGCAGGTACAGGCCATCCTCGAAAAACTGAATCCACGTTACCAAGAGGCGATCCGACTGCGTTTTCTCGAGGACAAGTCGCGGCCGGAATGCGCCGAACTGCTGGATGTCAAGATCGGCACGCTGGACGTCTTGGTATTACGCGCCCTGCGTGCGTTTCGCAGGCAGTGGATGGCGATGAACGAAGAAGGAGGGCAAGATGAATAACCGCGAAGTCCCAGAGCGTGAAAAGAGCGAGGCCGAGGCGTTGGCCAGTGCTCTGGACGGGGACGGGGCACGCGCCGTAGCCGAGAACATGCCGACTGATGCTCTGGAAGTTGCGGGATTGCTCAGGGTGAGCGGGGAAGACGCCGGTTTGTCGGACGAGCGCCGGGATGCAATCCTGAAAAAAGTGTTCTTTTCAACCGAGACGGAGAAGAGGCGAGTTTCCTGGCTGCGCTGGCTCGTGCCGGCCGGAGGACTGGCCGCAGCCACGGCGATCTTGGCACTGACATTAACTGCAAGTTCCGGCCCGACGCCGCTTCCCCAGCCGGACAAGAGCCTGCTCGAGACGCAGGCCGCAGTCGCCGCCGGCAACAGGCAAGCGGTCGCCGTGCTGCAAACCAAAATGCGACAATACCGCCGTGAGATGTACAAGACATTCACCGAG
This sequence comes from uncultured Myxococcales bacterium, assembly GCA_964513625.1. GTDB lineage: Bacteria > Myxococcota > B64-G9 > B64-G9 > B64-G9 > DATKYQ01. Next base: position 45,480 of record CAZENH010000008.1, on the reverse strand, counting down.
AACTACGGGGGATAGTCATGAAGTCACTGGCCTGCATTTCGATATTGCTGATTGCGACACTGCTCGCATCTTGCTCCCGCAGGGCCGATAGCGTCCGCTGGGTTAACGACATCGGTGAGGCGAATCAGCAGGCGGATCGGGCCCTGTCGGAAGGAAATCTGGTTGCAGCCCGCAGCATTCTCGGACGAGTCGCCGAAAAGCCCCTGCCCGCGGGCATTGCGCAGCAGGACGGCCTGGTTGTCAGAAAGGACGCCTGTTTCAGGTTGGCCATGTTAGAACTGCAGGCCGGGCGGCCCAAGATCGCGCTCGAGTGGGCGGATCGCGGACTCGGCCTGGACCGGCGCGCGGATCTCTTCACCGCCAACCTGCTGGTTGCCCGCGCGACGGCGCTTGAGGCACAGGGTAAAGACGCCAAGGCGGCCGGGTCTTACAAACGGGCTCTTGAAATCAACGAAAAGTTGCTGAAAGCCGAACTGAAGAAAGACAGCGGGAGGGTCAAGTCGTGAGACTTTGTTATCTGCTCGTATTCCTGTCGTTGATCTCGGGTTGCGCCGTGGGGTCCCCGGAATCCCGCCCATCGGAAGC
>CAZENH010000008.1:0-44795 GCA_964513625.1 uncultured Myxococcales bacterium | reverse complement strand
GCGGCGCGAAGCCGTAGGCCGTGGCCCTGAAGGTGGCAGTCAGACCCGCGTTACGTTCGGTGGCCAGGCGAATCCCAAGATGGTAGAGACCTGCCGATAGCAGTACGTTGACCAGGCCGAAGATGGGCGATCCATATAGCGCGTACAGCAGTGAGGTGCGCAACGATTCAATGACATGCTGCGGATTTTCTCCAGGGGGCAGCGACAGCGATTTCATAAGAGTCGCGGCGTTGCGGTTTAGCTGCCACAAACCGTAAATAGCGAAGAAAAACACGGCCAGGCTGCAAATGATCCAGGCGAACAGCATCGGACGCCAGACACCCTCGAGAGCCAGCTCGTGAAAGAAACGGTTCGGGTTTGAGAAGATCTGCTTGGTTGTCTTGATCATGCGGCTGAACAAATTGCCGTCAGCGGTTTCCCAGGCCGGGTGGAAAGTCCTGGCCTCGGCCGCCTGCATGGTATTGCGAAGTTGCAACAGGCGCTGGATATCCTCCATGGTCGGTTGTTGCAGCTCCTCTTCCTCTGGTTCGGGCTCGGCGGACTCGCTGGGCGCAGCGGGTGAACTCGCCTCTTCTGGCTCCGCGAACGTTTCGGCTTCTAGTTCGGCGCCCGCGGGCGTCTCTAAAAATATCTCGGTATGGCAGGCCGGGCATTCTATCCGGCCCGTGTTGCCGGTCTCGAAGTTACGTCCACAGTTTGCACAGCGGACCAGAACCTGCCTTACCAGTTTTGGGCTCACCGCATCTCGATTTCGTCGGCCAGGTCGGCGGCGTCGTATAGTTTGCGAAGCGCCTCGATGACATAGGCGGCATGCACGGAGACAGTTCGATTGGCGCTGGAATCAAAGAAGAATCGCCCGGCCAGGCTCTCGATGTTTCCGTCGAAGACGATACCCACGAACTCGCTCTTGGTGTTGATCACCGGCGAACCCGAGTTGCCGCCGATGATGTCGCAGTCGCAGACGAAGTTGACCGGCGTCGACAGGTCGAGACGCTTTTGCAGCCTCCAGAAACGCTCTGGCAATTCCCACTCGCCTTTGTTGTCGAAGCCCAGCGCCCTGTCGTAGAGGCCGTATAAAGTCGTTTTGTAGGGCGCCCGGGTGCCGTTCATCGGATAGCCGCGCAGGCTGCCGTAGGACATGCGCAGGCTGAAAGTGGCGTCGGGATAGGCGTCCTTGCCGAAGACCGCGAAGCGCGCTTGGGCGATTTTCTCGTTGGCCGGCGTGGTGACGCTCTCGACGTATTTCTTCGACCACTTCTCGTTGGCGATCATGATCGGCGCCAGCTTGCGGGCCAGCACGATCAGCGGATCGTCGCACTTCTCGACCGCCGCGACGCCGCCTTCGACGAGCTGCTTGCGAAAGGCGGGGTCTGCGAGCTTGGTTTTGGCGGTGAGATCCGAAGCGGCTTTCGCGGGATCGCCCAGGGCGGAAATTATCTTGGCGAATGGATCTTTCTTGTCGAGGTGCTCGAGCGCGAACTTGAAGGCCAGCTCCAGGGTTGCAGCCTCCATGTCCCTGTAGACCGGGGCGGGTGAGAAAAGCTGGAATTTCAGCCGCTCAATCTCTGAATCGTGATAGCCGTCGAGCCTGTCGGCATCGGGTTTCGTAAGTTCGCCTACCAGTTTGACGATTGTCACGGCTTTATTTGCCAGGCTCGATCCCCATAGACTCTGGTAGGAGTGGCGCTTCATCTCGGACAGGTGTTTTCGCATCACCTTCTCGATCTTGTCCCAGGCCCCGGCATACTGCTTTTTCCACTCCGGCTTCGAGGCTACTTTAGCGCGGAAAGACTGTTCGGCCTTCTCTCGGCGTCTCATGAACTCCTCGTCGGAGAGGCTCTTGAACATACCGGTGTAGGCCTTCTGGGCGTTGGTAAAGCCGAAAATGCGCACCAGCGCGCGCCGCTGCTGCTCGGGGCCGAGCTTTGCGTATTCCCTTAGCGCGGCGATGGTGCGATCGATATACTCGATAACCATCGGGAAGTAGACGTCTCGTTGGAACTCGAGTTGGGCAACGGTGTACAACCTGTCGGTCTTGCCGGGGTGCCCGACGACGAAAACCAGTTCACCCTGGGCCGCGCCCTTCGGGTTGAATTTCAGGAAGTTCTTAGTAGTCAGCGGCTTGTCGTTTTCATAGACCCTGAAGAAGGCCATGTCCAGGTCGTAGCGCGGGTAGGTGAAGTTGTCCGAGTCACCGCCGTAGAACGCCGCCTGGCGCTCGGGCGCCATCACCAGGCGCACGTCGGTGTATTTCTTGTAGCGATACAGCCAGTACTCTCCTCCATGATAGAGGCTAATCACTTCGCAGTGCAGGCCGGTTTCTTTCTTGGCCTGCTCCTCGATGCGCGCCCTTTCGGCCTTGCGCGCCTTGAGCGCCTGGGCCTCGCTCATGCCCTTCTTGACGGCGGCCATGACGCGCGCGCTGACGTCCTCGAGCGAGTCGAGCACGTTCAATTCGAGATCGTGACATTTGATCTCATCGGCCGGCGTCTTGGCGTAGAAGCCGTCCTTGACGTAGTCCTTCTTTTCGGAGGACATCTTCTGCAACTGGCCGATGGCCACGTGGTGGTTGGTGATTACCAGCCCGTGCGGGCTGATGAACGAGCCCGAGCCGCCGTCCATGAAGCGTACCGCCGACTTGCGCACGTGCTCGAGCCAGGCGGGCGTCGGCTCGAAACCGTATTTTTCCTTGAGTGCCTTTACAGGCGGATTGTCGAACGTCCACATGCCCTCCTCGGCCGCGGCACGCGGTACGTACGTGAGCAGAGCAGCCGATAGCAACCCGAGTGTCAGCCAGCCAGTAAGTGTTTGTCTCTCGTGCATCTCGCACCTCCATGTAGGTTGGGTGGCCTCAGGTTGGTTAGCATAGTTTAACAGCGCTGGTCATGCAAGCACTGGCAGGACATGCGTTACCGGATTAGCTACTGCGGGCGGAAAGAATTCCGTTTTCTCTGCGGTAAGTAAACGAGAAACACGCCTAAGATCAACAGCGCGGGCACTGCCGGGTGCCTCTGTCCACCGGACCCACAGCCGCAGCCGCCCATGACTACTACTTCGTCATTCTCACCGGGGCGGGCTATGCTGAATGGACCCGACTGGGTCGGTGCCTCGCCGAAATAACTTTCCATGCGCACCCAGCACTCGGTCGATGGCTGGTCGGGGATCTCCCAGGCGAAGCTGCCCCAGTCTGGCGATTGGTCGTCGATGCTGGAGGCCAGCGGGGTCCAACCGTCGCCGTCGTCGCTCGAGAAGTAGATCACCACGTCCTGGATGCCGACGGCGGTCCACTCGATGGTTCTTAGTTCTCCCACCGTCCAGATGTCGCCGGTCCTTGGTGCAGCAATATGGATTGATTTCTGCTGTTCTTCCACTGCAGTGACGGTGATCTCATCGTAGGCCTCAAGATCACCGTCGGAAGCCGTCAGGCGCAGGACATATTCTCCCTCTTCAGGGCAGCTGATTGATGTGTCTTCCTGGTCGGGCTGGCTGAAGACTAGCGTGCCGGATCCCGATTCCTGGGTCCACAGATAAGTCAGGTTTCCGTCAGGAAAACCGTCGTCGGTGACCGAGGCGTTCAGGGCGGTCAATACATCGACGCCCACCTCGATGTCGGGGCCGGCGTTTACCACGGGAGCCTGGTTGTCGCTGACGGTAACGGTCACCTGGGCGGTCTTGGGCCCGCCCTCGCCGTCGGCCTCGAGATGGTAGGTCGTGGTTGCCGAGGGAGAGACGCTCTTGGTGTCCTCGGACGCAACAACCTGCCCGTCGAGGCGGACCTCGCTGGCCTCTACGACCCGCCACTCGAGGTTGGCGCTCTCGCCGTTGCGGATGGTTGACGGGATCGCCTCGAAGCGCTCGATGTTGACTTCGGGGATAACCACTCCGACCTTGCCGGCGTAGAAGTCGGAGATGTGCCAGAAAACACCCAGGGCCTGCGGATCGGAGTACAGGCAATGGGACTGGCCCGTGGCCAGGTTGTAAATCCAGGGCATGGTGCTGTCATCCATCTGGGGGAAGCCGTGCCCGGCCGGAATCAAAATGATGTCTTGCGAATTGCTCGACCAGCTCTGGCTGTTCCAACTCCACTTGTCGGTCTCACCGGCGGGGTAGGGGATGATGTCGAAGAGATAGAAATAGTAGAGCACTTGAGCGGAACGATCGTGGATCCTCATGGTCTGATGTTCCTTGCCGCTCTCCCACAGGTTGTGGGTGAACATCGAGCCGTCCGGGCTGGGGCCGACGCTGCAGCCGTCGCCCAGGTCGAGCACCTGGTCGCCTTGATCGAGCAGGACGACCTTGGCCACGGGTGGCGGGTAGTCGAGCGCGCTGTACGAAGTCTCGCTGTGGGCGACTACCCTGAACTTGATCTTGAATGGATCGGGCACGCCGGTCGGAGTTACTTCTCCAAGAGATGTCCCCGTGTCCGGATCGTAGAACTCGGCCTTGCCCTCGCCACCGATCCAGATGCCGGAGTTCGTCCAGCTGAGTGTGCCGGCGGAGAATGCCTGAAAAGAGTTCTGCACGTTGCCGTCGAGATCACAGGCGAATACCTGGCCGTCCTCGTCGACGTAGCCGAGCCGGTTGCCGTCCGGCGAAAAGCGGCCGTTTGCCACGTTTACGCCGAATGGCGGAGAGGTGAAAATGATTACGTCATCGCGCAGGTCTACCCGGCGGGCAACCTTGTCGGTCTTGTCGATGATCAGCCCCATCCCGGTCTCGGCGCGCACATCTGCGCCCGCAAACAAGAAGATCAAGACCCCCGCAACGACGCACTTTCCGTAACCCATTTGCACGCGTGTCCTCTCGTAATAATTTATTGAAACAAAATGATAGCATGTGTCCGGATTTTTGGTAAGGCTTTGGTGGGTTGCTGCGGATCTGAATTTCAGACTAGAAAGAGCCCCTGACATACAGTGATATCCAACGCACCAGCTTTTCACCCGCCCAGTCGGCACCGCTGACGCTGCGAGTACTGGCATCGATCTGAATACCGGGGAATTCCCTGAAAGGCTCTCCGAGAGGGGCGCGGGCAGTGAGCCCCGCCTCGATCTGGCTGGGCTGATCCTGGGTGATCCGGTAGCCGACCCGGCCGATCAGCAGCCAGCGATTGCCCAGGCTGATATCGGTATGTTCTTCGAAGGTCTCGTCAGGAAAGCTCATCGCCAAGTTGTAGGACGTTACATAGTGCAGGGCCAGGTCCATGTAGAGCCCCCAAGAAGAGTCCCAGCGGCCTCCCAGGTTGGCTCTCAGGATTGGTTCGGACTTGAGACGTGCGAAGTCATCGTCGGTCACCCAGCGGAAACCGATGTTGCCCCACAGGCTCCAGCTGTCGGAAAGGCTCAAGATGATCTCGGCCTCCCCGCCGGCCGCGTACACCTTCCCGTCCGCATTCTCGTACTGCAAGTCGGAATTGGGGATGTTGGGAGCGCCAAAACCGTCCAGGGCAATATGGCGTTTGAAGAAGATCATGTTCTCGTAGATGTTGAAGAAGGAATCAAGCGAGAGCTTAATCCGGGCATCTAGGAAGTATGCCCGCCAGCCTGCCTCGATCGAGTGAACGAGTTCGTTGACCAGATTCTCATTGCCGATCGTGGTCGCCAGCTTGTCGAAGATCTCCTCGAAGGCGTATTTAACAACTTTTATATGCAGTTGGTTTTCGAGGAAACAAGGCTTTCTGAAGGCCAGGCCGTAGCTCAGCCTCAGTGCTTGATCGGCCACCGGTCTATAGACCAGTGCCACCCGGGGGCTGAAGGCCGGATCGGTGCGGTCGTTCAAATCTGCCCGCATTCCGGTGGTGACCTGGAGCACGTTCCAGGGTTGTAACTGGGCCTGAAGAAAGACTGCGCCGCGCATCTCTGTGAGATTTCGGCCGAAGATCTTGTCGGAGTCCAGCATGTTGTAGCGAAAGTTGGTTCCGCCGACGAGATGCAGCCAATCGCCGGCACGGTAGTCGATTTGCAACTGGGTGTCGACGGTGTTGGTGGTAACCGAAAAATCCGGAACGTCGGCCAGCCACTGACCAAAGGCAACGATAGACGATCGGTAGTGGAAGTCGCCTCTGAAACGGATGTGGTAGACCTGGGCCTTGAGGATCAGGTTATCAGCCAGGGCGATTTCAGTCTTGGCTGTTATATAGTGGTTGAATACGTTCCGATCTGTGAAATCACCCAGAACCAGGTACATGTACCCGTCTCCGTTCATGACGCCGCCCTGGAGGGAGACAGACAGATCGCGGCCGAGCTGGTAGCGCAAGTAGCCTTGAGAACGGATCCTTTTCGAAAGCATGTCTGTGGCATTTCTATCCGAGGAACTCAGTCGCCCGTCGTTGCCGGCCGAGACGCCGAAAGACAATGTGCCCTTTTTGAGTGCCCAGGCCTCTTGGATTCTGCCGTAGAGGTTGTGGTGGCCAATCTCTCCGCCGGTAACGAGAACTTCTCTGGTCGAAGGCGTCCGTTCGGTCACCGTGGTAATGTTGATTACCGCGGCAAAGGCGTTGGCCCCGAAAAGGGTCGAGCCGGGGCCGCGGATGATCTCGATCCGCTCGATGTCCTCCAGATCGATGGTTAAAGCCGACCAGATCGGAAATCCGGTCAACTCGATCAGGGCTTCGCGGCCGTCAACCAGCACCAGCACCAGGTTGTTGGAGTGTTCGGTCAAGGCCCTGGCTCCCACCAGGGGCAATGAAGGCTTCATCTCGTAGACATCGAATCCCGGGACCCTTCTCAGCAAGTCAGCCAGCGTGTTGGCTCCCGAACTGCGAATGTCCTCGCGCTGCAGCACGGAAATTGCCGAAGGGCTCCAGAAGATGGACTGGCGGCGCTTGCTGGCTGATTCGACTTCGTCGGCCCTAAGTTCCTCCTCGAGTAGGGCAAACTCGTCTTCCAGGCCGCTCTCTTCTTGTTCCAGGTCGCCCAGATCCTGGCCGCTGGCAATCGCTGCCAGAAAGGACAAAAACAGAAATACCAAGTAGTTCGATATTGTCTGAAGTTTTCGAATCAAGGCTTCCAACCTGAATAGTAGGTTAGCCGCACATTTCCAGGGACATATTTTATCGAACAACATAGGCAGGATCTGCCCTGAGCGTCAACTGACAATTCAGCCCCGAAGGGGCGGAGTAGTAGGCTCTATCGGGAAAAATCTGCCTTGTTTTTCCGTCTTGTGTAGACAACAATGAACTATATGAAAATTTTTGTAAGAGGGTATTAGAAAATGCGCGAGAAAAGTATCGCCGTGTTCGTCTTGGGGCTCTTGCTGGGGCTGATTGTGTATGCTTGCGGGGGAGGCTCGGCCGGCAATGACGGCGGGTTGCCGGACGGCGGCGAGTGCCTTTTGCCCGAGGTGAATTGCGGCGGTAGCTGCGTCGATCTGATGAGCAGTCCCGCCAACTGCGGCTTGTGTTTCCATGCCTGTGGAGCCGGACAGGTTTGTGGCGCCGGAAAATGTTCGAGCAGCTGCCCGGATGGATTGAGCGCCTGTTCAGGCGCGTGCGTGGATCTCGATAGCTCGGCACAACACTGCGGTTATTGCGATCATCGTTGCGAGCAGCCGGGGGCGGCGGGCGACTGCGTTCAGGGTGTATGTGCCAACTGGGCTTGCCTGCCCGGCCGCGTAGATACCGACGGGGATGTCTCTAACGGTTGCGAGGGAAGCTGTTCGGGACGGCAGATCAATACATCGGGTTCGTTGGATTACGATCTGGACGTCGTGCGAATAACAGGAAAGGTCACGGTCGACGGGCACGATCCCGGTTCCGTGGTCAACGGGGTCACCCGCGGTACGCTGTCATTTCTATTAGCCGGAAGCAACAAGCGGATATCACTGGATCTGGGGTCTAATGGACCTGCCACCTATCAGACAAGTCTCTTCGCCGGCAACTACGCCATCGAGCTTGCCAACACTGCCGATTGTCCAGACGGCCCGTTTCCCTGCGGGAGCACGATTCTGCGGAAGGGCGTTTCACTTTTGATCGACGGCAACCTCGATCTCGATGTTTCGAGTTCTCAAGTTTCGAGCTTCAAAGTCAGCGGACAGGTCACAGTCAACGGTGCGGTCATGAGTCATGCTGGTGGTGGTGGCGAGCGAGGCCGGATAGTTTTCCGTCCTGAGACGGGCGCCGCCGCTGAGGCCGGCCTGGGCACTGCGGGTCCCGCCACATACGAGGTTGAGTTGAAGCCCGGCAGCTACGAAGTTTCAGTCACCAACGACAGCGACTGTACAGATGGGGCCATTCCCTGTCAGCGCAAGGTGCTGCGCACGGGGTTGATCTTGAACGGGCCGGGCGTTCTCGATCTCGATCTGAAAGTGATCGACGTGTCCGGGGCGCTGACCGTGAACGGCGCCGAAATGCAGCCAGGCTCCGGCGGCGCAGAGCGGGGACGGATATCCTTCTCGGACGGGACGGGAAGTGTTGCCTCTGGGTTGGGTAGCAGCGGTCCCGCGACCTACCTGATGAAACTCTACGGCGGTACTTACACGGTGGCGGTCAGCAACTCGATCGACTGCCCCGCTTCAGGTCTTTCGCCGGTACCATGCCAGACTCGAACGCTGGCGAGCGGCCTCACGCTCGAAAGCTCCGGGGTGCTCGATTACGATCTCCCGGTGGTGACCGTCTCGGGCGCGCTGACGCTGAACGGCGCCCAGATGGGACTGAGTGTCACGGGAGGCGAGCGCGGGCGGCTGGTATTCTCGGACGCAGACGGAGAACTTGCCGTCGGCCTGGGGCAGTCCGGACCGGCGACCTACCAGCACTCGATTTTCAAAGGTGTATACCGGGTGACTTTCGAAAACGACAGCGACTGTCCGCAAGATCGCCCGGGAGTCGTGCCCTGTCAGTCGCAGATGCTGGCAGAGACGCTCTCGCTGACGGCGGACGGCGTTGCCGACTATGATCTGCGGGTGATCCAGGCCAGTGGGCAGTTGACAGTAAACGACGGGGTCATGCCTTCGGCCGGAAACGGCCAGAACCGGGGCATGCTGGTTTTTTCGAGGACACAAGATTCCTCTGACGTCCGGCTCCAGCTGGGTGTCAGCGGGCCTGCGACCTACGATGTCGTGTTGTTTACAGGACATTACGAGGTGTTGGCGGACAACCTGGCTTGCGGTGACGATCAGGCGCTGCCTTGCCAGCGCGAGTTGCTAAAAACCGTTGATTTGACCGGCGATGGCGTGCTCGATCTCGATCTCGATGTCGTCTCAGTCTCCGGCAGTGTGACGGTCAACGGCTCTCAGATGGACGCCAGTCCCAACGGCCGGGTGCGCGGACGGGTTGTTCTCGTTGATAACGAACAGACGCAGATCGCTGCCGCGCTGGGAGCCGACGGCCCAGCCCAGTACCTGATGAAAGTCTTTGCCGGAAGCTATCGGGTCGATTTTGTAAACGACAACGACTGTCCGAGGGGCGCTGTGCCCTGCGCCAGAGTAACTCTCAGAGATAACGTGCAACTTTCGGGCAACGGCGCGCTCGATCTCGATCTAGAGGTGCTTGCGATCTCCGGGCAGATAACTGTCAACGCGGCCCAGATGCCGGACGGCGTGACCGGCGGCGAGCGCGGCAGCCTGTTTTTCGTCTCTGAAGAATCGGGAGACAGCCTGCAGGCAACCCTGGAAAGCCAGGGACCGGCTGTCTATCAACTCGATCTCTACCCGGGAAGTTACGGCGTTGTCTTTGATGGAAGCGATTGCCCGGCGGCCGAGGACGGCGCTACCCCCTGCCAGGATATCCTGCTGGAAGGTTGCGGACGGTAGGACGCAACGCGAGCGAATGGTTTCGAGCGAAGCAATTTGCCGGAAATGAGGAACAGCCGGCCACGGGGCTTGCAACCCGGGCGCAAGGCGAGCAATATGGTTCGAAGTTGCATACGGAAGGAGATTTTCATGAGACACAGCCTGCTGCTCACGGGCGCGCTTGTCCTTGTGTTCTTTTCCATCGTGCCCCGCGCCTCGGCGGGCCTGGGAGACAACTCGGTCGGGATGAATATCCACCTCGGACGTCAGACCTTCATCGACGCCTGCGCCGATCTGGGTGTCGGCTGGGTTCGCATGGATGCCAACTGGTTCAATCTCAATCCGTCGGCTGGAGTCTACAACTACGGCCAGATGGAAAACTATGTAACACGGGCTAACGCCGCCGGCCTGAAGATCTTCGTCTCGCTGGGCTACACGCCGGAGTGGGTCAGCCGCAAGGGCGACACCGATGGCGAATTCGGTAACGACTGTCCGGTTGACTCGACTGATTGGGTGAACTTCGTCCAGAACTTCGTCGCCCATTTCTCAGCGGCGCCTTACAACGTAACCCACTTCGGCATCTGGAACGAGCCCAACCTGAGCGGCTTCTTCGAGGGAACGCTGGACGACTACGCCAATATTATTTTGATGCCCGGCGCGGCGGCCGTCCGGTCTGCCTGCCCCTCTTGCCTGGTGCTAGGGCCGGAACTAGCGAACGTCGGCGACTGCGACGTTTACCTCGAGGGCGTGCTCAGCCGCGTGCCGATCAACACCTTCGACATCATCACCCACCACATCTACCAGGATTTCATAGAGACCGGTTGCCTGCCCTACGGGCTGGGCGGCGACTGCTTCGATAACGCGCTCGAGTTCCAGCGTTTTCCATTTACGCGACGCTCGCTGAGGCAGATACTGGACGCGGCCGGCTGGATGGGCGAGGTGTGGATAACCGAGACCGGCTATCGGGCCACGCCGGACGATTCGAGCGAGGAGGACAACCAGGCGACCTACGTTACTCGGGTGCTCGAGGAACAGCTTGCACGGGCCTGGTACACCAATTCTTTCTTCTACGAGATCCAGGACTGCAAGCCCGACCAGCCGGAGTGCACCATCGACGGTTTCGGACTGATGCGGGCGGTAACCGGCTCGCCGGGTTCGCGCACCTTCCCCGACGATTTCCGCTTGAAGCCTGCCTTCCTGGCGCTGCGCCAGTTCATCGACGACCATCCCGAGATTGTCGGCACCCAGCCGCCGCCACAATGCGGCGACGGCGCCGATAACGACGGAGACGGACGAACAGATCTCGACGATCGCGGCTGCACCGGCGCGCTGGACGACGACGAGTCGGACGATCCGCCAAGGCTGCGCATCGACGCCTATCGCACGCCGGGCATGACTCTCGACGGCGACCTTGGCGACGTCGGCCCGGATGGCTGGCTTTCTCTCGGCGATGAGGCCTGGCACGGGATCGAACCCCTGACGGGCGCGGGAGATCTTTCGGTCCGTGCGGCCGTGCGCTGGGCCGGAACCGATCTCTACTTTTCCTTTGAGGTCACCGACGATATCCAGGACAACGATCATACCGCTGCCGAGCTTTGGCAGGCAGACTCCGTTCAGCTGGCCTTCGACGTTGGCGCAAACGGTGGAGACGGCTACGACGACATCGACGACCATGAATTCGGCTTCGCTCTGGCTGGTGGCCAGGCTCTGTCTTATCGCTTTCACGGCCCCCCGGGAGCGACGGACGATTTCTCGACGGCTATAGTGCGTAACGGCGCCACGACCAGCTATGAGATTCGCATAGGATCGTCCGCCCTGCCGGGCGTGACACACACTCCCGGATCGCTGCTGCGTTTTTCTTTCGTGGTGAACGACGCCGACGGCGCCGGGCGCCTGGGATGGATCGAATGGACGCCCGGCATCGGGGTTTCCAAGATCCCCGAGCTGTACGGCGAGATCGAACTGCTCGATCAGACCAGTCCGGCGGATGTCGACGACGGCGGCGCCGATGCGGGTGGAGATGCCGGAGCCGATGCAGGAGCTGACGCCGGACAGGATGCGGGTCTCGACGCCGGAGCTGACGTTGGAACAGACAGCGGATCGGATAGCAGCGCCGCCGCCGATCAGACTGCGGACTCCGGGCAGGATGCTGGAGCCGACAGCGGCTCCGATTCTGGTACTGCCGGCGATCGGGCCGGAGACAGTGAAGGATGCGGCTGTATGACGCGTTCCCGTAAGAGCACGGGTGCGATCATGACATTGGTGATCATGCTGCTTCTGGGAACGACATTACGCCGGCGGCGAACAAGAGGGGACGAGAAGGAGAGTAAACGATGAGAATCTTAGCGATTCTGTTGGGGATGGCGCTGTCGCTGGGCGCCTGTTCCGAGGGTTCGATCGATCCCGGCGGCAAGAAGGTGCAGGAGTTGGAGAGCGGGCGGGTCTGGACACGCCTTTACACCGAGCAACCCCTCAAGCTGCGACACCATCTCGATCAAGACGGCTACGACGTGACCGGGTCGCACCAGCGGCTCGGCTTCGTCGACGTATTAACCAGCCCCGATCAGCGCGAGCTGATCTTTTCGAAATATGCCAAGGTGATTGGCGCCACCCGGGCGCTCGATATGGACAAGGCCGCGCGTGCTCTCACGGATTACCACGACCCGGCCGAGGTAGAGGCCTTTCTCGATCAGGTCCAGGCGGCTTACCCATCCATCGCCAAGAAAGTCCTGCTGGAGGATAACCTTTACGAGGGTCACAAGATCTGGGCCATGAAGATCTCTGACAACGTGAACACAGACGAGGACGAGCCGACCTACATGATGGACGGTGAGATCCACGCCCGCGAGGTGATGACCCAGGAAGTCATGCTGGACGCCATCGACTACCTGACTTCCAACTACGGCTCCGACCCGCAGGTAACCCGCTGGGTAGACGAGATTGAGATCTGGATCGTCCCGGTGGTCAACCCGGATGGGGCGGCCTACGTTTTCGAACATGACAACATGTGGCGCAAGAACCGCGACCCCGCCTGCGGATCCGATATCGGAGTGGATCTCAATCGCAACTTCGAATGGAACTACCGACTTTGCTCGGGCTCCAGCGATTCATGCTACGATGAAACCTATCACGGCAGCGGACCGGCCTCGGAGATAGAGACCCAGACCATCTCGGCGCTCCAGCAGGAGCTCAGGCCGCAGTACTACATCAACTATCACAGTTACGGCGAGTACATCATCTGGCCGACCGCTTGCGGGCGCACCCAGGAGCAGGACATGCTGTCTTCTATCGGCCAGGCTCTCAACGCTCGGGTAGAGACCGATAGCGGTCAGACCGGCCAGTGGTCCATCGGCACTGCCCCGGACGTGCTCTACTCGGCGCCCGGCGGCGCGGACGACAACGCCTACGGCACGGCCGGGGCGGTCGGCCTGACTATCGAGCTTAACAGTTCGGGATTCCAGCCCGACTTTGCAAGCTACCGCGATGTGACCTGTCAGCGCCAGCGCGCTGCCTGGGGGCACTTGCTCGACCGCACGCTCGACTATCCGTCGATCGGGGGCCATACCTACGACGCCGACACGCTGGCGCCGCTAGAGGCCAAGTACCAGTACGTCAACCATCCATTCGAGATGGGCCAGTGGCCGCTGCGCGCCGACAGCGCCGGGCGTTTCGGGCGGCCGGTACTGGCCAACTCGGATCACCAGATGCTCTTCACGGCCACCGGTTACCTGCCCGAGAGCCGCCAGGTGCACGTTGACTCGGATCCTATCGATCTGGACGTGCCCATGCACGCCGGTGTCAACCACGCACCTGTGGCCGACGCCGGGCCCGACCAGACGGTCGACGAGGGCGACGCGGTAACGCTCGACGCCTCGGGCTCGTCCGATCCGGACGGCAACACGCTGATCTACCACTGGACGCAGACGAGCGGGCCGGCGGTGACTTTGCAGGACGACTCCAGCGCCAACCCCTCGTTCACGGCTGCTTTTGTCATGGCTCAGACCGATCTGGTCTTCGAGGTTGAGGCATCCGACGGCGAGTTGACCAGCGCGCCGGACAGCGTGACCATCACCGTCCGTGACGTCTACCCGTCGTTCAGCGCTTTCTCGACCGACACGCCGATCGACATCCCCGACAACGACTCCAACGGGATTGACAGCGTCATCCAGGTCAACACCGCCTGCACCATCCTGCACACTTCGGTCACGGTCAACATAACCCATACCTACATCGGCGACCTGATGGTGACGCTCATGAGTCCGTCGGCCACGCTGGTGATCTTGCACGATCACGAGGGCGGCTCCCAGGAGGACCTGCACCAGACATACAACCCGACTGAGTTCGACGGCCAGAGCGCCACCGGCGCCTGGACGCTGCACGTGGCCGACACGGCTTCGATTGACACAGGCAGCCTGGACGGCTGGAGCCTGATGATCGACTGCCAGGTGACAAACCCTTGCAACACGCCGGCCGACTGCGACTTGCCCGGTGTCAACCAGCACGGTTGTGTCGGCGGTCAGTGCACAGTAATCTCGTGTGACACAGGCTTCGCCGACTGCAATGCACTAGCTGCCGACGGCTGCGAAGCCGACGTTTCTTCCGATATCCAGCACTGCGGAGACTGCCTGACTATTTGTAACTACAGCCATGCGACGGCGACGTGTGTCTCGGGGCAGTGCCAGATGGGGACTTGCCAGAGCGGCTTCGCCGACTGCAACGTCTTGGACTCGGACGGCTGCGAGATCGCCGTCTTCAGCGACGCCCAGCATTGCGGCGACTGCTCGACGGTTTGCGCCTACGACAATGCCGCGGCCTCTTGCGTCTCCGGCGCCTGCGCGATGGGTGCATGCCTTTCGGGCTTCGGCGACTGCGATTCCAGCGATGCCAACGGCTGCGAGACCGACGTGTCTGGCGACGTTCAGCATTGTGGCGACTGCGCGACGGCCTGTTCGTTCGCCAACGCGGCGGCGACGTGTAGCTCGGGCGCTTGCGTGATGGGCGCCTGCCAGTCTGGATTTGGCGACTGCGATTCCAGCGATGCCAACGGCTGCGAGACCGATGTTTCGAGCGACGTACAGAACTGCGGCGGTTGCACGACGGTCTGCTCGTTCGCCAACGCGGCGGCGTCATGCAGCGCGGGCGCCTGCATCATGGGCAACTGCCAGGCCGGCTTCGGCGACTGCGACTCCAGCACGGTTAACGGCTGCGAGACGGCGCTCGACGACTCTGCCGCCAACTGCGGTTCGTGCGGCCACGCCTGCGCCTTTGATCACGGTAGCGGTTCGTGTACGGCCGGCAGCTGCGAGCTTCAAGGTTGCGATACCGACTGGGGCAACTGCGATGGTCTCGGTGACAACGGCTGCGAGACCGACCTGCGCGGCAACGTGGTTCACTGCGGGGCCTGCGACAACACTTGCGCCTACGCGCACGCGGCGGCCACCTGCGTTCAAAAAGCCTGTCAGATGGGTAACTGCGCTCCGGGTTACGGCGATTGCAACGGCGATTCGGCCGACGGCTGCGAGGCAGGGCTCGGCTCCGATGCAGCAAACTGCGGTGCCTGCGGACACGCTTGTTCTTTCGATCACGCCGGCGCCGCGTGCGTCAACTCGGCTTGCGTTCTCGGTGATTGCCAGGCGGGATTCGCCGATTGCGACGGCCAGGCGGCTAACGGCTGCGAAACGCAGCTCGGCAGCGACACGCGCTGCAGCGCTTGCGACGACGACTGCACCGCCAGGTTCGCAAATGCGGCCGGAAGCTGCGCCGCCGGGACCTGCGCCATTGGCGCTTGTATTTCCGGCTTCGGCGATTGCGACAATGCTCCTGCCAACGGCTGCGAGGCCTCACTGAGCGCGACTGCAAACTGCGGCACCTGCGGGAATGCCTGCGGGGCAGGGCAGGTTTGCATCGACAGCGGAGGCTACACCTGCCAGAGCGGCTGCCACGACAACGATGACGACGGCTATGCCGATGTGGGCTGCGGCGGGACTGACTGCGACGATGCCGACAATTCCGTCAATCCCGGGGCCTCGGAGAAATGCGACGGCATCGACAACGACTGCGATTCGGATACGGACGAGGGTTTCACGACGCTCGGACAGGCCTGTGACGGCGACGACGCCGACGAGTGCTCGAACGGGCTTTTTGTCTGCAACCCGGCCGGGGACGGGGTCGTCTGCCAGGGTGACGTCGCTGTCACAGAAATCTGTAACGGCCAGGACGACGACTGCGACGGCCAGACCGACGAGGACTTCAGCGACCTCGGACTCGCCTGCGACGGAGAAGACGAGGACGCCTGCGCCGAAGGCCTGTATGTCTGCAACTCGGCAGGGGACGGAGTGGTTTGCTCGGAAAACGGATCAGGCCACGTCGAGGAATGCAACGGCCAGGACGATGACTGTGACGGCCAGACGGACGAGGGCGTCTGCGGTGGTGATGACTCGAACGGTTGCGGATGTTCGTCTAGCCGGGCCGGCTCCGGAGGGTTTATGGCTTTGGGTTACCTGGGGTTGGTTCTGCTGCGCCGCCGCAGGCGTCGAGGAAATTCAGAAGGGCGAGGTTGAACTCATCCGCGCGATCTACCGGAGTAGCGTGGCGCGATCCCGGTATCACTTCCCTGCGCGCGTCGGGGATCGTGGCCAGTTGCTCGTCGCTTAAAGATAACGGTGTCTGGTCGAGATCACCGCGGATTTCGATCACCGGGCAGCTGATCTCCGTAAGCCTGTTCGTAACGCTCCAGTTCACAAGTGCACGAATACTGTCCAGATAGCAGCGCTTGTCGTTTTCGGCCCAACGGGTTATCACCTTGCGGCGCATTTCTTGTTGATCGCTTTCGGGAAACATCTCCCGGGCCAGCTTGCGGCCCACCATGCGCATGCCGAGAACACGCACAATAAACAGGCGCAGCCACAGCATCATCTTGGCGCGGGTGCCGTCCAGGCGCAGTTCAGGGCCCGAGTTGACCACAGCCAGAGAGCGGACCAGACTCGGCGAGTCCAGAGCGAGTTGCAGGCCTATCATACCGCCCATCGATACGCCGGCGACATGCACAGATCCTGTCTCGAGTGTTTCGAGAAGACCGGCGGCGTCCGCCGCAAAGTCGGCTATGCTGTACGGACCGGGAGGCTTGTCGCTCTGGCCGTGGCCGCGCACGTCGTAGGTGATAATCCGGTATTTTTTCGAAAGCGCGGGTTGGTTGAATTCCCAATCCCGCGTACTCGATCCCAGGCCGTGGATCAACAATAGCGGATCGCCGCTGCCGTTGATCTCGTAGTAGGTACGGATGTTGCCTGTCTGGAGGTAAGGCACTAAATTGTTCTCCGTTGCCAGATCAGTCTTGAGTCGAGTCGATCATCTCGTGCAGGGCGGTGTAAAAGCCTTGCGGATAGAAGAAGACGAATCGTGTGTCTCCGAACGTCAACTCGTCGCCGTCGGCAAGTTCGAATGCTCGCCCGGGCAAGACTGCCTTGCCGTTGATGGTCGTTCCGTTGGTCGACTCGAGATCCTCGAGAAGCATGATGCCGCTGGTGCGGACAAAAAAGAAACGGGCGTGCCTAGCCGAGACGGTCTCGTCCGGGATCATGATCCCATTTTCCTCGGCCCGGCCGACACCGATTTCGCCTGAAGATCCTCGGCCGCCGCGCAGTTCCAAAACGGGCAACTGATGACCAATCTTGGGTCGCCTATTGTTGCTTTTCTTCTGGCTTTCGTGCATCTGGGTGGCCGCCAGCTGGAAGGTTTGCTCTTGAGGGGCCCGCCGCACAACCAGTACAGGCGCTCCGACCTGTTTACAGAATGCCTCACAATCGAGCTTAGTGCTTGCGTCGAGATAGTCCTGTACGATCGGTTCCAGCACGTTGCCACCCCGGGCAAGTAATTCGGGCCAAGATCACGAATCATCTATCACATCCATCTGTGGCCGACAAGGTCTGCCCGCGCCATTTTGGAACGGAGCACAATCCAGTTGCTCCGATCTGGATCGACTCTTCTTGGCTCATCTTCGCAGTCCTACAGAATATCTGCTGAAAATCGATGGCACAATGATTGCAAAACTCAGTAGTGAAGAAAGGAGGCAAGCAAATGGATTCTGCGATGTTGAAAGTTGTAGGCCGGCTTGAAGAAGGGCCGAGTAGACAGGTTGCTGCAGACGAGCTCGGTCCGGTCAAGCGCATGGAGTTCGCAATGTCGGTGCTCGACTACAATCAGTCTTTTGTCAATTTCACCGACGGCAAGGCCAACTCACTGCTGCTTATCAACTCGATCTTCCTTGCCATGGGTGCGGTTGACGCGATGGGCTCCAAGCTGGGCATCGCGGCCGTGTTCGTCTCCGCCATGGCCATCCTGATGTGCATGGCCGTGATTTTCGCCAGGCTGCCGGGAATGATGAGACGCGACAGGGCCAAGCTGGTTTTTTTTGGACATGTGCGCCAGCGGAGAAACAAGACCGCCTACGTTGAAGACTTCAACTCGGCACGCCCTTCTGAGATCGCGGAAAGCCTGAGCGGCCAGATCTACGACCTGTCCATGGTTGTCGAACATAAATTTCGCGCCTATCGGCGCGCCCAGCTCGCGACCCTGTTATCTGCCGGCCTTTGGATTGTCGGGCTGCTCTCGCCAATGATTGACAGCGCCAACTTCTGATACAGCGTTTTTCGGTCTTGTGCCGCTTTTTTTGCGGCGCTACACTGGTCCCTGCAACAACCAGCGCGGGAGACAGTGGACGTGATCAGACGAACAGCGGCTTTCGTGATTTTTGCAACGTGCATCTTTGCGCAAGGCTTGCTCTGGGCGGGCGACTGCAAAGTTCTTTCGAAAAAGGGCAGCACCTGGAGATATGTGGGGGAGTGTCGCGGCGGGCTGGCCAACGGGCACGGCAAGGCGACCAGCGGCAAACATCACGTTTACGAGGGTGAGTTTGTAGACGGCGTCATGGACGGCCATGGGACGTATACCTGGCCCGACGGATCGTACTACATCGGTGACTTGGTCAAAGGTGAGTTTCAGGGCCAGGGCACTTTTATCAAACCCGATTCCAGCAAGTACGAGGGCAACTGGCAGCACAACAAGCGCAACGGCAAGGGACGCTACGTCGACGCGCGGGGCAAAGTTTACGACGGCCAGTGGAAAGACGGTCACATGCACGGTCGCGGCAGCATGACCTGGCCCGACGGTCGTGTCTATCAAGGCGACTTCAAAAAGGGCAAGATGCAGGGCCAGGGCAGCTACAGCCTTCCCGACGGCAGGCGCTACGAGGGCGGCTGGAAGAACGACAAGCGCTCGGGGCAGGGGAAATATAGCTGGCCGGACGGCAGAAGTTACGAGGGACACTGGAAAAACAGCCGCCAGGATGGTCAGGGGAGCATGCGCTGGCCGAGCGGATCGGTGTATACGGGCGAGTTCAGATCAGGCAAGCGAACGGGAAAGGCTGTCATGACCTGGTCTGACGGTCGAAGCTACGATGGTGAATTCGTAGACGGCAAGCCGCAGGGGCAAGGCAGCATGAGATGGCCCGACGGGCGCAGCTACACGGGCGGTTTCAGGGCGGGCCTGAAGCATGGCAAGGGAGTTTACCTCTGGCCCGACGGCAAGAAATGCACGGGATCCTGGAAGAACGATCTGCGCCAAGGCCAAGGCAGCATGAGTTGGCCGGACGGGTACAGCTACGAGGGCCAGTGGAAGGACGACAAGCGCAACGGTCATGGGACGCTGACTTCCAAAACCGGCGAGAAGTACGAGGGTGACTGGAAGGACAACCACAAGTGCGGCCGGGGAGTGTTAACGCTTCCAGACGGGACGCGTTACCAGGGCAGTTTCAGAAACGACAAACCCAACGGCAAGGGCAGCTATATTTTCCCGAACGGTAAGAAGATAAAAGGTCGCTGGAAAGACGGCAAACAGGTACGCTGATTTACGCCTATTCGGCGGGCGTGATTACCAGGGCCCAGGAATCCAGGGTGCCCTTGTCGAGGTAAGCCCTGTCGCTTATGGCCAATGTCCAGTCACCGCTTGCATCCTGGCCCGCGAAGGTAGTTACATCGAAGGTCTGGTGGATGTCGTCGGCTCCGCCGCCGGACCTGTCCCACAGGGCGTAGCTCGTGCCATTGTGCTGCAACTCGATTTGCAAATCGCCGACATAAGTGTGCTTGACGTTCAACTCGACCTTGAGAGCAGCGATGGTCACGGAATCGGGAACGCTCATGGTTCGGCTGATACCGCCCGAATCGTTGTCCGGAATTGGCGTGCCCGCGGCGTCCTCGTAGCGCAGTTCGTCGCCGGGGTCGGGATTGTTGCCGTCGTCGGCTGAAAAAACCAACGTCCAGCTATTGAGCCTTCCGACGTCTGCTCCGGCATTATCGCTTATCGTAAGCGTCCATTCGCCCGCGGCCTCCAACTGGTTGAACCCGGCGGCGCTGAATGTGTCCTGTATGTTTTCGGCGGATCCTCCGGCACGATCCCAGAGAGTGTAGCTTCTGCCCGCGTGGGAAAGCACAACCTCGAGATCGCCGACATAGGTGTGGTTGATGTCCAACTCGACCTGCAGCGATCCGACCTTGAAGTCGTCGGGGACAACTATGGTCGAAACTATGCCCTCGGGCTGGTTGTCGGGAATATCGACCCGATCGCCGTTTGTATAGCTTTTCTCGACAGGATCTGGATCGGGATCCGGGTCTGTATTGCACAGATTGCCCGACGGCGAATAGCAATTGCCGCGTGCGCCGGAGACGCCGAAGCGGGCATGGCCCAGTTTGTGGCTGACTGCTTCCATGATGTCCTGCCAGGAGGCGCGTCCCTGGTTCTCGAAGCCCCAGACCAGTTTGGCCAGCACGGTCGTGGTTAGCGGGAAGTTCTCGGAGTAATAGGTGGGGGTCAGGTTGGAGATGACATCTACGTTTGTCCAGTCACCCTTGCCGGCCAGCACCGGGCGCACGTAGTATTCGTAGGACAAGCAGCTTGCAATCTGGAATATCTGATAGAAGTCGGGATAGTCGGCCTGTTCGAAGGCATAACCGGTACCCAGCACGCTGTGGCCGTTGTACATGACGATCTCGTGCTCGCTGACCGCCCGCTGCCAGTTGCCAAAGCGCGAATAGTCGGCAACCGAATTAAATACGTCGGGGCCGTAGATGTCGATGATCACGCTCAGTTCGCCCGAGCTCTTCATATAGCGCTTGCCCATCGGTGCATCGCTGCTCTCTGTGAAGCCGGCCTCGATCAACCAGTCGCCGAGCTTCTTGACGTTGTCCCAATTGCAGTCATCGGCCACGTCGCCGTCGTCCAACTTGCCGAAGAAAACCGCGGCTGTCAGCTTGCCGTCCTCCCAGAGCTTGTCGTACTCGGGGTAGCTGTCGGGGTTGTCGGGCAGCACTTCGGTCACGGTCAGAGTCATGGTCTGCAGTAGTTCCTGCTGGCAGCCTGAGTGCTTTGGATTCCACAGATACCAGTAGATGCTTTGGCTGAGACCGAGGTGTGCATCCGCATCGACACATTTGTCACCGGCGTCTGCCATTATCGAATCGGGCTTGATCGGCACCGGGGCCTCGAAGGTCTTGCCAACCTCGATCTGGTCGGCCTGGTAGCCCATTACCACGGCGTTGACATCTTGCATGCGGAAGTGGGTGAGTTTGCTGCGGTCGATCTGGCTGGCCTGCTCGTGAGTCAGCCACTCGCCATCGACCAGCCATTCGACGCGATCCGGAGTCGTGGTGTCTTCTGCCAGAAGCTCCATATAGAAGCTGTCGCGTTTGCGGAGGTAGGTTACCGCGAACTGGGCCAGGTCGGCCGGGGCGTCGAAAATGCGCCACGAGGAGGATACTTGAATATCCGATTCGAGCGTGACATGTACTTCGACTCCGCGCAGATTGACATAACCGGTATCTTCCTTGCCGTTCTCGAGTCCCTCAAGGAATGGGTTGCTGCCGAAGTCTTCGTGATTATTATCGGTTCCCCCACAAGATGCGAAAAGAAGCGCGCTTAGCGAAAGAATGGTCAAAAATCGATTCATTATTGCCTCCCTGAATTGGGTTTGACCAGCTGCTTGAGCAAACAGCGTGCCACCCATCACTGATCGATCAGTCTATTTATCTTTCAAGTAGTTATGGCAAGGTGCCAACCCTGAAGATCGGGCTCTTGTGTATCTTGATGTTGACAAAAACAGGCATGCAATTTTAAATACTTGTAACTATTTATTATTGATGAGCTATTTGGTGTATTGCATGGGTTACGCCTTGTAGTCTTTAGCTGAACAACATTTTCGTAGTCATCCTTGATTCTTTACGAATTACAGGGTAAACATAGTTGTTTTCTAGATGGGGACTGCTCAGATGAACAAACCGAACAGGATCAACAGAATCATATCGAGCATCAACCTGTTACCCGACATTGTCAGGCAACGCATACTCACCCTCAGCGTTACCAAAAAAGTGCCCTATGTCGGCACCTCTTTGATTCACATAGAAGAACTCACCGCCGAGCGAGTGATCGGCAGAATTCCTAACAAGAAAAGGGTGCAGAATCACATTCATAATGTTCACGCCGCGGCCATGGCGTTGCTGGCCGAGACTGTATCCGGCTTCGTGGTGGCCATGAATCTTCCCGACGATAAGCTGCCGCTTATCAAGTCTATACATGTAGACTACAAGAAGCGCACCAAGGGAAACATGCGGGCCGTGGCCACGATTACCGATGACCAGCGCAAGAAGATGAACAGCGATCCCAAGGGCAGCACCTCGATCGACGTCCATGTAACCGACGAGACTGGTGACGAGCCGATCCGCTGCGAGATGATCTGGGCCTGGGTGCCAAAAAAGAAATAGATTACGCTGCTCCTACCTTATCCGGACCCAGATCGAATTCATGACGGGTGACCCAGAATCGCCGACCGCAGCGTGGACAGGAAACCTCAACCTGGTGTTCACCCTGAAATAGTTCATCGGCTTTTCCATGGTACATGCCGTGGATGATCTTCAACACCTTATATGGGTCGCAGCCGCAGCTGAAGCGATATCGGCGCTGCTCGATCGGTTCCAGTTCTTTTGCAAGATAGCTTTCCGCCGCACGCCGATCGAGAGAATGCAGCCAGTCGGTATCGACCCGGGGCATGCCCTGGATGAACACGTGCTCGCCGTCACTCAACTCGAACAGGCGCGAGGGGATCTGCTCGGAGCGCTCATGGAACTGCTCGAAAATCATGAGTACGTCGGTGCCGCTGACATCCAGAACGCTGCGGCTGGGTTCGTGCCTGGGTCGCTGTGACTCGAGGAACAAGCGGCTCGAGTCGCTGGTTTTTACGTTGTTTGCATATACGCGTCCGGTGACAATGAACTGGCTGTTATCGCCGGCGATGAAGAAGTTCAATGCTGGCTGCTTGATGTTCAGCGTCCAGGCACTGAATTCATCGGGGGGGTGCAGTGCCAGTTGCAGGGTAACCGCCGCCAGGCAGTCGAGCATCATTCGGCAGGCTTGTTCGTCGGGCAGGATTCCGAGGCTGTCGGCGTGTCGCCGATATTCAGCAAAGAGTTGATCAAAGCGGCCCCTGCCTATTACTGCATCGCGCCGGCGATCGAGGAAGGCGCCCACCGAGGCCGAGCCGGTATCATCTTTGAAAGTCAAGTAAGTCTCCTGTGTCATGTTTCAGCAACGGATCTTCTAGAAGAAACACATTGCCTGGTCAAGTGGATCTTCCTATTATCACAACGCTTGGCTGTTGCATATGGAGGAATCGATGAAATTGCACCCATTAGCCGGAAAGCCCGCACCGAAGGAAAGTCTGATAGATGTGTCCAGGCTTGTAGATCTGTATTTCTCGCAGAAACCCGACGCTAACGACCCGAGCCAGGCCGTCACTTTCGGCACTTCGGGTCATCGCGGCAGCTCACTCGACGGTAGCTTTACGGAAAATCACGTACTAGCCATCTCGCAAGCGATCTGCGACTACCGCGCAAGCCGTTCAATCAACGGCCCCCTTTTTTTGGGCAAGGACACCCACGCGCTGAGCGGGCCGGCACAGCAAAGCGCGCTCGAAGTATTCGCGGCCAATGCCGTACAGGTCATGATCCAACCCGGGCACGGAGCCACCCCGACGCCGGTCGTCTCACATGCAATCCTGGCTCATAATCGCGCAAATACGAGCGGATCGGCCGACGGTGTAGTTGTAACGCCCTCACACAACCCACCCGGCGACGGCGGATTCAAGTACAACCCGCCTCACGGAGGGCCGGCCGGAAGCGACACCACCGGATGGATTCAGAAGCGGGCCAACGAGATCCTGCGTTCAAGCCTTGCGGAGCTCAAGCGCCTGCCCCTCGAGAAGGCGCTGCATACGGGCAAGATTCGCGAGCGCGATTTCATCGAGCCCTACGTGGCTGACCTGGCACAGGTGATCGACATGCAGGCGATCTCCTCATCCGGCTTGTCTCTGGGCGCGGATCCATTGGGCGGCTCGACTCTGGACTACTGGGAGCCCATTGCCGAGCGCTACAAGATCGACATCCAGCTGGTCAATCGCAGGTTGGATCCGACCTTTGCCTTCATGCCGCTCGATGGCGACGGCAAGATCCGAATGGACTGTTCGTCGCCGCATGCCATGGCCGGCCTGATCGAGAACCGCGCTAAATTCGACCTGGCCTTCGGCAACGACCCTGACGGAGACAGGCACGGGATTGTCACTCGTTCGGCCGGGCTCTTGAGTCCCACCCAGTACCTGGCGGCCGCGGCCTGGTACTTGTTCGGTCGGCGTCCGCGCTGGAATTCCAGGGTCGAGCTCGGAAAGACCCTGGTGACAAGTTCTCTGCTCGATCGCCTGGCTCTCGAAGCCAAGCGCGGGCTATACGAGGTTCCGGTCGGCTTCAAGTGGTTCGTAGACGGCCTGGTTGCTGGAAGGTTGGCCTTTTGCGGCGAGGAGAGCGCCGGGGCGTCCTTCGTGCGACTAGACGGATCCGTATGGACGACCGACAAGGACGGTATAATACTCGATCTGCTGGCCGCTGAGATAACGGCAGGCACTGGGAGCGACCCGGGAGAGATCTACGGAGAAATCGCGGCGCGCCTGGGGACGCCCGCCTACCGGCGCATCGACGCACCGGCCACACCCGCTCAGAAGGAGATCTTGAGAAACCTGTCGGCCGAGGCGGTCACGGCGCGCGAACTGGCCGGCGAGCCAATCGTCTTACGACTTACGCGAGCCCCGGGCAACGACGCGCCGATCGGCGGGCTGAAGGTGGTCGCCGAAAACGGCTGGTTTGCAGCCCGGCCGTCCGGTACCGAGGACAAATACAAGATCTACGCCGAGAGCTTCGAGGGAACGGATCAGTTGGAGGCGATTTTATCCCAGGCGCAGGAGATGGTCGCCGGGGTGTTCAGGGCCTCAGGGCTTTGAGTAGAGCGTTCAGCTCGTCAGGCGTTGCCAGATCTGATCGTCGAGCCTTTCCAAAGATTCGAGCACGATATTGGCTCGAGAAAAGCGCTCATCGGAAACCAGGCGTCTTTCAGGCACGGCCACGGATTTCATCCCCGCAGCCAGGATGGCCTCCAGTCCGAGCAGCGAATCCTCGAAAGCGACGCATTCGCCGGGAGCCACGCGGATGCCCCGGGCCGCCAGCAAGTAGACCTCGGGGTCAGGCTTGCCGCGCGGCAGTTCCGCCGCTGACTGCAAGTGATCGAAAATGTCCCGGATGGCGAGCCGCCCCAGGGCCGCGTCGATCAATTCATGATCGGATGCTGTTGCCAGGCCTATTCGGGCGACTTTCGAACGCACGAATTCCAGCGCTTGTAGCGCGCCCGGCATTGCTCGTGCGTGTTTCGAAACCAGTTCAACGACGCGCCGATGAATGGCCCGGGCGACCTCCTCGCGGCTGGGTTTACTGAAGGGTTGCTGCCGATAGCGAAAGGCGACAACCTGTTCGAGGCCCATGCCTATGGTCTGGGCGCATTGGCTTTCGTCAAGCCGGATACCCACCGTTGCGAAGACCTCTATCTCGGCCCTGGTCCAGAGCGGTTCGGAGTCGACCAGCAGACCGTCCATGTCGAAGATCGCGCCGCGAATCATGGCCTGAGTGCATAGCATTCACGCGCCAGGTTGGCAAATCCAACCCGACCGTAAAAGCCGCCTGAGCCCTGAAATTCTGTGAGGCCACAGATTTCTGATGCTCCATCAGGAGTAGGCCGAATGAATGAGCTTGTTTTACCGGGGCATATAGTTTGTACCGAATGGCACGTTGGTTGCTTTAATATCCGCCAATGAAGGTAATCCTGCACTTGACCAAAGACTGCAACCTGCGCTGCAAGTATTGCTACGCCCCGGGCAAGGTCAAGGAATCGATGAACGCCAAGACCGGCAAAAAAGCCATCGACTTAGCACTTTCTTTAGGCAGAAAGTCCGCTTGCGTTTCGTACTTCGGCGGCGAGCCGCTCTTGCGCTTCGATGTAATAAAAGAACTGACCAGCTATGCCGTAAAGCGTGCCGAGGCATGCGACAAAAGCATGCACTTCAGGCTTTCCACAAACGGTACCTTGTTCGATGAAGAAAAGCTTTCATTCTGCCGCGATCACAATCTGCTCTATGCTGTTTCGCTCGACGGCGACCGCGAGGCCCACAACGCGCAACGCGTGTTTCCGACCGGCGAGGGCAGCTTCGACGTTCTCGACCGGAAGCTTACACTGATTTTGAAGTACAACCCGAACCTGGTTGTCACCAGCGTCGTTACTCCGCAGACGGTGCACCGCCTGTTCTCCTCGGTCGAGTACATCTGGAACAAGGGCATCCGCTACTTCGTCCATGCTCTCGACTACACTCATCCCGATTGGCGACCGCAAGACATCGGCCGACTCGAGCAAAGTTACCGAGAGCTTGCGGCCTTTTATCTAGAGAAAGCCCGCGCAGGAGAGCATTTTCACTTTGGGTTGTTCGACGACAAACTCAAGACCCACGCCTCATCGCCCTTTGAGCTCGGTCAGACCTGCGATTTCGGCGCCAAGAAGATCTCGATTGCCCCCGACGGACGGATTTTCCCCTGTGTGCAGTTCGTCTCCGACCGGGCGGATGCCGCGGACTTTTGCATCGGGCACGTCGAGAGCGGCTTGACTTCCAGGCGCGACGAGTTAATCAGCCTGAACCGCAACGAGCGAGCCCAGTGCGCGGGATGCGCTCTGGCTGGTCGTTGCACGAACTATTGCGGTTGCCTGAACTGGCAGACGACCGGTAAGGTTACCGAGGTTCCCGGAATACTGTGCGCTCATGAAAAGATGCTGATTCCAATTGCGGACGAGATCGGCAACGAACTCTGGGACGAGCGCAACCGCAATTTTTTGAAGAAGCACTATAAGAACTATGCAGACCTTTTCCCGTACGACTTCGACTGATGGGAGGATGAGATGGCAAATGACAAGTTCCGAGTAGAGCCGATCCGGCAATACAAGCAGGCCCGCTACCCGTCCGCCTGGGCACGGCAACCTGCCGTCGAGGAAGAAGAAAAGAAAAAGCTGAATCCCGCCATGCTTCTGGTTGTGTTTGTTCTGACGCTCGGCCTGGCCCTGGGCCTGATAGGCTGTCTTGCCGACTACAAGGCAAAGAGTTGCGGCCCGGGCCTGGTTTTGGACAGCAACGGCAACTGCGTGGGACCGGACCCCAACGACTGCAATCCGGGCGTTCTGGTTTGCGATCAGAATACCTTGATGGTTTGCAACCAGGATGGTCAATCCTGGTCGAGCCAGGAATGCGACGTCTACTGCAGCGAGATGTACGGCTTTGGTTCCTACTCGAAAGGCTGCGACGCACTGGCCGACGATCCTTGCCAATGCGACTATGACATCATCGACGGGGACATCGCCGAGTGCACCCCGGGCGGGGTTGCTTGCTGGGACGACGAGACGGTGGCCTTTTGCAACCAGGACAGTTATTCCTGGACGGAACAGAACTGCAACGACTACTGCCTGGAAGTCAACGGCCCCGACTATCATTCGAACGGCTGCAACGCCCAGGCCGACGACCCTTGCCAGTGCGAGTACGACATCATCGAGGGCATCTGGGTCGAGTGCACGCCCGGCGAGTTCACATGCGTCGACGAGGACACCGCCAGCGTCTGCTCTGCTGATTACATGGGTTGGGAAAACGTCGACTGCATAGAATACTGCACCGACAACTTCGGTGATGACTACTACTCGACCGGCTGCAAGGAAGACAATTCGCAGGACAACATCTGCGGCTGCGAGTACGGCATGGTCGACGGCGAACCGGCGCCCTGACTGAGGCACTCTTCGGACGCTTTGATTCGCGCGCCCCGTAATTTTTCCCACAATTGATTCGGATCTTGCCATGGCTGATGGTAGGCTTGCTGTCGGCCTGCGCAAGGGGATCGCATGCAGAGGATCATCGTTTTTCAGCAGAGGGGCAGCGGCGAGTACAAGACCAAAGCGCTCGCCGAATACGATCGCGAGCTACGCATCGTCGAGGTTGTGTCCATCGACGAAGATCTGCCCGAGCTGATCGATCAGCCCGGCCGCTTCTTGCCTGCGAAGTTGGACGCCGACCTGGTGATCGATCACTTGCAACATCCGGATCTGAGCGACGAGCTTTCGCGAATCTGCCTGGCACAATCGATTCCGCTGATTGCCTCCGGTCGCAAGACAGTGCCCGGTTGCGTGTTCGCGCCGCCGACCTGCTGCGGGCTCGCGCGCCATCCCGAGTTGGGGGCGTATGCCGAGCGCTTCGGCGCGCCGGAGCTTTCGGCCACGGCCAAAGACGGAAAGATTGCAAGCATAGAAGTCATCCGTGGGGCGCCCTGCGGTGCGACCAGCCGGGCGGCGGAGAGGGTGATCGGACTAGCGCTCGACGAGGGAGTCACGCGTTACGGCCTTGAGGCGCAGTTTTTCTGCAAGGCCGATCCGTCTCGCTGGGATCCGATCCACGGAAAGAGCCCGGTGCACTTCGCGGGTAAAGTACATGCAAGGGCGCTGGCCGTGGCGCTTGAACAAGGTCAAGACTGATATTCGCAGAAGCCGCTCTGACTCTGACACACGGTTGCGGCGGGGCAGTCGTCCTCGTCCTGGCAAAGCCGGGTGCAGCTGCCGTTGGGGCATTTCGGGTATGGGCCCGGGCAGTCTGCGTCGATAGTGCATTCCTTGTTGAATCCCAGCCAGTCCCGAAAGGCGCAGGCGCCGTTGTAGCACTCGAATTGCCAGCCGCAGTCGCCGTTGGCCTCGCACTCTTGCTCGGCGCAGAAGTTCTTGGCGACAGCCTCGAACCACACGCACTCCGTCCCGGACTCGCAATCGCCGTTGTCCGTGCAACTGACTCCCACGCCCCCGGTGAAACCCGGCCGGCCGCAGGCTAAGGCGTGGGTCGGAAAGCCGGTCTGCATGCACACCGCCGAGCCTGTTTCGCCGGCACAGTCGTTCGTAGTGTCGCAGTCACCCGGGCTGCAGAAACAGTTTTCGTCGTTTAGGAAGCAGATGCAGGTAAGCCCGTTGGCTTCGTCGCAGTCGCTGTTGGTGCCGCACTCGTCTCCGAACCCATGTACGCTGTCCCACGGCTCGCAGACGTTCGACGTGCCGCAATAGGCCGAGGCCAGGTCGAGCTCGTTGTAGCATTCGGTATCTGAGGTGCAGCTCGGCCTCTTCGTTGGCACGCAATAGTTCGACTTGGCTCTGTTCTGCTCGCATTCGTAACCCTTGTTGCAGTCTGAGTCGTCGCGGCAGGGCTTGCCGGACCGGCCCCAATCGGCGGGCAGCAAGACATTGCACGAGGCGCAGGCCAGGGCGGCCAGCAAAAAAGGGCCCATGTATCTTAGCGCGGCCGACATCTCACCACCTCCCGCCCAGGCCGAGAACCAGGCCCCGGCCGTCCGGGGTGAGCGCGATCGCGGTCGTCGGTCCCGGAGAGTCGCAGACCGCCTCCCAGATCCAGAAGGCCGCGCCGGTGGCCATAAACGCAAGCCCTGCCCCGTACCCAACCCACATGGCGCTCGACCATGCCCGGGATTTGTCAAGGGCGTCCAGGCGCTCGCGATCACTCAGGCTGCTGTTCGCGTAGACATCGCCTTTTTGCATGCCCACCACCAGGGCGATCGTGCCCAGCACCGTCAGGCCGGTACCCGACCAGAAAGCGACATGTCCCCAGGTGTTCAGCCAGGAAGGCGCCGCCGATGTCGTAACTTCCGGCGGTAGGGCAGCGGGAGTGGCTTTGTCGGATTGGATCACGGCGCCTGTACCGGTGGCGGCGGCAGTCGTCTTATCCGGTCCGGGTGCGGGCTTGTCAATTTTCTGCTGATCCTCCGCCATGATCGGGCCGGCCTTGGCGAAAAGCTCTTTGGCTGCGGCAGAGAGCGCGTCTATCAGTTGGCTTTCGCCGCCTTCGACTTTCTTCGAGACTCCCGCGATCACGCGGACATTGGTCGCGTCAAGGATCTTGATGTTCAGCAGGTAGGCATCTCCGAATTTGCTTACGTTGCCCACGGTAACCCAGCGGACCCCGAGGGCTCCTCCGACCTCCGCGATGCAAGAATTTTCGTTGCAGCCCATCATGGTCTTTCGTTGCTCGATGTCCAAAGCGGTGCTGATATCCGACTTGCCGATCACGTGATAATCGCCCATCGAGCGGATCTCATTGGCCAGCATGTCTCCTAGCGCGTCCATTTGCTTCTGGGTTACGCCGCCCTTGGAAGCGAACTCCATCACTGCCACCGAGACCGAGCTACCGGCCATGGCCTGGCCCGGCAGGGCCGCAAAGATCAGGCAAAGAGACAGCCTTGCATGCCAGTTCATGTAACCTCCAGTGTGTAGTGCCTCAATAGAAAACGATGGACGATGTGAGTAAGCCTGCGATATCCGGAGTTTGAATGCAACGAATTTCGGTTTTCAGTTTGGAATTATCAGAAGAGACGTATTACACTGTCCTGCATGCGCGTCGATATGCATTGGCTGGGCTGGATAAACCTCTGCCTGTTCATATTCATGGCAAGTTGTTCGGGCTCAGGCGACGGAGAATCTCCGCCCTTGCTCGGGCCCGATCACCCGGGCTACAAGAACCCGATCTGCACCCAGTGCCACGAGTTGCCGGTCTCGGGACATGCAGCCAATCTGCCCCCGCAGTGCGCCCGCTGTCACGGGGCCAACGGGGCTTGCGATCCCAACGGCCAAAACAGCCCTCGCCAGCACGTCTCCGGCGACCAGTGCCTGGCATGCCACGCAAACCACCACGGCTTTGAAAACCGCGATGACTGTGTCGCATGTCACTTCGCCGCGTCAGGCCTGGACGATAGTTGCGAAATCCAGTGATCCGGCCGCAAGAAGATTATTGATTATTTTGATCTACAGGCTCAGTCGAGCGGAAGCAGCTACTTTTTTTTCGATCGTTCGGACAGCGCCTTGATCCAGGTGGCCGCGGCCTTTTTCGAGCCTTTGTATTCGCTGGCCTTATTGAACGCTTCCCGGGCTTTCTTGAAAGTGCCCGTCCGGAAATAGGTGATGCCCAGCAGCAGATGGGTGTTACCGGGATTGGTCAGCTTGCCCTTGGCGATAGCGCTCTTCAGAGCATTACCGGCCTTGGTCCAGGCTTGCTTCTCCATGTAGATCTGCGCCACCCGGGTCCACAGGTTTCCCTTGGCTGAGAGTTTTGCCGCCGCGACCAGCGGCGGAATAGAGCGGTCGTACTCGCGTGCGCGCAGCCAGGCATCGCCCAGCATGGTGAGCGTCTGCTCGTTGCGTCTGACGATGCCGTCTTTAAGTCCCTTGTCGAGCACCTGAGCGGCCCTTAGCGGGGCACCGGCGTTCATCAGCAACGAGAACAGGTTCATCTTCTGTCCATGAGTCGTCAAATAGCCCATCCCATCGCAGATCTCCAGCACTGCCAGCGCTCGCTTATTGTCCTTCATCTCGGAATAGACCGCCGACAACTGCATCCAGTAGATCTTCTTTGGAAATCGTCTGATCAGACGCTTCAGCACATTGGCCACCTGCTTGTTCTGCTTGAGTTCGAAGTGAATCGAGAGCAGCAGTTGCAGCCAGGTTTCACGGGGGTTCTTGACACTCGCTACCGCCTGCCGGGCGAAGTCGAGGGCCTTGTTCCATTCCTTGGTCTGGGTCAGCGCCATCGACAGCAGGAACTTGGCGTCTGGAGAAGGCTTGTCTACCTTGCCGATCCAGTCGATCAAAGTCCGAACCGCCTGCTTGAACTGGCGGTTGGCCATGTAGAGTTGGCCGAGGTTGTACTGCGTGTCCA
The DNA here is from genome assembly GCA_964513625.1 of uncultured Myxococcales bacterium. GTDB lineage: Bacteria > Myxococcota > B64-G9 > B64-G9 > B64-G9 > DATKYQ01. Next base: position 12,865 of record CAZENH010000008.1, on the reverse strand, counting down.
GCGCCGCTCCCTTGGGAAGCGCATTGAGCGCCAGGCACTTCTCGAAGCTCTGGATGGCCTTGGAGAAATTCTCCTTGGATGAGTAGATGTACCCGTAGGTCTGCCACATCAAGGCCCGCTCGTGCGGGTTGAGGCGCATCTTGCGTTGCATCGAGTCCATCAGCTTCAGCGCGGCCGAGTACTTGCTCTTGCCGATCAAGGCGTGCGCCTTGCTCAGCCTGGAGTAGGCCCACTTGCCGACGACGTAACTGATCTTGGGCTCTTCCGCCCGTGGCCTCGCACCGGGCAAAAGCAGCAGAGCCGCCAGGGACGCCATCGCTACGATCCGATTTCCGCTGATATGCATCATTCGCACGCCGCGACTCCGTTACAGATTGTCTAGCTTGAATGTCAATTTTACCTGAACGCCCCGCGTCTCTACCGGCGCACCGTCAACGATCTTCGGTTTGTACTTCCATCTGCTGATAGCCCGCAAGGCTGCCTTGTCGAAGATGTTCGCAGGACTAGAATCGATCACGTGCGCCTTTTCGACTGAGCCGCTGGTGGTGATGTTGAACTCGATCAGCACCCAGCCCTCGATGCGCTTCTCAGCCGCGGCCCGCGGATACATGGGCTGGATTCGCACAAGCGGGGAGCTGCCTGCGTCGCTGGGCGCAGAGGACAGGCTGGGTCCGCCGCTCAGCTTGACAGCCTTTTGAACCATGGGCGGCGGGGCCGAGATTTTAATGGCCTCGCCACCTGCGGCCGAGCTCGACTTCGGAATATTGAGCGCCGGCGGCGCCGGTTGTGCGTCGAGTTTCTGTTTCTGGGGTAATTCCCGCTTCTTGGTCTGGATCTGATCTTCGTGTTTTAACCGGACGAAGTCGATCACCCGGATGTTTTCATCGTCACCGAGTCTCACCCGACCGAATTCGATCAGCGAATTCATCAGGAAGAACAAGCTCAGGGTTATCGCAAACGCGACAACAATCGCTATCAGATAGCGTTTGATCATTCCAAAGCGACTCACTTAAGTGGTTCAGCCGCCAGCGAGACATTCTCGACGCCGGCCAACTTGGCAGCATCCATGACCTGCACCAATACGCCGTTTTTCGAGTCACGGTCCGCCTGGATGACTACGGAGCCCTGCGGGTTCTCGGCCAGCAGACGCTCGATGTTGGCACCAACCTGTCTGATATCAACCTGGCGTCGATCGATCCACACCTCGTTGTTCGCGGAAATTGCGATGAATATGCTGGCCCGACCCTTGGTCTGGGCGGTGACGGCTCCGGGTTTGTTGACGTCGATGCCGGCTTCCTTGACAAAGGAGGCTGTGACAATGAAGAAAATCAACATGATGAACACCATGTCCAGCATGGGCGTGATGTTGATGTCGCTATCGTCTTCTTCACGGCTCAGATGGCGGCGCATGTTTCACCTCTGTCGATCATGAGTGCATCTTTGACCATCACGATTCTACGATTTGCATAGCGCTCCAGTCGAGCGGCGAAATAGACGCCCGACAGGGCGGCGACCATACCAGCCATGGTGGGAATGGTTGCCATCGAAACGCCGGACGCCAATGCCCGGGCGTTCCCGTTGCCCATCATGGCCATGATGTTGAAGACCTCTATCATTCCGGTCACGGTTCCCAGCAGGCCAAGAAGCGGGCACAGGGCGACAAATGTCTTAATCAGGCCCAGCGAGCGGTTCAGTTTCAAAGACAGGATGGAGATCTGCTGCCGGCGGATCTGCTCGGCATTCCAGGATGAGCGATCTTTGCGCGCCAGCCATGCCTCGATCACCAGCTTGGCATCCCCGGGATGGACCCGGGCGAAGTACAATAAGCGTTCGACGATCAGAATCCACATGATCAGCGTGGCGACGAAGATGACCACCAGCACGTCACCGCCGGACTCCAGGAACGACTGGATCTTCTCCCAGGACTCAATCAGCAGAGTCGGCACGGCAAAGCTCCTCCCTCCGTTGTGCCAGGATGCCGGTGCTTTGTTCCTCCAGCACCTCGATCATCCGCCGGCTCATGGATTTCATCCAGCTGTGCAGCAACACCAGGGGAATGGCCACCATCAGGCCCAGCATCGTGGTTACCAGGGCCTCGGAGATACCGCCGGCCATCAGCTTGGGGTCGCCGGTACCGAACATGGTGATTGCCTGGAAGGTCTTGATCATTCCAGTGATCGTGCCCAGTAGTCCCAGCAGCGGGGCAACCACCGAAACGATCTTGACGGCCCATAAAAAGCGATCCAATTTGGCCGTCTCGCGCATGATGGCTTCGTCCAGTTTGGTTTCAAGGGTCTCTGTGTCCAGTTCGGGGTTCTTGGCAAAGATGCCCAGGATGCGCCCGAGTGGATTGTTGGGCTTGGCTTCCTTCTGGTGCTGCTGGTGGCGGATTTTTATTCCTACGAAGGCCAGCACCAGAAGCCGCAGCAAGGCCAGCGCCAAGGTTGCCAGCCCGAGCCCGATGATGATGTAACCGATCAGGCCGCCGAAATCTATTTGCTCCCAGAACGTCGGCGTCTGCACCAGTAGCGACAGCAGAGAGCCCCGCGACGGGTCGATCGCCATGCGCACATAGCCTTTCTTGGCGTTCTCCAGATCCGAGGCGGTAGCCAGGTATCGCCGGGCCGGCTGGCGCTGCAACTCGACCAGTTTGCCGCTATCGGGCAGCCAGTTCAAAAAGTGGTCCCTGGCAATGGCGTTGAAGGTGCCGACCCGGATCACTTCTACATCATCCTGGTCACCGTCGACCGTGACGATCCGGGTCTTGAAGCGCACTACCTTGCCGGATTCGATCATCTCCTGTTGCATCAAGTACCATAGACTCTCGAGCTCCTTGATCGAGGGCAACGACTTGCTACTGGTCAGGGGAATGAGCTTATCGCCGCGCCCGGGCAACTGGGCCGAGACCAGCGAGTTGTCCAGGTAGGTGCGGGTTTCGCCGGCCACCTGCCTGATGACGCCGAACAGTTCGCCCATGGTTCCCAACCTGATCCTCAGGGTTTCCTCCAGGCGCGGTACCTCGGCTTCGTTGCGGTCGAATTGTTTTTCCAGTGCATCGGAACGCTTCTGCTCCTTGGCCAGCGTCGCCCGGGCCTGCTTGAGCAGCAAAGCCTGCTTGTGCTTGGCAGCCAGGAACTCGGCCTCGCGTTTCTTGTTCTCTTGGCTCTGCTCGCGCCAGCCCGTCTTGACTTTCTTCAGCAGATCGCTCAACGAGGCCGGCTTGCTCGACTTCGTCTCCTGAGCGCCGGCGGGAAGGCCGAGCCCGACGACCGTGACCAGTATGACTGCCGCAAAAGATCTCATTTGGCGTCCTCCGGAGCGAAGACGGGAATGCGAATCAAGTCCGGGGCGGTCTGCTTGCGGGCGATCCGCAGGCCCTTCTTGATCGAACTACGGTACTCGCCGGGCAATTCTTCCCAACTCTTCGTATCCTTGTTCCACAGGCCGGCTTCTTTTTCGTCGAGGGTCAGGTACACCAGCGCCACGCGGCCGACACGCAGGAAATTGACGGTGCGCTGCTTCTTGTCCTTCATGGTAAGCTCGCCCTTGTAGGCTTCAATTGTGCGGCCGAACTCGTTTTCGATCTGGTAAGCTTCCAGGATGCGCCGATACTTCTCCGATTCGGCCACGTCGGCCCGGTTCATCATTTCCTCTAAATCGGCCACGCGTTTGGCCCGCTCCTTCTTCAAGAAGGGAACGTCCAGCTTGATGAAGGCATCGAGCGCATCGATCATCCGCAGCATCAAGGGAGTGACCTCGCGTCCGATCGAGGTTGCGTTCTCGATTTGGTTTTCGAGATTCGAAATCTCCCCTTGCTGGGAGGATATCAACGTTTCAACCTGTTTATTGTAGGCCCGGATGGACTCTATTTGCTCGAGCACCACCCGGTATTGGCTCAGCATTTCTGTTGTGTCCTCGTTCATCTTGTCGATTCGGGCCTGGGAGGCTGCGGTCGCCTTGTTGGCCTTGATGATCAAGTCGATGGACTTGTTCAGGTCATCGGCCCCGGCCGTCCCAGTCGCAAGAATCACGACCAGTAGCGGCCAGAGCATGAGTCCTCTACCTGCGCATGGTAGCTTCATGACGGATCTCCAGGACTGTGCTTGAAATATGAAATATGACATGTGGCCTCTTGTATTACGGCAGACACCTTTACAATTCAGGGCTGACTTGTCAAGCGGATTACAATCCAATTCGATAGTCACCGCGACCGGGTTCGCCAGATGGAGAGACGCGCCGCGCGTCTGTCGGGCGTCCCAGGTGAAGGTAGACGCGGGCAAGCAGTTTGCGTGCCAGGTCATAGTCTGTCTTGAGATCGATCGCGCGTTTTAGTGCAGTAGCTGATTTTTCGAACTTGCCTTGCTTGAACAATAGAAGGCCCCGGTGATAGTGGGTTCGCGGGCTGTCCGGATCGAGACGGGCGGCCTCATTGAAAGATGCGTAAGCCGCCTTGAGATCACCGGACTCCATCAGCAGGATGCCCAGGTTTGTGCGGGGTGAGGCGAACTCCGGATCGAGAGCTATCGCCTCTTCATAGCAGGCGCGGGCGTCGGCGAGCCGTCCGAGCCGGACGTAAGCCACACCCAGGTTGTTCCAGGCCCTGACGAACCCCTTGCGGACACGGGTGGCCATCAGGAAGTTCCGCGCAACCTCGTTCCAGTCGATCGGCCGGCTTTCTTGTTGGGCCTCGTGGATGAGTTCGTAGCCGCGATTATTGTAGAAGTGCGCGGTGGCCTCCATGTCGTCCATGACTCTGAAGAACTGAAAAGGGCCGAAGCGTTGGCCAAAGTCCAGGGCCGCCTTGCCGTTTTCAGTGTAGACCACCGCGGTCACGTGCCCGGTCTTGACCACCACGTCCTCGTCGGCGTGGACTTCCTCGATGCGGTTCGAAGCATCCAGAAAGTTGGCCCTCAGTCCGATGCCCCGGGCTAGGCCCACGTACACTGCGGCCAGAGAGAGGCAGTTACCCTCGCCCTTCTCGAGAGTTTCGGCCGCCGTTCGGGTGATCACTTCGGTATAACGCAGGCCGAATCCCTTAGGGTCGAACATGACATCCTTGAGCGAGCGGGCGCGCTCGGAGCGAGAGGCGATCGTACCCACCGCCCGGCGCGCCTTGGCCACTTGCTCAGGCGGCACCTCGAAGGGAACCACCACATCGATCGGTGCGGCCAAAGAAGTTTGCTTTTTTAGTTCATGACGCAACTCGGCCGGCGAGTAGGTCATCTTGCGAGCGCTCGAGCAGCCGGGCAGTGACATGAGGGCCAGCCATGACACTGCAATAATTGTAATGTTGTGTATGGCATGATGTGACGGACGCGTACACGATTTAGTCATGATGGGTCAAACACCTTTCATGGCCTCTACTTGATCTTCATAATGATAGTCATCCTGTTTGCGGTCGTCGAGTCCAGCGTTTTTTTCCTCATGATCTGTGTCAATCACTGTATTCTGGTGAAATTCCTGACTTTTTTAGAACAGTTGAAAAGTGTTTTTTATTCAGTTTTTTGTTGTTTTATGTATTCAAGTTCACTATATTCGCCCACAAGTGTTCCTGAGGAGGCCATTTAGGAGGTAAACCGTAGTTATTTTGGAGAAAGGATTCGACATGAGAAGAACTGGAGAGAACCCAAGGTGGTGGCGCAGGGCCTTGCCGTTGACCCTGGCGATCGTGCTGGCTTTCCCGCTGGCCGCGTTCGCCCAAGGCGAAGGAGAAGATGAAAAGGCTCCCGCCGAAGAAGTCAAGCCGGAGGGCACGGCACCAGCCGATGAAACCGCGGCGGAAGAAGAAGTGCCCGCAGAAGAGGCCAAGAAGAAGGCCGAAGGCGTCGAGGAAATCGTCGTCACCGGCACCCGCATCGGGCGAAGCAATCTCGAGGGGTTCGCCCATATCACCGTGGTTGACTCCAAGGACATCGCCATGTCGGGCGTCAACACCATCGACGAGCTGCTGGACACCTTGCCCTCGGTTACACTCCAGGGACTCAACGCCCAGAACAACAACGGCGGCAACGGTTGGGTCATGGTCGACCTGCGCAACCTGGGCACGGGCCGCACTCTGGTGCTGGTTGACGGACGGCGCTTCATCAAGTCGGCCGTCGGTGCCGGCGTCGACTTGAACAACATCCCGGTGCAGATGATCGAACGCGTCGAGGTGTTGCTCGACGGCGCTTCGGCGGCCTACGGCTCGGACGCCATCGGCGGCGTCATCAACATTATTCTGAAGAAAGACATCGAGGGCTTCCAGATCGATCTGAGCGGCGGCATTTCCGGACACGGCGACGGCGCCGAGCTGGGCATCTCGGGCACCGGCGGGGTCTCTTCCGACAAGGGCCAGTTCTCCGCCAACTTCAGCTACTATCACCGTGACGAGATCAAGCAGGTTGACCGCGGCTGGGCCAAGTACCCGGTGGTGGCCGAGTGGTACAACGAATCCGGCCCCAATTCATCCGTCGGCCGGATGTACGGATCGGGCACCAACCTTAACGGCCGCTACATCTACTGGAGCGCCAGCGACATCGACGGAGACGGCGTGGCCGGCGGACCCGGCGACTGGGCCGATGTGGTCATGGACGAGACCGGCACGACGGCTCACCCCACAAACAGCGCCGAATGCACGGTGGGCCAGCCTTGCGCGGATCCCATGGGTGATCGTTACAACTACGGCGCGGACCAGTGGCTTGTCGGAATGATGGAGCGTTTCTCGGTCACCGCCCTTGGTCATTACGATATTACAGAGAACGCCAAGGTGTACATGGAAGGCACTTTCACAAACCGTTACAGCCGCAACCAGCTGGCGCCGCAGCCGATCGGCTTCGGCACCAACCTGTACCCGGACGGCATGGTCATCCCGACCGACAGCCCGGCGATCCCGGACGTCATCCGCAACGACCTGAATTCCGATCCGACCAACACCGAGATGTACGGCCTGCGGCGCATGGGCGGGGTCGGCAACCGGCTCTACGACAACGACTCCAACACCTTCCGCATTGTCACCGGAGCCAAGGGCGACATCACCGACTGGCTCTCCTGGGACATCTACTTCAACTACGGCAAGCACCAACTCAACACGACCATCTACAACTCGGTCAACCGCACCAAGATGGAAGAAACCCTGAATACCTCCGTGTGTGCGGCCAACGCCTACCGCGGCTGCGTCGACGGCGACTTCTACGGAGCGACGCTGCCCTGGAACCTCAAGCACTACATCAGCTACACCGACGTAGAAGTAACCGGCTGGGATATGTACGTGCTGGCCGGCCTGCTAAAGGCCGAGCTGTTCGAACTGCCCGGTGGCCCGTTCTCGGTGGTGCTCGGGGCGGAGACTCGCAAGGAGTCGGGATTCAACACGCCCTCGCCGATCACCCAGAGCGGCGACTCGGCCGGTAACGGTCTGGACCCGACCCGGGGCAGCTACAACGCCCAGGAAGTGTTCGCCGAGATCAGCCTGCCGGTGCTGAAAGACATGCCCGGCGTGCACAGCCTGACGGCCGACCTCGCCGGTCGCTTCTCGCGCTACAACACTTTCGGATCCGAATTCACCTACCGCACCGGCTTGTCCTACTCTCCGATTCCCGACTTCATGCTGCGCGGCGTGTACTCGACGGCCTTCCGCGCTCCGGACATCGGCGATCTGTACGGAGGCGTCGCCGTCTCCTACGAGGCGCTGACCGACCCGTGCGCGATGTGGCAGGCCAGCACCGACCCGAACGTCCAGGCCAACTGCGCCGCCCAGGGCGTGCCCAATGACTGGACCTCGACTGGTTCGCAGATGCGCACCAACATCGGTGGAAACCCCGGGCTCGACTCCGAGACGGCCAATGTCTTCAACGTCGGTATCGCCATCACCCCGACCATCTTGCCCAAGTACCTCAAGGGCTTCTCGGCGACATTCGATTACTACAACATCAAGGTGAACAACGCCATCTCGGCAGCGCCGCCGCAGTGGATCCTCGACCAGTGCTACGATTCGGCGAACTTCTCTTCGCCGCAGTGCGCCTTCATCGCAGGCGGTGACCCCGCCTCCATGCGCAACCCGAACCACGAGCTGGGATTCATCGACGCCTCCTTGATGAACATCGCCACCCTGGAGACCACCGGCTTCGACTTCACCGCGAGCTACGGTTTCGATTTCGACCTGTTCGGGCTGAAAAAGGGCCAGGTCAAATTCAATCTCGGTTGGCACGGCAACTACATGCTCAACTACGACGAGGAAATCGCAGGCGAGAAGGTCGAGTACGCCGGAACGATTACCTCCGGCTCGGGCACCTATGCCAACTTCCGCTGGAACCTGAATGCAACCTTCTCCGGTGACCTGGGCCCCGGCACCTGGTCGCTCGGCAACCGCCTGCGCTGGATCGACGGCGCCAGGGTTTTCGGCGTCGAGTGGGACGAGACCGAGAACCGCTGGGACACGCCGACCCACCACGTGCCGGCAGTCACCTACTGGGATCTCGTGGCTTCCTACACCTGGGACGACTTGACTTTCATCTTCGGCATCGACAACTTGCTTGATCGGGATCCTCCCTTCTTCCCCGAGGGCGGCCAGAACGCCAACATCCAAACCTATGACTTCATCGGGCGCTACTTCTTCACCAAGATCGGCTACAAGTTCTAGGACCGATCTGCTGACTTCTGATTGATCGAGACGGCCCTGGTCTTCCAGGGCCGTCTTTTTTATTGTATTCTCTGGGGTAATTGGAGGCTGTCGGTGATTAGGCGCGGCGCTGCAATATTTTTTCTCTTGATCCTCGGTTGCTTCGGCTGCAACACCTTCTACGCCATGCGTTCGGTCCCGTTGCCTCCGGGAGCACGCGAGCTAAGGAATGTCACTTATTTTCAGGGCCAGACGGCCGATGCCGACAAGCACCGGCTGGACATCTATATACCTGCGGGAAAACGAACGCACCCGGTGCTGGTCTTTATCCACGGCGGCGCCTGGACCCGAGGCGATCGCGACAATGTCTTCGACGTCTACCGCAAGCTCGGACACAAGCTTGCGGCCCGCGGCATCTTGACGGTAGTGCCCTCCTATCGCCTGGCTCCGCGCCACAAGTACCCGGCCTTCATGCGCGACGCGGCCCGGGCGCTTGCCTGGGTACAGCGTAACATCGGCAACTACGGAGGCGATCCGGGCAAGATCTACCTGATGGGTCACTCGGCAGGCGCGCAGATTGCGGCCCTGTTGGTTTGCGCGCCGAGATTTCTTATAAAAGCCGGAGCCGATCCCGCGCGAATCGCCGGCGTGGTCGGCATTTCAGGGCCTTACGACATCGAATACATGGAAAAGGACGTCCCCGAACTGACCCGCGAGGCCTTCGGAGGCGACCGGCGCACGTGGCGCGATGCCTCGCCGGCAACTCATGTTGGCCATGGCCGGCTGCCGCCATTTTTGATAGCAACAGGTTGGCGAGACCCGCAAGCTTTACAGCACCAGGCTCGAGCATTTACAAAGGCGCTAAGAGGAGCCGGCACGAAAGTCAGCACTTTCGAAGCCGCCGAGCGCAACCACTTCACCATTATCATCCGCCTGGCTGAACCGGGCGATCCCCTCGGGGACGCCATCGTTTCTTTCGTCAAAAACGTACATGAAAAATAGCTACGGCAGGATTTGTGGTATACTCCGGCGGCTGGTTGAAAAAGGAGAAAGTCATGCCAAAGGGAGAAGAGAAGACAGACCGCAAGAACAAACCGAAGTTATCCAAGGCGGACAAGAAGAAAAAGAAGAAGGAGAAAGCGCTGGCCCGCAAGGAGCGCCAGCTGAATCAGGGCTAATAGTTATCTTGCCATATAGAGGCATCCGGCAGCTATTAAGAATTATCACGGAACTACGAGTAAGACCCTGGCGGGTGCCCCATCCATTCCGCGTATCTTGAGCGGCAGACAAACAAGTTGGTAATCGCCGGCCTGTGCCGTTTTTAGATCCAACCCCTCGATGATGTAAATCGGCTCATTGCCTCCAAGCAGCGTCTTGTGGACGGGGTGGCCCGGGCTCGGGAGCGCCTCGATAGACAGTCTGTCGATGCCGATCAGCCTGACACTCGTGTTTTGCCTCAGGTAGCGCGCGCCGTCCAACGTCAGGTGAGCGTCATCGCCGGCTGTCTTGATGATCAGTCGCTCGACTTTGTCCAGCCCGCAGGCGGCCAGCGCTTCTTTCGAGATGCTCGCAGCCCTGTCGCTCAGATCGACGACCAGGGCCGGACCGCACAGAATCTCGAGCGGCACACGATCTATCGTCTCTCCGCCAGGGATGAAATGCGCAGGCGCGTCCAGGTGGGTGCCGCTATGAGAGGTTAGCGACAGCGAAGTCGTCGCACAGCTTTCGGGATCGTTCTCATCCAGCACTGAAAGAGGCTTGCACGAAAAGGGCGGATCGCCGGGGTAGCTTGGCATGCCATCGTAAAGCTCGCGGCTGATGTCGATGATGCTCATCAAGTTCATTCTAACAAAGCTCTCGAGATGGTACTATCTTTTCATTTGCGGTAAATCGATTTGGCCCACTTTGCAACGGCGCCTAAAAAGATAGCCGGGATCCAGACCCACAAAAATTCACTACCCGCGACCGCAAGGCCCCATGGCGAGAAAAAACGCCTGATGCCGATGGGGGCGACCTGAATCGGTCTCCACGGCAAGAATATGCGGGTATTATCGAAAGGCGAAAATAGAGCTACGCCAAGTCCGCCATTGGTCATGGCGTCGAGGATGCCGTGGCTTGCTGTGATCAAGAAGAAGTAGACGGCCAGTAGCCAGAAACGCTTGGAAAAAGGTTTCTCCTTGCGGAAGAAAACAAGGGTGACCAGAAGCCCGATAATCACGCTGCAGGTCAGCGAGTGCGAGAACCCGCGGTGGCCGAGCGGATGTGCGTAGGGTATGCCGAGGGCGAACGTGCCCACGTCGAGGTCGGGCAACGCGGGGCAGACTGCGCTGAGCACCCAGAAGCGGGCAGGCATCTTTTTTTCGGCGACGGCGGTGCCAGCGGCCAGTCCGACCACGGCATGAGAAATGAAAGTAGGCACCCGCTTCCTCCGTTGGTGGATTACATCAAGCAGGGATCGTGCCAGATGGCAAGTCGTTTCATTTACGGCGGGTTGTGATTTTCCAGAGTTGTATAATGTGAAGATGGGCACACGGCCCTGTGGAGCTGCCGACACAAGTCGGGTGCCGGGCACAGGCCGGAGACAGGATCATTTGAACCCATGAGATGGCTGCCGGTTTTTCAATTTTTGGAGAAAACGGAGCAGATTGGTGGAGCTAAATTATTAATATATTTAGAGTATATTTTCGCTACTGTAACGACTGTCGCGAAAAAACGGGCTTGGCGGTCACTCTTTGGGCCTGACAAATGGGGTCGGCTAGACCCGACCTCCTTTGATTGACGACAGTACTTAATATTTCCGTCTATTGAAATAGATCGGAGATCAAGATGACAAACAGCATGATATTCCTTCTGATGGCCATAGGGGCGATCGCTCTGATGGTTTTTGCCTATCTCTGGCAGGCAAGCACGAATCGCAAGTACGTTATCAAGCAGAGAAAAAATATGCGAAAACTCGAGAATCAGGTTTGCCCGGAGTGTGGCCGGCCGATGGAAATCGGTTTTCTGGCCACCCGCGGTACCCGCTGGTCCACCAAAGAAGACATCGACAAATCTTTCGGCAGGCTCAAATTCCTGGGAGGAATCTTGCCGGCGGGTCTTTGCCAAGCATGTCGAAGGGGTGTGTTCCTGCTCCCGGAAGACACCAAGATCTGAAATCAAAACGGTCGAAATCAAAATGGGGTCGGATCTGTTCACAATCTGGAGACAGGTTCATTTGAACCCATGAGATGGCTGCCGGTTTTTCACTTTTTGGAGAAAACGGGGCAGTTTCGTAGGGCTAACATCATAATATATTAGGAGTATATTTTTGTTACTGTAACAAATGATTCAAAAATATGGGTTTGGCGGTCAGCCACACGCGCACCCTCGCAACAACGGCGGCACTCGACTTCGTCAAGTGCACGCCGCTGTAAGCTCGGGTACAGCTCTTTGCTCACGTTGCAAGCTGACTTCCTCTTGTTTCGTGAGTAGTAAAAGAGCCACACGCGCCTGGCAGGATTCGAACCTGCGGCCTACGGCTTAGAAGGCCGTTGCTCTATCCAGCTGAGCTACAGGCGCATCAACCTTTGCTGCATATTCCATGGTAGCAGGACTGTCAATCGTCTTCCAGGTTTCTGCCGGCCTCTTTTGCGGCAAGTTCCTTCTGGATTTCGTACCAGGGCTCGGTCAGTTCTATGGCATGCTTTACCAGCGCGGCTATTTCTTCGGGCGGGCCTTCGCTCTCGGTGCCGAAGTGGAACTCGAAGCCGACCGGGCCCTCGGGGCGCCTGAAGGCCAACTCGAGCTTGCAAGCTGCGCCCTTGGGATCGGGATGCTTGTAGACGCCGGCGTTTTCGAAAATTGCCTCATCTACTTGCTCCATGAAACGTAAAAACAGCTCGCCCTGAGTGTGGCCTATAAACAGGGCCTTTTCCTTGTTGTCGGCGGCGCCGGTGCCGATGCGGTTGATCGTCCCGTCATTCGCCAGCAGAACGAACAGCGATGGCTGGCCGTCGATTTGCTGGTTGATTACTATGGCGTCTATCTCTTCTTTGATTCCCATGCATTCCTCCACGCTTTTCAGCATGCACAAATAGCAGCCATGCGCCCCGGTTTCAAGACCTGCCTCGATTGACGAGTTGTGCGGTTTTTGGCACAGTCTATGACAACCAGGTTGGAGGAGAGTGAGATGGCCAGGCTTCCCGAGAAACAACTGCGCATCAATACCCAGTTTGCCGAGGAGACGGCCGATTTGAAGACCAAGATGCTCTTCGTTTCGCAGACGCTGGGAGC
>CAZENH010000007.1:137486-197516 GCA_964513625.1 uncultured Myxococcales bacterium | reverse complement strand
GTTGAGCTCGTTCTTGTAGCCACCCTCGTCGTCGTCGGGGTAGTCCCTTATAAAAGATTCAAAGCCTAAATGTTACACAAAGCAAGAATGTCAAACTGACTACATCAAGGTTGTCAGGAAAACCTATTCTCAATCTTGCATCGCCACCCAGAACAAACCATTTATATAATGAATATTCTATACCGCCACCAATTTGGAGTTCCAAGGGGCCACTAATTTCATTTTCATCTCTTATTTGGTTGTTAAAAAGAACCCATCCATAACCAACGCCCAGCATTACGATCGGCTGAATGTCAGGACATTTCTTTATCGAAAAATAATACGTACCGATGAGCGATCCAACAACGACGCCCGGTTTGCCTGAATCCACAAATCCAATTTGCCCTTCGGCTGACAAGCCGATCTTATTGTCAATTAATACACCAAACTGTAGACTAGATAGATACTCTACAAACCCGCCGTGTATGATTTTTTCCTGTCTCCCAACTATAGCACCTACGCCTGTACCAACTCTGACCGTAAATTCTTCACCTGCATGCGCCAATGGCTTTTGAAAAAGAATAATCCCAAAAGAAAAGGCCATAACAACAATCATCTGTATTGCCTGTTTTTCTATATTTTGCACTTTTCTCCCCTTGTGACAGAATAATGCTTGAAATACAGATCGTCGTTGTTCACATCGGGGTAGTTGTCAATCATGATAACATGAATCTGTCCCGAAAGAGGTGTTAAAGAAAATACTATGTACTGGTCGAGATCCCAGATGTCGATACCCTCTGGTTCTTCGCCCTGCCAAGTATCACCTGGATGATACTCGAACGTGAAAGTACCAGGTTCGTTATCCTGATTTGAGTGATTCACCAGAGTGCCCAGTTCTAGTCTCGGCCCCGTCTCCTCTACATCAAACACCCAGATTCCGCCCTTGTAACGATTAAAATTGTCTTTATTGATACCCGAACCGTTTACAATATAGAGGTGACCTCTCGGCGAGAATGCCCCGCCCTGCATATCCCTTAGCTCCCATGTCCCGTCTGATCCATGTTGTCAATCAATGTGATTTGGAATAAATACGAAACGGGCCGCCCATCTTTTTCGATGAAGCGGCCCTTACCGACCTGCGCTCGCCATCTTCGGCAGCTCATCTCTCCCTCCCAGGGATCAGAGCTTTGCGCCCCGGGTCTTTCGACCAGGGTTGCCTTTTCGAACGGCGTTAGTGCTGCTTGGATTCCTTTTTTCATTGTGCCAAAAAAAAAGCGTTTTTGTCAACCTCACATTGACAGGCGCAACCGTTTCGCTGTAGCAAGACTGCTGAAATGGAGGTTGGACGTGACCTGTGCCGTTGACTATCTCATTTGTGACAGTTGCTCGCGCAAGTTCGCGCCGGGTGAGGTCGAGCTTACTTGTCCCGATTGCGGCCCCTGGTTGGGTACGCTCAGCGTGTATTACGACTATGCCGCCGTCGGCAAGGTTCTCACGCGCTCGGTGCTGGCTTCGCGGGTCGAGCCTTCGCACTGGCGCTACCTGGAGATCTTGCCGGTCTCGGACCGGCCAGCGGCTCTTCACCCGCGCCTGGGCTGGACGCCTCTTTACGATCTGCCCAAGTTGGCTTCAAGCCTTGGTGTCGGCCGCCTGTGGATCAAGGACGACGGGCAGAACCCCTCGGCCTCGTTCAAGGACCGCGCGTCTTCCGTAGGCGTCGCACACGCAATCGAGCAGGATCGTAAGGTGATTACGGCCGCATCGACCGGTAACGCCGCATCGAGCTTATCCCTTTTTGCCGCCTGCGCCGGTATACGGGCGGTGATCTTCGTGCCCGAGAGCGCGCCGCAGGCCAAGCTGGCCCAGTTGTTGATGTTCGGCGCCGAGGTCCTGGCCGTCCGGGGCACGTATGACCAGGCCTTCGACCTGTGCCTGCAGACAGCGATCTCCAGGAACTGGTACTGCCGTAACACGGCCGTCAATCCATACCTGGGCGAGGGAAAGAAAACAGCCGCTCTCGAGATTTGCGAGCAGCTCGACTGGGAAGTGCCTGAGGCGGTATTCGTAAGCGTCGGTGACGGCTGCATCATCGGCGGGCTTTGGAAAGGCTTCTGCGATGCCGAGAAGCTCGGCTGGATCGACCGCAAGCCGCGCCTGTATGGAGTGCAAGCAGCAGGCTCTGCGCCCTTGGTGCATGCTTTCGAGCGCGGCGATCACACTGCAACGCCCGAGCCGGCCCAAACCTGCGCGGACTCCATCTGTGTGGGCCAGCCCCGGGATCACATTAAGGCCTTAAGGGCTGTCAGGGAATCCGGCGGCGCAATGATCGCAGTTCAGGACGAAGAAATTCTTTCGGCCATGCGCCGGTTGGCCCGGGAGGCCGGCGTCTTCGCCGAGCCGGCCGGCGCCACCGGGTTTGCCGGTCTGGCAAAAGCCTCTGCGTCCGGGGTAGTCGGCCGGGACGAACGGGTAGTCTGCCTGGTAACCGGCAACGGCCTCAAGGACGTGGCCACCGCCATCCAGGCGGTTGAGAGCCGACCGGTTCCCGTCGATGCCAACCAGGCGGCGGTGGATGCCTGGCTGGACAAATAGAGCCACCCGTGCCAGAGTTTCCTTGACCGCTCGGCCATGATGTCGTCAAATCAAGTGATATTGCCAACTGAGTAGCTTACAAGGAGAGCGACATGACCACCGCCAAGGATGCTCTTTCGATCATCAACGGCCTGCAAGACCGTAAGTTGCACCAGGCGCTCAATTGGGAGGGCGGCTTCGCGGACTATCTCGACATCGTGCGCGGCAACCCGCTGGTTCTGCGCACCGCCTACCAGCGCCTGTACGACATGATCCTTTCCTACGGCACCGAGGAGTACGTCGACTCAAAGAAGAAGATCATCCGTTACAACTTCTTCTCGGACCCTACAGAGAACGGCGGCGACGCCATTTTCGGCCTTGATATCCCGCTCATGCGCCTGGTCAACGTCTTCAAGAGTGCCGCAAAATTCTACGGTACCGAGCGCCGGGTCTTGCTGCTACACGGTCCGGTGGGTTCGTCCAAGAGCACCATTGCCCGCCTGCTCAAGCACGGCCTCGAGCGTTACAGCCGAACGAATGCCGGCGCCCTGTATACCTACGGATGGAAAATTGACTGGACGGGTGACGATACCAAGGCCGACTTCGTCCCTTGCCCGATGAATGAAGAACCATTCAAGCTGGTGCCCCCCGAGTTCCGCGGCAAGATGCTCGAGGCCCTCGATTTGCACAAGCATGACCTGGATCACCCAATTCCCGACTTCGGTGACATCTGTCCCGTGTGCCGATACACCTTCAACAACTTGATGAAACGCTACGACGGCGACTGGCAGAAGGTGATGGACCACGTGCGGGTGCGCAGGCTGGTCCTGAGCGAAAAGGATCGGGTCGGCATCGGCACTTTCCAGCCCAAGGACGAGAAAAACCAGGATTCGACCGAACTGACCGGAGACATCAACTATCGCAAGATCGCCGAGTACGGCTCCGATTCAGATCCGCGCGCCTTCAATTTCGACGGTGAGTTCAACATCGCCAACCGCGGAATCATCGAGTTCATCGAGATCCTCAAACTGGACGTGGCCTTTCTCTACGACCTGCTGGGCGCAACCCAGGAGCACCTGATCAAACCGAAGAAGTTCGCCCAGACCGACATCGACGAGGTGATTATCGGACACACCAATGAGGCCGAGTACCGCAAGCTGCTCAACAACGAATTCATGGAAGCCCTGCGCGATCGCACGGTGAAAATCGACATTCCATATATCACCAAGCCGTCCGAGGAAGTGCGTATCTACATGAAGGACTACTCCTCCGACAAGATCCGCGGCAAGCACGTCGCCCCGCACACGCTGGAGATGGCCTCGGCCTGGGCAGTGCTGACCAGGCTCGAGGAGCCCAAGAAACACAACCTGAGCTTGCTTCAGAAAATGAAGCTCTACGACGGCAAATCGCTGGCCGGATTTACCCAGGACAACATCAAGGAGTTACGCAAAGAGTCCGAGCGCGAAGGCATGGACGGCATCAGTCCACGTTACATTCAGGACAAGATCTCAAACGCCCTGGTTTCAGACAAGGGCGAGGGTTGCATCAATCCATTCTTGGTGCTCAACGAACTGGAAGCCGGTCTCAAGAGCCACACGCTTATCACCAGTGATGATGATCGTAAGCGTTACCGGGAACTGCTGACCGTCATCAAGCAGGAGTTCGAGGACATCGTCAAAAACGAAGTTCAGCGCGCCATCTCGGCCGACGACGAGGCCATTGCCAACCTGTGCGCCAACTATATCGACAACGTCAAGGCATATACCCAGAAGGAGAAGGTCAAGAACAAATACACCGGCCAATACGAAGAGCCCGACGAGCGCCTGATGCGTTCGATCGAGGAGAAGATCGATATCCCCGATAGCCGCAAGGATGATTTCCGCACCGAATTAATGAACTACATCGGCGCTTTGGCCGTGGATGGCAAGCAGTTCGACTACCGTACCAACGAGCGGCTGCAAAAAGCCCTCGAGTTGAAGCTGTTCGAGGACCAGAAAGACTCGATAAAACTCACCAGCCTGGTCAGTTCGGTAGTGGACAAGGAAACCCAGGAGAAGATCGACGTGGTCAAGCAGCGCATGATCCGAAACTATGGTTATTGCGAGATCTGCGCTACCGACGTCCTCAGCTTCGTGGCCTCCATCTTCGCCCGAGGAGACGCCAAGGAAGAAGACTCCTAGAGTCCGTCCCTGCAAGCGCCCGCGGAGAGAACCGAGATGTCCCAGAAGATCGACGCCGACCATGCCCGCTTCCGGCACATCGTGCGCGGAAAAATCAAGGAGAATCTGAAGCGCTTCATTACGCATGGCGAGATCCTCGGCAAGAAAGGCAAGGACGTAGTTTCCATTCCCCTGCCACAGATCCAGATCCCGCGCTTCATGTACGGTCACAAGGACACCGGCGGAACCGGCCAGGGCGAGGGCGAGGTCGGAACGGTTCTCGCGCCCGGGGATGTCGAGGAGGGGCCTGGAACGGCCGGTTCCGATCCGTCCGAGCACGTCATAGAAGTGGACATCACTATCGAGGAATTGGCCGAGATCCTGGGTGAGGAACTCGAACTTCCGCGTATCGAGCCGCGTGGTAAGCGTCGCCTGGAAGCCGAAAAGAGCCGCTACACGGGCATTCACCGGGTTGGCCCGGAATCGCTCAGGCATTTCAAGCGCACCTATAAGGCAGCCCTGAAACGGCAGATCGCTTCG
Organism: uncultured Myxococcales bacterium; assembly: GCA_964513625.1. Classification (GTDB taxonomy): domain Bacteria; phylum Myxococcota; class B64-G9; order B64-G9; family B64-G9; genus DATKYQ01. The sequence goes on along the minus strand of CAZENH010000007.1, from coordinate 192,267 downwards.
GGTCTCTACGACCCTAAAAACCCGGTGGTGGTTCCCATACGCGCGGACAAACGCTACCGCTCGTGGAAGGTTTCCTGGCTGCCGGAATCGAACGCGGTCATCATTTACATGATGGATGTTTCCGGATCGATGGGCGAAGAACAGAAAGAACTGGTACGGATCGAGTCCTTCTGGATTGACACTTGGCTACAGAGCCAATACGAGGGTCTCGATGTGCGCTACATCACACACGACGCCGCGGCTCGCGAGGTCGATCGTGAAACATTTTTCCACACCCGGGAGAGCGGCGGCACCATGATCTCGTCAGCCTACCAACTGTGCGCCGATCTGATCTCCGCCGAGTATTCCACCAGCGAGTGGAACATCTATCCTTTCCATTTTAGCGACGGCGACAACTGGTCGAACGACGACACCAAAGCCTGTATGGACATTCTTAAAAACAGGATTTTCCCATGGGCCAACCAGTTCGGCTACGGACAGGTCGAAAGCCCCTATGGCTCGGGTCAGTTCATCAAAGACCTGAGGGAGGTGTTTCCCGAGGAAGAGAAGCTGGTACTTTCGGAGATACCCGATCGTGAAGCGATCATAGGCTCGATTCGCGAGTTCCTCGGGAAAGGGAGATAGCCTTGGCCTTGCCCCGTTACCTGGCCGAGTTGCAGCGCGAAATCGAGGGCTATGCCCGCGAGTTCGAGCTGGATTTCTTCGACACCATCTTCGAAGTGCTGTCCTACGACGCGATCAACATGGTAGCTGCCTATGGCGGATTTCCAACTCGTTATCCCCACTGGCGTTTCGGCATGGAATACGAGCAACTCAAGAAGAGCTACAGCTACGGCCTGTCGAAGATCTACGAGATGGTAATCAACAACGATCCCTGCTACGCCTACCTGCTCGAGGGCAACTCGCTGGTCGACCAGAAGACGGTCATGGCTCATGTCTACGCACATTGCGATTTCTTCAAGAACAACTTGTGGTTCAAGGACACCAATCGCAAGATGATGAACGAGATGGCCAACCATGCGACCCGGATACGGCGCTACATGAGCCGACACGGGGTCGACCGGGTTGAGGGTTTTATCGACACCTGCCTGTCGATCGAAAACCTGATTGATCTGCATGCCCCTATGATCCGCCGCCGGGAAACAGACAAACCCGGTAAAAACGAGAACGGCGAGTGCAACAAACAGCAGGACGAGATCCCCAGGCTGCGAGTGCAAAGGCGCTACCTGGACCCCTACATCAACCCGGCCGAATTCATCGAGCAGCAGAAGAAGAAACTAGTCGATGAGCGCAGGAAGGCCAAGCGCTTCCCGGCCAGCCCCCAGAGAGATATCCTTCTGACGCTTATGGAACACGCGCCTTTGAACCGCTGGCAGCGCGATGTGCTGGGAATAATCCGCGAGGAGTCTTATTACCTATCTCCCCAGGGCCAGACCAAGATAATGAACGAGGGCTGGGCTTCATATTGGCACTCAACAATCAGCACCCAGCGATCGCTGAACGATGCAGAAATCATCGACTTCGCCGATCACCATTCTGGTACCATGGGTACCCGTCCGGGCAGCCTGAATCCCTACAAGCTGGGGATCGAATTGTATAGATATATCGAGCACAAGTGGAACTGCGGGCGCTTCGGCAAGGAGTACCAGGAATGCAGCGACCTCGACAAAAGACGCCGCTGGGACAAAAACCTCGGCCTTGGCCGCCAGAAGATCTTCGAGGTTCGCAAGCTGCACAACGACGTCACGTTTATCGACGAGTTCCTGGACGAGGAGTTTTGTTACCAGCAAAAGTTATTCGGCTACCACTACAACAAGCGCAGCGGCAACTGGGAGATAGACACACGCGCCTTTAAAAAAATCAAGGCCCGCCTGTTGTTCTCACTTACCAACTTCGGCCAGCCTATCATCGAGGTAACCGATCTGAATCATCTCAACCGCGGCGAATTACATATGGTTCACCGTCACGAGGGCATTGACCTGAAGCTCGACTGGGCCCAGGCGACGATGGAGGCTCTCTTTCGTATCTGGAGCCGCCCGGTGCTGGTACGCACCGTGGTTAGCGATAAGCACACGATCCTGCGTTACGACGGCAAGGAACACACATCGGAAACCGTTGCGGCAGCGGAATGAAACATCGAGGCAAATAATGAAACCGACGGATGTCATGCCCGTGCAGAAATGGAAAGAGCTCGAAAAGGAATTCGCCGCGCGTTCCGGCCTGACCGCGGTTGCGTTCGACGCCGGGAATGGGCGGCTGACCGATGCGACGATCTGGGCCAATGAGCTCTGCCCCGTAATCAAGGGCAATCCCGATTCGGCCAATCAGATCTGCTCGGTCGCCCAGCAGAACATGGCCGCGATCTGCAAGAAAACCGGGCGCCCGGTACTGGAAGAGTGCGACGCGGGCATGTTCAAGCTGTTGGTGCCGATAATCGTGGACGGAGAGTTTGCCGGGACAATGGGCGGCTGCGGCCGCCTGCTAGTGGACGGTGAGTTGGAAGTCGACTACATCGCCGAGGCGACCGGCAAGCCCCCGGAGGAAATCGAGCGACTTGGATCGAGCGTAGTGACCTTGTCACAGGAAGACGCCGAAGCACTTGTCCAGTTTCTGACAGAGCGTATCGGCAAGAATCTGATCGACGGGAATGATCGACAAGGTGATTGATGCGCTGGTTGCTCGGGAAAAAAGCTTTTGAAGTAATGGCCGAGTGGACGGAGAATCTTCTCGGGATTTCCGCCGATACACTGGCTCATTTATTGGACACAGCGCTTGTCGCACTTGCCTACTTGCTGTTGCGCTACATGGCACGCAGAATATTCTTGCGCCGGATCGAAGAGCCCAACCGGCGCTATTTTGTCGGCAAGAGCATTTCGTATGTGCTCAGCTTTCTGACAATCCTGGTAGTGGCCAAAATCTGGCTGAGCGCCAATATCAGTCTGGCCACATACCTGGGCATCTTATCGGCCGGCTTGGCAATTGCACTGCAGGATCCGATCGCCAACATGGCAGGGTGGCTGTTTATCGTAATCCGCCAACCATTCAATGTCGGCAACCGTATCCAGGTCGGCCAACTTCGCGGCGACGTCATCGATATCAGACTGTTCATGTTCACGGTGCTCGAGATCGGCAACTGGGTTGACGCCGAGCAAAGCACCGGAAGGATCGTCCACGTGCCGAACGGTCAGGTATTCAAGGCGCCGGTCAGCAACTACACACAAGGTTTCGAATACATCTGGAATGAATTGCCGGTCACCGTGACATTCGAGTCCAACTGGCGCAAGGCAAAATCGATATTGGAGAAAACCGCTTTAGAGCAAGCCGAGCGGCTCGACGAGCACATGGCCCAACAGATACGCAAACTGGGTGACAAATGGCGTATTCATTTCGAGCACTTGTCTCCTATTGTGTGGACCAAGGTGGCCGACATAGGCGTGACCCTGACAATACGCTACCTGTGCCGGCCGCGCAGCCGGCGCGCCTCGGAGGATGGCATCTGGCAGAAGGTGCTGGACGCTTTTTCGGCGGAAACAGACATCGATTTCGCTTATCCAACTCAGCGATTTTACCAAAACCAGATCGAAGGCAAGCCCGACGCCGGCGGCCCTCAATCGACTCAGGAAACAACGTGACGTTTGCAGGGGTGGTTCGCGAACCGCCCTTACAGCCCGGGCCGCGGTTCCGGCTGCTGTTCCGATTGCGGCACCACTTCGGTAAGCGGACAGTGTTCCTCGGTCGAATTCTGGTGGGCATCGCCATGAATTCTATTTATCGCCTTTAGCTGTGTGGGATAGATATTCTGCTCGCCGATGACGTTTGTCAGTCCCGCAAGTCTCATGGCGTCGAGCACGTTTTCCTTGACGCCGCTCACTGAGAACCTAATACCGGCGGCTTGCAGCCACTCTATCACTCGCCGGATGGTTTCCATGCCTTGGGCGTCAATGTCGTTGATTCCGTGCGCGGCCAGTAGAACATGCTTCAACTTGGGCAAGTAGGCCACCCGTTCGCGAATCTTTTTTTCCAGGTAGGACGCGGTAGCTGCGTTTAGTGGACTGTCGAAACGCAGAGCAGCGATGTGCTGACAAGAAGCCAGGTTGTGCCTGCGCGACTCGCGCAGCGAGCCGTCCGAATGTAGCGACAGATCGGCAATGTGAGGCTGCATGTTCTCCAGGGGACAATTACTTTCGTCCGAATTCAGGTGTGCCCGGGCGTAGATACTGGAGACCGCTTGTAGTTGTGTCGGGTAGAAGTTCTCGACTCCGATTTTTTCGAAAAGATGCGTCCGATTCATTGCATCGAGCACCTCTTCCTTCACTCCGGAAAACGCAATCTCGTAGCCTGCCTCGCGTAGTCTGTCCACCAACAGCGAAAGAGTCTCTTCCCCCGAGGCGTCTATCTCATTGATCCCGTGCGCGGCCAACAGCAGGCACTTCAAACCGGGCATCTCAGAGTTCAGCTTCAAGATCTCGTCCTCGAGGTAGGTTGCGTTTACGAAGTTCAGCGGGCCGTCGAAGCGAATTGCGGCAATATGCCGGCAGACCGGCAATCCATGCCGGCGAGCGTCGCGCAGCGAGCCGTCCGGGTGTAGCGACAGCTCAGCCATGTGCGGCTTCATGGTGCGCATCAGGTATGCGCCCAGAGAAAGCGCTACCCCGATGAAAATGCCGAACTCCAGGTGCGGCGCGAAAAAGAGCGTCGCCACTAAAGTGATGATCGCGGTAATCCCGTCGAACCTGCGAGCCTCCCAGGCATGGACAAACCCCCTGATGTTCAACAAACCGAAGACCGCCATCATTATAATGGCAGCCAGAACTGCCTGCGGCAGGTGATAGAGCAAGGGGGTGAAGAACAGCAAGACGATCACCACCACACCCGACGAAAAGACATTAGACAGCCCCGTCTTGGCACCTGCCTGCAGATTGACGGCCGACCTTGAAAACGAGCCCGAGACGGCGTAGCTCGAACTGAAGCAGCCGGCGATGTTGGCCAATCCCTGGCCGATCAGTTCCTGGTTGGGATCCAGCCGCTGGTGGGTGCGGGCCGCCATGGCCTTGGCAATGGATATTGCCTCCATAAAGCCGAGCAGCGAAATTATCATGGCCATAAAGAACAACTGCGGCACGACACTCCAGTCGACTCTGGGCACCATCAATCCGGGCAAGCCCGGCGGAATGCCAGCAACAACCGCCCCGCCGCCCATCATGGTTATTGCATCCGGGTCTAGCGGTTTATTGCCGAGCTTGACTCTCCAGGTTCCGCCCATGGTCTTTTGGTCATCGGGTTCGGAGCCCTGCTGATAGAAACGCAGGCGCCCATCGTCCTCGACGGCACTGAAGAACATGCTTCGTATCTGCTCACGCTGCCTGCCAATCGCTTTTTTCAACTCGCCGATGCGCCTCTCCAGCAATCCCGCACGGTTGTGCATGGCAAGCACTTGTCTCGCTGTCGTCCCGGGCTTGAAATGATCCAGAATCGTCATGCTACGATCGGCCTTCCGATGACAATCGACACAGGATACACGCACCAGGTCGTCAGCAGCTTTTTGTTCACTCGCTGTCTTGTTCAGCATGAGGCGCAGGTTCTCCACCTGCTTCTTGTCGGTCATAGCCTGGTTGAATTGCATGACCAACTTTGAAAACTGTCTGGACTCGATTCGAGACTGATCAACCGTCTCGTTTTTCTCGAAACCGAACAAGCTGGCTATCAGGATCGTCACCACCACCGCGACCAGTACGTTTGGTATCCTGCGATCAAGTTTCTTGAGGCCTATCATCAAGCCAAAGGCCAAAGCCGCCATTCCCAGCGTTGGCAGGTGCGTATATTTCAGAGCGGCTACAATCACGTGAAAGACCGTCTGGTAGTGATGCGCAGATTTGTCTACGTAGACTCCGAAGATCTTCGAAAGCTGCGACGTGGCTATTATCAAGGCCGCGGCATTGGTGAAGCCGTTGACAACCGGGTGCGAGAGGAAGTTGACGATCAGTCCGAGGCGCAAGACACCCAGCAATAGCTGAAACACGCCGACCAACAAAGCCAACAGAATGGCATAGGCAATATATTCGGTGCTGCCGGCCGTTGCCAACGGTTCCAGGGCCGCTGCGGTCATCAGTGAGACCACCGCCACCGGTCCGGTGGCCAGCTGATTGCTCGACCCAAAAAGTGCCGCGATCATCGGCGGCAGGAAAGCCGCGTACAGACCGTAGTATGCCGGCAATCCGGCCAGTTGGGCATAGGCCATCGACTGAGGGATTAAAACAAGCGCCACCGTAACCCCGGACAGCAGGTCGGCGCGCAAGGAAGTTACGGTGTAACCCTTGAACCACTTTAGGAAAGGCAACAGGCGCAGCAGGAGTTGCATCAAACCTTTATTAGCCGATATTTCTAATGAAGACAAGAAAGGACAAGCCTTCGGCTTGTCGGCCGAAGGCTTGCCGAATACAAACTATTTCTTGACGTTGCCGGTGGCGGCGCCGTGAAGTTTGATCTCCACTTTGTCATCCAGCCCGGCGTAGTACTTCTTGAGAATGGTGATCACTTCCGGCTTGGAGAACTCCTTGGGTACCGGCATGTTCTCGCTGAGCATCTTGCGCAGCATTGTTCCGGAAAGCATCAGGCGGTCGCCGCTGACGTGATTACCGTGCTCGTCGATCACGGCCTTATCCTTATGCGGGCAGGTTTTCATCGAGGCCATCGAGCCGCAACTGTAGCACCAGAAGGTCCAGTCCAGCGGCAGGGGCTTGAGATCCAGGGCGCCGGCCGGGATCTTGTGGAAAATCTTCTGGGCGTCGAATGGGCCGTAGTAGTCTCCCACGCCTGCGTGATCGCGTCCGACGATCAGGTGACTGCAGCCGTAGTTCTGGCGGAAGACGGCGTGCAGCAGCGCCTCGCGCGGGCCTGCGTAGCGCATCTCCATCGGGTAGCCGCCCTGGACCACGCGCTCCTTGCGGAAATAGTTATCAACCAAGGCCTCGATTGCCTTTACGCGCACCTCGGCCGGGATATCGCCGGGCTTCAGCTTGCCCACCAACTGGTGGATGTATACACCATCGCAAACCTCGACGGCAATCCAGGCCAGATAGGCGTGCGAGTTGTGCATCGGGTTACGTAGCTGCAAGGCGGCCACGGTGTCCCAACCGCGCTCCTCGAAGATCTTGCGCGCTTCTGAGGGGCGCTGGTAAATCTCCTTGAACTCCTCGGGATAGTAGGACTCGGAAAGAACCTTGACCGGACCGGCCAAATTGACATCGGCCTGGGACATGACCTTCTTTACGCCCGGGTGCTCCATGTCGGCGGTGGTGAAAACCTGCTTGCATTCATATTCCTTGTCGATAGTGTACTTCTCGGTGACTTTCATAGTGCCCATCAGGCTGTCGGTCTCGGTGTCCCACAAAGCAACTTCCTCACCGTCACCGATAGAGTCGGCCAGTTCTTTGGTGGCCGAGAGGGTGATCGGGATCGGCCAGAAGAGGTCATTCTTTGAAGGCATCTTGAATTCGGCGCAAACGCCCTTCCAGTCATCCTTGCCCATGAACCCAGTAAGCGGTGTGAAAGCGCCGATGCCCATCATGATCAAATCCGAAGTTTCCCGGGTGGTCATGGGCACTTTCTTATAGCCCCCTGCCTTCTTGATCTCCGCGTCCTTGGCTGCTCCCTCCAGCAAGAGTGGCATCAGCTCCTTACTGCCGTGCGGATTTACCAGATTACTCATTGACTACCTCCTTTTCGGTTGTAAAGGAAATACTCCCGTTATTGCTTTATTTGCTCGTGACCATCTTCTCGTGAACCATAGCCAGCGTACGATATACGAAATGCGCGAACTTGCAATAAGGAAAAGTCGCGAACAGACATAAAATCGACGCCAGATGCACTACGTAGATGGCACATGCAATGCTCGGTTCGAATGCAAAACGGCCTACTTCAGTAAAAACGCCCGTGAAAATCACTAAAAGGACCACTGCCAAAAAGAAATTATCATATGCCGTGCTGGTGCCCAGGTTGGCGTTTTCATTGAGTCTGTTGCCCAACAGCAGAACTCCACCCACAACCAGCAATACTGCGGCCGCGTTGCCAATCAGTTTGAAGGGGTGATCCAGCGGCAACGGGTATTCGTGTAGGACATAAAGAGCTACTATGGCCAACGTAGTGGCAATTAAGGCGCCGACGAAGCCCCACATCAGCGAGAAGTGCCCCCAGCGCCGCGAGGCCGCGGCCTCGCACTTGTCGAAACGCTTGTGGAACGCGATATCCCAAGCCACCGGGAAAAGGCTGCCGATGAAAGAACCCGAGCGCGGCTGCGCCCGCCCGAATGCCGCAAAGAGTTTCAGCCCGCCGGCCGTTATCGCAAGAAAGGCCCAGCCCGCCACCGGGAAGAAAACCAGGTAGATCAGCCAGTGCGGGACGAACTCTTCGTAGATCAGCTTGCCGACCGGAACATCCGGCACAGCCAGGCCGTTCAGGGCATAAAGCACTATCACCCAGAAGACCAGTGGCAAGCCCAGAAGCAGCGGCCAGGTCGCGCCGGCCTTGCCGACCAGCTTGCCGATAAAAGAGGGGAAGGCCAGCCTCTCGATGGCCAGCGAGCGTACCACTTGCATGATGTCACCCGGTTTCGCATCGCGAGGGCAGCGCACTGTGCAATCGTTGCACTGGTGACACAACCAGACGGACGGATCGGCGGCCAGCCTGTCGGCCAGACCCCACTGAGCCCACAACATCTGCCGACGCGGGAAAGGATTGTCGTCGGGGGTGAGTTGGCAGACGCTCGAACAAGTGGCGCACTGGTAGCAGCGGGAGACGCTCTCGCCTCCACGTTTTGAAAGCTCCTTGCGAAAATCGGCAGACGAGATGATGTTGTGCGAGCTCATGGCAGTTCCTTTTTTAAAATCCCTTATAGGGGTTCGGCCCGACTTCCTCGATCTTCTCGGCGAACTCCTCGAAAATCTCCGGGATACGATCGAACTCGTTGCGCGCCAGTTCCAGGACCCTGACCCGCTCAGACTCGAGAGTTAATCGATCGAGCGTTTCCTGGACGTTCGACATGCGCGTGTTGGCCAGCTCTGAGCCACGAATGTAATGGCACTGGTAGTCGTCTCCGCGCTTGCAGCCTATCAGCAGTACCCCGTCTACTCCGCGCGAGAGCGAGTCGGCAATCCAGACCGTATTGACCGCGCCCAGGCAGCGAACCGGAATGATCCTGACCCACGGGTTCCACTGCATCCGCCTGCCTGCCGCCTCGTCCAGAGCCGGCAGCGCATCGTTCTCACACATGAAAGCGACGATACGCGGCTTCTCTTCGTCTTCTTCTGGAACTTCGATAGCCTTGATCATCGAGGCCACCGAATCTACCGAGTAATCGGGGAAAGAAATTATGCGCTCTGGGCAGGCACCCAGGCAGATACCGCAGCGCCGGCAGCGCAACGGGTTGTACTCGGGAGTGCCCTTGGCGTCTTCATTGATCGCGCCGAAAGGACACTCTTCTGTACAGCGCTTGCATTGCGTGCAGCGCTGCAAGAAGAAATCGGCTATAGAGATATCACCCGCCCGTGGGTGAACCGCCTCGCCGCGCGTGTTGCTGCGGATATTTTGCACGGCCTTCATGGCCGCGCCCCAGCCGTCTTCCTCTGCCTGTGCAATGTCCATTGGCGCATGCAATGCGCCCGCGGCGTATATGCCTGTTCTGCGCGACTCGTATGGAAAACATATGTAGTGCGAGTCCGGGAAATTGTAGCGCAGCACGGGCAAGTCGGGCCCCTGGCGGTAGTCCAGGTTCAAAATCTCGGTACCCCGGTGGCTTTCGAGCTTCTCGACAAGTTCCTTGGCCGCGGCTACCTGAGTCTCCGACTCGTTCTTTTTGATGCGCGCCTCGGCGTCGATAAGCTCTCGAATAGATTCGCCGTCAGCCGCATTTGGAACCATACCCACCGCAAGAATCACCATGTCGGCCGGTAAAGTTGCGTCCTTGCCGAGCAAGCTGTCTCTGACCTTGACCTCGAGTGTGTCACTGACCGATACCTGGTCGACCTCGCCGCGAGTGAACATGCAACCGGACTGTTCCTGGACTCCAAGATAGAAATGCTCCATCTGGCCCGGCGTTCGCATGTCGCGGTAGACGACCATGCACTGGGTATCCGGGTAATCGCGGTGAATGACCGCCACCTGCGCAAGAGTCGCGGCACAGCATTCGCCCGAACAATAAGGAAGATGATCGGCATCCCGTGATCCCGCGCATTGGATGAAAACCATCCGATCGGGCGCTTTTCCGCTTCCCGGGCAAGTCAGCTTGCCGGCCAGCAGCATATCGGAAAGCTGCTGAGTAGTGATTACCGCAGGCGACTTGCCATAGCCGAGGTGAGCCAGGCGGCCGGCGTCATATGGGCTCGCCCCGGTAGCCTGAACGATCGCACCAGCCTTCAATTTCTGTGTGCCCGCAGCGGTCTGGACCTCGACGTCAAATTGTCCAGGTTGCCCTGCAATGTGCTTGACGGTCGAGCCGCACAAGACCCGGACGGATGAATCGGCCTCGATCTCGGCAATCAGGTCGGCAATCTCGTTCGCCTGCAAGCTGTCATAGGGAGGATGTGCGGGATACATGTCTCGCAGACCACGCAGGTAGCCGCCAGGTTGCTCGTTCTTCTCAACCAACACAACCGGGTGCCCCAAATTACTCGCGGCCTTGGCCGCCGTCAGACCGGCCAATCCACCACCGACTACCAGCACCGTCTGATCGATTTCTTCCTCGAGCGGTTTTGGTAGTTCCATCTTACCAACACGTGCCAGGCCCATGCGAAGCAGGTCTTCAGCCAGCAACTGCGTGTCTTCGTCTTGTGGCTTGTGTGACCAGGCAACTTGCTCGCGCAAGTCAACTCTCTGGCAGACAACGCTGCGCTTTTCGAAGCTGAAGACGTCTTTCTTTTCACGAGAGGAGCAGGCGGCGATCAGCACTCCATTCACTTCACCGGCCTCCACTGCCTTGTGGATCAGCGCCGCACCTTTCTCCGAACACAGGCAGGGGTGGCTTACGAAACTGGAAGCGCCGTTTTCTTTGGCCAGGTCCTCAAACTCATCGGTCTTGATGGCGGCACCTATCTCACAGCCGGTACACAGAAACAAGCCGACCTTTTCCATCACGCCCTCCTTCCCGCGGCACTACAGGCCTTGGCTGCTGCACCGGTAGCGTCACGTACACTGCCAGCGACATCTTCCGGCCTACGTGCCACGCCTGCGACAAACACGCACCTGCTCGGATCGTCCAGACCGAATCCGTCCTGGTCACGCAACGGATCGAACGGCGTTCCGGCATCGAGATTGGGGACCATTCCGGTGGCCAGTACGACCAGATCGGCTTTGGTCTCGAGTATCTGGTCTGCCTCGACGTCTTCGAGGCGCAGCGTTGCCGAACCGTCCTGGTTGCTTTCAATCTTGCCCACCTTGCCCTTGACCAGCTTGATGCCCTCGGTGGCCGCCACCCGGGTGAGAAAATCTTCGTTTCTGCCCGGTGCGCGACGGTCGATGTAATAGATGGACACCTGGCACTCTGGGAGTTGATCCTTCACGTAGAGAGCCTGCTTCAAAGAGGCCAGGCAACAAACCGCAGAGCAGTAGGGCAGGTGATTGACATCCCGCGATCCGGCACACTGGACGAAGGCTACACTGGTCGGCGTCTTGCCGTCCGACGGCCTGAGAATCTTTCCGCCTGTTGGTCCAGCCGGAGCAACCAGGCGTTCCATGTGCACGTTGGCTATCACGTTGGCGATCTTGCCACCGCCGAGATGGGTAAGCTTCTCGATCGGATAGGGAGCCCATCCGCTGGCTACTACCACGGCTCCAACTTCGACGATCTCTTCGGTCTCGCTGGCATCGAGATCGACGGCCCCGTACTCACAGGCAGCTTTGATGGCTTCCAGATCCTCAGCCGAACAGGCATCACGATCGAGGATGAAGCGCCGGGGCCAAGCCGCCGAATGCGGCAGCCTGACGGCCGGGGCTTCGTCCATGCCCAGGTTGTATGGATTGGCGACTCTTGCCTTGCAGACTTTCGAGCACTCTCCACAGGCAGTGCAATATTCGTTTATATATTGCGGCGCGCGCACGAGCGTCACTTTCCAGCCGTCATCCACATATTCGGCTCGTGAAACCCGTGTTGAAGTCAAGACGCGTACTCGGGAGTTGTTCTCGATACGCTGGATGTTAATCTCCATTCCGCAGGTTGGCGGGCAGAGCTTTGGAAAATACTGGTAGTTGCGCACCACGCGGCCACCGATGAAGGCCTGTTCCTCTGCCAGGATCACATCCTGGCCAGCCTCCGCAGATTCCAGGGCGCATGTCACGCCGGCGATTCCACCCCCGACCACCAGCAACGGTCGTGTGCTCGATGTGTTCATTTATTCCTCTCTGACATGGGTGCTTCCTCGCGCACCTTCATGGTTGGTTCTGCAAAAAGGGCAAAATGCAACCAGCGAAACGAAAATCGCAAGAGTTCCTCGTCGCTGGTGCGCAGCTTGTCTAACAGGTCCTGCTCCAATTCAAATCTACTCGTGAAACTTGTTTCGAAGACGAAGCGCCGAAAAGAGTCGAGGTCGTAGCAGGCGGTGTAAAACATGTTCATGCGCCTGGCATCGAGTTGCCGTCCGCCGATAAACCACGGATGCGAGACGATTTCGGTAAAGCCGCGCTCTAGTTCCTCGCGCCCAATGACTTTTTGGTTTTCGCGCCAACCGTCGACGCTCCATGCGCCTTTCTGGTGCGTTCCCTCGCAAAAGTCGTCCTCGAACAGAAAGTATATGGGCTCGGTTTTCTGCCCGGCCCGGGCGGGCGGCAGAGCCATGCCCAGCGGGTACATTCGGCATGCCCAGGGGCGCATGTCGTAAACCGTGCATCCTTCCTCACCCAGGAATGGACAGTGCTTTTCCTGGTCGTCGTTCATGCGCAATAGAACCACCGGCAGGTGTAAATCTTTGGTTATCGGAGTTAAGGTGTGCTCTTGCAGGAAATCGCTTGTAGAAACGCCCAGGTGTCGAGCCAATCCGAGGACATCGAGCGGCGTAAGCATGATGTTGATGTCCGAGCAACACTTGGTAAAGCATGCAAGTCCTGCGTGACAGGCGAAATCGAACTTCTCGTCTTTTCCGAGCTTACGCTTGTCCCTGAGCGCATATGGCAACTCAGGAGATTCAGTCTTGCGATCTTCACTCATGAAAAATTCCGATCTTTGAGAGTGCCGCCGAAAAGGCATCCGCCGGTTTCAGCCATCTTTGACAATACGATCTCTCAAGGCGTCGGCCGACCAGACCGCCAACGGAGATGCCGTACCCGTCTCGAGATCGATCACCCGATAACGGTAAGACGTTCGTACACGGTACTGGCTATACATCCAGTTCCAGCCATCCTTGTAGTAGGGGCATTGGTCATTAAAACAGGCCCATTGACGACCCCCGTCCCAGCCACCCTCGTCCGGCATGACAAAAGCCAAGAGAGGCTCTCCACAGTGAGGGCAACAAACAGTATCTTTATCAGCAGACATCTTCTGGCCACCCGACAAGGCAAGCCCCGGGTGCCAACAGGCACCCGGGGCTTTAACATTCACAGTTTCACATTCAGCGTTCCGGTCGCTTAGAAGAGGTGCTTGATGGGCACCTTCTTCATCTCCCACTCGCCGGACTTAGCATCATACTTGCAGTTTACGAAGCACTCCCAATCATTCTTCATCTCTGGCGTGTCGGAGCGGAAGTAATAACCGGGCCAACGCGTCTCTTCGCGGAAGAGGATCGAGCGCACATGGGATTCGGCCTGGTAGGTGCGATGCTTGTTCTCCCAGCAGCGCATCAGTTCGTGCAGACTCGGGGCCGCCAACTTGTCGGCATCTTCCTTGAGGAAGGCCAACAACTCGAGCGCGCGCTCTAGGTTCTGCTTAGAAGTTGTGAACTGGGCGGTCACGCCGCCGGCGTACTCGTCCATCAGCTTCTGCAGACGCATCATGTACATCTTGGGAAGAATGTAGGCCGGGTTGACGTCCGCCTGGGTGGTCTTGCCAACGTTCTCGGTATAGGTCACCAAGGGTTTCAACACTTCGGCCTTGCGGGCCTCGATGTCTCCAAAGTTGGCATCGGCGGGCGGGTTCTCATGCACGATGTAACTGATGGCGGCCTTGCCGGCGATGCGACCCTCGGCATGGGAGCCTGAGGAGAACTTGTGCGACGAGGCGCCAGAGGCATCACCAGCCGCAAAGAGTCCCTTGACCGTGGTCATGTTCTCATAACCCCAGAAATACTCGTCCGCTGCCAGATCTTTCGGGCCACTGACCCATGCACCGGATGCGCCGGAGTGTGAACCGATGAAGTACGGCTCGGCCGCGGCGATCTCGGAGGGGCTCTCTTCGGGCTGGATGTTGGTAGCCGCCCACAGGATAGCCTGCGAGATGGTCATGTCGAGGAAATCTTCCCAGGCCTCGGACTCGAGCTCTTTGAGCTTCTTCTTGGCTGCCTTGGGATCGCTTTCGCTCTCGGCAATCTTCTTGATCGCCTCGGCGGTCTGCATGTAGATCGGGCCCTTGCCGTCCATGACGTCGAGCATCATCAGCCAGTTGCGCAGGTTGGCCGGAACGGGCTTCACCTTGCCGTAGGGGCCCCATTTCTCGAGTTCGTCCCTGCGGGTCTGCATGTAGGCTTCGCCTAAGGCGTTGGTGGCGCGAGACTTGAAAAGCAGGAACCAAGCGCCGACCGGGCCGTAGGCATCCTTGAAGCGCACGGGGATGAAGCGCACTTCCTGGCAGGTCATCTCGGCGCCGGCCTCCAGGGTGAAGGCGGCCGAAGCACCGGAGTTAAACGGCGGATACCAGGCGCGGCCAGCGCCCTCACCGACCGAGCGCGGACGGAAGACGCCCACGGCTCCGCCCATGGCGCACACAACGGCCCGGGCTTTGAATACGTAAAATTTGTCCTCGCGGGTGGAGAAGCCCACCGCACCAACGCAGCGATCGCCGTCCATCAGTGGGCCGGTGATGAAGACACGCTCATAGATGTTGTCGGCGCCCACGGCGTTCTTGGCCGCCTCGGCCACGATTACCTTGTAGGACTCGCCGTTGATCATCAGCTGCCAGCGTCCCTCGTGGACATAGCTGCCGTCTTTGTCTTTCCAGATCGGCAGGCCCCACTTCTCGAACAGGTGCACGGAGGAGTCGACGTGGCGGGCGATGTTGGCTACCAGATCCTCGCGGGTGATGCCCATCAGGTCGTTGCGCACGTAGTCAACGTAGTTGTTGATGGTGTTCGCGCCGTCCTTCAGGCCGACGTACTGGTTGATGGCGGAAAGGCCCATGGCCACGGCGCCGGAGCGATCCATCGCGGCCTTGTCGACCACGGTTACCTTGAGGTTGTTCTTCTTGGCCCAGTGAGCGGCCTCAACTGTGGCGCCGCAAGCCGCCATGCCGCCACCGAGAATCAGTAGATCAGTTTTGACCTCAACTGTTTCGAAGTTCGTCATAGCTGTCTCCTTCCTCTCTACTTTGTCCAGACATCGGGCAGGCCCAGTGAAGCTGGCTCGGTGAACAGTGCCGTGCTGTCAAGCTCGGAGTCGGCAGCGAAGCCGCCGGTCGGCTCGGCTTTGCCTTCAGGCGTGGTGCGAATGGGGAACTTGAAGCGCTTGATGGCGCCCGAGCGAAACTTGACCGTCCACATGATGTTGTCGGTCGAGCGCATCGGAACCACCGAGGCGCCCATGGGCACGAAGTCTGCGTAGCCGCGCACGTCGACTGCCTGGGTCGGGCAAATTTTTACGCAGTTGTAGCACTCCCAGCACTGACTGGGATCCTGGTTGTAGGCCTTCATTTTGTCCTTGTCGAGCACCATCAGGTCATTGGGACAGATGTGCTGGCAGGCGGTCTTATCGAGCGCCTTACACCCGTCACACTTTTCGGGGTTCACGAAACTTGGCATACATCACCTCCCTGGCCGCGCGGGCCAACGTGAAAGTTGGGGGTTGCTTCTGAAAAGGAAAGCAACTGATAAAAACAAAATACTCCCATGAAAAGGGTTCACTCCTAAAAGGACCCCCCTTATCCATCCCGGGCTGATGTATGTCAAGGCAATTTTTTGTATTGATGTGATAAACAAATTTTATACTGGCAAAAGGCCGCCTGGTTGGTCCAGAGCTCCAAAAACAAGCAAATCAGTCTTCTTCGGCTTTGGGCTCCGTACAGCTTTTCCAGTTTGATCCGTGCCTGCGCAACTCTTCAATGAATGTACGCGTTGCGCGACTCATCTCCGCGTTTTTCCAGGTGGAAAGAACGATGCGGCGCGTTATTGGCGGGCCGACCTCTATTCGAGACAGCCGTCCCTCAAGATCCCCCGAACATGAGACATCCGGGGTTGTTACCATATCCGGCAAGAAAGCGACACCCATGCCGATCTCGACCATCTTTTTGACCGTTTCAACGTTATCGGTCGAAACGACGGGCTCCATGCTGACACCCAGGCGTGCTAAAAAATCCCTGACCAGCTTGCCTGTCGGACTCTCCAGCGAGAGAGAAACGCTTTTCAAACCGTTCAGTTCGCTGGGACGGACGGCTCCGCGACCAAAGAAAGGGTGCGATCTTCCGCAAACAAGCGAAACTTTTTCCTCGATCACGACCTCGTTGCGTAAGCGCCTATCCGAACCCGGGTTTGCTACCAAAGCTAGATCAACGCGATTGGAAAGGAGCGCGTCGATGATTTCGCTCGAATGTCTGTAAAGGACATTGGGACGCACGTTCGGGTACCTTTCCTTCATTGTCCAAAGCACTTGCGGTAAAAAGTAGATACCTACGCTGTTAACCGTCCCGATACGAATCTCTCCCGACACTCCCTCGGCCAACTCCTCAATCGCCCGGAGCGCGCTATGAACCATCTCCATGATTTCCCCGGCGTGTTGCGAAAGCACCCTGCCGGCCTCGGTCAGGCTCACCCCTCCTGGCCGGCGGTTGAACAAGCGCACTCCCAACTCCTGTTCGAGTTGCTTGATCTGGTACGAAAGTGCCGGCTGGGTGATGTGCAAGCGGGTGGTGGCCCGATTGAAGCCGCCTTCCTGGACAACCGCGATCAAGCAACGTAACTGGTGAAGTTCCAACTCTCCTCCTTTAAATACAAGCCACGGGGCAGCAGCACACATAAAAGAAACAAACTGCAAAAACCACTTAGCACGAATTCGTTTCCGCTATCAATCATTTTTATTGCCTACATCCAAATTTTCGCTTTCTATTCGGGATCATTTGCTATTGACAACACCGGTGCGCGGTGGAACTATCTCCCGGCGTTAAAAGTGGGACCAGCGTGAAAACAATAGTCGTATTCTTTATCCCAAGACGTTGATACCGAAAGGAGTGGCAATGAGCGTAAAATTGAGAGAGACCCCGCTTCTCGACGAGTTGGACAAGGGTCCTTGGCCCAGCTTTGTCCGCGAGATCAAGAAAAGCGCCGAGGGCGGCAAAGAGGCGGCCAACGATTTGCTGGGCGTTCTCGAGCAATCGTACAGGGACAAGATCAGCCACTGGAAGCACGGCGGCATCGTGGGTGTCATGGGTTACGGCGGCGGTGTGATCGGCCGTTACAGTGACGTGCCCGAAGAATACCCCAACGTGGCGCACTTTCACACCATCCGGGTCAACCAGCCCTCGGGCTGGTTCTACACTTCAGACATACTGCGCAAGGTATGCGACATCTGGGACAAACACGGCTCCGGCATCACCAACATGCACGGCTCCACCGGCGACCTGGTTTTGCTCGGCTGCACCACCGACGCCCTCGAACCCGTCTTTGCCGATCTGACCAATATCGGCTTCGATCTGGGCGGCTCGGGCTCCGACATGCGCACCCCTAGCTGTTGCTGTGGCCAGGCACGTTGCGAATACGCCTGTTATGATACCATGGCCATCTGCGACCACATCACCCAGCATTTCCAGGACGAGCTTCACCGCCCGGCTTTCCCGTACAAGTACAAGTTCAAGTTCTCGGGCTGCGGCAACGACTGCGTGGCCTCGATCGCCCGCTCTGACTGCTCGCTGATCGGCACCTGGAAAGACGACATCCAGATCGACGCCAAGGCCGTTTCGGAATACGCCGCCGCCAAGGTAAACATCGCCCGCGACGTGGTCGGACTGTGCCCCACCAAGTGCATGAACTGGGACGGTTCCAAGCTGACGATCAACAATAACGATTGCGTGCGCTGCATGCATTGCATCAATGTCATGCCCAAGGCGCTCCGGCCGGGAAAAGAGCGCGGCGCCACAATCTTGATCGGCGCCAAGGCGCCCATCATCGGCGGAGCCCTGCTGGCTACGGTGATGGTGCCATTCATGGAGATCGAACCACCCTATGAGGATCTCAAGGAACTCACCGAGGCTATCTGGGATCTGTGGGGCGAAAACGGCAAGAACCGCGAGCGGGTCGGTGAGTTTATCCAGCGTATCGGGATGGGAACCTTCCTCGATCAGATTGGGCTGGATCCGATTCCCGAGATGGTAATTCATCCGCGCACTAACCCGTACATCTTCTTCGAGATGGACGACGAGGACGAAGAGTAGCTCGACCTCGGCGCGAACAAGAAGACACCTCAAAGGAGGATTTGAGTCATGGCTGAGAGAAAAACAGATATAGGCCCGCCGCACTACGAACAGTTCTTGCACCCGGTCATCAAGAAGAACTACGGCAAGTGGAAGTACCACGAGATCAAGAAGCCAGGCGTGTTGATGCACGTATCCGAGTCGGGAGATAAACTCTTCTCGATCCGAGCGGCCACGCCAAGACTGGCAAGCACCAAGACCATACGCCTGTTCGCCGACATAGCCGACGAATTCTGTGACGGCTTCTTGCGCTGGACGAGCCGTAACAACGTCGAGTTCTTGACCACCGACGAGAGCAATGTCGATCCCTGCGTCGCGCGCCTTACAAAAGAAGGTTACGCGGTCGGCGGCACCGGCCCGGGCATCACCAACATCGTCCACACCCAGGGATGGGTACATTGCCACTCGTCTGCCACCGACGCCTCGGGCGTGGTCAAGGCGGTAATGGACGAAATGTTCCCCTACTTTACCGGCGAACAGACTCTGCCCGCGAAGTTGCGCATCGCCTTCGCCTGCTGTCTGAACATGTGCGGTGCCGTGCACTGCTCTGATATCGCCATCCTCGGCGTGCACAGGCACGGCCCCTTGGTCGATCACAAGATGATGGCCGCTCAGTGCGAGATTCCCTCCACCGTATCGGCCTGCCCCACCGGCGCTATCCGGCCGGCGACTGTCGACGGTCACAAATCGGTAGAGGTGATCGAAGACCAGTGCATGTTCTGCGCCAACTGCTTCAGCGTCTGCCCGGCCATGAAGCTGAATGACCCGGAAACCGACGGAGTCTCGATCTGGGTCGGCGGCAAGGTCAGCCAGGCCCGCACGGAGCCCATGTTCTCGAAGCTGGCCATTCCCTACATTCCCAACGAGCCTCCGCGCTGGCCGACTACGGTCAAGGCGGTCAAGAACATCGTCGAAACCTACGCCAAGAATGCCAGGCCCTATGAGCGTGTCGGCGAATGGATCAATCGCATCGGTTGGCCACGCTTCTTCAAACTCACTGGCATCGAGTTCACCAAGTATCACATCGACGATTTCACCCACGCTGGAGAGACATACCAGCGCTCGGTGCACTTCAAGCGCGCATAGGAGTCTGTCATGAGTGCAAGCGTCGACGATGTAGCTGGTGCGATGTTCGAGATGGTCAAGGAGTATCACGGCAAGAAGAACCTCAAGGCCCTGGATCTTACCAAGGCCATGAAACAGAAGTTCGGTGAGGACGAGTGCGACAAAAAACTGTGCAAGCAGGCGATTCGCCAACTTATCGACTCTGGCAAATGCACTTATTCCTACGTTGGTGGAAGTTACATCGTCTTGCCGCCTGAAAGTTGAAATCATTACCCCCCTGAAGCCTTGCGGGCTTCAGGGGGCGGCTTTTTCAACCGGCCCCGGGGCACGGGGGCCGGTTGTCTTTGAAAAAAGATCTCGAAAGGTAGAGACGACATGGCCTTGCTGAATAAGAAGAAGAAAAAGCCCCTGCATATCCACAGCCGGGGGGCCGGCGGCGGCGTATCGTCACAGCGCCCGCAGCAGGTGCTGAAAAAGCCCCCCTGCGGCGCCAACTGCCCCAGCGCTAACGTCATTCGCAACTGGATCGCGCAGATTGCGCAGCGCGAAAAGATGGGCGTCAGCGAGGAAGACTCTTTCGCCAGCGCCTGGAAGATGCTGGTTAACACGAATCCTTTTCCGTCGGTCATGGGTCGTGTCTGCCCGCATCCCTGCGAGGACAACTGTAACAGAGTGGAGAAGGACGGCGCGGTAGCCATCAACGCCTGCGAGCGCTTTATCGGCGACTGGGGTATCGAGAAAAACCTGAAGCTCGAAAAGCTCGACGGCGCGGATGCGTGCAGCGAGTCGATTGGAGTCGTCGGAGCCGGTCCGGCCGGCCTATCGTTCGCCTACCAAATGGCGCGGCGCGGCTACCCGGTCACGGTGTACGAGAAAACGGACAAGCCCGGCGGCATGTTGCTGTGGGGCATACCCCGTTACCGCTTGCCGGCTGAGGTGCTGCAGGCCGAAATCCAGCGTGTTCTCGACCTGGGAGTCGAGCTGAAGCTCAATACCACCGTGGGCAGTGACATCCCCGTCCAAGAGCTGCGCTCGAAACATAAGGCCATTTTTCTGGGCATCGGCGCCGACAAGGGCCGCCTGCTCAAGGTCCCCGGCGAGGAGGGCAGCGGTGTATGGACGGGCACCGGTTACCTTTACAAAGTGAACAAGGGCGAGAAGGTCGACGTGGGCGCAAGGGTCGCCGTAATCGGCGGAGGCAACACTGCCATCGATGCGGCTCGGGCCGCCCGCCGGGCCGGAGCGGAGGTGACCATTCTTTACCGCCGCACGCGCACCGAGATGCCGGCCATCGATTCGGAAGTCGAAGACGCCCTGAAAGAAGATGTAAAGATCGAGTTCCTGGTCGCCCCGATCGAGATCAAGCGTAACGGCGACAAGGTTTCAGCGGTCGCGGTTCAGAAGATGGAACTCGGCGAACCGGACGATTCGGGCCGGCGCCGCCCGGTGCCCATCGAGGGTTCCGAGTACGAGATTCCCATCGATACCCTGATCGCCGCCATTTCGCAGGAGCCCGACTGGGTGCCGCTGGGCGATTTGGGCCCCAAAGACCGCTGGATCGAGGCGGACAAAAACGGCAAGGTGGCAGAGGGCGTATTCTGTGGCGGCGATGATCTGAAACTAGGCCTGGTAACCATCGCCGTCGGCCAGGGCCGCCGAGCCGCCGAGGTGCTCGACGCAGACTTGCGCGGCAAAGAGCCGCCGATGGCGCCCGACATTTCCTTAGTAGGCAAAGACCGTGTACGTCACGATCTCTACGACCCCAAGGAGAGAAACGAACGCGCCCATCGGCCGGTCGAGGAATGGCTATCGAAACCGGATGCCGAGATCGACCAGGGCATCACCAAGGAGCAGTTCCTTGATGAGGTCACACGTTGCTACTCGTGTGGAATGTGCTTCGGGTGTGAACGCTGCTGGATGTTCTGCACTCCCTCTTGCTTCGCCAAGGTAAACGATGGTTCGCGGCCGGGACATTACTACACGATCAACCTCGACACCTGTGACGGATGCAAGAAGTGCATGGATGAGTGCCCCTGCGGTTTCATCGACATGGTCTGACGATTTCGAGGAACATGCATGGCACACTTGCCTCCGAGGTTGTTGATTGCCGGTCTGGCCGGTGATTCCGGCAAGACGCTGCTTTGCCTCGGCCTGATCCGCGCACTTTCCGAGCGCGGTCTGAAGATCGCGCCATTCAAGAAAGGACCGGATTTCATTGATGCCGCCTGGCTGGGCGCCGCGGCAGGTGTCTGCGGTCGAAACCTCGACACCTTCATGATGCCCGAAAATGCAATCCTGCGATCACTAGCCCTTGCCGGCCAACGGGCCGACCTGGCGCTGGTTGAAGGCAACCGTGGCCTTTTCGACGGTCTCGATGCCAAGGGCTCCCATTCATCCGCCGCCTTAGCCAGATTGAGCGGCAGTCCGATAGTGCTGATTGTTGACGTCAGCAAGACGACGCGCACGGTGGCGGCGCAGGTGCTTGGTTGCCAGCAGATGGAGCAGGGAGTTGCTCTGGCCGGCGTCGTTCTCAACCGGGTGGGCACCAAGCGCCAGGAAGCGTTGATTCGTGAGGCGATAGAAGAAAGATGCGGGCTGAGAGTTCTCGGCGCTATTCCCAGGCTAAACACGCAGGAGCTGCCTTCCCGTCATCTGGGGCTGCTGACTGCCATTGAGCACCCGGATCGCGAGCGGGCCATCGAGACAGCAGCACAAGTGGTTCGCGATCATGTCGACCTGCAAGCGACAGTCGATATCGCCGAACGATCTTTATCGATGAAGGTCGATCTTGGAAACTCAGACGTTAAATTCCCGCTGAAATGCCGTATCGGGTTGCTTCGGGACAAGGCCTTCTCGTTTTACTATCCTGAGAACATAGAAGCTCTCGAACAGGCCGGTGCAGAACTCGTAACCATCTCGCCACTGGCGGACGAGTCCTTGCCGCCGATTGACGCCCTTTACGCGGGAGGAGGCTTCCCCGAGGAACACGCGGCCGGTCTCTCGGCTAACGAGAAATTCAAGGGCTTACTGGCCGATTGCATCAGGCGAGGCCTGCCTGTCTGGGCCGAATGCGGCGGGCTGATGTATTTATCGCGGGCCCTTTTAAAAGACGGAACCAGCTACCCGATGGCGGGCGCGCTGCCGATTGTCGTAGAACACACGCCGCGACCCCAGGGACACGGCTATACTCAGGCCCGGGTCGATGAAAGCAATCCCTTTATTGCCGTGGGCACCGTTCTGCGTGGCCACGAGTTTCACTACTCTAAAATCACCGAAGCTCCCGTCAATCTGAAGACGGTGATGGCCATGGATCGCGGCACCGGGATCGGCGATGGCCGGGACGGCATCCGGGTGGGCAACGTGGTTGCGACATACACTCATCTGCATGCTCTGGCGGTGCCGGATTGGGCCGCGGGCATGGTGAGCGCCGCCGTTTCCCGGCGGGCGGAAGACACGAGAGGATGCGCCAAGTGCGGCTGAAGGAGACAGTACAGCAAGCCGTTGTCAACGGGCGTCTCGACGATCTCGACCGGATCGTGGCAGGCGATGTGCGCGCGATCCGCTTCCTGCTGGGCATGACCTATCGTATTGACGAGACGATTCGCAAGACGGCCGGCCGGGCAATCGCCAGGGCAAGCGCTCACCACCCCAAGGCAATAGCCGAGCTGGTCCGGCGCCTGGTATGGGCGATGAACGATGAATCGGGCGCCAATGCCTTGACCGCTCCAGCCGTCATCCTGGCAATCGCGGAAGAGAAGCCTGAGCTGTTGCTGCCGATGGTACCCGACCTGACCCGCCTGGCCGCTGACGAAGGACTACGCAAGGATCTGTCCGCGGCAATGAGGATCGTCGCCCTGGCATGTCCCGGCCAGGTCGGCAACCGGCTGGCCAGTTTCATAAACGACAAGGCCGCGAGAGGAGAATGCTGTGGCTACTGACACCTCGACTATGAGCTTAATTGACAAGCTACGCCGAGCGGTCGAAGAAGATCCCGACTCTCTTCGTGCTCATTTGAAATTGGCCATGGCGCTTATTAAGGCGCAGAAATACGGTCAGGCCGAGGACGAACTACGCTGCGCGATTCAGATTGATCCGGGTTGCGTCGAGGCCTGGGTAAACCTGGGAGGTACATGCCTGACCCGCTTCGATTTCGCAGGCTGCGTTGAGGCCAACAGCAAGGCAATTGAACACGATCCCCAATCGCTTTTGGCTTACTACAATAAGGGGTTGGGCCACCTCTATCTGAAGCAAACTCAGGAGTTGGTCGACTGTTCCCGGCGGGTACTCGACATTGACGCCGAGCATCCCGGTGGAAATTACTACATGGCGGTCGGCTTGAACGCGCTCGGCAACGCGCCCGAGGCCTGGATGTATTACAAGAAAGCGATGCAACTCGGCTTCGCGCCGCAGCCAGATTTCGTGAGGGTTATGGAGCGTTACGAAGAAAAGATGGGCGGCGATACTGGTGTCGTCACCGTCGAGATTGGTTCTAATTCGCAGGACACAACAACACCAAACAAATAGGAGGAGGAGAGATGGCAGACTTTCAAGTTGGTGATTCGACTATCGAGGTCGACGAGGACGGATTCATCCAGGAACCTGACAAGTGGACCAAGGACGTCGCCGCGGCGTTGGCCAAGACCGAAGGAGTCGACGAGCTGACCGATGAGCATTGGAAATTGGTCGACTTCCTGCGCGAGTACTACCTTGAGTTCGGAACAGCACCCATGATTCGCAAGCTGTGCAAGGCCACGGGCTACAAGCTCAACAAGGTCTACGAGCTGTTTCCCTCCGGGCCTGCCAAGGGTGCTTGTAAGGTTGCCGGGCTGCCTAAGCCCACCGGTTGCGTCTGAGCGGGGACAGATCGAGCACCGACCCGTTCGGAGAGCGGAATCGAACGATTCATGTTCTGGAACGCAGGTGTTTGTTACGGCAGCCGGGTGGTCACCCGGCTGCTTGATTGGGGAGAAGCAGGATATCGGACATGTCGAAGCTTGACGATCTGTTGCGCGAGAAAAGAGCCGTCATCACTGACAGGTGGATCGAAAAGACACTCGAAACCTATCCTGCCGAGAGTCGTGCCTTCTTCATGCGTCAGAAGAACCGCTTCGCCAACCCGGTTGGCCAGGCACTGGCCTCGGGCTTGGGCGCAGCCTACGACGCATTGTGCCAAGAGGTCGACTCTGCCGAACTTTGTCGCTGTATCGAGGAGATCGTCAAGGTACGCGCCGTGCAGGAGTTTACGCCTTCGCAATCGGTGGTTTTTGCCCTGCTGCTCAAGGACGTCATCAGAGATGAGATCCGGAAAGAACTGGACAAACCGCAAATCGCCCGGGAGCTTCTGGATTTCGAGCGCCGTATAGACCAGATGTCCCTGTTTGCCTTCGACATGTTCGTTCGCTCCCGCGAAAAAATGTATCAGCTCCGCGTCAACGAAGTGGAGAGAAGGGTTTCCACCTTGATAAAGCGGTCGGGGTTCTTCATCGACGAATCCGGCAACGAACCGCAACCCGAGAAGGATGTCACATGACACCCAAACGTTTGCGAGGTAGTAATCCATGAAAGCTGCGATTTCCCTCTTGGTCGTCCTGGTGCTGGCAGGTTTCGCCTACCTGGGGACAGAGGTGCTTCACTGGCAGGCCCTGTTCGGAGTGGTCTTTCCATATGTCGCACTGCTGCTGTTCCTCGGTGGTCTGATCTGGCGAGTCGTCGGATGGGCGCGCTCGCCCGTTCCCTTTCGCATTCCAACAACCTGTGGGCAGGAGAAATCGATGCCCTGGATAAAACAGGACAAGCTCGATAATCCCTACACCACCTGGCAGGTGATCGGCCGGATGCTTCTGGAGATCCTGTTCTTTCGCTCCTTGTTCCGCAACACCAGGATGTCGATCAAGGAAGGCGAAAAAGTCGTCTATGGCCCCACAAAGTGGCTCTGGCTGGGCGGACTGGCTTTTCACTATTCCTTTTTAGTAATCATAATCAGACACCTGCGCTTTTTCACCCAGCCCGTGCCTTACCCGATCGAGTTGCTTTCCAGCCTGGACGGTTTTTTCCAGATCGGGGTTCCGGTTTTCTACGCTACTAGCTTCATTTTTCTTGGCGCTCTCGGCTTCTTGTTGCTGCGGCGCCTGTTCATTCCCCAGGTTCGCTATGTCTCGCTGGTCAACGACTACTTTCCATTGTTTCTCCTGTTGGGAATAGGCAGCCTGGGCTTCCTGATGCGCCACATCGTGAAAACGGATATCGTCGGAATTAAAGAGCTCTCTTTGGGCCTGGTGTCTTTTCATCCGCATGTTCCGGATGGAATTCACTATCTGTTCTACATGCACTTGTTCTTGATTTGCGTGCTGTTCGCCTATTTGCCGTTCAGCAAGCTGACTCACATGGCCGGCGTGTTCATGAGCCCAACCCGCAACCTGGCCAACAACAACAGGGCCCTTCGGCATATCAATCCTTGGAACCCGAAAGTCAAGGTGCACACCTACGAGGAGTACGAGGACGAGTTCCGCGATAAAATGATTGGCGCTGGCCTGCCGGTGGACAAGCAGCCCGAGGCGGCACCAGTATCCGGCAGCGACAACAAGGGCGAGGAGTAGGCCATGGCCAAGGTAAAATTCGATCAGGTTGAATACTACGAACACGACCAGATGCTGCAAATCGACCACCGGCCGCCGGCCGCCGACTGGATGGACACCCCGGTCGAGTTCCGGCCCGGTTCGTGGATTTATCCCGGCAAGGCCAAGCACCTGAAGTATCTCGAACTACCCAACCCGCGTGACTGGGCGGTCACCGACGAGGATTGGAAACTACCCGAGAACTGGAAAGAGATCATCCTCAAGGGAATACGCGAGCGGCTGGACAAGTTTCGCACTTTCAAGATCTTCATGGACATCTGCGTACGCTGCGGAGCCTGCGCCGACAAGTGTCATTTCTTCATCGGCGGCGGTGATCCGAAAAACATGCCGGTCTTGCGGGCCGAACTGTTGCGGTCAATCTATCGAAACGACTTCACTACCGCCGGAAAGATCCTCGGCAAGCTTGTTGGCGGGCGACCGCTGACAATCGACGTCATCAAGGAGTGGTTCTATTACTTTTTCCAGTGCACCGAGTGCCGACGCTGCTCGGTCTTCTGCCCCTATGGCATCGACACCGCCGAGATCACCATGATGGGGCGCGAACTGCTAGGTTTGCTGGGAATCTACGTCAACTGGGCGATAGAGCCGGTGGCCAACTGTTTCCGCACCGGCAACCACCTGGGCATCCAGCCGCACGGGCTCAAGGACACTCTCGAGTTTTTCGCCGACGACATCGAGGAAGCCACCGGGATCAAGGTCAAGATTCCAATGAACAAGAAAGGCGCCGACGTCTTGTTCGTAGTGCCTTCGGGCGACTTTCTGGCCGAGCCGGGCACTTTTACCTGCATGGGCTACATGCTGTTGCTCCACGAGCTCGGAATCAACTACACCTGGAGTACCTACGCCTCGGAGGGCGGCAACTTCGGCCTGTTCACCTCGAATGAGATCATGAAACAATTGAACGCCAAGATCTACGCCGAGGCCAAGCGCCTGGGTGTCAAGTGGATCCTGGGAGGCGAATGCGGCCACATGTGGCGCGTGATGCACCAGTACATGGACACGCTCAACGGCCCGGCCGACTTCCTCGAAGTGCCGCGTTCACCTATCACCGGCACGGTATTCGAGAACGCCCGCTCCACCAAGATGGTTCACATCGCCGAGTTCACCGCCGACCTGATCAAGCACGGCAAGCTCAAGCTCGATCCGAGTCGCAACGATCACATACGGGTGACTTTCCACGACTCGTGCAATCCCGCACGCGGCATGGGCATACTTGAAGAGCCGCGCTACATCCTCAAGAACGTCTGCAACAACTTCTTCGAGATGCCCGAAAACACCATTCGCGAGCAGACCTTCTGTTGCGGAGGCGGGGCCGGCCTGGGAACGGACGAAAATATGGAGATGAGGCTTCGCGGCGGTTTGCCACGTGGTAACGCCGTCAAGTTCGTGCACGACAAGTTCGGCGTCAACCAGCTTTGTGCCATGTGTGCCATCGACCGGGCCACTCTGGTCACCGTCTGCGACTACTGGGCACCGGGCGTGCAGGTAACCGGGATCCACGAACTGGTCGCCAACGCAATGGTGTTCGACGGCGAGAACGAGCGCAAAATCAACTTGCGCCTAGCGCCCGTGGGAAAACAGGAGCAGGAGGAGGATTCCAACAATGTATGACGCCGGAAAAGTCATTGCCGGGTTGGTCGTCTTCGCGGTCCTTGTGACGCTGCCGCTCTGGTACACCGACGCCCTCGGAGATCCCGGCTACAAGCCCGATCCCGAGCTGCCCAAGGCCGAAAAGCATTGTGTCGAGTCGAGGGAGTACATGAAGGCCTGGCACATGGATCTTCTCAACCATTGGCGGGACGCGGTGGTGCGCGACGGCAAGCGGGTTTACATCCCCGAGCAGGCCGTGCCCTGCGGCGGCGACGCGGATTGCACAGGCGGGTTATGTGTTGCGGGCAATTGCCGCTACAGGATGAGCCTCTCGGGCGGCTGCATGAAATGCCACACCAGCAAGTCCCGCTTCTGCGATCGCTGCCACAACTTCCTGCGCATAGCCCCTTATTGCTGGGACTGCCACATCGATCCGAAAGAGGACTGAGCCATGAACGAAAGCAGAAGAAACTTTCTCAAGGTTGCAGGTGCCTCGGCCGTGGGCGCCGCCTGGGGCATTCCGGTTGTGTCGGCGCTGGCCAAGGCGATTAAAAGCACGCCGCTGCCCGCCAACCTCTCAGGCAAGCGCTGGGCCATGATAGTCGATATCAACAAGTGCAAGCGCCCGGAGGTCCGGCGCGCCTGCGCAGATGCCTGCCGCAGCCTGCACAATATTCCCGATATTGAGCGCCCGCACCGCGAGATCGAGTGGATCTGGAGCGATGGCTTCGAAAACGCCTTTCCCAACCAGTCCAACGAGCACACCCGCGCAGATCTCAGGGAGTCGGACGTTCTGGTCATGTGTAATCACTGCGACCGTCCGCCATGCGTGCGGGTTTGTCCTACCCAGGCTACATTCAGGCGGGCGGACGGAATCATCATGATGGACGAGCATCGCTGCATCGGCTGCCGCTACTGCATTGCCGCCTGCCCTTACGGAGCGCGCAGTTTCAACTGGGAGGATCCGGCGCCGCATATCAAGCAACTCAACCCGGACTATCCCCACCGGACCCGCGGCGTGGTGGAAAAGTGTACTCTCTGCGCCGAACGCCTGGCCGAGGGCCTGGAACCGGCCTGCGTAGAGGCCGCCAACCGCTTGGCCGGACCGGGTGCCATGATCTTCGGGGATCTCGGAGATCCCAACTCGGCCGTCTCTCAGGCTCTTCGAGTGAAGACGACCATTCGCCGCAAACCCAGCCTGGGTACTTCTCCCAGCGTGTTCTACGTAGTGTGAGGCCGCCATGCTGGAAAAAGCTTTCACGGGAAGTCGTCGTTACTGGATCTGGATCTTCTGCCTGCTGGCGCTCATCGGAGCCGGCGGCATAGCCTATCTCGTTCAACTGCAAGACGGCCTGTCGGTCACCGGGATGAACCGGGACGTGTCGTGGGGCCTGTACATCGCCCAGTTCACTTTCATGGTAGGCGTTGCCGCTTCGGCGGTGATGGTCGTCTTGCCCTACTACCTGCACGACTTCAAGGCCTTCGGCAAAGTCACGATCCTGGGCGAGTTCCTGGCCATCCCCTCGGTTGTCTGTTGCGCGCTGTTCATCTTCGTTGACATGGGGCAACCGCAGCGCGTGCTGAACGTACTTTTGCATCCCACGCCACACTCGATGATGTTCTGGGACATGATGGCGCTGGGCGGTTATCTGTTTCTCAATGTGATAATCTCGATGGTGACCTTCGGCGCCGAGCGCAAGGGCATCGCCCCGCCGAAGTGGATCAGGCCGGTGATCATCCTCTCAATTCCCTGGGCGGTCAGCATCCACACCGTGACCGCATTTCTCTACTCGGGTCTCGAGGGCCGTTCATTCTGGATGACCGCCATCTTAGCGCCGCGCTTCCTGGCATCGGCCTTCGCCTCGGGACCAAGCCTGTTGATCTTGCTTTGCCTGCTGGTGCGCAGGATCTCGAAGTTCGACCCCGGCAAGGAGGTCATCCAGAAGATTGCCGTGATCGTCACCTATGCCATGGCGATCAACGTCTTCTTCGTGGCCATGGAGTTGTTCACCGGAATCTACAGTGACATCCCCGAGCACATGAATCACTTCCAGTACATGTTCTTCGGGCTGCACGGCCACCATGCCCTGGTTCCCTGGATGTGGGCCGCCCAGTTGCTCGCCTTGGGGGTGCTGATCGCGCTGCTTTTCCCCAGGGCGCGGCGCAACGAGAAAGTTCTCGCGTTCCTCGCGGCCGGTGTGATCTTGTCGATCTGGATAGATAAAGGCCTCGGCCTGGTAGTGGCCGGCTTCATTCCCTCGCCGCTCGAGCACGTTACCGAGTATGCTCCTACCGCCATTGAGGGCCTGGTAACGCTGGGCGTGTACGGCATCGGAATATTGATTTTGACAGGCCTTTACAAGATCGCTATCTCCGTCCGGGAGGGCCTCCAGGCTCACTGAAGTTACAGTTGACAGGCCTTTCCGCTACCTGTTTTCCTCTACCCTGTAAGACGACTTTTCAGGACGGTGGCATATGTTTCCGGTCATGTTGAATATCGAGAATCGACCTTGCCTGGTGGTCGGTGGAGGCGGAGTCGCGCTGCGCAAGGTCGAGGGTCTGCTGGCCGATGGGGCCGTGGTCACTGTCGTCTCACCTGAACCGATCGATCCCCTCCGGGAAATCGCGCGCGATGGGCGCATCTCCCTCGAGACGCGTCCATATCGGCCGGGCGAGGCAGACACATACAGCCTGGTCTTCGCGGCCACAGACGATCGCCGGGTGAATCGCGGGATTTTCGAAGACGCTGAGCGAGCCGGGGTGTGGGTCAACGTGGCCGACGATCCCGAGCTGTGTACTTTTCACCTTCCAGCCAGGCTGAGGCGGGGCGCCTTTCAGCTGGCGGTAGCCTCGGCCGGGGAAGCGCCCTTCGTCACCAGGCGCATGCGCAAGCTGCTCGAGAAACGCTTCGGCCCCGAGTGGACCGAATGGACCACCGCCGCGGCCGCATTTCGCCGGGCGGTACGCACGCATAAGCTGACCCGCGTCCGGCAGGAGAAAGCTTACGATGCGTTTTTCGAAGGCACGGTGGACCCCGGGCGCCTGACCGCCAGGGTCCCAGGCGACCAGGAGATGGCCGGTTGGCTGGGAGACGATGCGTCGCCCGAACTGGTGCGTCCGCGCGCCGCCGAAACGGCCGGGCTTGCGCCCGGCCTGGTCTCGCTGGTCGGCGCCGGACCGGGCGACCCGGGACTGCTGACATGCAAGGGACGCTCGCGCCTGCTTGCCGCCGATGTGATCGTCTACGATCACCTGGCAACGACGGCCCTGCCGTGCGACCTGCCGGAAAAAGTCGAACTGCGCAGCGTGGGAAAGCAGGCCGGTCATCATCCGGTGCCGCAGAAAGAAATCATTGCCCTGCTGGTTCGTCTTGCGCAGCGTGGCAAGCGGGTTGTGCGACTGAAGGGCGGTGACCCGTTCATCTTTGGCCGCGGTGGAGAGGAGGCCGAGGCGCTGGCCGCGGCCGGCGTGCCTTTCGAGGTTGTGCCCGGCGTGACTGCCGGCATTGCCGCCGCGGCCTACGCCGGCATCCCGGCGACCTATCGCAAGCAGGTCGTCAGGGCCACACTGGTCACGGCCCACGAGAGTATAAAGGCGGGCGGCGCCCAGGTGCGTTGGGACCTTCTGGCGGCCGATCAGCACGCCACACTGGTGGGCTACATGGGTGTTACCAGCCTGCCACAGGTCGTAGATAAATTGCTATCGGCCGGTATGGATCCTCACATCCCGGCGGCCTTGGTGGAGCGCGGCACCACATCTGCCCAAAGGGTAGCGATAGGAACGCTGGCCGAACTGCCGCGCACTGCCGAACGGGCCGGCATCAAGCCCCCTGCCATATTCGTAATCGGCCCGGCGGTCGCGCGCGCCCGGGCGCTGGACTGGTTCGGGAGACTTCCACTCCAAGGTGAGCGCCTTGCAATGATCGCCCCGGGCGGAAAGATGGAAGCGCTACTGGCAAATGAAGGAGCAGAGTTAGTGGTGTTGCCGTTACCTTTGACGGAAGCCGCCCGGGTAATAATGGGCGCTTTGCCGCTTACCGGCTGCATCTTCCGCTCGGCCGACGAGGTCGAGGCACTGGCCGATGAGCTGGACGGCAGAGGCTTCGGACCCGACACCGTGGCCTGGTGCCTGGATTCCGCCGCCGCCGAGCGGGCCGTTAGAATCGGCTTTAGCAGGGTGGAGCTGAGCCGACCGGACGCGGGCGAGCAAGAACTGGTTTCGATGATCATGGCCGAGCGAGCCGCAAGACGAAAGTATCGGAAGCCGGCCATGATATGAACGAAGCATTGGAAATTCCAGCAAGTGAAGGAGCTGTCATGCGTACACTGCTGCTTTGTTTGGTGCTGTCGGGATTGCTGTTCACTGGGCCCGCCCTGGGCGACGACACCGTCCCGTCCGCCGGGATGAAGGCCGCCGACAAGGCCCAGGAGAAGGCCGAGAAAGAAAAGAAAAAGCAACCGGAAGGACAGAAGGACGAGGGTACGATCATTATCATGGGTCAACGGATGCTCAAGGACAGCGAGCCGGTCGGCGCCTACCGCCAACCCATGTGGACCACCGCCCGCCGTTTCCCGAACACCCGGGTCTACGTTTTACCGGCCGGAAGCGCCACATTCGAGTACTGGCTGATCAGCGAAGGCCAGCTCGAGTCTGACAGTCAGGCAAACTTTCGCTCGAACTACGAGCTGGAGTTGGGCCTGGGCGCCCATTTGCAGCTCGACATGTATCTGTTCACCGAGCAGGCTGCGGGTTACGCTCCTTTGAATCTGGCCGGCGAGCAGCTCGAGCTGCGCTGGGCATTCGCCGACTGGGGAGTGATCTGGGGCAATCCGGCTTTGTACCTGGAGTGGGTCCGGCAAGACGAGAAACCCCAGAAGCTCGAGGGCAAGCTGCTTCTGGGCGACATGATCACCCCTCGGCTTTTCTGGGGTTTGAACCTGGTCTACGAGCGCGAGCTGGGCGGCGAGTCCGAGGGAGAGTACGCTTTAAGCTTCGGGCTGGCCTACGCTCTGGTCGACGGGGTTCTGTCACTGGGCCTGGAGGGCAAGGCCGAGCTGGTTGATGTCGCAGGCTCGCGCTTCGACTTTGTAAAGAAGGAGTTTCTGTTCGGCCCCTCGCTGCAGGTCAGGCCGCTGCCCGGTGTGCACCTGGACCTGGTGCCGATGTTCGGGGTGGAGATCGAAGACGAGACCGAGGCCATGTACGCCGTCTACCTGATCATCGGCAAGGAGTTCAGCATCTGGTAGCCGCGGAGCCCCTGTCAGTTGACGCTGCCTGCAGTTGTATGCTCGTTTGGTGTAATGTTAAACTGGTTTGATAAGGAGTCTGTAAACGGATGAGAGCAGCGGTCGCTTACAGATTGGTCCTGGTGTCGCTGGTTGTTGTCGTAGTCGCCGGCTGCCAAGGCACCATCGGCGAGACTCCCGACGGAGGCGACGAGGCGGACGCGATTAACTTGCCTGACAGCGGTGACCCGGACGCGGGCAGCGATATCGGATTCGACACCGGTGATGCAGCGGACCTGGACGCGGGAAACGATGCCGGGGTTGACGCCTGTGATGCAGCAGACCCTGGCGGCGGTGACATTCAGCCGGATCAAGACTCGGACGGTGACGGTCTCCCCGACTCCTTTGAGCTTGCTGCCGGCGACTTGACCAAGCTGGACCCTGATCGAGCCGACAGCGACGGAGACGGGCTTTCGGACGCCGACGAGGATTATGACGGAGACGGCCTTACCAACATCGAGGAATTGGCCGCGGGTCGGCTGTCATTCAAAGGTGACGTTTCCGCTCCAAATCCTTTCAGGCTGGATCTGCTGGTCGAGCTCGACTGCATGGCGGATCGCTGCCCGTCCGACCAATTGTTGGCGGAGGCCGCTTTAACCTGGGCCGATGTCGACTTGTCCAATCCTGACGGCAGCAGTGGAGTCGGCCTGCACATCGTGATCGACGAGACCGGACTCGCTGACCAGCAGTTCGACGGGTCTTTCGAGCAGCGCTGGAGCTACTTCGCCGCCCACGGCCCGCACTTCGACGACGGCGGATCACCGCCGCTTCCGTTGGGGCATTTCGTGCATGTAATGGCGGTCCATAGCCGCCAGGATATTCCCGACCGCGGCGGCGACACCGTGGCCGGCCCTGACGACGAGCCGGAAAAGAGCGGGGTGTTCATCTACCACGACGTGATCTACAACCTGTTCCCCGCCTGCGGGCGCACGACTCCTCCCGTATGGCCGGATATCACACCCGAGGAGATGGTCGTCAGCACCTTGGTGCACGAGCTTGGCCACACTCTGCAACTCGGCCATGACACCGACGTGGGCGGCTCGACAAACTATTATAATGTCATGTCGGTTCCGCAAAGCTGTACCAATGCCCAGATGCGCACACACGGCGTTGACAATGACGACCCTTTACTTGGAAGCACCGCCCAGGTAAACGCCCCGCGTTTTTCCAGCGCCGCCGCGGCGCTGATGGATTTTTCCAACATCCTGTCCGTAGATACGGCCGCGCTCGTGCCGCAGGAGATGTAGGCCGGACGGAGGCTTTTTATGAAACAGGTTGCAGGAATTCTGTTGTGCGTTCTGACGGCAGCCTGCTCCGAGCCTGCCGAGGTCGGCTGCCGGGATGATGACCGCTACATAGTGCCGTTTGGAGACGAGGACCTGACATTTTACGTGGGGCCCTACCAGGAGCACACGACAACGACCACGGCTGCTATCGGCTGGGAGACCGTAGAATCCGGAGACACTCGGCTGGAGTACGGGCCTGACGATTCATACGGGCAAGAGGTTCAAGGTGATTCGGGAACCATGCACCAGGTGCAGATCTCCGGCTTGCAACCCGCGACGCTTTACCACTACCGGGCCTGTACCGGCGAGCAATGCACAAAAGACCTGATCTTCTCCACAGCGCCCGAGGCAGGCAAGCCATTCCGGATGGCAATCTACGGCGACTGCCAGGACAACCCGGCCGCGCACCACAGGGTGATCGAGCAGATAATGGGAGATCAGGCCACAATGGCCTTGGTCGTTGGCGACACGGTCAGCGACGGGCGCAACCGTGAGGAATTCAAGGAGCGCTACTATGATCCCGCCCGGGCCTTGGCCCATTCCATTCCGCGCTGGGCCGCCATAGGCAATCACGATCGCAAGGACGTCGAGGCGGTGCACTATATCGACTACCACATTTTTCCCGAGGATCCGGATGTGCCCCAGGCCGAGATCAGCTACTCGTTCACCTACGGCGACGCCTTCTTCCTGGTCTTCGACAACACCCTGGATCACCTCGATCTGTTCTTCCCCCCGGTCGAGGGAAACAATCCCCCGCTGTGGCTGTGGCTGCAAAAGCAGGCGGCCAGCGAGGCGGCCAAGAGCGCCCGCTGGCGCTTTGCCTTCGCCCACTACCCGGCCAAATCGAGCTGCTACACGGGAGACGACAACGAAACCCTGCCCGAGGCGGCCATGCGGACCTATATCTTGCCCATGCTGTGGCAGAATAACTTCCAGGCCTACTTTTCCGGTCACGTTCACTGCTACGAGCGCCTCGATTTCGACGGCCATCTGGTCATTATTACCGGCGGCGGCGGCGGTGGACTGGAGGATTCTTGCATCGGTGACGTGCCCGAGTCTCAGTTCACCAATTGCGTGCATCACCATACGCTCATTGAATTGGGTTGCACCCAGGCCAGGTTGTGGGCGAGGGACTTCGACGGCAACATCCTCGACCAGGTCGTGCTCAACGAAGACGGAAGCTACCAGGTAGTGCCTTGAGACTTGCTCTAGAACACAGCCAGAAACGGAAAAGTCAATATCGGCGGCAGAACCTTGTCAGGCAGTTGCTGGAAAACTGCGTTCTGAGATTCTGTCTAGTTTGTCTTTTTACAGGCCTGGCAAGTGAAGGCTGTGGAGCGGGGCAGGACGGCGCGGGGCTTTTACTTGAGAACGACAAGGTATTGGTGGATTTCGACGTCGATCGTGGTTGCTTGTCGATCCGCGGCAAGCACGACGATATCGAGCTGCGCTGCCTTTACCCGGCTTTCGAAGAAGCGCTCGACAACGGGCAAACCAGGTTGCGCTCCGGGCGCGGCCGGCCGATGCAGTGCGCCAAAAACGGGACGCAAGTTGTCTGCAATCTGAACACCGGCGCCGGCCTCGACGCCCAAATTACCGTCGAACTAGTTGAAAGCAATCCCTTTGCGATCGGATGGGAGGCCGTTTTCGAAAACGCCTCGGACGCGGGCATCAACGTCAGCAAGTTCTACCCCTTTCGCCTGGGCCGCGACGAAGGCGGCGCCTTGATCCTGGGCGACGATCCGTCCCGGGTGCGTGTGTTGCAAAACGGAACCGACGAGTTTATCGATTTCTATGCCGCTATGCTCACAGGCGATACGCCCCTGTCAGACCCGGATCAGGATCCCCTGTTCGCAGGTTATTCCTCGTACTCCAACGGCAACCTGACAGCCTGTGATCTCGAATCGGGCGCCAGCTTGCTTGCCGGTTTTTTGTCTCTCGACTGGGCGATTCCACTCGTGGCCCTGGGAGGGGACGCCGATGCCCTTTCAGGTTTGCGAAGCGAGGCACGCTATCCGCAGCCGGTGACCATTGCTCCCGGCAAGCATATTTCCTTGGGCCGGGCGGTCTTGATCGTCGGAATGCCCACGCCGCAATCGGCGCTGGAGGCATATGCCGATCTGGTGGCCACCGAGCACGAAATCCAACTTCCGCCGCTGCCAACTTCAGGATGGGACTCATGGTACACGAGTTTCCAGAACACAGACATTTCAGAGGACTTCATCCTGCAAAACGCGGCCAGCCTCGCAAGCACCTTCGGCCAGTTCGGTCTCAACAGCATGCAGCTTGACGAAGGCTGGCAAGACAACTGGGGCGACTGGAACGCGGCGGATAGTTTTCCATCGGGAATGCCGGCCGTAACCGCCGCTATCAAGGCCGAAGGCATTGCGCCCGAACTTTGGATGGCGCCGCTTTCAGCCACAGAAAGCTCACAAGTCTATCAACAACATCCCGACTGGTTCGCTGACAAGAGTCTCTACGGCAGCATCATCATGGATTCATCCATGCACCCGTTCGACCTGACGCGGTCTGAGACGCTAACCAGGGTGCGCGCACTCGGCGAGCGCATCCACGACTGGGGTTTCACAAGCGTCAAGATGGATTTCGCCTATTACGCGCTGTTTGCCTTGCTGCCGCCCGACCCGGACGCAACACCGACCGCGGTCTATCGCAGGGCTGTCGGCGAATTCCGCAAGGCAGTCGGCGCGGACACTTATTTCATCAACATTTCGATGTGCTTTCCAAACTACGGCCTGGTCGATGCCTTCAGGATCGGCCTCGACGACTGGCCCTGCTGGGAAGGCGGCAACGACTGCGCCGGATACGTCACAACCGGCGGTGACTGGGCTCAGGGAATCAAGCCGGCCGTACGCATGGCCGCCCGGCGTTACTGGATGAACAGCAGGATCTGGTGGAACCATCACGATCAAATCTTCTTCCGCGATCAGACCGCGGACGAGGCGCGGGCGTTCGTCAGCCTGGCTGGCCTTTCCGGGGGAATGCTGGCTTTGGGCGAGGAGGTCGCCAACCTGACACCGGAGCAAATAGACGTCTTTCGCCGCATACTTCCTCTGACGGGTCGGGGAGCGCGCCCCGAGGACCTGTTCCGGTTGGAGTTTCCGGAAACCTGGAGAATCGATCTGGAGGGCTCCCGCATCCTGGGTCTGTTTCACTGGGGCAGAAACAACGACTTGACCCAAAACCCACCGCTAGAGCGCCCGGACGGGACGCCGATCACGCACACGATCGAGCTTGCCGAGCTGGGGCTGGATCCCAATCGCGAGCATGCGGCCTATGAGTTCTGGAGCGGCCAGATCCTGTACCCGATCAAGGAAGAGCTTACGGCGGAGATCTTGCCCCATAGCGCTAAAGTCTACAAGCTGGTCGAGTTGAACGGGGAACCGGCCTTCATCGCCACCGATAGACACATTTTAATGGGAGCGGGCATCGTTGACAACTTGTCCTACGCGCCTGATACCAGGACGCTAAGCGGCCGCGTTCTTACCGTCCCCGCCTTTCCACAGAAGCTTGTCTTTTTCGTCCCCGCGAATCTGAGCGCCTTTTCGATCCAGCTCGACGACGTGGACAATCTTTCAGACCAACTACAAGACCGGAATTTCCTGGTGTTATCGTTCACCGGTCGCGACGAAGCCGTTCACGACTTCCAGATAGAGTTCAGTCCGAGTTCATGACGGTTTCGTTTTTCGGTGGCATTGTCGGAAAACCACGCCCGTGGTAACACCTGAGTTTGGAATTCATAAATACTACGAGTTAATTTGGGAGGTTCTCGTGAAACGTGAACGTTCCATGGCGGCCAGATCGTGGCGGGCGGCTACTGCGGGCCGGACTACACAGCCTGCTGCCCGGGCGAGGTGTGCGTCAACGGCACCTGCTACTCCGCCTCCGAGCTTCCCGTGGGCTGCACCGCGCAGTAGCCCCCTCCTTCTTGTTGCCGGTCGACCTGACCCTCTTTGCCTTCGTTCTAGAGCCGCGGCAGGCCGAGTCGGGGGAATGATAGCTTGTCGCTGCCTTGCATCGGGAATTCTATGAAGGACAGCACACCGGTCACGCAGCCGGCCACGTAGTCTTTGGCGTGGGCCTTGTCCAGAACGCGCACCTCGCTGGTGCGCCCGAACTGGTTCAGGACTAAGGAGATCTTCAGCGGGCCCACCTGGCGGACTCTGGCTCTTCTTCTGCGGGCGGACTTCTTCGGGGGCTTCGGCCTCAGATCGCCGACGCAGGCCCTGAGTTTGCCGGTGGCCTTTTTCAGTCGTCTTGCGACCCTGGCCTGTAGCTTGCGCGGGGCCTTGCGAATCCGTGTGGGTGTCGCCAGCTCGTCATATTCCATCGGGTTCGCAACCTCGGGCGCCGCGGCCAGCAAGATCGGAAACTTGGGCACCACCACCGGCTTGCCCTTGAACTTCGGAAACACCACCGCGCGCAGCACGCCGTCGGCGCATCCGGCAGCATAACTCCCGGCATGCTCCTCGGTCAGCAGCTGGACCTTGTTGATTCTTCCCCTGTTGCCGATAGTAAAGGTCAACACCAGCTTTCCACGCACCGAGGGGTTCAACTCGTGCTGGCGGACGGCGCATTCATGCATGACCTGCATATAGGGCCGCAAGGCGTTTTTAACTTCCCCCCCCGCAAGCCCCCGTTCTTGCCCGGCCAGCGCGGCAGGCGCCAGAACCGCAGCCACGATACCCAGAGTTGCCAGGATCCGCCCCTTTGGAATCCCGATATTCATGCGGAAAGTCTGGATCGGCAACAAGACCTTGTCAAAAAGTTTCTGGATACGCCCGGAAATTTCCTTAACGGACGCCGTGTCCGGAAATCGGACACACTGGCTCTGCCGAAGGCGGGAGTCGGCTAACCCGGTCTTTGAATTTCACTAAGTTGCAGGGGTTTCAAAATATGGCATGAATCGTGCTTTGGTTTCCGCTACCATGATGCCGGCGATCATGAAGACAGTCGAGCCAGCCAGGACACTGCGCGAGCGCTTCGGGTTTTCGAGCTTTCGCGCGGGACAAGAAGCGGTCATTTTGGCCGTGCTCGAAGGACGAGACTGCGTTGCGATCATGCCGACCGGCGGCGGCAAGTCGCTTTGCTACCAGCTGCCCGCACTTCTCCGGTCCGGACTCACCCTGGTTGTCTCGCCGCTGATCGCATTGATGAAGGATCAGGTTGATTCGCTCACCCGATCCGGCATCGCCGCCTGTTGCATCAACTCGACATTGAGTTTCACCGAGACCAAAACGCGAACGGCCGGAATGATCGCCGGGCGCTACCGGCTGGTGTACGTCGCGCCCGAACGATTCCGCAACGACTACTTCTCGGGCATCCTGCCGCGGGCTAAGGTCGATCTGCTGGCCATCGACGAGGCGCATTGTATCAGTCAGTGGGGGCATGATTTCCGGCCCGACTACCTGCGCCTGGGCGAGGTACGCACACGGCTGGGTAATCCACAGGTATTGGCTTTAACGGCAACCGCCACACCGGAAGTGCGCGGCGATATCATCAA
This sequence comes from uncultured Myxococcales bacterium, assembly GCA_964513625.1. Classification (GTDB taxonomy): domain Bacteria; phylum Myxococcota; class B64-G9; order B64-G9; family B64-G9; genus DATKYQ01. The sequence goes on along the minus strand of CAZENH010000007.1, from coordinate 152,296 downwards.
GCAGCTCGGGCTCGCGGATCCCGAGGTGGTCATCAGCGGCTTTTCGCGGCCCAACCTCACGCTGGCCGTGCGCCGGGTTGCCGGTCATAACCACAAGCTGCAAGACACACTCGAATTGCTACGCGAATACTCCACTGGCATCGTCTACTGCGCGACACGCAAGAACGTAGAGCGGGCGGCAGAAAGACTGTCAGCCGCGGGCATTCGTTGTCTTGGCTACCACGGCGGTATGACTTATGAGCAACGCAGGCAGACACAAGAACGATTTACCTCGGGCGAGTCGCCGGTGGTCGTGGCCACCAACGCCTTTGGCATGGGCATCGACCGGGCGGATATACGCGCAATAATCCACTGGGATGTGCCCGGCAGCATCGAGGCTTATTACCAGGAAGCCGGCCGGGCCGGACGTGACGGCGAACCCGCCCGCTGCGAAATCCTCTTCAACCATGCTGACGTGCGTACCCAGAAGTTCTTCATAGAGGGCGCCAATCCTTCGCGAGATCTGGTATTGGCCTGCGCGAAACAGGTGTGCGAGCCAAGCGAGAAGCCCGGCATGATGATCAGCTCCAGGCAAATTGCCGCCCGGATTGGTCCCACTGTAGATCAGATGGCGGTGAGCACGGCTCTCGGCTTGCTGGAACGCGCCGGCATGATTGTCCGAGGCCAGGATCCCGAAACCGGACAGGCCACTGTGACACTTGTCGATTCAGCGGCCGAACTTGGCGCAGTGCTTGATCCGCTGCCCGGCAAGGCCAGGCGTGACCGGATGCGGCTCAAGCGCCTGCTGCGTTACGTGGAATCCCGTTCCTGCAGACATACCGCAATCCTGAATTATTTCGGAGATCACACCCACAAGGAAGCCGGCGACTGTGAACACTGTGACAACTGCCTGCGCCAAAAAACCGGCAACCGGGAAAATCGAGGCTTGCAGAAGGAATACGAGATCTCCGATGTCAAGGCGCTGCTGCAGTGCGCCCGACAACTGGGAGGACGCTTCGGCAAGGCCCGCCTGACACAGGTAGCCGCGGGATCGCGGGACCAGACATTGTTGCGCTGCAACCTTCAATGCACGCCAGCCTATGGCACTCTTGCAAACCGTTCTCAGGCGTTTATTCGAACTCTGGTAGAGGCCCTTCTCGACGAGGGATGCCTCGAAATGGCAGGTATTGAGTATCCAACTATTCGCCTGACGAAAAGAGGCCGGGCTGTCATAGAGGGGCACGAAAAGATTGAAATCAGTCCACCCATAGCCAAGCCTTCCCCGATAGCGACCGTTTCCCGGGGCGCGTTATCGCCTGCCGTGCCAGCGGGCCTGCTGGACGCGTTAAAGGCATTGCGTACGCGCTTGGCCAAGGAGCGCGGTGTTCCCGCTTTTCATATACTGCACAATTCGACCATCGAGGCAATCGCCCGCCGGTATCCTCGTAACAACGCCGAGCTACTGGCCGTCCGCGGTATAGGCCCGGCCAAACTGGCCGATCTGGGTGATTTGATCCTGGAATGCCTCCAAGAACAACGACGCCACGCGCGCTAGACAGCGTGTCTCTTGAAAAACCCATTAATCTTGATAGAATCTCAACACTTGTTTAATGTCGGAGGTCGTTCAGATCAAGACTCTGCTAATAATCATCATTGCCGTCGTGTACTTCATAGCCAAGATGTTCCGCAAGGACGCCCGGTCAACTAGCCTGCCGGAAGAAGAAGATCTGTATGCTCGCGAACTCGAGGAGCGGCGAACCAGGGAGTTGCTACAGAAATATCCGCCGCCGACCGCCAGGCGTCGCCAGCCGGCCCGAGACATTCCCGAACCGCCCCCCCCTCCAGCGGCCTCTCCCCGGCAGACGGCCCCCGTATGCCCGATTTGCGAACATCCGGTCCCGGGCACGGGCTTTTCTTGCCCAGCCTGCGGCTCCCGGCACCATACAGAATGCTTCACACTATTCGACGGTTGCGGCAAATGCGGCTATAAAATTCCACAAAACTTGCCTTGATAAAAAGGTACAAAAGTGGCACATTTACTGCCGCAAAAAGTGCATAGGCATCCTTGAGGAAAAAGGCGCTAAGTACACAGAAGCATGACCAGACGAGAGGATTGGCAAATGAAATCGGGCGGTAACCTGGAGGCAGTGCTCAAGGCCGGACATTTCGCCATCACCGGGGAGTTAGGCCCCCCGCGAGGAACCAATGTCGAGGTCGTCAAGAAAAAGGCCGCATTTCTCGAGGGCAAGGTCGACGCGGTCAATATCACCGACAACCAGACAGCGGTCGTGCGTATGTCGAGTTGGGCTACTTCACTACTTGTCATGCAGTCGGGCCTTGAACCCAACTACCAGATGGTTTGCCGCGATCGTAATCGGCTGGCCATGCAGTCGGATATCCTGGGCGCCTGCGCCCACGGCATCCGCAATATGCTGTGTCTCTCGGGCGATCACCAGAAATTCGGCGATCACCCGATGTCGAAAGGCGTCTTCGACATCGACTCGATCCAGCTGATCGCCATGGTCAAGAAAATGCGCGACGAAGGAAAGTTCCTCTCCGGAGAGGAAATCGATGTCCCGCCCCGAATCTTCATTGGGGCGGCGGCCAATCCTTTCGGTGAGCCTTTCGAATGGCGCGTCCATCGACTGGCCAAGAAGGTTGCCGCCGGGGCTGATTTCATCCAGACCCAATGCATTTATAATATGGACAAATTTGCCCGCTGGATCGACATGGCCAGGGACATGGGCCTGACCGAGAAGATTCATATCCTGGCCGGCGTCACGCCGATGAAGAGCATCGGCATGGCCCGTTACATGCAAAAGAGCGTTCCCGGCATGGACGTTCCCGAACCGCTGATAAAACGCCTCAAGGCGGCCAAGGGCACAGGCAAGGGCAAGGTCGCCGAAGAGGGCATCAAGATTGCCTGCGAGCAGATCCAGGAATTCAAAGAAATGAAAGGTGTCGCAGGGGTGCACCTGATGGCCATCGAGTGGGAGCACAAGGTGCCGCAGATTGTCGAGCAGGCCGGGTTGCTTCCGCGGCCGCAGGTGCCGCGTCAACCCGATCCGCAACCAGAGGCCAGCGCCGAGGAAAAGTAATGATCGAGTTTATCAAGGGTCCGATGGTCTGGATTGCCTTCGGCATGTTTTTCGCAGGCCTGGTTTTTCAGGGCTTCCGTTTTTTCCGCCTTACGCGGCGAAAAGAACGGCGCCTGATTCCCGCGCCCCCCAAGAAGGCCGGTAACAAACAGACGAAGAAAAACGTTCCTGTGCCAACCCGGGAAGGTATGTGGATCCAGCACCTTTTCTGGTGGGTCGAGAGGAAATTCGCCCCACTGACCCGCTTGGCCGAAAAACGCATCTTTCCCATGCGCAACTCGGTAGCCGGCACTCATCCGATCGTCACCGGCGTCACCGTGATCTTCCATGTATTTCTCTTTGCAACCCCGATCTTCTTGCTGGCGCATAACGAACTAGTCGCTTCGGCGCTTGGATTCTCATTACCCAGTCTGGCCGATTCGACCACGGACATGATGACCATGGTTTTTCTGGCCTGTGCGGCGTTTTTTCTTCTGCGGCGCATCTTCGTACATAGAGTTCGTGCCATTTCGAGCGTGTTTGACTACTTTGCATGGTTGATAACTGTTGTGCCGTTCGTAACCGGATTTCTGGCCTATCACCAATTTTTCGACTACGACAAGATGCTGACGGTGCATATCATCCTTGGTGAGATAATGTTGATCCTGGTTCCATTCACTAAACTGGGACACATGATCTATTTCTTCCTGTACCGTTTCTTCATCGGCAGTGAGTACTCATTCGGGCAGGGAAGCCGGGCCTGGTAGGGATGGGCTCACGGAGAAAGAGCATGTCCGTGCATAGCGACAAAGCAGTGGACACGAAGCAAATAAAGAAAGCGCTTGCGAAGCACAAGAACAAGATGAAGGCTTATCTTTCTCACTGCATGCACTGCAGCCTGTGTGCCGAGAGTTGTTTTCTGTTCATGGCCCACGACAAAGATCCACGCTACATGCCGTCTTTTAAGGTTATCAACTCGGTTGGAAGTTTGTATCGAAAGCGGGGCAATGTCGACAGGACGACTCTCGAGAAAATCAAGAAGATAGTCTGGAAGAGCTGTGTGCTGTGCACCCGTTGCTATTGCCCGGTTGGAGTAGACGTACCGGACATGATCGCCTTTGCCAGAGGCATTTGCCGCTCGCAGGGCGTCTGTCCCGAGTTCGACGAGACAGGAGCCATGGAGAGTTGGCTCTAGTCGCAACGAGATCGCGGAGGTGGGCAGATGATTGTTGGACATCGCAAGGCGCTCGATGAGATCGCCGGGATGATAATAGACCACAAGAAGATTCTCATCGTCGGCTGCGGCGGCTGTACATCAATTTGCCTGGCCGGCGGACAGCGCGAGGTCGACGGCCTGGATGCCGATCTAAGGGCCCATTTCGAAGAAGGCGGTGGTCACGTCGACACCGACGTGTTTACCATTGAGCGCCAGTGCAATGCCGACTTTTTTGCCGATCTCGACGAGATGATCCCGCTATATGATGCCGTCTTATCGATGGCCTGCGGCGCGGGCGTGCAGTTCGTGGCTGAGCGGCATCCCAGTGTACCGGTTTTTCCCACCCTGAACACGGATTTCGTAGGCGTCGATCGAGACGTCGGCTGGTACGAGGAAAACTGTCGCACTTGCGGGGATTGCGTGCTGGGAGATACCGCAGGGATCTGCCCGGTGACTCGCTGCGCCAAGGGTCTTTTCAACGGTCCCTGCGGCGGCACTCGCGCCGAAGGAACCTGTGAGGTCGATCCCGAGGTTCCCTGCGCCTGGTTTGAAATCCATAAGCGCCTCAAGACACAGGGCCGCCTGTCAATGATTACCAAGGTGCGACCTGCTCGGGAGTGGGTCAACCAGACGCGCAGAACTGTCATCCAGGAGCCCTACAAGGAGAGGTACACAAAATAGCATAGCCGGTACGAGGAGGCGGTGCCTCATGTCTTTAGTAACATGCACTACAAAACAGATTACCTGGATTAGCCTGGTCTGCCTACTGGGGTTGGTTGCCGCTTGCGGATCCGAGCGACAGCCTGACGCGCGAGCGGCAGAGGCAGACCTGATTACAATCGATTGGCCAGCCGTTTTCGACCCGGCTGAGCGTCCGCAGGCCAATTTTCCACATGCCAGGCACGTCAAGCAGCTTAAGAGACAAGGTTGCAAGGAATGCCATTTGATCGACCAAAACGGCAAACAGTCACCTAATCTGAAGCGCCCTGCCGATTTTTCCACAGCGAGGGCATACCGTGACTATTTTCACGATCTGTGCATCGGCTGCCACCAAAAACGCCTTGACGAGAACGAGAAAGCCGGTCCGGTCGACTGCGGTGCATGTCACAAGCGAGGACCGGCGATGGTGACACTGCGCAGCGAGATACTTTTCGACAACTCGCTGCACTATCGTCACCTGAAAGCGCTGGACAAGAAATGTGAGAAGTGTCACCACACTTACGACGAGAAGCTGAAGAAGCTGGTCTACAAGAAGGAAACCGAGAGTGCCTGCAGCGACTGCCACAAGGACGTCGACCAGGGCAAGAACCTTTCCTGGAAAAATGCGGCCCATACCGATTGTGTCGGTTGTCATATACAGCGCAAGGACAAGAAACAGAAAGCTGGCCCTGTAGATTGTGTCGGCTGCCACGATGAACGCCAGCGAGCCAAGATAAAGAAACTGGACAAAGTGCCCAGGCTCGAGCGAAAGCAGCCCAATCAGGCATGGATTCACACAAAGACGGCTACGTCGAATATCGTGCCATTTGATCACGCGGCTCATGAGACAAAGGCTAGTTTCTGCACCGCCTGTCATCATGACAGCATGAATCGCTGCGGAGACTGCCACACATTACAGGGCGACAAGAAAGGTGCCGGAGTCACTCTCGAACAGGCCCAACATGCTCCGGGTTCGACGATGGCCTGCGTCGGCTGCCACCGTCAAGAGACACTCAAACCTGAATGCGGCGGCTGTCATGCACAGATGCCGGCGCCCCCGGGCCGGCATAGCTGTGCGGTCTGCCATGCGGGTCCCCTTGCAAAAGGGGCCCCCAAGGAGCCTCCAGCTGAGCTTTTTTTGGAAGCGAAACATCCTGCTCTGCCTGAAGCGGACAAGGATTCTTTCCCTGAGAATATCAAGCTTGATACGGGCGGAAAAAAATACAAACCGACCGAATTTCCGCACCTCAAGATCGCTAAAAAGCTATACACGCTCGCCGGTAAGAGCAAGCTCGCGGCCAGGTTCCACGGAAACACCGAGGTCTTCTGCTCGGGGTGCCATCACCATTCACCGTCCACTCCCGGAACTCCACTAAAGCGGCCACCGGCGTGCGCTTCCTGTCATGGAGCCAAGGCGAAACCCGGCCAGGATCTTCCGGACCTCAAGTCGGCCTACCATCGTCAGTGTATCGGCTGTCATCAGGTGATGGGCCTGGAGACAATGGGAGTCAAGAAGCCTTTCGGCTGCACCGGCTGCCACAAGGAAGAGGACAAGGAGGTGGCCAAATGAGCCCCTCTCGCAGAGATTTCATCAAGGGCGTCGCCGCCGGCAGTCTGGCTGCTGGGATGGCCCGGGCCGGAGCCAACAAGCGTTTCGACGGCTATCCCGGACGTTTCGGACTATTGCACGACTCTACTCTTTGCGTCGGTTGCCGTTCTTGTGAGTTCGCCTGCAACGAAGTCAACCAGCTGCCGCCTCCCGCTGCACCTATCGCGGACCAGAAGATCTTCGAGAAGGTTCGCGGGCCGACCGACAAGGGCTACACCGTCGTCAACCGCTACCGTAAGGCTCAAGGCAACAAACCGGCCGTCTATCGCAAGCATCAGTGCATGCACTGCAACGAACCTTGCTGCGCTTCGGTATGCTTCGTCAACGCCTTCACCAAGACCCCAGAGGGTCCGGTGCTCTACGACCCAAACGTGTGTGTCGGCTGCCGCTACTGTGTTTTCGCCTGTCCCTACTATGCCCTGGCCTACGAGTACGACGACCCTGCCACTCCCAGAGTGGTGCGCTGCACCATGTGCTACCCGCTTATCAAGAAGGGCCGCAACCCGGCCTGCGCCGACGCCTGTCCCACCGGGGCCATTCGGTTCGGGAAACGTGAAGATCTGATAAAGGTCGCTCGCGAGCGTATTCGAAAATATCCCGAGCGTTACATCAACTATGTATTCGGCGAGCATGACTACGGCGGCACGAGTTGGTTGACGCTGGTCGGTTTGCCGCTCGAGCAAGTTGGGTTACCGTCCGAGCTGCCCTACGAGCCGCTGCCCGACCTGACCACTCATTTTCTGTCATTGGCACCGATCGTGGCTGCGATCTTTCCGGGACTTTTAGCCGGTTTTTATGCCTTCACCAAGCGTCGTGAGGCAGTAAGTGAACAAAAACACCGCCAGCAACTCGATGATGAAAAGACACGGGCGCTTGCGGAACTCGAGCAGAAACTTATCGAGGCGGCCAGGCTGGCAGAACGGGATAAGGAAAGGGCCGTCGAAAGGGCTCGGAGAATCGCAGGCTCTCAGACAACCGAGCTGAAGCCCACCGAAAAGAAGGAGGACTCACAATGATCGCCCCGGCCGAAAACAGGGGCGGGCTATTCACCCCCTTCAATATCATTACCGGGCTGATTTTGGTGTTCGGCGGAGCGATAGTCGTGCTGCGCTTCGCCTATGGACTGGGTTATGCCACCAACCTGACTCACACGACCACTTGGGGTTTGTGGACCGGCTTCAAGCTGGTATTCGTGGCGTTGGCCGCAAGCGGTTACGCTCTGACCACCGCGGTCTACATTTTCGGCATGCACGAGTATCATCCCCTGGTGCGCCCGGCGGTTCTATCCGGCTTCATGGGATACACCCTGTTTGTCCTGATTTTGATCTTCGATTTGGGTCGTGCCTGGCGTATCTACTACCCGTTTCTTGTGCGTCCCGGTGTAACCTCGGCCTTGTTCGAGATTGCTTTATGTGTAGCGCTCTACTACACCACACAGTTTGTCGAGCTGACTCCCGTGGGATTCGAGTGGCTGGGTTGGAAGCGCTGGCGCAAGGTTGTGGTCGGTGTGACTGTTGGGTTGACGGTATTCGGCTTGTTTCTGTCCATGTTGCACCAGTCAACCCTGGGTGCCTTGTTTCTGAGCGTGCCCGGCAAACTGCACCCGCTGTGGTATTCGCCCTACATACCGCTTCACTTCTTCATCTCCAGCGCTGTTGGCGGCATATCGATGGTTATACTGGTGGGCCTGATCTGCAAGCGAGTTTGGGGCCACAAGATGGAAATCTCACGTGAGAAGCTTGACCAGTTGACCATCGGGCTGGGCAAGGGCGGCGCGATTGCGCTGGCCATATACTTCGCGGTCAAGGTCGTCGACATCTCGCTTGCCAACAAATGGCACTACCTGGCCACAGGCTGGGGAGCGTGGTACCTGGTGGAGGTATTGGGCTTTGTGCTGCTACCGTGTTTGCTGTTCGCCTACGGACATCGCGAGAAGTTGCCGCGCCTGATCAGGTTCACAGCATTACTGACGGTGCTTGGCGTTATCCTTAATCGGCTCAATGTCTCGATAGTCGCCTACAACTGGAAGTTTGCAATTGAGCAGCGTTACTTCCCGTACTGGATGGAGTACGTAGTAGTTATCTTCCTGATAACCCTGGGAGTGGTTGTTTTCCGCTGGGTTGCCCAGCGCATGCCTTTGTTGTACGATCATCCCAGCTACAAGGGCTCACACTAGGCCCGCGCGAGGACAAATAAGATGTATTACACCCTTCAGAACTTCACGGCCCACGCCAAAGGCACCTCTTATGTGCTTGCGGGATTGATCCTGGTGGCGGTGGTCGTCTTCTGGATCTTCCTCAACAAGAAAGTGACCAGAAAGTAGGACCATCGAAGGTTGAGTGACATGAAGGTCGTAGTTGAATTTCTCAGCCTGCCCAAGGTAACCAGCGTCGTGGGCCGAAAATCAATTTCCGTTGATTTTCCCGGACAAACGGTAGCAGATCTCGTTGAACATATTGCGCAGCGCTACGGTCCCAAGGTGCGCGGGTTCCTGCTGGACGAATCCGGCCAACTCGACATGTATTTCAGGGTACTGCTCAACGGCAAGGAGTGGGTCAAGCCCGAAGAGATGGACAGACATCTTCAGGAAGGTGACAACCTGCGTATCATGATGCTGGTTGGTGGTGGATGACCATATCGATCCACGTCAGCACGTTCGGGGCGCTGCGCAAGGCAGCCGGTGGCGCCGAACTGAACATCGATCTACCCACCGGTTCGAGTGTCGCAGACGCCATCGCGGCCTGTGGCCTGGAAGACCGCGTGGATCTATGGGTGCTCGTAGACGGCACCCGCGCAGACCGAAAGGTGCTGTTGAGCGACGGTGCTAAGCTGACCTTTTTCAGCCCGGTCGGAGGGGGCTAGCCTCAATAATCAGGAGCTTGTTAGTTTTCTGACCAGATCGACGAGCTCGGCCTGATCGATCGGCTTGCGGATATAACCATCTGGGGGCGGGACCTGGTGGCGGGAGGAGATGAACTTTTCAAAACTCGCGTCTACTCCGGAAATGATCACTACCGGTATTTTCTTGTATTCTTCACTTTCTTTCACGTCTCTGTAGAAACGCACTCCGCTCCTTTCCGGCATCGATACATCGAGTGTGATCAAATCGGGTTTACCTTTCTTGATGCTCTCGAGTGCCTGCTGGCCGTCTGCGGCGACCAGCGTGTCGAAGCCGTTATCTTCGAGAACAGTCGAGATGTAGTCCCTGATATCCGTTTCGTCGTCGACAACCAGAATTGTCTTCTTTTGATCCGTCATGATTTATTCCTCCAATGGATTATCGGAAGTACGTTGATTTTTGGGAGCGGTTGGAATCCGCACCATGAAGCTAGTACCTTCACCCAGTCGGGACTCGATCTCTATCGATCCACCTTGTGATCTCGCAATTTTATCGGCTATGAAAAGACCCAGGCCGGTTCCCTCGGTGCCCTTCGACGAATAGAACAGGCTGAAGGCCTTATCGCAGGTCTCGCGATCCATGCCGATGCCGTTGTCTCCTATCTCGAATAAGATCGTCTTCGACTCCGGCAAAACGCGAATATTGACTTGATGCACATCTTTCTTGGTGTCAACACGGCATGCGTCGAGAGAGTTTTCCAGCAGGTTGACGAGCAGGGCTCGCAGGCCGTTGCGATCGGCAAACATTTCTCCGCATTCTTGATCGACTTCACTCGACACCTGTATGCCCAACTCGGAAGCCTTTGGGCAAACGACTTCGGTGACCTCCTCGACCAGTTCGGCAATGACGATCTTCTCGAAGACGGGCTCGCGATCCTTGGCGTAGTAAAGGATGTTCAAAACGAGGCTGCGGATACGCTCGACGTTGCGCCGAACCATTCCCCAGCCTTTTTCGAGGCGCTCGGGCTTATCTCTCTTCAATCCGGTATCGACCAGATACATGCCGCCATCCAGCCCGGTAAGCAGGCCCTTGATGCCGTGAGAGATCGAGCTTATAAGCAGACCCACTGACTCCAGCTTACCCTGCAACTCACGAATGGGTGTGATATCGGCGCTCATCTCCATGACGCTGATGATATTGCCGTCCGGTCCGTGCAGCGGCGCTGTATATACGAGTACATTCTTCTTGCCGCTCTTTGACGAGACCACCTCCTCGCTGTGATGAACCCGACCGTCACCAAAGGTTTCCTGGACGGTGCAGTCGAGACATTGCCGGTCGCGGTGCTTGTAGATCTGGTGGCATTTGCATCCCAAAAAGCTTCCAAAATCTTCCTTGAACTTGCGGTTGGCCTCGATGATGTTCAAATCACGGTCCTGAATCGATATATAGCAGGGAACTTCCTCAAACAGCATCCTGTAGCGCTCCTGGCTCTCCCTCAATTGCCTCAACAGGCCCTTCAATTCGCTAATATCTGTCGACATTTCCATGACTGCCGAGATATCGCCGTTCTCGTCTCTGATCGGTGTGGTATAGACGATGACCGACACGTTCCGACCATCGGTACAGGTCACTTGTTCTTCTCCGCTGTGATCCTGCCCGTCACGAAAAGTGCGTTCCACCGGGCAGACCTCGCATTTCTCAGAACGCTTTTTATAGACCTGGTAGCAGTAGCGTCCCTGGTAATCACCAAAATCCCTTCTGAACTTCTGGTTGGCTTCGACTATTTGAAAGTCGCGATCCTGTATGGTGCAGTAACCCGGCAAAGCCTCAAAAAACCTGCGGTATGGCTGATTCATCGCATACCCCCTCCGCGTGCCCGGCGTACCGGATCGGGTTACTCTTCCTTAGCCAACTCGAGGATCCTGCGTGCGTTTAGTACCAGGTTTTCCTCGCTGACCGGCTTGTCGAGATAGCCTTCCGGACGAGGCAGGTCTTTTTCGTATATCAACTTTCGCAACTCTGGACGGCCTGTGACTATGCAGATCCTGGTTTTCGCAAGCTCTGCATCTCTTTTCATCTTCTCGTAGATCACGCCGCCGTCTTGTCCCGGCATGGAAAGATCCAGAGTGACAAGATCGGGCTTCTCGGCGCGCGCCATATCGAGGGCTTCTTCGCCGCTGCTTGCGCTGATCACATGGGCACCGTTATCTTCGAGAACGGTGCAAAGGAATTCACGCACGTCGGGCTCGTCGTCGACAACCATGATGGTGTATCCGTCGAGCGCGGGAGCCTCAGCAACCTGCGGCACTAGCGCCGGTTCGGCCACCCGCTTTTCGATCACAAGTGCATCTGCCACCAGGTTCACAAGCTGGGTGACCTTCATTGGCAGCTTGTAGTGCTTGATCAGATCGTTCAAACCGTCTACGCAGTTATGACATGAGGTGACCACGAAGTCGGCTCCGGTCGCTGCAAGCTGATCCGCCTTTATCTTGGCCGATTTCAGTCTCCGTGGTGTGTACTCGGCCATCGACATGGCTCCGCCGCCGCCGGTGCAGCAGAAGTTCTCGGCCCTGTTGGGGTACATCTCACGGAAATCGGAGACAACCATGTTCAATAGCTCGCGCGGTTCTTCGAACAGGCCGCAAGAACGTGCGTTGTTGCATGAATCGTGAAAAGTGTAGGAACCCTTGTTCTTCGTCCGATCTACTTTGATGCGCCCTTCTTTAATGTAGTTCAACATTGTCAACACCGAGCTTTCCATCTCGAAGGCTATATCGTCAGCAGCCCAATTGGGTCCCTCGCAACGAGTTGAGCGATAGCCGTGACCGCATTCCGAGATGACGAGCTTTGAGCCGCGCAGCTCGCGTACCTTGTCGTAAACGCGCCGGGCCACTGTACCACCCAGTTCGTCGTCGCCCGAGAAAAGGCCGAAATTTGTCATGTCCCAGCCCTCAGAGGGCATGGTCCAGTCCGCTCCGGCTGCCCAGAACACCTTGGCCGCGTCTGAAATGGTTCGCGGATCATATTTCACTTCACGCGGATTAATGGTGTAGACAATATCTGCGTCCTTCTTGTCCACCGGGATGGCGGCTCCCGAATCACCGACCTCGTCGACCAATTCTTCGCTCATCCAATCGAGGGTTTCCAGATAGTCCTCCTTGAGAACCCCCATCTGGTTGCCGATCTCCCACTGGTCCTTGCTTACTACCGCCACTCCTTCGGGCATGATTCCCACTCTAACCAATAAGCCGCGGGCCAGACGATTGAATGTTGCGAAATCCACGCCCATGGGACAGTTCAACGAGCAGCGTCGGCAGTTTGTGCACTTGCCGAAGACGATGTCCTTGAGCTCCTCGAGTTCTTCGTCCGTATAAACCGACCCCGCCTTGACCCACCAGGGAAACACCCGACCGCTCCAGTCGTAGTGGCGCTTGAACAGCTTGCGCAAGCGGTCGGCCTTCCAGGCCGGTGCCATGGTCGGATCACCTGGGTGACTGAGAACGTAGTGGCACGACTCGGTACACATACCGCAATGAACGCAAGCCGCGAGAGATCCGACGACTTGGCGGTTGAGTTTTTGGCCCAGCCTCTCAATGACCATCTGCGCATTATGTGATCTGCTTTTCATATTGCCATTACCTTTCTTTCAGGTGGACACGGCCGATTTAACACCACTTGCCCGCCGGGCGCCGTCCAGATGCGGACTGGGACCGCGCTTCAACGGGTATGTGCCTCGGTAGCCCATTGATTTTCCGAACCAGTATCTTGTGAAAGGGTAGTACAGGTAATGCGATATCTTGGAAAAAGGCACATAGATCAAAAAGAAAGCCGTCAGGATAAAGTAGGTCAACAAGACAGCCTCTCCGTCCTGCAAATTATTGGGTGTCGCCAGAAAAGCAAACAGGAACCAGGCGGTCAGCAACAGTAAAGAAAAGTAATCATCCGGAGAGGAGATTGCCCGCATGTATTTACCACCCATGCGCCTTATGATTCGCAAGACTCCCACAATAAAAGCCGCGCCGATGAAAACCTGGGTTACGGGAATCACATAAGGGTAGTCGAGCAATTTTGGCAAATATGGAATAACGAACGAAAGCCCTATAGCGAAGACTACACCGAGGTGAAAAACGACGAACTGTAGATAGAGCAGGAACTTCTTACGAGTACTCTCCATGGCCCAGGGCATGGCGATAATGAGCCAGGAATAGAGTATCCCCTTGGCCTTGGTCGTGCCCGGCAGGCCCGTTTTCGGCTGGCGTTCGCGTCCACCCTTGAAGCGAAACAACCACAGCAGCCTGGTAGTGTACACCGCGGCCATAATGAGCAAGGCGATCTCCTGCAACCTGTGTTCGGCGAAATGCAGTGCTTCACTCATCTTGTCTCTCCTTTCGGGTGCAAGGCGGCAAGCTGCTTCTGGAAGGGATTCATATCCCTGCCGTCAGGAAGGCAGAGATAGACATTTCTAAGGCTCGTCTTCCCAGCGAGATGTTCAGCGAGCACACCAAGCACAACCCGGGCACAGACATCCGGCGCGATACCGTAGAAACCTGAGCCCATCGGCGGCAACGCCAGGCTGACGGCTGCCAGCTCTTCGGCCTTCTGAAGAACGCTGCGTGTGGTCTTTTCGAGTTTGACTTCGCTGTCCTGTTCCTGGAAAGCGGGCCCGACAGCATGAATTATGTGACGTGCCTTGAGCTTTCCGGCGGAGGTAACCTCTGCCTTGCCAACACTGGCTGAGCCTATCTTGTCAAGCTCCTCCTGAATGATAGTCCCGCCACGAAGAGTGATAGCGTTGCCGAAACCGGATCCTAGTTTCAGATCCGGCCGGGCGTAGAAGACGAACGCATCCACGTCCATCAAGGTGATGTCATCCTTGCCAAGGTGAATTTCAGCCTTTCCCACTTTTTTCTCCATCGTTCGCCTCCCGACAATTTTCCGGTCAGCACTTTCCGACCGGCAGCCGATGCATTGTTTTTGGCGGCCAGTTTCTCTCGGCCAACTGGGCCAGTGTAAACTCGTTAAATGTTTTTATAATTCGCAGATTGACTAATTCGAACAGCCAGCGGCTTTCACATTCCGTAGACAACCGGCACTCCTTTGGTTGAGCAACACATTCGACGATATTAATCGGTCCGATGACTGCCTCGATGATTTTGCCAATCTTTATCTGCGAAGCGGGTCGTGTTAGCCGATATCCTCCGCCTCTGCCGCTCACGCCGACAATCAATGAAGCGTTCTTCAAGGCAATGGCCAGTTGCTCCAGGTAACGTCGCGACATGTTAGTGACCGCAGCGATTCTGCCCAGGCTCACCGTGGCACCATCGCGGGCCTGACGGACCATGGCCACCATCATTCTCAGCGAATATCTGGCTCTTCTCGAAAGTCGCATGC
>CAZENH010000007.1:0-137386 GCA_964513625.1 uncultured Myxococcales bacterium | reverse complement strand
GATAGCCACCGCCCTTGCCCGTAATTCCCTCGATCAGCGAAGCGTTCTTCAGCGCAATAGCCAACTGCTCCATGTAGCGCCTGGAGATATCGGTTATCCTGGCAACCTCGGCCAGGCTGACGCGGCTGCTCGTAGTCGACTGTCGGGCGAAAACCAGCATCATCCTGAGCGCGTACCTGGCGCGTTTTGATAATTTCATCCAATAAACCTCTTATTATATCCCGGCTCCGTGCTCGAAGCCCTCCTGGCGCACCTCGGCCTGGGTCACGCGACAGCCGGGAGGCACGTCTCCTACCAGCCATACGTTGCCGCCTATGACACTTCCGCGTCCGATGGTGACCCTTCCCAGGATCGTGGCGCCACCGTAGATGACGACATCGTCCTCTACAATCGGATGGCGCGGGACACCCTTAATGGGCTTGCCCTCTTCATCCAGAGGAAAGCTCTTGGCGCCTAGTGTTACACCCTGGTAGACGCGCACCCTCTCTCCAATGACCGATGTCTCGCCGATTACAACACCGGTGCCGTGATCGATGAAAAAGCGCGCACCGATTTTGGCTCCGGGATGGATGTCAATGCCGGTGATGCTATGGGCATGTTCCGTGATGATTCTCGGCACAAGCGGCACGTCAAGCAAGAACAGCTCGTGCGCCAAACGGTAGTTGGTGATTGCCACTATACCTGGGTAGCACAGGATTGCCTCGTCCGGGCATGTAGCGGCAGGATCGCCCTCGTACGCGGCCTGGACGTCACCGGCCAGCAACCTGCGCACCTCGGGCAAGCGCTCCAGGAAACTCCGGGTAATGCGCCGCGCGTCCTGTTCGCATATCGGGCAGTTGGGTTCTTCCTGTTCGCAGACGAAGCACATGCCTCGCTTGATCTGCTCTTGCATGGAGACCAGCACTCCGTCCAGTGTCGAACCGACATGGAAGCGAACACTCTCGTCGGTCAGGTCCGCTTTTCCAAAATAGCCGGGAAACAGGACCGAGCGCAGTTCCTCCACGATTTCCGAGAGGGCGTCACGAGAAGGCAACACGTGGCGGCATATTCTCCTGCCGCGCGTCCGACGCAGGCCAAAGTTGGCCGCGCAAATTGTATCGACAACCTCGGCCAACCCGTTTTCTTGTGGTTTTACATCACATTCATCGCAGCTTGCGATCATCGGCTCCTCGGATCTTTGTAACTATGTGATTAAAAATTAAATATAATACATCGCGTCTTGAGGTTGAATCGCGCGCTGGCGCTCGGCGAGTTGCCCAATGGTGACATCGGAAAGCACTTTCTCCGCAGCAGCACCCACCTCCTTCCAAACCTCGCGTGTGACGCAGTTGTCCACACGGTTACAAATTGACGAATCGGTGACGCAGTCGACCAGGGCAAAGGGACCCTCGAGGGCCTTGACAACTTCGCCGGCGGTAATTTTTTCGGGAGGCACGGCCAGGATGTAACCTCCACCAGCGCCGCGAACCGAGTGTACCAGTCCAGCCGATTTCAAGCTTGTCAACAGGCTGTGTAAGTACTTACGTGATATTCCCTGACTCTTAGCGATTTCTCCCATTACCACCGGGCCCCGACCGTTGCGCAGGGCCAATTCAATCATTACCCGCAGACCGTAACGTCCCTTTGTGGAAACTCGCATTTATCTCTCCCTCGTCGATGCTATCCGCCACCAGCCAGGAGAACCAGGCGAAGGTCGTCGCCGTCCGTCAACTCGCCATCCAAAGGTCTGCGCTTACCGTTTACTACAGTTGCCACGCGACGCATGTCATCTTCAGAGTAACCAAGCTCCTTTAGTAAATCGAGGATGGTGCTTCCGGTCCGAATCTCCAACTCCCGACTTTGCTCGGGCCATGGGCGTCGAATTGGCCCAAAGAAACTCGCTTTAATTATCGCCATTCAAAAACCCATTAGTCAAGCAGCTTTATGGACTATAGAGATTTTATCTCAGATAGTCAAGCAGAGCCCCCATGTCTCTCTGGGACACTATTGTCTCATATTTTTCGGCGGATCTCTCCGGGCCATTCTTCAGTTTCTAGTGATTTGAAATTGCTGCATAAAACATACAGCAACAAATACCCTGAATGGCACGAAATATGCTTTTGTGTTCATTAAAGTCGCATTTGAGAGGAGGAATACATGACAAACATTACAGAAGTTGACGATCAAAACTTTGAACAGGAAGTCATCGAGGCAGGAAAGCCGGTACTTCTGGACTTCTGGGCGCCCTGGTGCGGTCCTTGCCGGATGGTTGGGCCAATCGTCGAGCAAATAAGCGAAGATTATGGAGACAAGATCAAGGTCGGCAAGCTCAACACCGAGCAGGGTCAGAAAGTGGCCGCCACCTTCGGCATTCGTAGTATTCCAACCGTTATTCTTTTCGATGGACCGGACGTTGTCGACACGATAGTCGGAGCTCGACCCAAGATGGTTTTTCAGAAAATGATCGATCGGCACTTGAAAAAAATCGATAAGCGGCGCCGCAAAGAAGAAAAAAAACAGCGTAAGGCGGAAGCCGCCGCCAAATGAGTGCAGCTTGACTGAATTTCATCTGGCCGCAGTCGATGAATGCAAGCGTATTTTCAAAGGAGGGTCGCCTTGTCCTATGATCTGATAGGTGTTTTTGGGGCTGGGCTCTTGACCTTCATGACTCCCTGCGTCCTGCCTCTGGTACCGATATATCTTTCCGCCCTAGTGGGAGCGGACATTCGCAAACTCGATGCCAGCCGGCGCGGGTATCTCGTTATGCGCGCCGGGCTTTTCTCTGTGGGTTTTATACTAGTGTTCGTGCTGCTCGGGCTTTCCGCTTCTAGCCTGGGTCTTTTCCTGGCGGCACACAAAACCTTGTTGCAGGCAGTCGGAGCAGTGTTGATTCTCATCTTCGGCCTGAAATTTATGGGTCTTTTGCGTATCGCCTGGCTCGATCGCGTCGTCTCGGCCAACGATAGCAAACTACAAACCCGCTTTGCCTGGCTCAATGCCATTATAATGGGTGTCGTCTTTGCCGCTGGCTGGTCGCCGTGTATTGGACCCGTCCTGGGATCGGTGCTGACCTACACGGCTTCGGCTACGTCGAACCCCTGGCTGGGAGCCACCTATCTTGCAGCTTACGGCGCTGGTTTCGCAGTTCCACTATTGTTGGTGGCGGTCTTCGCCGAAGCCGGCGTGCGTTTGCTTGGAAGAATCAAACGGCATCTGCACAAGATCGAGATGGCAATCGGAGTATTGCTTGTGATCGTAGCCGGCTCGATGTTGCTCGATCTGGCCGGCAAGTCGCCCGCAAGTTCAATGGGTTCGAACGTTGCCGAGCAAAACAATCTGGTCGAGAGCGACTATCCCACTATGCTGGTGTTCACCTCCAGCAACTGCAAAATCTGCAAGCGTATGCATCCGATTGTCGAGAACATCACCCAGCAATGCCAGGGCAACAAAGTCGCAATAAAAGAAATCGATCTAGCACAAGCGTCAAACCGTAGTCTGATCTCGGACTTCCATTTGGTGGGCACACCCACTTTCGTCTTCGTGAGCCGGAAAGGATTCGAGGTCGCCCGCCTGGTCGGCGAGCAAACAGAACAAACTCTCAAGCAAGCCCTGTCCGCCCTGCGGGGTGAGCCATGCCCGGGAATTGGGCAGCTGACCACTTTGCCCGACGGAGAACACACCGACATTTCATTCCCCGAGCAGAATTCAAAAAGCACGGGTCACTCGGCCTGTAAGACATCAGAGCAACCAACCGATACCAGCGATAAGAATTGCCAGCGCTGAAATAGCGCATGCCCGCTTATTTGCGAATGCCGAGTGCCTGCATCAGCTTACTGGTGATCTTGAAATACTCATCGCGGTCGTACTTTTCATTGAGGATACAAAAATCCTGTTTACCCAGCCCGACACAGCCAAAACAGTATGTGCAATCAGTGCAACTGGTGCAGTGAACCAAATATGCGCTCTGCGAGCAGTTGGCGCACTCGGTGCAGTATGAACAGTTGTGGCAATGACTGCATTTCCTGGAATGACTGCTGTGCGAACATTCCGTACAGCCCGTGGAGTGGGTGCACTTGTAACAGGCCTTGCAATCCTTGCAAAACATACAAAGTGCACACTGGCTGCAGCCGCTGCACTCGAATGATCCTGGGTTTTGCGCTGACGAAAGATAGCTTTTCTTAAGGTCGGCAAGTCCTCTTGTGAATTCCTGTTTATTCATCCCGATCCCGCCATAAGTAGTTTGCATAATGATCCCACAGCAGCCGGTTTTATTCCAGGAAAGCCCTGAAATTGCGGGCGGCAACAATCTTGCAAACGTCGTGCTTGCGTGATAACTATTGATACTTGCTGGAAGTTGGCGAACGGGGTCGCGAATGAAGGTCACCTGTCCAAGTTGTTCGACGTCTTACCGGTTGGTGGACGACAAGGTGCCCGACTCCGGCGCTCAGATCAAGTGTCCAAAATGCAGCACTATCTTCGTAGTACGTAAAAGTATACAAGAGAGCAAAGCTGAGCCATCAACCGCGAAGGCCTCGGCCACGTCGGTTCCTGCAAAGCCACCTGTCGCACCAGTGCCCGGCCCGGCGGCAGAGCCCCATGCTCAGGCTACTCCGCTGTCCGATATTGTATCACAAACTCCCAGCCTAGACGCGCTGAGCGGAGAGGGATTCGTCAGTGTAGTGTCGCCTTCTGAGATGCACTCTTTGACAGAACAAGAGCGACCAGCGGCAGCGAGCTCGGGCACCAAGAAAGGCGAGGTCAGGACACCCGGCATGTCGGCCATAAGGGCCCAAAGCGGCACGCGGCCCAAGGCCTCCTTGCTCGAATCGTTCCGTTGTCGGACTGTTCGCGGATTGACCTACGATTTTCCTACCCGCGACGCGATGATTCGCTGGCTCTCAGAACGAGACGATCTGGACGGCTGCGAAGCGGCCGAACCCGGCGGCGACTGGATCCCGGCGGCCAGCCTGATGGAGTTCCAGACCGCAGCCTCCAAGGGCACAGCGGAAATAATCGCCTTTACTCCGGGCACACCTGTCACGAATGAGATGCCGCCCGCGCCGCCTTCTCCTCTGCCAAGGAACTATCGCCCGGCAATTCTCAGCGTGGACAAAGTAGGCGCGTTTCTGTGGTCGCTGACCGTGATTGTACTCTTGGCAACCTTGTTCTTGGCGGCCGCAACCATAACCCGTTACGGAATTTTTGACCTTTCTCCCTACTTGCCGATCAAGTCCGTGGGATTTATTTTCCCCGGAGCAGAAAAAGCAGATTCCGGCAGCGTCGCTCCCTCTCTTGGTGTGAAGCTTGATCCGGAAAAAACATACCGCCAGGCGCTGCTGGCTGGCCGGCAGGCAATTTTTGCGCGTAAGTTCTCAAGGGCTGCCCTCGAGTTCAACAGAGCGCTATCGATACATCCCGGATCGGCAAGGGCTCTGCAGGGTTTGGCCAAGGCATACAACGGGCTGGGAGATCGCGACCGCGCCCAGGTTGTCAAGAAGAAGGCTCGCTCTTTAGGAAACGAGTCTGAAGGGAAGTGAAAAGATGGATGTCAGATGCGAGAAATGTGGCACCGAGTATGAGTTCGACAACGAGCGCGTCACCGAAGAGGGCGTGACTGTAAAATGTTCGACATGCGGGCACCTTTTCAAAATACGCAAGAAATCTTTCGTTCTGACCGAGCCCGTGGTGCTGGGCAAGAAGGGCGCGGACGAGGGTCGCAACTGGATGATTCGTCGCGGGGACGGCACCATACTCAGCTTCAAGGAGCTCACCACGCTCCAGAAGTGGATCGTCGAGCGCAAGGTCGCCCGGGAGGATGAGATATCAAAGAGCGGCGAAACCTGGAAACGGCTGGGTTCCATCGCCGAGTTGGCCTCGTTCTTCCAGGTAGTCGATCAGGCCAGCTCCGCCACGGCTCCCGGACTGCCCGCGCAGCTGCCCATTCAGCAATCGCCGGCACCGGCGACTGGTTCCACCCAACCTCTGCCAGCCGCCATGCCTGCCGCGTCGGTGCCCACTCCAGTCGACATACCGACTTCTTCGGCGGCACAATATACCGCTGAGTCACCAGCGCAAC
Source organism: uncultured Myxococcales bacterium (assembly GCA_964513625.1). Lineage (GTDB taxonomy): Bacteria > Myxococcota > B64-G9 > B64-G9 > B64-G9 > DATKYQ01. The sequence continues at coordinate 131,331 of CAZENH010000007.1, read as the reverse complement.
CGGCCGATCAAGCATTACCTGCCGAGGAGGTTGCTCCCGCCCCGGCCAGCGCGCCGATCGACGTTCCACCTGCCTCGCCCGAAACGGGTGGCGAACCAGACAGTTGGGGAGAAATGCCTCCGGATGACGACGATGATATGATCGAAAAGTGGAAACGACGCGGCCGGCGCAAATGGTATTTCATTGTTCCCTTTATCGCGATCGTTTTAGGCCTCGGGGGTTGGTACCTGGTATCGAAAGATTCTTTTATGAAGGTTGTTGGCATGATCACAGGCCAACGCGCGGAAATTCCCCCCCAGGCCAAGAGCCTTCTTGAAAGCGGCCTGGCGCACTTGTTGAAGGATTCGGCCAACGAACTGGCGGCCGCCAAAAAAGATATCAACGCAGCCATTGAGAAGGCCGCAGGCAACTATCCGGAAGCCATGGCCACTCTGGCCGAGGTGGACGTAACCCAGGCAGACGAAAATCGACAGAAGATCGGCATGCTCGATGAGCAAATTACCCAACTGCAGAAGAAGATCGATGAACTGAAGCCAACAAACGGCAAAGAACCCGACGACAAGGTAGCAGCGGAAATTGCTCCACTGCACAACCAGAAAGTTGATCTGCAGCGCGAACGATTGAAGCTTACGGATGCTGCCCGGAAAGACCTCGAGGAGGCCAAGCGTCTTATCGACGCTTCTGTGGGCCTGGCAGAAAAAAATGTCGTGCCCAAATATGCACTGGCAGACTATATCAGGGTGATGAGCCGCGACCGGGCAGGGGTGGAAGCAGCGCTTCGAGAAGCGTCAGCGCTAACAAAAGGAGAAAACCCCTGGATTCTGTTCATTGACGGCGCTTCTCTAGCCGAAGATCCGGGCTCGCTTATGGCAGCCCTTGAGAAGCTCAACCGGGCCGTTGCGCTCGAGCCTCGAATGGTACGTGCACGCTATCTACTGGCGAAAGTGCTTGCGGCCTTGAAACGGCCCGATGAAGCAAAGCTCCAGGCAGAGCGCGTTCTCCAAGACAGCCCCGATCACGAATTGGCAAAACAACTGCTAGCCTCGCTGCAGCCCAAGCCCAAACCCGAGCCAAAATCCGAGACGAAGCCTGCCGAGCCAGGCCAACCCACAACCTACGAGGGCTGGAAGAATCTGGCGGACGCGTTGCAGGAAAAAGGCCTGGTCGGTAAAGCCCTCAAGGCATACGATAAGGCCCTCGAGCTGAAACCCGAGGACGTCGAGGCACTGAACGGCAAGGGACTTTGCCATTTGGATAACGGAAGTTATGGAATGGCCATTACCTGGTTTCGCAGGGCGCTGAAGAAGAATCCCCGCTTCGCTGATGCCATTATGGGACTGGCAGAATCCTACAAATATCAAGGAAACAAAGAACAGGCCCGGACATACTACCAGCGCTACCTTGACGTGCTTCCGGGAGGACCTGAGGCGGCCGTTGCCAGGAGAAACCTGAAAGAAATGAAGTAGCGCCCTATACAGACACAGCCCATCGAACAGAGGAGACGCTTATGCCACTGAAACCTTCAAGCATCGAAGATGAATACTTTGCCAGAGAAGAGGCCATCAAGCTCCGCAAGTTGACCAATCTGAAAAGGAAGGAATTGTCAGCTGCCGAGCAGCAAAAACTAAAAGAACTTCACTTCATGCATTGTCCCAAGTGCGGCATGGATATGAAGACGATTAAAATCAACGATGTCGATATCGACAAGTGCTTCGCTTGCGGTGGTCTCTTTTTCGATGACGGTGAACTCGAGAAGGTCACCCGGCGTGCGAGTGAGTTCTTCAAGAGCGTAGACAGCGTGTTCAAGGAGTAAACTGGTCTCTAGTCGCCAAGGCCTTGCAGCAAACCAACTTTGCTGTTGAAATCTTCTATCAGCTTGTCGTACTCGTCAGCCCTGCCGAAGCGTTCGGGCCAATAGGTCTTGTAGTCGTTCCATTGTGCATTGAGCTCGTCGAGTTCCTTATGTTGCTGCTCGATCCAGGTATAGTACTTCAAGTTGTGAATCCGGCGGCGGTCGTAGTGGTCCAGTTCGGCCATGCTGTCGTTCTTCAGACCATCCAAATGCAACTTGAAATCCAAACCCGCGCGCTGTTCATCGTAGGGACCTTCCGCCTGCCGGGCCTCCTTCAGGCGAGAATCGTATAACTCCATGGAATCGGTAAAGACGGTGAACAAGCAGTCATGCTCGTCGAGTTCGTACCAGCGGGCCGCCTTGATTGCGCTGAGCAGGTTGGAAATACCAGAAATTCCCAGCAGGTCGAGTTTGGAAATCAGCTCGGGGGAAATGCCCTGCGTTCCGAGAAAGCTCTTTCCGGCCGGCTCGCCAAAAAGCCGGATGAGCGCCATTGGATCGGCATCGTCTATGGCCACCACCATATCGGTATTTCGCACGTTGTGAATCCAGGGAACGTGCTTGTCACCGATCCCCTCTATTCGGTGGCCGCCGAACCCGTTCCTGAGCAGGGTGGGGCATTGCAGGGCCTCAGATGCGATTATTTTCGAGGACGGATAGATCTCTTTCAGGCGATCCCCGGCCGCCAGGGTCCCGGCACTGCCCGTAGCCGACACATACCCGAAAAAGCGATCGGCCGATCCCATTACGCTAGACAACACTTCCTGGATGGCCTCGGCGGTAACGCTGTAATGCCACATCCCGTTTCCAAATTCGTCGAACTGGTTGAATACGACCACGTCGTCGCGCTCGGCCACTAGCTCCCAGCACTTGTCGTAAATCTCCTTGACGTTGGATTCACAACCCGGCGTGGCGATAACTTCTGAGCCGATCGAGGCCAACCATTCGAAGCGCTCTCGACTCATCTCCTCGGGCAGAATGGCCACGGATTCACAAGCCAACAAGGTCGCGTTGTAAGCTCCGCCGCGGCAATAGTTCCCAGTTGAAGGCCAGACCGCCTTTTGGCGTGTTGGATCGAACTTCCCTTCCACCAGGCGTGGTGCCAGGCAGCCGAAGGTCGCCCCGACCTTGTGTGAGCCGGTGGGAAAATACTTGCCGATCAAACCGAAGATCCTGGCTTTTACTCCGGTCAACTCCCGCGGGATCTCGAGGAAATTAACGCCATGGAATTGCCCGCTATTCGGATCGTTCTTCCAGCTGATCCTGAATAGATTTCTGGGATGCACGTCCCAGAGCCCGATCCCGGAAAGTTCGCTGCAAATCTTTTCGGGAATCAATGAGGGATCGCGGTTTTGGGCGAATGTGGGAATGATAATATTCCGTTCGCGGCATCTTTGCGCCGTTCGCTCTATTTGCTTCTCGTTGGTGTTCGACATTTGTGCCTCCAGTAGGATATTGCGCCGCGATTATTACCACGTGGAGGCTCGACTGGACAAGGGGAAACTAGGTCAATACAATGTCAGGCATGCGAGAGGCCCGCTACTGGGAAACCGAAGTCGATTTAGCCGTACGCTGTCGGCTGTGTCCCCACAACTGCGCCATCAAGCCGGGAAAGCGCGGAATATGCGGTGTTCGCGAGAACCGCGAGGGGATCCTTTTTTCGCTGAACTACGGCAAGGCGATCGCAGTCCACAACGATCCGATCGAGAAGAAACCATTGTTTCACGTCCTGCCCGGTTCGCAGAGCCTGAGCGTGGCCACCGTGGGTTGCAACCTGAGCTGCTCGCACTGCCAGAACCACGACATCAGCCAGTACCCTCGCCGTAACAAGAGCATTCCGGGCAGCGAGGCAACAGCTGTATCCGTCGTCGAGGCGGCCAAGCGAGCGGGGGTTGCCAGCATATCCTTCACCTACTCGGAACCGACTATTTTCATGGAATGGGCCCAGGACATCGCCGTCCTGGCCTCCGCCGCCGCTATACGCTGTATTTCCGTGACCAACGGCTACACATCTCCCCGGCCGCTTCGCGACCTGGCCCATAATCTGCTGGCCGCCAATGTAGACCTGAAGTCTTTCCGGGAGGATTTCTACCAGCGGGTGTGCGGGGCGCGCCTGCAACCCGTGTTGGACACCATCCGCTTGATGCACGAGTTGGGCATCTGGGTCGAGCTGACAACGCTGCTCATTCCCGGCCTGAACGACTCGCCCGACGAGTTGGCCGAGTTGGCCGGCTTCATCGTTTCGGTTGATCCTGCCATTCCCTGGCATCTGAGCCGTTTTCACCCCGACAATGAGATGCTCGACCGCTCCCCCACACCGGCGGCGACAATAGACCAGGCCCGTCGAATCGGTCTCGATCAGGGATTGCGCTTTGTCTACTCCGGAAACATATGGGGTGACGATGGTGAGCACACACGTTGCCCGTCCTGTAACAGGATCATCATCGAGCGTCACGGTTTCAGCGTGAAGACGAACCACCTGCTGGATGGAAAATGCCCGGACTGCGGCGAGACCATAGAGGGAATCTGGATCTAATCCCGCAAAATGCGCGGGACAAGCTCAATCAGGGGTTACCCCACAGTGATATGATTTGTTGAATATATTTCAAGTTCCGCATCAACAAGCAGGGCTAGGATCCTTCCCGCCGCCTGGTAAGGGCAAGTCCCAGGAGAGCCAGCAATCCCAGCAGACCGAGCGCATTCGATCCGCCGGTCGCCGCACAGCCGCACCCCGAGGAGCCCTGATCCCGGCAAGCATCCATCCCGCCAGTGCAAACGCCGCCGATGCAATGCTCACCGGCAGTACACTCATCACCGTCGTCACACAGAACACCATCGGTTAAAGGTACCGCCTGGCAAGAACCACTCTGCGGATCGCAGGCCGCCTGATTGCAATCATCTATCAGCGCTGAGCAATCCTTCGGCATCCCGTCGCAGGACCCAGCCATGCAACTATCGGAATCGGTGCACGGATCGCCGTCATCGCAAGCCGTTCCGTCATCGACGACAGTTGCGAAACAGCTGCCGTCCGCAGGATCGCAAGTCCCGACATGACATTCATCGTCAAGGCTACTGCAATCCACCGCGGTGCCCGAACAAACGCCGGAGGCGCATACATCCGAAGTTGTGCAAGAATCGCCATCATCACACACAGCCGTGTTGGCAGAGTGATAGCAGCCGCTGGTTGGATCGCAGGAGTCGTCGGTGCACGGGTCGCCATCGTCGCAGTCGATTGCCGCACCGGAGCAGTTGCCTAAATAGCAGCCATCGCTTTCCGTGCAAACATCACCGTCGTCACAGGCTGTGCCGTCTGCCAGCGCTTGTTTCTCACACAGGCCGCTTGCCGGATTGCAGGTCCCGGCGTTACATGCGTCGTCGAGAGTCGAGCAGTCGAGCGCCACACCCGCGCAGGCGCCGTTGAGACATATGTCGCCACTCGTGCAGGCATCGCCGTCGTTGCATCCGGTCGTGTTGTTGGTGAAAACGCAACCAATAGAAGAATCGCAGGCATCGTCCGTGCATACGTTGCCGTCGTCACAGACAATAGTCGTACCGCCACAAACACCGCCGGAGCAACTGTCATTGTCTGTGCACGAGTTTCCGTCGTCGCAGCCCGCAGTGTTGGCGACGTGCTGGCAACCCGAATCCTTGTCGCACGAATCGTCGGTGCAGATATCGCCGTCGTCGCAATTCAGAGACGTTCCGGCCTGGCACAGGCCGGAGGCGCAACTTTCTATACCGTTACATACGTTGCCGTCGTCGCAATTCGCGTCGGTCACACACTGATCGCAGCCATTGTCGGCGGAGTCGCTCGCGCCGTCACAATCATTGTCCTTGCCATCGGAACATACAGCGTCACCGTAAGGGCCTTCGAATGCGTCCGGGTTCACCTGACCGGCGCTATCGTCGCAATCGTCACCTCCGCAGGCGGCTGAAACATATCCATCCCCGTCGGCATCCAGGGGTACTCCGTTGCAGGATCCCTGATCACAGGCGTCATTCATGGTGCATACATCGCCGTCGTCGCAGCCTACGCTGTTGGGTGTGAAAACGCAGCCCAAGGCGGAGTCGCAAGAATCGTCGGTGCAAATATTTCCGTCGTTGCAGCTAATAGCGCTGCCGGAACAGACGCCGTCTGCGCAGGCGTCGCTCGTCGTACAAGCATCACCGTCGTCGCAGGAGGCCGTGTTGGGCAAGTGCTGGCAATTGCCGGTGCCTGCTGCGCATGAATCGTCGGTGCACGGATCGAGATCGTCACAATCCTTGGGTACTCCCTGGCACGTGCCGGACAAACAGAAGTCATTGACGGTACAGGGATCGGAGTCATCGCACAGGGCCGTGTTGGGATTGAATACGCAGCCCGAAGCCGGTTCACAGGAATCGTCGGTGCAATTGTTATTGTCATCGCAAGTGATCGTCGTGCCCGTACACAAACCGCCCGAGCAGACATCACTCGTGGTACAGGCGTCGCCGTCATCGCAGAAAGCGCTGTTGGGAGTAAACACGCAACCACTTGATGGATCGCAGCTGTCATCGCTGCAGGGATTGCTGTCGTCGCAAGTGATCGGCGTGCCGGCGCAGACGCCTGCCGAGCAAACATCGCCCGACGTGCAGGCGTCGCCGTCGTCACAGGCGGCGCTATTGTTTGTATAAGTGCAGCCGGTCGCAGAATCGCAAGAGTCATCGGTACACAGGTTGTTGTCGTTGCAGGAAATGGGTGTGCCGGAACAGCTTCCTTCAGAACAACTGTCGGTGATGGTGCAAACATCGCCATCGTTACAGGCGGCTGTGTTGTTCACATGCATGCAGCCCGTGGCCGAATCGCAAGAATCATCGGTGCACAGGTTGCTGTCGTCACAAGAAATGGGTGTGCCGGAGCAGGCGCCCCCCGAACACATGTCTGAGGATGTGCAAGCATCTCCGTCGTCGCAAGAATCGTTGTTGTTCGTGTAAACGCAACCCGATCCGGAATCGCAGGAATCGTCGGTGCACACGTTGCCATCGACGCAGCTAATGAGCGTGCCGGAACAGGCTCCGCCGGCACAAGCGTCGCCGGTTGTACATGCATCACCATCGTCACACACATCGGCGTTGTCCGTAAATACACAACCCAATACCGTATCGCAGGAATCGTCGGTGCAGGGATTCATGTCGTTGCAGTTTATCAACGTCCCCGAGCAGACTCCTCCCGAACATGAATCGGGAGAAGTACAAACGTCGCCATCGTCGCAACTGGCCGTGTTGTTGGAATGCATGCAGGTGCCGTCGGCCGGGTTACAGGAGTCATCGGTGCAAATATTCCCGTCATCGCAGTCGACTGGCGTGACGGTACAGATTCCGCCAGAACAGGCGTCGCCGGTAGTACAGGCGTCACCATCGTCACAACTGGCCGTGTTGTTCACATAGACGCAGCCCGTGACTGAATCACAGGAATCGTCTGTACAAACGTTGCCGTCGTCGCACGAGATAGGAGTGCTGGAGCAGGTGCCTCCCGAACACAGGTCAGGGGCTGTACAAGCATCTCCGTCGTCACAACTGGCCGTGTTGTTGGAATGCATGCAGGTGCCGTCGGCCGGGTTACAAGAGTCGTCGGTACACACACTGCCGTCGGAGCAGTCCTTCGGCTGGCAGGTTCCGGAAGAGTCGCAAATGGCGTCGCAGATTCCGTCGCAGGCATTTTCGCAGCAGACACTATCTACACAGAAGTCGCTTTGGCATTCGACCCACACGCCGCAGGAGGAGCCGAGGCCAAGCAGCCAGAAAACCTGCCCGGGCGTGGGTGTCGTCTGATCCAGCATGTCGTGGGAGCAATCATCTGAGTCCTCGCGTGACTGTGGTCGCTCTAAAGAATGCGATTCGACCACGTCCGCCGCCGGCGTAACACCCGGCCAGGCGCCACTGCCCCAACTTATTGCGTCGATCACGGTGTCGTAAGGGTCTACCAGCAGCACTTCGTCCGAGCTATTGCTCAGGTTGACGTTGCCCGTGGCCCACAGGCTGTAGTCGATCATGTCTCCAGCCGAGCTGGTATCGTTCAGCTCGAAGTCGGCGGCAAATCCGTAATTGTTTGTAAACTGCAGCCCGTCGTTGGCCACTAGCGCAACGTCATCCAGGCCCACAGTGCCTCCCGCCGGGAAGGCCGCCATGCCTTCGCCCCCATCGATTGTCTCTTCGTCGCCCAGCTTGTAGCCGTCCAGCGGAAAGTCGGCTAAGCCGCTGCGGTTGAAAACCTCGATCCACTCATCCTGAGGCTCGTTTATCCCATCGTAGAGCACCTCGTTGACCACCAGCGGGGCCGACGGCTCAAGGTCCGGATCGAGATGGAACCAGACGCTGAAGTGGTAGTCGACTACTCCATCGGACACTTCGGCCCAGGTGTTAGACATGTCGCCGGGATCGCCGTAGTTGGTGATCGCGTCCAGCACATCGCTCACCCCGGAAATGTCCCAGGCGCCATCGCTAGCGTCGGCCATCAACGAGACGACCGTGAACTGGGCCGGGAGACCTCCCGGACCGGGTAATACGCTCAAGGGAACGCTGATTTCGATGAAATTGCCCGAGATCGCCGACTGGGGAAGACCAAGACCAACCTCTGCAAAGCTCGGATCATAGACGGCTGGAACCTGGCCGCTGCCGAAACGGGTTACGATCAGAAATTCCCATCTGGCGAGGTCGGCCACCATGGTGTCCGAGTTGGCGCCGAGCCACTGCTGACCGCTTCCGGTAAGGTGATCGAGATCGATGGCAATCTGAACCTGGGGCGCGCCATCGCCTGCAGGAATGGTGATACCGGCCATCTCCACAAGGAAATAGATATTGTTACTATCGGACGTGACGCGGATCTGAAGAATATCGACATTAGAAGAATTGGCGAAGTCGGTGCGCTCGTCTCCAGGGGCGTCGATCCACACGTATTCACCCTCGCCGGCCCCGTTGCGGGCGATGTGTCCGAGATTGACACTCGGCGGCACGGCCAGCGTCCACTCGGCAGGATTGCCATCGACGACGACAGGATGCGACAGACCTTTTCCCGGAAAAGTGACAATAAATACCGTCGTTAAGACAACGATAATACACAGGCCACTCGATTTCATGGCGATTCCTCCTGGCAGTTTCGCTTTGAAGCATTAACCTAGCAGATCGGAGCGGTGTTTCCCACCCGTAATCTCATGATTGCGCAGACGGTTTGAGATAGCGTTCGAGCATCACCTCAAGGCCCTTGATTTCCCCGACGAAAGAGAAAGTCTCCTGGTTGAAATGCCATTGGAGTACCAGTCCCTCGAGCGCGGCCAGGATTATCGAGGCCGTGCGCTCGGGATGAATGTCGGGCAGAAACTCCTTGCGCGCGACGCCCAGCTCCACAATCTGCCTGAAATGATCTCGCAGGGTTCCCTGCACATCCAGGATGAACTCACACACCGCGGAATGATGAGCGGCCAGGCCCCAGAATTCGATCCAAACTTTTGCCAGGGCCGCTCCGGATGGACCAAAAGCCTGGATCGGATACCACAACGAGGCCTTGAGGCGATCGAACGGATCCTCAATCTCGTCCATGGAGTTCTTGAACTCCATCAGGTTGGAGTCCCTCAGGTACGCCACCAAAGCACCTATCATCTCGTGCTTATTCTTGAAATAGTAATGCAGAATACCACGACTGACACCAGCCGCCTTGGCCACATCACTCATGTTGCAGTCTTGAAGCCCCCGCTTGGCCACCGCCTCGAGCAAGCCCTCGAGGATCTGCCGCCGGCGGGTGTCTCCCATCCGCTTGCGTGCCATGTCGGGCAGTTCTATTGGGATCGGGGGAGAAAGTCAACCTTGACGGTGGGCCCATCGATTACGACGAAAGGCCGCCCGGCCTTCTGTTTCTCGAAGAAAGCGCCCGGGTTCAGGTATACCCGATGAGGCCACTGAAGCCTCTCGGCGTAATGGGTATGACCCATTACAACAACGCCATCGCTTTTCTGAAGGATCGAGCGCGCGGCTCTACGACAGCCGGTCCTGTCCCTGTGCCGGTAGAGACGCCTGCGGGACGGGGGCCACAGGAGAAAAGCGGCACAGGGCACGCCGGCTACCAGGGCCGTGTGTGGCGGTGCCGCTCCCAGCAAGCTTATCATCATGATCAACGAAAGGATTCCTGCCATGGCAAGGCGATCGAGATACATGCGTTCGAGTACGTGCCAGGGACTGGCCATACTCGAACGGGCCTCCGCATCCCTCCTGCGCCTGGCCAAGATAGCCTGCCAGGCAATGCGCATGGCAGCCAGGATGTACAGAAACACCATCCGAGGGGTCGCCCGTCCATGGTTTTTTATTACCCTGAGCAAGACCCTGCCCGGCGTCGCATGATTGTCACCCTGATTGTCATAGGCGGGAATGCGGCAGAGCAGGAAACGGGTTGTCAGGCAACCCAACGGCAAGGCTGACAGGCGCTGTTTGGCTACGGCCGCGGCCGTGTCCGGGAAAAAGCTGTTGTCCGGATCGTTTTGATGGCCGTGCTCTATATACAGGCCATCGGCCTTGTAGCAACGCGGCTCGAAGCGAACCCGGCCTGCAGCTCTCCCGATCCCGTGCATCAGAACCCCACGCACCACCGGCAGGCACAGTTCGGCGTCGTGATTGCCGGGCAGCCAGATGATCTCGCCGCCGCGGTCCGCCCAACTAGAGATGGCCTCGCAGAACCCAGGAAATTTTTCGAGTGTGTTGCCAAGGCGGCAGGCAGCCCGATAGCCGCCTTCACCGGCACGATGCTCCCCGGCGACCCGATCGAGATCGAAGGCGTCTCCGTTGATCACCAGTTTGCCGGCCGGGCGAGAATCCAGCAGGCGGGCAAAATCAGCAACCAGTGAGGGATCGGATCCCGGGTGCAGGTGCAGGTCGCCGACTACCAGGATGCTGCGTTCATTCTGTTCCAAACCTCATCCTTTTATCCGAGGTTCCGAGTACTTTCTGGGCTTATCGGCGGTCGTAAAGGCGACGGAGGTGTTCTCTCCCTGCTGCTCGTGCGCTCGCTTCATGCGCCAATCATATATTTTGTACAGATCACGACGCCCGTAAAACGGAACCTGCACACTGTGCCCGGATTGATAATCCTCACCCTTCCAGGCACGCTCGGCCAGGACTGCATACTCTCGGCTGTAACGCATCAGGTGTTCACGAATTGTCGGATCTTTCAAAATCGAATCAGCACCGGGATAGGTAGGCCGAGCTCCGCATTCCCGAACCACCTCTTCAAGCACATGGGGATGATCGATTATCTTGCAGGGACGCAACAGATTGGGGTGATAGGGCTGACGGCCACGAATCGCCCTGAAGAACTCAGAATCGAATATCTCTCGCAGGCTGTGGTCCTTGACGTTGTGCGTGGTGAAATGGACGAAGACACACGGCTGAACCCAGCCTTCGTTGCTGATGAAGGCGAACCGACTGGCCGACATGCAGCCTCCGCAAAGTGGTCCGTCGTTCCAGAAATCGGCCATGAAGAAAGGCTTGGTCCGGCGCCATTCCAGACTCTTGCGGCGCAGGAATTCACGCTGCTTAGGTGTTGCCATTAAAGACGGATCGGGATCCCGGCCGACCGGCATGTAGGTAAACATCCAGCCGAACAACGCTCCCTTTTCAATATAGTGATCCAGGAAGGCATCGGAAGCCAGAAGCTCCGTGTTCTTGCGGGTGGGCACCGCTGAAATACCGAACAAAACTCCGTCTCGTCGGAGATAACTCATGGCCGTGGTCAGCTTCTGATAGACACCCTTTCCGCGGCGCGCATCGGTTTCGGCCTCAAAACCCTCGACCGATATTGCTGGCCAGACGTTGCCCAGTTCGGCCAGGCGGCGTGAACGTTGCTCGTCGATGAACTGGCCGTTGGTATATACCATGAATGTGATATCGGAATACTCCGCGAATACTTCCTCGATCTCGGGATACAGAAAAGGCTCTCCGCCCGTTACGGTGACGAAGGTGATTCCCAGATCGCGGGCCTCGTTTAACACTTTATTGAGCAGGTCCCGCTCCATGTCGCTCTTTTGTCCGTAACTGTATGCGTAACACCCCGTGCATCGCAGGTTGCAACGCATGGTGGGGTTAATAACCAGGGTTATGGGCGGATGATAGCCCATAGCCTCTACAACCGGCTTGCGTTCGAATACCATCCCCAACAAAAAGTTATCGATAAAACGCGAAAAGACACTATCGCAGCTTCTGGCCGCCACCGAAAGTCCCCAGGCAACCAACATCGGATTGTCGGCCAGGTTGGAGTTGAGGCCGGCGAGCAATCTGGTGCCTTCGCCATCTCCTGTGAGTCCCTTCGAAGATGCCACAGAGGCCAGCGCTCCCATGATCTTGCCCATCGCTCTGTCGACCTCTTCTCGCTCCAGGCCTGCAGAAACGCCCACTTCACACACCCTCTGCATTTGATCCGGCACGGGCATCGATTCCTCCTCGCATTTTAATCTTGGCTGGCTAGCCAATATAACTACGGGCCCGCACGTAAGTCAAGAGAAAAGAAAGGGAATTTGTCACACACCGTCCTACATGTGTAGAAAAGTCGTATCTGGTGAGAGAAATGATCAGATCTGGGCGGGAGCTATTTGGTCTTATTTATCTTGAATGCGTACAGTTTTCGGTCGCCGGAGGTCACGTACAGTTTGTCTCCATCCAGTACCGGATCGCTTTCGATCTTGTAACCGGTCTTGCTAGAAAAGAACATCTTACAGGTGCCTTCCTCGACCGCGTAGATGTTGCCGTCTCCCTGGCCTCCGGAAAAGAAGACCAGATTCTTGTAAAAAACTGCAAACGACACGATCGGCCCCTTGGCGCTGAAATGACACTTCTCTTTGCCGGTTTTCTGATCGAGTACGTAAAAGTTATTATCGTTTGAGCCGATGTAGATAACTCCGTTCTTTGCCTTGGGTGAACTCAGGACATCGTCACCAGTCGTGAACTTCCAGAGCACTTTCGTGCCGCTGACCGCGTCTATGGCGTAGACGTTGTTGTCCTTAGAGCCGAAGAAGACGACCCCTCCTTGTACCAGGGCGGTAGAGGTGATGCCCTCCCCTGCCTTGAAGCGCCACTTCAACACACCATCCGCCGTTTGGATTGCATACATATAACCGTCAAGGTTGCCTACATACAAGACCCCATCTTTCACTGTCGGGGCCGCATATGAGAACTCTCCGGGCTTGATCTCGGCGATCGGTTCCTTGTCCTCAGCCGCTTCTGCTGGCTTTTTTTCGTCGCTCTTAGCCGCCTTCTCTTCGTCTTCGGCTGGCGGCGGCTCGGGTATCTTCTCGGCGGGAAACTGCCAGATCCTTTTGCCGCTGTCGCTCTTCAGCGCGTATACATGTCCATCGTAGGATGTCACATATATTACACCCTCGGCCAAGGCGGGATCGGATTTGATTCGCTCCCGTGCTGCAAATTGCCATTTTAGCTGACCTCTCAGGTCGATTGCATAGAATTTCTGGTTAGTGGCTCCGAAGAAAATAAGCTTTCCGTCGCTCAATGGATGAGAGAAAATTTCCGCGCTAGGGGCCTGGAATTGCCAGCGCGACTGACCGCTCTTGTCAACCGCGTGCAGTGTCCCGCTCTCCGAGCCAAAAACGATCAGATCCCCGACCACCAGCGGTGTCGAGTAAAGGGGAGAGGCGACAGGGAATTCCCATAACTTCTCGATAGGCGGACTACAGGCGCCGAGCCACATCACAACGATTGATAAAGCCAGGATTCCGATAGAGAACTTGCCCAACTCAAGTATTCTAGTCATGCCGTCTTCCCCTCCCCGTCAAGCTCGCGGGTTACGGTTCGAATTCAGATCCTCTTATCAGACAGCTATTGTTCCTGTCAATGAAGGATTTCGCATGGTTATCTACACTCCCAGCTTGTTTGGAACGCAAGTTAGCCTTTTCTTAGGCGGTCGTGCTAGAATAGTGAAGGCCGTACAGGTTGTCGGAGGAGAATAGTGCCCCGTCTTATTAATATAAGGCTGATTTTTACAATCCTCTTGGCAACGGGGGCTGTTTGCGCTTGCTCTGGGGGAATCATCGAGGAAAGCTGTACTGATGGAGTTACCGTAGACGGGGAGTGCCTGCCGCGGGATTGTCCCGACCGAGTCTGTCCTGAAGGATTTGCCTGTCGTGATGCCAACTGTATCGAGTTGTCCTGTCTGCATGTCGATTGTTCGGCAGGCACGGCCTGTGCCGCGGGCGAATGCTACCCAACAGACTGCGTATGGCGTAATTGTCCCGGTCTGGGTGAAGTATGCGTCGAGGAGGAGTGCCTGCCGGCAAGTTGCGTTGGAGTAAACTGTCCTGGCGGCCAAAGTTGTGCCGGCGGAATCTGCTATCCGGTCGACTGCGCCACCAAGACCTGTCCCGGCTACGGAGACGTATGCATCGGGGAGGAATGTATAAATCGCAGCTGTGTCGGGGTCGATTGTTCAGTGGGAATGGAGTGCGCCGGAGGAATTTGCTATCCGGCAGATTGCTCCCAAATCGATTGTTTCAACCAGGGCGAGGTATGCGTAGACGGCACCTGCCAGCGGGCGTCGTGCGTAAATGTCGAGTGCGATTCCGAATCGGTCTGCGCCAACGGATGGTGCTACCCGAAAGACTGCACCGACATCGAGTGCTCCGACTTTTCCGAGGCCTGTTACCAGGGTCAATGTATACATGTAGATTGTGTCGGCATCGACTGTCCCCCGGGACAGCGCTGCGCTCGCGGAGAGTGTCTTGATACCGCCTGCGGAAGCCAGGCATGCAACGCGAACGAGGTTTGCTATCAGGATCATTGCATTAGGTTGAATTGCGTCGGCGTGCAATGCTCGGCAGGTCAAAAATGCGCCGACGGAGAGTGCTTTCCGGCGGATTGCCTGCAGCAGGACATCGGTTGTGCGCAGGGAGAAATATGCCTTGACGGGCAATGCGTGCCGAACGACTGTGCACATGTGTCCTGTCAGGTCGGAGAGGTCTGCGGCTCCGATCTTGTGTGCCACCCCGAGAATTGCCAGGTAACGGATTGTGGCCCTCATGAACTCTGTATCGACGATTCCTGCGTTGATCGGTTGTGCGCTGATATCGAGTGCCCGCCGGGTCAGGTTTGCGCCGCGGGCTCGTGTTACAGCCCCGATTGCGGATCGCCTTGCGGAGTGGACGAAGTCTGTATAAACGGCGTCTGTATTTCCATAGATTGCGCCGGCGGACGCTGTTGCCCGGCAAACAAATGTACACTTTACAACCAGTGCGCCAGCGTCGATTGCGACGGGCTGGTATACACTTGCTTGTTCGATCAGGGCGCCGGCCAAACAGCCTGGAGTGAAGGCGGCACGTCATGCACAGACGCGGATCCTTGCACGCACACCGACGTCTGCCATGACGGTCTCTGCCAGGGAGATTCCGTCATCTGCGATAATCCACCGGCGGATGTGTGCGAGGACGCCAATACTCTGCTTTTCTACTCGGCCATCGGTTTTTGCTCCAACGGAGATTGTGATTACCCCGAGAACCGCCAAACCTGCGAGTTCGGTTGCCAGAATGCGGCATGCAAGGGCGATCCCTGCGGCCCAATTGAATGTGATCCGGGAGAGAGATGCACGAACGGTGAATGTCATTGCGGAGGCAGCGGTCCCGACTGCACAGCGATCCAAACCTGTTGCGGTGTCGACTGTGTCGATGCCAGCAGCGACGCTTCCAACTGCGGATCCTGCGGCAATGTCTGCGATCAGGATGAAAGCTGTGTTTCCGGCGGCTGCCGCTGCGGGGGCACGGGCCCCGACTGCTCGACCGGCCAGACGTGCTGCGGCACGGTTTGTGTCAACCTGGAAACCAGCGCTCAGAACTGTGGGAGCTGCGGTTTCGCCTGTGATTCCAACGAGGGATGCGTTGCCGGCCAATGTCATTGCGGCGGAACGGGTCCGGATTGCAGCTCGGCCGAGGCCTGCTGCGGCACAAGTTGCGTCGATATTTCTGCCGACCCGCAGAACTGCGGGGCCTGTAACACCGTTTGCGATCCCGGCGAGCAATGTGTCAGCGGTACCTGCCTGTGCGGCGGCAGCGGGCCCAACTGCTCGGCCTCGCAAACCTGCTGCGGTATCGATTGTGTAAACACTTCGAACGATCCCCAAAACTGCGGAAGCTGCGGCAATGACTGCGGCGCCAATGCCCACTGCTCGTCCGCCGTGTGCTCCTGCAACAGCGGATTCGGAGATTGTGACTCAACCTCTTCGAACGGCTGCGAGGCCGACTTCAACAGCGATCCCACGCATTGCGGCTCGTGCACGGGAGACTGCGGCCAGCACAGCACCTGCAGCTCGGGATCTTGCGCCTGCCAGTCCGACTATCAAAACTGCGACGGTGACTGGGCCTCTGGCTGCGAGGCCGCGCTGTTGACAGATGTGCACAACTGCGGCTCGTGCGGCAACGACTGCGGCTTAAATGCCCATTGCTCGGCGGGCAGCTGTATATGCGACAGCGGTTTTTTGGATTGCAACTCTTCCTGGAGCGACGGCTGCGAGATAAACGGTCAGAACGATCCTCAGAACTGCGGCGGTTGCGGCTCAGCCTGTAGCCTTCCGCATACCAGCCAGCCCGGTTGTTCCAGTGGATCGTGCACGATAGTTTCCTGCGACACTGGTTACGACAACTGTGATCCCGACATTCAAAACGGCTGCGAGACGAACACCGACGGCGATCCCAACAATTGCAGCGCTTGCGACTCGATTTGCAACCTGGCGCACACGGATCAACATGGCTGCTCGTCCGGCAACTGCACGGTGGTATCCTGCGACTCGGGTTTCAGCGACTGCGATTCGTCGGACCCAAATGGTTGCGAGACAGACATCGGCGCGGATCCCTTGAACTGTTCAGGCTGCGGACTGGCATGCGATCTGCCACACACGAACGCGCATGGCTGCGCCGGAGGCTCATGCACTGTAGTGACCTGCGACAGCGGCTGGGACAACTGCGATCCCAACATGCTGAACGGCTGCGAGACCGACGTAACCGCAGACAACAATAATTGCGGTGGCTGCGGCATCTCTTGCGGTTCAAATGCAACGTGTTCGGGAGGTTCGTGCTCCTGCACCGGCAGCTTCGCAAATTGCAACGGCAATTGGTCGGACGGCTGTGAGGTAAACACCGACAACGATCCCGCCCATTGCGGATCGTGCGCGGGAGACTGCGGTCAGCATAGCACTTGTAGCGCGGGATCTTGCGGCTGCCAAGCCGGTTGGGACGATTGCAACTCGTCCTGGGGTGACGGATGCGAGACCCAGCTCGGCACTGCGGCGGCTTGCAGCGGCTGCGGAGACGTCTGCAGCTACGCCCACGCAAGCGGTGTTTGCAACTCAGGCAGTTGTGAAATGGGCACCTGCAACTCGAGCTGGTGGGACATCAACGGCGCAAGCGGCGATGGTTGCGAGTGCGGCGACACGTCGGACGCTCCGGGAACCTGTTCCTCGGCCGCCTCGGCAGGTACTGTCAGTTCAGGCAATCAGACCGTCACGCGCTCGGGAGTGATTGTGCACAAAACCGGCGTCCGTGAGGATATCGATTGCTACGCTGTCAGCTATGTAGATCCGGCGCCCGGGAGCGCAACCTTTCTGGCCGATCTGAATCCAAACCCGGGCACGCTGGCCCTTGTGGTGTACAGAGGTAACTGCTCGACGATCGACTGCAACGGCTCCGACGCGGCCTTCGATTCGAACTGCTCGAGCCTCGGCGCTACCTGCGGCAGCGGCAACTCGAACACTTTCACAATCTGCGTCCAGGCAGCCTCCGGACAGAATAACTTGTGCCAGGGCTACTCGCTCAGGCTCAGGTATTCGGCTGCGAAATAGGTAAGAATTCAGCGCTCGATACGTTCGAGTCCCCGGCGTGCATCTGTGGCATAGGTCGGATAGTCTGTAATGATCCGGTTGTAAGTCGCACGCGCCTGATCGAAGCGACCCAGGCGTACTTGACACGAAGCCTTGTCCAGTAGTGCCGGGGCGGCCATGGCGTGGTGCGCCGAGGAGCTTGTGGCCTGCTCGACGGCCGTGATCGCCTGCGCACAATTACCCATAAGAAACAGCGTCTTCGCCAGCCGATAACGGCAGGTCGGCAGGCGGGAGTCTTCTGGAAATCTCTGAATGAAAGCGCGGAAGTTGGACAACGCCTGCCGGTAACGCTTGGCGGCCAGATCTTCTTCGGCCATGGCGTAGAGATCCTTCTGCCTGGCCTTCTTGGCAACCGATGCTTTCACGGCTGAACGGCGCGATGAGGTCGACTCGACGGACTCCGATGCGGCGCTCTCCTGCTCGGCTAAATCTGCGCTGACTCCATCGACCGGGGTTGGGGCCTCGGCCAGCTTGCGTTCCGGTCGCGGAGCCTTCTCGTCCTTAGCCTGCATGCCCCGCGAGTGCTTCTTCGGCTCGGACATCCCGGGAGGCGGTTTGGCAAAATCGCGTATTGGCTTGTTCGCTCTGTCGTCTTTCGCCGAAACGACTCCTCCCACTGCTGCAGGAGCGCCCGAGGCTCCTGTCTTCGACCAGTCGCCTTGCCATTCTTTTTTCTTGGCCAACTTGACCTGCAAGTCTTCTTCGCCGCTCATCTCCTGCTTGCCTTCTTCGGCCGGGTAGTAGTTTGCAACGCCCTTGGAAAGCGTCCCGATCTTGTTTGCGCTTTTAGTGGCAGGCTTCCTCTTGGCACTTTTCTTGTATTTGCGCCCGGCGGCAGCCGGCCTGGGCCGGGCTTGTTTGAAAACTTGCATGGGTTTGTCTCGTCCGGGCCGCTCCCCATCGCGGTCGCCCAGTCTGCCCGTCGCAGGACCGGACAAGGCGGGTGCCTTCTGCTCGCGCGCAAGTTCTTCTGAAGTGGTTGTCTCGAGCCGCTGAGTGTTCCTGGTAACAGTATTCTTTTCACCGGGTGCCGGTGCCGGCAGGACACTCACGGCCTCGGGACCAATTTCAGCCGATTCATTTCGACTGAACTGTACCGATATCCCCACGACTACTATCAGGCCCACCAGAACCGCCGCCGCCGCGACGGGGCTCAAAACCAACCTGCGCCACAAAGACCCTGGCTGGCTGTTTTGTTCGTCGACCGCCCTGGCCAGGCGCACAATTCGACGGCTTACTTGTTCGGGAACTTCCTCGACCTTTTCTCCGCGGACGATATCGAGCACGGCGCGCAACTTGCCTATTTCCTCGGCGTGAGTCGGGCAACCCTCCAGATGTTCTTCGAAAGCCGCATGCAAGACCGGCGTCAACTCGCCGTACAGAAAATCGACCAGCAGTTCGTCCGCCCTTTGGCAATCCATTTTTTCTTCGGCTTTCATCAGAGTTCCACTCCCTGCGCGACCAGGTTGTCTCTGAGATTCTGCAGGGCATAACGCATACGACTCTTTACCGTGTTGAGCGGCGCATCCACGATGGCAGCGATCTCGTCGAAAGGCAGGCCGGACTCCTCGCGCATCAGGAACACCTCGCGTTGTTCCGGGCGCAACTCCTCCACTGCCCGGGCGATGTGCTCCCTGAGCCTGATCTCGTGGGCTTGCTTGTCCGGTGAAACTACCTTGGAGTCGATGCGATCCATCAGGCTCACCTCGGACTCCGAGCCGGGACGGCAAGGCTGATCGAGTGAGGCCGCGTTGCGATGGCGCATCTTGCGCAAGTGATCAATGCACAAGTTGCGAGCGATGGTATAAAGCCAGGTTGTGAATTTAGAGCGCTGCTGGAACGAATCTTTCTTGGCCACAACTCGCAAGAAAACATCCTGGAGCAGGTCTTCGGAGGTCTCACGGTTGCGGGTAAAGCGCAGGATGAAACGAAACACGCCGTCGCGGTGCCGTGCGAAGAGAATCTCGAAGGCGCGCAAGCGCCCTTTCTGGAAGCGGGCCATGAGTTTTTCATCGGCTAGCTTCTCCAAAACGGCTCCGACGGCTCCATTACCGGCGGGCCACTGGATACTGACGTCCAAGGTGCCCCGACGGTCTAGCAGGTTAACAAACAAAATGTGTAATGTTTCCGGCTATAAAAAAAATACCACAGCCAGCCTTGCCTTTCACGTTTTTTCTCTGGTGGCCAACACTCATTTGCGTCCGGCCGGTTCACCGGTTGCACGGCGCGCATACACGCGTCGCATTTTGGAGACAAAATCTTCTCGTCGCCGGTAGAGCCTTTTCAGCGGACGCCTCTTGGCGTTTGTGAGGACATAGGCAGCCAACAGCGGCAGGGCCAAGGTTGTATCGGCATAGCAAACCACCGCGTCAGGCAGGCGTTCGGGATCCACCTTGCCCCAGCTGACAGCCTCGGACGGAGTGGCCCCGCTCAGGCCGCCGGTATCCGGCCGCGCATCCGTAATTTGAATGAAGTAGTCGTGCCCTCGATCGGACAGTCCCAGGATCTCCTGCAGTTGGGGTTCGGTTTGCAGCAAGAAGTTTTTGGGGCTGCCGCCACCTAAGATCAGCACAGCGCTCTTTCCTCGTCCGCGCGTGGCGGCATAAACGATAGCCGCTGTCTCGTTTACATCGGCCGAGACATCTATCTGCGGTCCTTTGCCGAGCAAGTCGAGCTCGGCCAGGTTCAACCCTATAGTGCTGTCACCCGGCGACGAAGTGAAAATCGGCACTTCGGCGGCATGGGCGGCCGAGAGCAACCCGGGATCCGGGCGCGAAAGTTCTTTCTCGACCGCCGCGACCGCCGCGCCCATTCGATAATGCAGTTCAGCCGAACTCATCCGCCTCCGGAATGCCTCGGATGATAGCAGTTTGTTGCAGAATCGATCGGTAGACAGCAGCACGTCGAAGTCGAAGACGATATCGTAGATTCGCACGATATTGCGTCGCCTAAGCTCGCAATCGTCCTGCCGCGGATGTGAGCGGTGCAGAGGCAGTCCCAGCGAGTAATGAATATCGTGGTAGAGATTGGCTCCGGTGGAGACGATGTAGTCAACGAAACCTGCCCGAATCAGGGGCGCCAGAATCGAGGTGCCCAGCCCAGCCGGCGTCAAGGCACCGCTTATCGAGAGCCCAACATAAACTTCCGGTTTGAGAACCTTTTCGACCATCAAGCGGCAGGCCTCGTTCAGGCGGGCGCCATTGTATGCAACCAGATATTCATCCACTAGTCGGTTAACAGAGATCCTGGACGGCATGGGACTTGGTTCAAGGCGTCGGCCTTTGATTTTCATTGTGCCTCCTCCGCGAATGAAGTAGAGGCTAGTTTTTCACGAATGTCGTGGCTTGGCAACCGGATTGACCCCTCGGCGCCTGGCTGATAGGCTGTGTACTGGTCGACTCCAGGAGAAAATTCATGCTGGCGGCAAGACTGATCCTTGTTGGCGGGTTGTCTTTCGGACTCGGCCTTTCAGGATGCGGGGCAAGTAATGGCGATGGACAGGAGCTCGCCCCCTACGCGGGCAGATTTTCGGTGATCGAGACCTTCAACCATCAGGACGGATCGAGTTGCCCCCCGCCGGCGCAGTCCTATGAGAACGAGGTGGAGATATTGATCGACAAGAGCGATCTCGAAGCTCGCTTCCAGACCCGCTGGCCGAGGCTCTACGGCGAGATACTCGCCGATCTGAGTTTCCGGGCCACCGACAACGACAACGATCCCAGCCAGGCTTTCGAGATAACAGGAAAGTACGCAGACGAGAATGGGTTTAGTGGTTCCATGAAGGAAGTCTGGCAGGGTTGCACGCGCTGGACGGATCTGCTGAGCGATCGGATAATACAGGAATAGACCGGCGCTGGAGGCGCTTATGAAGCTTTGGGGTATATTCACGGTGGCGGTATTGATGAGTCTGACAAGCACGGCCTGCGTGGGCGGATGGGTCGAAGAAAGTTCGTCGACCTCCAAAGATCTCTACGCCGTATTCGGCGTGTCCTCGGGAGATGTTTTCGCCGTGGGCGCCGGGGGGACCGTGTTGAGACGGCAAAACGCCAAGTGGCGGGAGCTGGATTCAGGTACCAGCGAGGATCTGTACGGGGTCTGGGGAACTGCCGACGACCACGTCGTTGTTGTCGGAGAAAACTGCGCGGCTCTCGAGTACGACGGTCCGGTAGAGCCGCCGGAGGAAGGTGAACCTCCCCCTGACCTGCATGCGCTGAACGTTGCTAGTTGCGGAAATTTTCGCGATCTGGACGGTGATTTGGATAACGGCAACGCCTTCGTTGTTGGAGAACGAACCGCTTCCCAGTGGTACGGCGGCGGCGGCCTCTCGAATGGCCGTGACTTCAGCGAGCGCATGCAGGGCGTCAGCATGCAGGTCAACGACGAAATCCATGCCTGCGGTGACGAGGGCGCTTACTATCGCAAGCACGACGGGAGTTGGACTTTAACGAGCGTGACCGTGTGCGGTGTGGAACTGGTTGACGGCCAGTGCCCCGAGGGACACGAGGCAAGCCCCATTCTTTGGGATGTATGGGCGAGCGCGGCGGGAGAGGGCGCGCTGGTGGGATCTTCCGGCGGAGTATGGCGCCTGCCGCCTCCCGCCGAGGGGGGGTGGGAGTCGGAGTATACTGATTTCGACGCCGATCTGATGGCCGTCAGTGGTTATGTTGATGAGAAGTCGGGAAAAGCAACCATGTTCGCGGCCGGCAATAAAGGCGTTTTGATCAGGATCTCTCCCGAAAAAGTGATCCGCGAGGCGCCCGGAACGCACGCCGATCTTTACGGCATCTGGGTTTCCCGGGATGGTTCTGAAGTCTATGCCGTTGGCCAGGCGGGGACCATCGTTCATCTCAGCAGGTAGCTGAAAGCCCCCCCTTAAGGATTTGTGCAGGTCAGTGTTCCGGGGAAGCTTCCCAGACCGCCCATGTTGAGCGTCCCGGCGGTGCAGTTCATCACACCCCCGGGGCAGTCGCTTGCCTGGCCACAAAGTTGTGTGCAGTAGGAGGATGCTCCCGAGCCATAGCAGATTCCGTGAGAGCAATTGTCATAACCAATGCCGCAGGGCCCGCTGCCGGTCGGGATGGTAGTGCCGGTCGGGGGAAACCCGCAGAAGCCCTGGACCGCCGACGAGTCCACCAGCACCGCCGGGTGGCACTGCATGCCGCTCGGGCAATCTGGATCGCCCGCGCAAGCGATGTGACACTCGCCGATGAAATCGAAGAACGGCTTGGGTTGACAGGCCTTTTCGGGATCCGGAGGATTGACCTCTGAACAGGCATAGCCAGGCTGACACTGCCCGTCGTCGGTACATGCAGGGCCAAGACAAAGAGCGCTCTGACAGGTATATCCAAGCGGGCACTGCTCGTCGCGCCCGCAGTCTCCCGGAAAGACGGCTACCCAGGCAAAGACGCAGGCTGTGTCGTGGCCCAGGTACTGAGTGTCGCAATCACCCGGCAACGAACAAACCTCGGCACACATGTCGGTGAACGATGAGCACAACCCGTTGGCGCAGGTGGCGGCCGAACAGTCTTCGCCGGGAGACGCACCCGGATCGTGCCCTGGACGACACTCGCTGACAATCGAAAGCTGATCGTCCGCCTCGTGATAGGTGCAGACACCGTCGTCCGGAGAGCAGTCGGCATCGGAGCCGCAAGCTGCATAGTCGCGAGCGTAGTAGTCCTTGCTGGGACCAATCACACATCGATATCCCGCGGGCCAACCGGCGGGATCGGAAGCTGCATCGCACTCGGCGCTGCAATAGCGCTCGAATGAGTCTCCCGCGCAAATCTGACCCGGACAGTCGATGTAGCTGTTGCACGGATCCCCGAAGCCGGCGCATGGCGAGCCGGCTCCATTGTCTTCGTCGACTTGTCCATTGCAGTCATTGTCGATGCCGTCACACATCTCGGCCACGGGCGAGTTGCCGCCCGTGCATTGACAATCGGCGAGACCGTCGTCCAGTTGTCCGTTGCAGTCGTCGTCGATATTGTTACACGTCTCTCCTGAGGGACCATTGCCGCCCGTGCAGCCGCAGCCAGTCAGCCCGTCATCGACCTGCCCGTTGCAGTCGTCATCGGAATTATTGCAGGTCTCGGTAGCTGGCGGGTTGCCGCCCGTGCAACCGCAGCCTATCAGCCCGTCATCGACCTGCCCGTTGCAGTCGTCGTCGGAATTATTGCAGGTCTCTGAGGAGGGAGCGTTGCCGCCAGTGCAGCCGCAGCCTGTCAGCCCGTCGTCGACCTGTCCGTTGCAATTGTCGTCGATGTTGTTGCAGCTCTCGCCGGAGGGGGCATTGCCTCCGCTGCAGCCGCAGTTTGTCAAGCCCTCGTCGGTATCTCCGTCGCAATCGTCGTCCAGGTTGTTGCAGCTTTCCGTCAGATTTACGGGATCCTCGTTGACACACTCCGTTCCGCTACCGTCTGACGTGCAGGTCGTGGTGCCGTTCACGCACTGGTCGTCGTCGTCACCATCGCAGGCCAGGCCCGTACCGAAGTCCTCGTCGACCTGCTCATCGCAGTCGTCGTCGATTCCGTTGCAGACTTCAGTTGCAGGCTGGTTGCCGCCCGTGCAGCCGCAGTTTGAAAGCCCGTCGTCGATCTGCCCGTTGCAATCGTCATCAATGTTGTTGCAGCTCTCGCTGCCGGGAGCGTTGCCGCCGGTACAGGCGCAGTTGGTAAGATCCTCGTCGGTATCGCCGTCGCAGTCGTCATCTGTGTTGTTGCAACTCTCCGCCAGATTGGCTGGATTTTCGTTGATGCATTCCGTCCCGCTGCCGTCGGCTTTACAGGTCGTGGTTCCGTTCGCGCAGCCATCTGAATCATCGCCATCGCAGGCCTGGCCGACGGAAAAGCCTTCATCCGTCTGTCCGTCGCAATCGTCGTCGATTCCGTCACAGATCTCGTCACCCCTCGGCTCGCAGGGAACTATGGCGCTTGAGCAGGCTAACAGGCCGGCGACCAGCATTACTGCCAAGGCGCATGATATCAAGGGTCTCTTGTCCATAGCTAACCTCCTCGGAGAGAACACTCTTGATATTAGCTCATTCTCGCCCTACTCGCCGCCCTTTTTTTCCTCTGGCTGCTCGCCTACTGGAATGTCCTCTTCTTCGGTGCCCTCTGGCGGGCCTGCGGGCGAAATCAGCAGGCTTTGATCCTCACCGTCCAGGGGCAGCACTTCGATCTGTTCTTCCACCTGGAGGTTTGCGTCCGCCCTGGCTATGGCCGTGGCCAACCTGTCGATTGTGTGGCTGGCCTGGTAACCTTCACAGTAGAAATCATTGACGATCATCGCGAAGGCGTAGACACGGTCACCGCGCGTATTGATGTAACCGGCCAAGGCGCGGACGTTGTGCAACCCGCCCGTCTTCAGGCGCATGGTTCTCACCAGGGCCGGCTGAATAAATCGGCCGGCAACGGTGCCGTCGGCCCCGGCCACGGCCAGGCTGGCCAGGAAGTCGGGTCTGACGTCGAAGCGCCGCCACATGTAGCGCAATAATTTTACCACGTGGGACACGCTCACACGGTTGACGTCGTTCAGTCCCGATCCGTTATGCAACACGTAGCTGCCGGCCGGAATGCCGACTTCCTCGGCCAAGAAAGCGTTCATCACCTGTTGGCCCTTGTACCAGCTTCCAGGAACACCCAGGAATTCGGCTCCCATGGTCTTGAAAATCTGCTCGGCCATGAAATTCTGGCTGCGCTTGTTGACCTTGCGAACCAACTCACCCAGAGCAGGCGAGCGCAAGGTGTAAATCAGCTCGGCCGAGTGCGGTGCCGTACCGCGCCGCACTCGGCGCTGGGTACGGATTCCCAACTGCCCGAGAGCCTCGCGGAAGCTGTAACCCGTATAAAGCGTGGGATTGTAGATGCGCAAGTAGCGGCGGCTGCCTGGAAAATCTGGAAATACATGCCCGCGCGCCGTGACCCTGGTGCGACGCCCAAGGCTTTCGGTTTCAATGCGTACCCGGGAGCGACCGCGTCTGGTGACAATGTGGTTGACCAGACGAAAGTGATCGGATTCCGGCATAAGTTCGACCCGGGCAGGCTTCCCGGCTTGCGCGCCTGGAAAAACCAGCACTCGGACCGTGTTGAAGTCGAGGCTCAGCGCGCTCACCGGAGCCTGGTAAGCCCGCGAGCTGCTATCCTGGCTCCAGCCCGGCCCTTCCCGAACGTCATCGAAGAAGGAGTCATCGACGATGATCGGGCCCTCGATTTTCTTGATATCCAGGGCCTGCAACTCCAAAGCCAGGTAATGCAAACGCTGGTCGATCAAGAAGGGATCGCCGTAGCCTTTGAGGTACAGCGGTCCCTTGATTACACCCTCCTTGGGCTCGTTGCGGGCGTAGACCTCGGTCTTGAAGCGATAGTCGGGGTGCAAAAGGCACAGGCCGGCGGCCGTGGTGAAGGTCTTGGTGACCGAAGCCGGATTGAGGAGCAAGTCCGGATTGTGAGCGAAGAGTGTCTTGCCGCTTGACAGGTCGTCGACCCTGACTCCCACGCGCGCCCCGGAAAGGCGCGGATCAGCCAGTGTCTGTTTCAGATAGTCTAAAAGCGGCACGAACTGCAAGCCGACCACGGTGGGTCGCTCGTTGGCCGCGCGCACGGGCACAGCGGACAGCGCCAGGATTATCCCGGCCAGATATGAACACACTGCCTTGCCATGTGAGAAATTCATCATGCCTGCCAGAAAGAAAGGCTATCACACGGAAGAATTGGACTCAACAAACTGGATGACATTATAACGGTTTGACGTCTGCCGGGAATTCTTGCGAAGATGTCCGCAATGCGATCTGAAAAAACCCATGAACTAGTGGCGCGTCTGTTCATTGCCGGGTTCGAATCCGGTTCGGCCTCAGAGGCCGATCTGTTCAAACTCATCCAACAGGGATTGGGGGGTGTGATCCTGTTCTCGCGCAACCTGCCCGACCTGGACACGGTTCTCGACCAGAACCAGAGGCTGATCGACGCCAGCCGGAAGCGGCCGCTGGTTATCTCCATAGACCAGGAGGGAGGGCGGGTTCAGCGGCTGGGCGCACCATTCTTGCAGCTTCCGCCGATGCGCGTTTTCGGCCAGGGCGCCGATGCCGGGTTGTGCCGCCGAGCCGGCTTGCAGCTCGGCCGTGAACTCGCGGCTGCGGGATTCGGCATGGACTTCGCGCCGGTCATGGACGTTGATACCAACCCCGCAAATCCGGTCATCGGCGATCGTGCCTTCTCGGACGATCCCCTCCTTGTGGCGCGGCTGGGAGCGGCTTTCGGTACCGGACTACAGGAGGCCGGTGTGGCCGCCGTGGCCAAGCATTTTCCGGGACACGGCGACACGCATGTCGACAGCCATCTTGGCTTGCCGGTTGTCGAACGCGATCTTGCGCGCTTACGTTCGGTCGAGTTGGCGCCATTCGCCGAGGCCGTGCGACAGGGGCTTTCTGGCATCATGCTGGCTCATCTTCTGGTGCCCGCGCTCGACGAAAAGCTGCCCTCTTCTCTTTCCGAGTCAGTCTATCGCCTGGCGCGCGACGAGCTGCATTTCAAGGGTCTGTTGGTAAGCGACGATCTCGAGATGAAGGCGGTAGCCGATGATCCCGGCGTAGTGCCGGCGGCAGTCGCCTCCATTCGTGCAGGCGCTGACGGAGTGCTGATTTGCCACAGGCCGGAACTTACCGCCCGGGCCATCGACGAGAGCGTGCGGGCGGTAGAGCGAGGCGAGATTTCCCGGGCGGCGATCGAGGCTTCCAACAGGCGCTGGGACGAGCTGGAGGTTTCTTTCGGCCTGCAGAATTTACATCCCGATCGTAGGCGCTTAGAGGCGCTTTTCAAGAGCAGCGAGCGTAAAGCCCTGGAGCAGCGGCTTGTCCCGCTCATGGAGGCCTGAGTGCTCCGAGCTGGATACGTCCTGCTGGCCGCTGTGCTTTCCATCGGAATAGTGTCGACGAGTGCCGGCGGCGGCGAGACCTGCGTTGATCCCGTTTTCGTTGAATACGAAGCCCGTATTGCCGAGCGGGTGACCATCGACCAAAAACTCGCCGGCTGGCAGGAGTTCTTGCAGGCCCATCCGGGTAACGCCTGCACCGAAGAGGCCAGGCATCGGATGCGCTTGCTTCGCAAGTCTGCGGCCTACCGGGACGAGCAGGCGACCAACCGGCGCTACCTAACGCGTTCCCGCGGAGGCGTACTTGCTCCGGGCGCTTGGGAATTTCCCTCGAGCATGACAGAACAGGATCCGGCCCCACGCAACCGGCTGCGTTTGGTGAACGAATTGATCCTGGTTGGCGACAGGCTGGGCAGGCGGGCCGGAGTAAATAATCCGATTTTTTTGCAAATTGTCGAGCTAGAGGCGGCGCCCGTCTACAACCTGGGCTTGAGCGCCAGCTTGCCGCTCATTGCCGGCGGTCTCGACGAAGGCGGCTTTTCCTATACCGCCGGGAACATATTACTGGGAGCCAGAGGAATCTGGGGTTGCAACCTCACTGGAGATGAATTTCCTTTTGTATTAAGCGCTGGCATCTTGTGGGGCTCGGGTTCGTCCAGCTGGTCTGGACAAGATCATGCCACCCTGCTCGATTTCACGGCCTATGCCGCACCGCTGTCTTTTCATTTATACCGTTATCGTCAAAGTGATTACGCTGTTCACGCTGAGACCAAGCTGGGAATGGGCGCGCATTTCATTTCCGCCGGGCTAATCTATCACGTGCTCGACCAGGGCGGTCCACCGGCCTTTCGGGCTTACCCGCTGGTAGATCCCGTAAGTCAGATGTTCACAGCCTGGCTGGGTTGGCAGTGGCGCTTGCGCGACTGGATCGTACCGAAGCTGGAGGTACTGGGCGGACTGGGCTTTCCGAGAGAATCAGAAACAAGCCACCTCTACCTGTCACCCGGACTGACCATGCTGGCCGGCAGCTTCGAGTTCACGCTTGCGGTAAGGGTTCCATTCCTCGATGCCGCAGACTATGCCAACCTTCTGATCGACTTGCAGATCGGGATGCAACTCTGGTGAGAAGGTTGATGGGCGGCCGATCAGGAAATGTCCGTCTTGCGATCCTTGTCGTCCAGGGTCTTTTGCAGGGCGGCGATCTTCTCCATGGCCAGATCGAGCTTGCTCTTGGTCACTCGGTAGACCTGCTCGTCATTGCGTGTCTTGCGCCTGGCCGCCTCCAGCTTCTTGGCTAGTAACTTGTTCTCGCGCTCGATGTCATCGAGATGCTTGCCTTTGGCCGATTCTTTCCCTGTGCGTGCCTTCTGCTCTTGCCGGACTTTATCGAGCTCGGCGTTCAGGTTTTCGGCCTTGGCCTGCAAGCGGGAAATTTCCTCGTTGGCCCTCTCCGTCTCGGCCCGCGCGCTGGACAGTCCCGCTCGCGCCTCCTCGATTGCTTGCTCCTGAATACGATCCAGCTCGACCTGTTCTGGTGTCGGACCCTTCTCCCTGCTGGTCTGCTCGATCGTATACACCTTCTTCTTGAGCCTGCGTTCTTCCTCTCGCACCCTTTCGAGTTGGCGATTGAGTTGCTCTGCTTGCCCGTTCTTTTCCTTAAGCTGCTCAGATATTTTCTCGATAGTTGCCAGATTTGTCTTTGCGGTTGCGCGAAGGCTGACAATTTCGCGTGATCTCCGGGAAGCGATCATCGCAAAAACCAGGAACAAGACGAACAGGAAACCGGCCAACCCGACCAAGACAATCTGCATGGTTACGTCCTCTAAGAATTTCAGCCTTTCAAGCCAATGGAACGCAGCCTCTTAGCACGTTTGGGCGGAAAAAGGCAAGGGCAAGGCATCGACCCGGTTGACATCATCGGCGTTGTGGGGGATCTTCTTGCGAAACTCGAGATTGGAGACTCTGCATGGCCCACCGAATCGAGGTCGCTTTGGCCACCTGGGTGAAGGATGCGCCGGGCAACAAGATCCGCGCCCGCATAAGCTCAGAGCTCGGCATTGAAGCAGACGCCGTGCAGTGCATTGATGTCTATACGCTCGACGTCGAGCTGACTCCCGAACAGCTCTCACTGGTGGCTGGAGACCCTTTATGCGATCCGATCATCCAGCGTTCGGCCATAGACAGTCCCCTGGGAGCCGAGTTCGACTGGGCGATCGAGGTTGCCTACCGTCCGGGCGTCACCGACAATGTAGGACGCACCGCCGCCGAAGCCGTTGCCCTGGCTCTTGATCGACCGCTGCAAGATGGAGAGGGAGTATACACCTCGCGGCAGTACTTGATTCGGGGCAAGCTCGATCGCAAGCAAGTAAAACGCATTGCCACCGAGCTGCTGTCCAACGAGTTGATTCAGCGTTCGCACATTATGGATGCCGCAACATTCGAAACCTCGGGTGGTTTCCCGCTCGAGGTTCCTCGCGTATCCGGCGCTGGTCGCCCGGGGGCGCAAACGATTTCTCTGCAACTCGACGACCAGAGTCTTGTGCAACTCAGCCACGAAAAGGTGCTTGCGCTCTCGCTCGACGAGATGCACGCGCTTCGCGACTACTTCGACTCGCCGGAGGTGCAGGCGGCGCGCAGATCTCAATCGCTCGGGAACGATCCCACCGATGTCGAGATCGAGGCCTTGGCGCAAACATGGTCGGAACACTGTAAGCACAAGATTTTTAACGCCAGAATCCGCTACAGAGAGAATGACGGCAGCCAGGAAGAGATAGTCTCGCTCTTTGACTCCTACATACGGGGAGCTACCGAGAGGGTGCGCAAAAACAAGGGCGAGAAAGACTTATGCCTGAGCGTTTTTTCCGACAACGCAGGTGTGATCAAGTTCAACGACGACTGGAGCCTGGTCTTCAAGGTCGAAACCCATAACAGCCCTTCGGCCCTCGATCCCTACGGCGGCGCCTTGACCGGTATCGTGGGCGTCAACCGCGATCCATTCGGAACCGGCATGGGAGCGAGACTGATCTTCAACACCGATGTCTTTTGCTTCGCCAGCCCCTTCCGCAACGGCAAGATCCCCAAGGGCTTGCTGCACCCGCGCCGGGTGCTTGAAGGAGTTCGCGAGGGTGTCGAGCACGGAGGCAACAAGTCGGGTATTCCGACCATCAACGGCTCGGTGCTCTTCGACGAGCGCTATCTGGGCAAACCATTGGTGTACTGCGGAACCGCCGGCCTTCTGCCGACCACGGTTGCAGGCAAACCGGGGCACGAGAAACAAGCGCTCCCGGGAGACCGGATCGTCATGGTAGGAGGGCGCATCGGCAAGGACGGCATACATGGAGCCACTTTCTCGTCGGAGGAACTGCACGAGGGCTCGCCGGCCACGGCGGTACAAATTGGCGATCCGATTACCCAGAAACGCATGACCGATTTCCTGCTCAGAGCCCGCGACGAGGGGCTCTACCGCGGCATCACCGATAACGGCGCGGGCGGACTGTCGTCTTCGGTTGGTGAGATGGCCACCGATCCCGGCGGATGTGATCTAGACCTGACGCACGCGCCTTTGAAATATGCGGGCCTGGCACCGTGGGAGATCCTGCTCAGCGAGGCGCAGGAGCGCATGACGGTGGCTGTTGCGCCAGAGAAGATAGAACGCTTCATGGAATTGGCGGAGCGTTACCAGGTCGAGGCCACCGATCTGGGCGACTTCAATGACAGCGGTTATTTCAAGGTCAGCGACAATGGCCGCTGCGTCGCCTTTCTGAAGATGGATTTCCTGCACGATGGAGTGCCGCGCATGGATCTCGCGGCGCGCTGGAGCATTCCGGACAATTCTGAAGTCTTGCCAGCAGAGCCCGAGGATCACGGCGAGTTGCTGAAATCGATGCTCGCCAGACTGAACATCTGCTCCAAGGCTTACTGGGTCAGGCAGTACGACCACGAGGTCCAGGCCGGTACGGTAATAAAACCACTGACAGGGGTCAAAGACGATGGCCCGTCCGACGCGGCTGTTTTCAGACCCCTGCTCGATTCGATGCAGGCGGTGGTCGTCTCGCATGGAATCTGCCCGCGCTACAGCGATCTCGACACCTACGCCATGGCCGCCGCCGCGGTGGACGAGGCAGTCAGGAACGCCGTCGCGGTCGGGGCCGACCCCGGGCAAATGGCCGGCCTGGATAACTTCTGCTGGTGCGACCCGGTCTTGAGCGAGAAGAATCCCGACGGTGATTTTAAGCTGGGGCAACTGGTACGCGCTAACCGGGGTCTGTACGACACTTGCGTGGCCTATGGAATTCCCTGCATTTCTGGCAAGGATAGCATGAAGAACGATGCGGTTATTGAGGGCAAGCGTATCTCGATCCCGCCTACCTTGCTGTTCTCGCTGCTGGGCAGGCTGGATGACGCATCACGGGCAGTTTCAATGGACGCCAAATGTGTGGGCGACCTGGTCTATGTGTTGGGTATAACCCGCCTTGAGCTTGGCGCCTCGGAGTACTTTGGCCAAATTGGCGTCTCTAGCGGAGCAGTACCCATAGTGCACAGCGGCGAATCGGTCCCGCTCTACCGGGCATTGCATCGGGCAATCTGGAGCGGTTGCGTATCGGCCTGTCACGATATGTCCGACGGCGGGCTGGGCGTGGCACTTGCCGAAGTTGCCTTCGCCGGCGGGTTGGGCATGGAGATCGATCTTGGCCGTGTACCGCGCGAGGGCATAGACAGAGACGACCTGCTGCTCTACTCAGAGAGTCAAAGTCGCTTCGTAGTCACTGTACCGGCCGACAGTAAGTCGGACTTCGAGGAAATCCTGGACGACCGACCGATGGGCAAGATCGGCACGGTGACCGCGGACGGTATGCTGACTGTCGACGGACTCTCGGGAGAGATAATCTGTAGCGAGTCGATCGAGGCACTGCGCCAAGCCTGGCTGCGTCCGCTGGCTTTCTGAAACGAGAGAGACGAAATGACTACTGTCAAAGCTCTGGTGATTAGCGGCAACGGAACCAACTGCGAGCGAGAGACGGCCTTCGCCTGCAAGCAGGCGGGAGCCGACGTCGCCGATATTGTTCCTGTCTGGGACATCGTAGCCGGTGAGGCTCGCCTTGGTGACTACAACCTGCTTTGTCTTGCGGGAGGCTTTTTAGACGGTGATGACCTGGGTGCAGCGCGAGCCTGTGCCAACCGCTATCGCAACGCAAAGGTAGCCGGCTCCGAGCGAAGGCTATGGGACGAGCTGCAAACCTTCGTAGCCGACGGCAAGCTGGTAATCGGAATCTGTAACGGCTTTCAGTTGATGGTCAAGTTGGGCCTCTTGCCGATGCTCGATGCTGGAGAGCGGCGTCAGCTTGTCA
This sequence comes from uncultured Myxococcales bacterium, assembly GCA_964513625.1. Lineage (GTDB taxonomy): Bacteria > Myxococcota > B64-G9 > B64-G9 > B64-G9 > DATKYQ01. Next base: position 98,396 of record CAZENH010000007.1, on the reverse strand, counting down.
CGCTTACTTTCAACGACTCGGGGCGTTTCGAAGACCGCTGGGTGGAACTGGCATGTGACAAGGCAAGTCCCTGCGTCTTCACCCGAGGCATCGAATGCCTGCCCCTTCCCGTCAGGCACGGTGAGGGCAAGCTGGTGGCCGGGAAGGAAATACTCGACGACCTGGCGGCACGACACCTCGTCCCGCTGAGGTACGCAGATTCTTCCAGCGGTCAACCCACCGAACAATATCCGGCCAACCCCAACGGCTCGCCGGGCGGCGCGGCCGGGTTGTGCGATCCCAGTGGACGCCTGTTTGGGCTGATGCCCCACCCCGAGTGCAACCTGCACCGCACACACCACCCGCGCTGGACCCGCGAACCCGAACTACCGGAGGAAGGCCTGGGCCTGCAAATATTCAGAAACGCCGTCCGGGAAATACGGTCCGCCTGAACGCTTGGCGTTGTCATCGATGAAACGCCGAGATTTCATTTTCGCCTGTCTGTCTGCCGGGATTGCCGCCATCCTGCCGGGAACGGCGTTCGGGCTGGAGAAGAAAATTCTGTGCCTGCAACCCATGGGAAAGAAGCTCGGCCACAAAGACCTGACTATTCTCAAAAAGGCGTTGCAAGAGTTCTTTGCCTTCGAACTCGTCGAGCGCAAATGGGTAAGCATGCCCGCTGAAGCCTACTACCCGCCCAGAAAGCGCTACCGGGCCGAGAAACTGCTCGATTGTCTGGAGCGCATAGCACCTGCAAATGCCTATCGTATCCTGGGACTGACCGGCGACGACATTTCCACAACCAAGGGCAACTACCGTGACTGGGGTATATTGGGTCTGGGCTCTATCAATGGCCGCACGGGCGTCATCTCTATGTTCCGCTGTCTAAAAGGCGCAAAGAACAGGCAGCATGCCAGAGTTCGACTGGCCAAGGTTGCGGTTCACGAAACAGGTCACACCCTGGGCCTTGAGCACTGTCGTAGGCGTGGTTGCCTGATGGAAGACGCCCAGGGCAAGGTCTCGACCTGCGACCGCGAGTACGACTTTTGCGGACGCTGTCGAGCGCTTCTGAAAAAATGGGGCCGGCCGATCCCGGCCTTTCCCAAGATACCCTGGCCCAGACATGACTGACGGTAGCACGGAAAAGTCCAAGCGAGTGAACTACAATACACCCAAGTGCACCGGCTGAGAAGCCAGGCTTTGCGGATGCAGCGAGGCCTGGATACCGTGCTTGCGCAGCAGCCTGTGCAAGCTCTGGCGATGAACACCTGCCGTGCGTGCCGAGGCTGAAACGTTGTATTCGTGGCGACGCAAGAGATCAATCAGGTACTCCTTCTCGAAGATCTCCTTGGCTTCGCCTATGGGCAGCGCGCCGTTGGCGCGGGAGATCGATACGCTAGGCGATCCCGGTTGGCTGGCGGATGCCGCCAGGAGCGAATCACTGTTGATCACCCGATCATCGACCAGCCGCACCAGACGCTCGATCACGTTGCGCAGCTCGCGCACATTGCCAGGCCAGTCGTGCCGCATCAGCAGGCGGATGGCACCTTCGCCGAAGCGTCGATCGACCTCGCCGGCAAGCTGACGCAAGAATGATCGCGCCAAATAGGGAATATCCTCCTTGCGCTCGCGCAGCGGAGGAACTCGCAACTCGACCACGTTCAGGCGGAAGAACAAATCCTCACGGAAGTGCCGGGCCTCGACTTCGGCCCTGAGGTTCTTGTTGGTGGCTGCCAGAATGCGCACGTCCACCTTGACCTCGTCGGCACTGCCCACCGGTTTGACCTCCCGGGTCTCGATCGCGCGCAGTAGCTTGACCTGCATGGGTGGCAACAACTCGCCGATCTCGTCGAAAAAGATGGTGCCGCCCTGCGCTTCTTGCATTGCCCCCGGCCGGGTGAACAGGGCCCCGGTGAACGCCCCACGCACGTGGCCGAACAACTCCGACTCCATCAGGTGGGGTGGTATAGTTGAGCAATCCACTGTCATGAATGGCTTCTTGGCCCTGCTGCTGGCAAGATGAATCTCCTTGGCCAACAAACCCTTGCCTGTTCCCGTCTCTCCGGTGATCAACAACGTGGTATCATGCACAACCACGCGTTCGAGAGTATGAAACAACGCTCTCATCTGAACACTGGTCCCCAGCATGGCGCCGAAGCTATCGTGTGAGCTCAACGGCACCTCCACCCGCTCCCTGAGCGGCTGGAAGATCAAAGTCACTTCCCCCAGGTTCAAGCGGGCTCCGGGGTGCAGCAGGGCGTCCATCACGAAGCAGCCGTCCAACTGCACGCCGTTGGTGCTTTCCAGATCACGGATGCGATGACCAGCCTCGGTGGCCTGGATCTCGAAATGGTAGCGCGAGACGGTGTCTTGTTCGATGCACAGATCGTTGTCCGGAGCCGAACCTACACGGATGCGATTGCGGTCGACCAGGAACTCACGGCCCTCCTCGGGACCCTCTTCCATCACCAGTTTGAACTTCTGGAAAGACACGCTGTCTTGTGAGCCGCGACGCACAATACGCATTGTCTTTTTATTCGAAAAAGCCAGCGATGGGGACTCGACAGTTCCCTTTCCTTTCATGATCGCGCCTCCTTCCACTATCCAGAAAATCACATTGCAAATGTCGAGCCAGCAGGCTGGTATCGATAACCAACTGATTTACAATATTATTTTGTATGCTCGGCCGGCTCATGGCAATGGGCAGGCAAGCAAAATGGTTTCAGGTGAAACCTTTTTGCTTCAGATGACCAACCCCGCAACGAGAGCTACGAGCTGCGCTGTGGATAATGCGGGGTTCCGCGCTTTCTTCATTCGCGCCGCACCAGCACGCGGATGGCATTCACCAACCACTCGTGTTTCTCCACCTGGACCGCCCCCGAGCTGTTCTCGGCCACCATCAATTCAGACCCAGGAAACAAGCTATTGAGTTTCTCTCCCTGAGCCGGCGTCGCCAGGCGATCGGCTTGGCCGACAACAATGCCAAGCGGCACCGGGTAGGCGACCGGCTTGTCTTCGCGGGCTTGCAGCTCCAGAGTGATTTCCTTCCTGTAAGCGGGCGAACGTGTCAAGGCTTGAATGTGCATGGCAACCCGGGCCGTGGGCAGACTCATGAAACGGCGGGCCAGCCTGCGTATCTCCTGGCGGCTTGTAACTGTAACATCCTTGTAATCGATCATCGCCATGGCAGCCTGAATCGGTTGCTTGTATCCCGCCATGGCACGGCGCTCGATCAACCATCGGTTGGCCGCCACTCGTCCGCCGGCGCCAACAATCAGCGGCAGTTCGAAAGACGCCCCTACGACCATCAATGCCCGTAAAGCCTGCGATTGCCGCAACCCGAGCAGCAAGGCGGCCAGGCCGCTCTCGGCGTGAGCCACAAGCACGGGTTTGTCAAGTCCAAGCTCCTGGATCAGCGCTAAAAACAGGTTCGCCAGGCGCCCAGGATAGTAGAAATCAGTCTCGACCGCCTGCAACCAGCTCGGATCTACCAGTTCGGGTATAATCAGGCGCATGTCTTTCGAAAGCGGGCCGATTAAGTGCCTGAATGTATAGGCCTCCGTCCACAGTCCGTGGAGCAGGAGCACCGGAATTCCGTCACCGGCTTCGCGATAGTGTATCTCTACAGGATCCCGACCATCGGCCAGCCGTAAAGTGACGCTCTTTTCCGGCAGTAAGAAAAAGGGGTGACTCTCGGTCGGGAGTTCCGGGAACGATTCTGGCCTTCTATTCAAGTCGCCTCCTGCGGGGTGATTGTATACAACGACCCGCCTGACATCGCAAGTCCGAAAAAATTATGGGGTTGCAAAAAAGTCGATTGCTCTGGTAGTAAGATAATCAGTTACAAACCATGGAAAGAGAGAGCAGTCATGACGCGTTCAAGTCAAATGCTGCTGGTTTTGGCAACGGCCTTTTTTCTTGTAGCCGTTGCCGGGTGTGACGAGACACGCTTCGTCGGCGTCAAAACCCAGCTCGACACCTTCAGCCAGGACGGTGAGGATGTGGTCGACTTCTTTTCCCAAGAAGGAACCTCCCAGGTGGACACCTTCGAGCAGAACGGCTTTCACCAGGTGGATGCTTTCGAGCAAAAGGCATCGGCGGAAATTGACATCCTGTGGGTGGTGGACAACTCGGCTTCGATGCTGGAGGAGCAAACCAACTTAGCCAACAATTTCGACAGCTTCATCACTTACATCCAGGACAGCTTGATCGATTACCACATCGGCGTGATTTCAACCGATATGCAAGAAGACTCGAACGGCAACTGTATCAACGTCGGCCATTGCGGCCAGCTACAGGGCAATCCCAAGATAATCGACCGCAATAACCCCGATCCGGTGGCGGCCTTCGCCTCTAACGTCATGGTGGGCACCGATGGAGGCGGCGACGAGATGGGCGTCCTGGCGGCGCACATGGCCTTGACCGAACCGCTCAAGTCGGGCGCCAACGCCGGATTCCTGCGCGACGACGCATCGCTGGCGGTTATTTTCGTCAGCGACGAGGACGATCACTCATACGGCGACCTGAACTACTACGTGCGTTTCTTCAGCTCGCTCAAGGGTATTGGCAATGAAAACGATGTAATCGTGGCCGCCATCGTCGGGGATGTACCCGACGGTTGCGCCACCGCCCGGGCCGGCGAGGTCTTTCATGAGCTGGTCAACGATCTGGGCGGAACGACCGCCTCGATTTGTGATAACGACTTCGGCGCAACTCTCGAACAGCTCGGCCTGACTGTCGCCGGGCTGACCCATAAATATATCCTCTCGCGCGAACCCGATCCCGGCGAGATAACCGTGCGCGTGGACGAAGATGGTGACGGGCCCGGCGGGTTCGTCGATATCCCCGAGTGCGCCCCCGATTGCACAAACCCGGTTGCGCGTAACTGGAGAGTCGAATTGGCCGAGAAAGCCATCTATTTTGTCGACTACGTACCGCCCCCCGGATCCTTCATCCAGGTCGAGTACTCCAACGTCGACACCGTCTTTCCGTTGTCTTCCCGCGGAGACCAGAGCACCATCGTGGTGACCGTTGACGAGGACGGCGACGGGCCTCTCCCGGCCGAAGAGAAAACGGAGAACACAGACTGGTGGTACGACTCTGACGCAAACGCCGTTGTCTTTGTCGGAGACTATGTCCCGCCCCTGGGATCGGTCATCGAGGTGTCCTTCTCCGACCTGATGCGCGCCTTCGCTCTCAGCAGAGAGGTGGAAAACGCAGAGACTCTCAAGGTCGAGGTCGATCTCAAGGACGGTGCCGGCTGGAGAACGATCTTCCAGGACTCCGCCACCGGCTGGATGTACCACGCCGGCAGCAACAGCATTCTTTTTCAGGGTTCGTATGTCCCTCCCTACGGATCTGAGTTACGGGTCACCTACTCGAACCTGGTCTGGTTCTTCACCCTCTCGCTCGTGCCGCAGATAAATACACTCACGGTACAGCTGGATACCGACGCGGACGGCCCGCTCGAGCCGCAAACGATACCGGCCAACGACGATTCCAAGGGCGTGGCCGGATACGTCTACTACGGTTCCGGTGAGCCTGCGCCCTATACCAACAGCATCTCGTTCGAGAAAATAGAATGGCCACCACTGGGCAGTGTCGTCACGGTGCGCTACTCGCCAGGAAGTTGACGGGCGAACGAAGGAGCAAAGCCATGAGATTCTTTGCCATGATAAAGTTCGGCTGTCTTGCGGGAATACTCGCGTTAGCAGTGTTTGCTTGCTCGGGCTCCGAGGTCGCTGGCGTGTGCAACGACAACGGAGATTGCGATACAGGATTTTACTGTGGGCCCGATCACCAGTGCCTGTGCCAGGCTGACACCTCCTGCGCCGCCGACGAGTTCTGCAACGCCAACGGGTTCTGCCAGAAATACCAGGGCTGCCGATTAGACGCCGACTGCGGAGATGCAGCCAATTTCCGCTGTCAGATAGAGCAGACCGGCAAAGGAACCTGTCTGTGCCGCAACGACGGGGCCTGCAAATCAGAAGAGTACTGCAACGCCTCGGGCGTGTGCCAGAAAAAGGCCGGCTGCATACTCGATTCTGACTGCGGAGACGATACACTGTGGTTTTGCCGGATCAACTCCGACACCAAGATCGGCGAGTGTTTCTGCAAGGCCGACGGGGCCTGTGAGCAGGGAGAATTCTGCAACCCGCACGGATACTGTCAGCCGCTTTCAACATGTACCTCGAACGACGACTGTCAGGCCGGCAAGCTTTGCGACATTCCCTCGGGCGAGTGCCTGTGCGACAGCGATGCCCAGACCGGTTGTGCCTCCGGCGAGGTATGCAATTCTTCGGGCTACTGTCAGCCGCGACCGGGGTGCTACGACAACTCGGACTGTACGGACATCGCAGGCACTTTCTGTGATATTACCACGCGCACCTGCATCCCGAACGGAACTTGTACCACAGACAGGCAGTGCCCCATTGGCCAGGTGTGCCAAAACGGCGCTTGTGCCGACGGCTGCCACTACGCAAGCGATTGCGAGCTGACAGAGTGTTGCGTAAGCAACCAATGCCAGACATGCGACTGTCAAAACGACGATTTCTGCGCTTTCGCCGAATTCTGCAACAACAGCAACTGCCAGAGCGGCTACTCCCAGGACACACCCTACTGCAAGCCCTGCAACTCGCAGTCGACTGATTATACCCAGTGCGGCGATGTCCTGAATCGTTGTCTGATCTACCCCTTTACGAATGACACGTTCGCCGGCCACTCGGACGAATACTGCGCCATGGACTGCTCCACCAACGATCGCTGCCCGAAGGGCTTTGGGTGCAGTGAAATCGTCGTCATCAAGTCAACCGACGAGTGCGTCACCGACAACGATTGTCCTTCGGGCGTACCTTGCTGGAAAGGCCCAGAGGAAGACAAGGGCTACTGCCCTTGCCATCCCCAGAAAAACTCATGTCCCCTCGATAGCTGCGACGTCTTTGGCATTGTCGGGCCGCCGAACACCTGCATCAACAAAAGGACCCCGTGCAGCTCCAGCCTGGACTGCACTATTGAGTGCGTATCCGATCAAGCTGACGGCTTCGGCGGCTGCGTGATTGGCAAGACCTGCGGTCTGCAAGAAGGAATCCATTGTCCCTACCCGTTTCCTTGATAATCCACTCGCTACAAACTATAACCCTCTCTGTGCAATGGGCTGTGGAGGTGCAATTCCGTGTCCGACGATAAATCCGTGATCAATGATGGCCTTGGGGCCTGGCGCTCCGCAACGCTCGACAAAGTGCTTGGCAAACACCCAGAGCGCCGTAAGAAGTTCGAAACCAGCTCGGGCTTCGAGGCCAAGCGCCTGTACACACCCGCGGACGGTGGTGGCCAGCCTTACATCGAGAAGCTCGGCTTTCCCGGCCAGTATCCCTTCACCCGTGGAGTGCAGCCGACCATGTACCGTGGCCGCTTCTGGACAATGCGCCAGTACGCCGGATTCGGCACGGCCACCGAGACCAACGAGCGTTTCCGCTATCTTCTCGATCAGGGACAGACCGGTCTCTCGGTGGCCTTCGACCTGCCGACTCAGATGGGTTACGATCCCGATCACGCTATGGCCCGCGGAGAAGTGGGCAAGGTTGGCGTGTCGATCGCCTCGATAGAGGACATGCGCCGGTTGTTCGATAAGATCCCGCTCGACAAGGTCTCCACTTCGATGACCATCAACGCCACGGCCGCCATCCTGCTATCGCTATACATCACCGTGGCCGAAGAGCAAGGGGTAACGTCCGACGCACTGCGCGGGACGATTCAGAACGATCTTCTCAAGGAATACGTCGCCCGCGGAGCCTACATTTTCCCGCCCAGACCTTCCTTGCGAGTAACCACGGACATCTTCGCATATTGCCGGGAAAACCTTCCGAAGTTCAACACGATCTCCATCTCCGGCTACCACATCCGGGAGGCTGGCTCAACGGCAGCGCAGGAAGTCGCCTTCACCCTGGCCCACGGAATCGCTTACGTGCAGGCGGCAATCGATACCGGCCTCGAGGTCGACGCCTTCGCCGGGCGACTGTCGTTCTTCTTCGGCTGCCACAACAACTTTCTCGAGGAAATCGCCAAGTTCCGGGCCGCGCGGCGTCTGTGGGCGATAATCATGCGTGAACGGTTCGGCGCCAAGAAGGACAAGTCCTGCAGTCTGCGTTTTCACACCCAGACCTGCGGTGTCACCCTGGTGGCCCAGCAACCCGAGAACAACGTGGTGCGCGTGGCCATGCAGGCTCTGGCCGCAGTGCTCGGTGGCACACAGAGCCTGCACACCAATTCCCGGGACGAAGCCCTCAGCCTGCCGACCCAGGATTCCGTTCGCATTGCATTGAGGACCCAGCAGGTCATCGCCCACGAGTCCGGGGTGGCGGATATCGTCGATCCGCTCGGCGGATCTTTCGCCATAGAGTCATTGACCGATGAAATTCAGAATCAGGCCCGGGAACTTATTGCCAAGATAGACGAGATGGGCGGAGCAGTCAGGGCCATCGAAGAGGGTTTCATGCAGCGAGCCATCGGCGACGCCTCTTACGACTACCAGAAAAAAGTGGAGACGAACGAACAGGTGATCGTCGGCATGAATCGCTTCCAGACCGACGAAAAGCTCGACTACGAGATTCTCAGAGTAACCGAGGAGGTTGAGCGGGAAGCTTGTGAGCGTATACGAGCATTACGCGCCAAGCGTTCCGCGCAAAAAGCTTCAGAAAGCCTGCGGGCCGTGGGCGATCGGGCCCGGAGCAACGACAACCTGGTGCCGCCGATCCTTCAGGCCGTTAAAGCAGGCTGCACCACCGGCGAAATCTCCGATGCGCTACGGGAAGTCTTCGGAGAGTACAGGGAAGCCTGACATTTCAAGGAGGTTATTGTGAAGCTCGATCATATCGGTATTGCCGTTGCGAACCTGGAAGAATCTATCAAGTTCTACAACCAGGTGCTGGGTTTGGATGTATCAGCCACTGAAGAGTTGCCGGATCGACAGCTTCGGATCTGCATGGTGGATATGGGCGTCGGCGGTGCCAACATTGAACTTCTGTGGCCTACTCATCCGGATTCGGCCGTGGCCAAATTCATCGAAAAGAAAGGGCCTGGTATTCACCATATCTGTTACAGGGTGAACGACGTGGCTGCCGAGATTGAAAAGCTCATCGCTGCCGGCGTGAAAATGATAGACAGCCAAGCGCGTCCCGGAGCCCATGAAACCCTGGTAGCCTTCGTTCATCCCAAGAGTGCGGGAGGCGTACTCACTGAGTTGGCGCAAAAAATGTAATCTATTCTTCCTTGGCCCGCTCTCGTTCCTTCTTCTTTATCACCAATCTGGCTGCCAGCATGCCCAGCTCGTAGAGAATGTATATTGGCAAGGCCATTATCGTCTGGTTCACGGCGTCGGGGGTAGGAGTAACAATGGCGGCAATAATGAAGGCCGCCAAAAGGACGTACTTGCGAAAACGCCCCAGGGTCTTGGGGGTAACCAATCCGATCAGGCAAATCAAGAACACGATCACCGGAGTCTCGAAAACCAGGCCGAATGCCAGTATGAACATCGAGGCGTTCGAGAAGTAGCTCTTTAGAGAAAGGATGATGCGGGTATTGTCCGTCATCTGGCCGATCGAGAAGGCTGCTGCTTTGGGCAACACGATGAAGTAACAGAAAGCAGCCCCGCCGATGAAAAAGAAGCTCGCGGCTAAAATGAACGGCAGCGCCAATTTCCGTTCCTTCGGATGCAGGCCGGGCGAGATAAACCACCAAAGCTGCCAGAAAACTACCGGGCTGGCCAGCAACAAGCCGCCAATGAAACCGAGCTTGAGTCGATAGAAGATAGGCTCGAAGATTCCCAGGTAGACCGGCTCATCGCTCCCGGCCGGAAGCAGTCCCTTGATCGGCAAGCGCAAGGCCTCATCCAGGTATTCAGAAAAAATCACACCGAGAACGACACCCACCAGGACGGCCAGGCCTGAAACCAAGAGCGCGCGGCGCAGTTCGCCGAGGTGCTCCGCAAAGGTGAGTTTTTTCTCGTCCATTTACAGAAACTGGGTCGAAGAGGGTTTTATAGTTTGAAGCGCGACATCTCAGAGCGCAGGGTTTCGGCCTGCTCGGCTACCAGATCGACGATCTTCTTCATGTTGCTCATCGAATCCGAATGGTGTTCGGCGACCTCTTTGATCCGCTCCACCGCCTGCATGACCTGCTCGGCGCCATGAGTCTGCTCTTTTTGGGCCCGGTTGAGATGGTGAACCATTTCAGAAATATTCTCGATGGCCCCGGTAATCTGCTTCGACCCTCGCGCTTGTTCCTGGCTCGAACTGTGGACGTGCTGGGTAGTAACCTTCATGCGTTCGGAAGAATTCATGATCTGCTCCGAACCCTTGGCCTGTTGCCCGGTAGCGGCGGCGATTTGCCCGACCGTCTCGGCGATTCTTCCGATGGCATCGGTAACGACCTTCGAGCCTCGGGCCTGTTCGACCGTTGCCCGGGCAATCTCGCGCACCATTTGGGTAGACTTGGTTACACTTTCCAGAATCTTCAAAAGGGCTTTCTCTGCTTCCCCGGATAGGGCCACACCTTGATCGACACTTTGTCGTCCGAGCTCCATCGAGTTGATGACGCTCTTGGTCTCGCTTTGTACGGCGCTCACAAGTTCGGATATTTCATTGGTTGACGTAGCCGTGCGCTCGGCCAGGTCTTTTATTTCATCGGCCACTACAGCGAAGCCCTTTCCATGCTCTCCCGCCTGGGCCGCGATGATGGCCGCGTTGAGCGCCAGCAGATTGGTTTGCTCAGCAACGTCGTCGATAACTGTCAGCACCTGGCCAATGGCCTGGACCTTCTTTCCGAGCGCCTCCATGGCACCAAAGGCCGCATGTGTCGACTCGGAGATGCGCGAGATGCCCTGGATCGTCTTCTTGACGGCCTCGGACCCTCGCTCGGCGTCCCGACGAACTTCCTCGGACAAGTCGGCCGTCTCGTTGGCGTTGGCCTCGACCTGTCCAATAGAGACGTCCATCTCTCGCATGGATGTGGAAGTTTGCTCGGAGGTGGTAGACAAGTCCTCGACGCTTTTAGCCACTTCCTTGATGGCCTGGGTCATCTGCTCGATACTGGTAGTCGTCTGTTCTACGCTGGATGCCAGCAAGTTGATGTTGTCTGCAACTTCGTCATTGGTCGCAGCCATCTCCATGATCGAACTTGAACTCTCTTCCGCGCTCGATGCCAGAATCTCGACATTCTCGGCCACTCCCTTGAGAGAAATAACCATTTCTGAGATCGACGATGAAGTCTCGTCGACCGCGGCCACTTGATATTCGGCGCCCTGGACGACTTCCTCGGTACTGGCCGTGATACGCTCCATGGCCTCCCCCAGGCTGCTGGTCACAAGAGCGATCTTGCGAATCATATCGTTTAGATTGGCGGTAATTCTGTTGAGCGCCTCCGCCAGCATTCCTATTTCGTCAGGAGAGATATCAGGAATTCTCTCTGTCAAGTCGCCGTCGGATATCTTTCTGGCCATTTCCATCATCTTGACAAGCCGGCTGTAGATCTTGGCGGACGCCCAGTAGATGAAGAACGTAAAAGCAACCAGGGCGATCAGCAGGGCGACAAAAAGCGTGAACACCAGACGGCTCTTTTGCGCCTGAATCTTCTCGGTGCTCAGACCCAGCAAGACATATCCCCATGACCCGGCCTGTTCATTTTTGAGATTTTTTTCCTGGGCCGGCTTGGCTTTGGAATTGTCCTCTGCGCCTCCCTTGGTATCAGCGCCTGCCTCGTCTTCGCCGCCCAATTCCCCGAACATCAGGGCCTCGGTCTCAGCGCCGTCGTCCTTGACCTTTTCGGAACCGGCAGTCGGTACGGTCTCTTCTCCTGTTCCCTCTCCGAGCTCGGCGCCGGTTTTCACTTCCTCTGTAAAACCGATGAAATCGGTTCTTTCTGCAATATAGTCGAGGTCGGACATGTGCACGTCGACCAGGCCCTCGACATCCATCGGCTTGCCGGCCTCGCGAAACTCGCTTGCAAAAACAGCAAAAGGCCTGCCTGCGATACCCGCTTCAAGTTTCTTGGTATGCCTGAGAACGATGATGTACTGCACTTCTTCGCTTTCGCGTATTATTTTCCTGAGTCTTTTTACTTCGTTGTCCTTTTGCTCATAAACCAGGTCGAACATGCTTTCAGAAGTGACGTTCTTGACGAGTTCCTTGCCCAGCGCCTCCAGTGAGGATTTCAGCTGCCCTAAGACCTGGAAATAGACCGTGATTCCCACGGCCACCATGATTACGGCCAAGGCCGCAGCCATCGTGCCGATGGCCTTCTGCCTCAGTCCGAACCGTCCTGTGGAGCGTGGATTGATTTCCATGATCACCTCATCGGCGGGTCATTTCCCCACCCTGACGACATCGGATCGTGTCAACACTTCTTGCGATAGCTTCACGCCCGCCTTGGCCGCTGAGTTGACATTGACAGTCAATGTGCCCGCCGGCGCCTGAATGGGAATATCGCCGACGTTAGCGCCGGCCAATACTCTCTTTACGATTTCCGCCGCCTTTTTTCCCTGATCGGAGTAACTGGATGCAAAGGAACAAACAGCCAGCTTTTTGACGAACATCGGAGAGTAGGCTAGTAGCGGAATCTTTCTTTCAAACTGTAAAATAAGCGTGCGCTTGAAAAATTCGCGAGACATCACGGTGGCGTCGCGAATCAACCATAGGGCGTCGGCGCGTTTGATCACTTCGTTGAGTGCTGCGGGTACGTCTTTTTTCTGACTGATCTTGATAGCTATCAGGGTGACACCAGCGGCCGCGGCCGACTTGGCGGCTTCTCTGATGAATGGGCCTGTTCGCCTGTCATCGTAAATAACGCCAATCCGCTTCACGTCGGGAAGCGCCTCTCTGAACGCTTTGAGTTGGTCGTGAGCAGTCGGCTCGAGATAGACTCCGGTTGCATTGTTAGAGCGCAGCTTGGCCTGGATCGGGTTCATTGCCATGACGAAAACAATCGGAATGTCGGAGATTTCAGCCTTCAATGCCTTTGCTGCCCCTAGTCCAACCGCCAGAATAACTTTGGGACCCTGACTTCTGACAGCCGATGCAAGCTTGCCGGGATCGCTTAGATCTCCTTGCATCAACAGGACGGAGAGTGAACCGGAATAATCTTTTTTAAATCCGTCTATGGCCTTGTCGTAAACACCCAGTTCCCTCGACTTTACAGCAACCACGTCGGCGGCGATTGCCGGCAACTGGGCGAAAACAAAAAGACCGACCAGGCACACAAGCACCCGGCCGCTGTGACTACCAGGTTGCATTTTCTTAGCAAGCACTTTCACAGCAGTTAGAGTCTGCAAAACACGGTTGAAAAATCATACGTTACGCTGTTTTTCAAAGTCAAGCTTTCCTTTTCTTTTTACATTGGCAACATAATATTCGACGTGCCCGGCAAGCGATTTTTGCACTCGATCGTGAAGAATGACAAGCACTTGCCTGAAACCAAGATTCCGCCTTGTTTTTATCTGACTAGAAATAGTAGACTCGGCACCTCCTGAAAGGAGATCAAATGAATCGCTGCGGTCTCGTGACTGATCCCCTATTTATAATGCACGATCCTGGACCAGGCCACCCCGAATCCCCCAAACGCCTCAAGAGCATATATCGTATGCTGAAGGAAGAAGATTTATCCGGACGCTGCCAAGTCGTCGCGCCGCGGCGCGCAAGCAGTGAGGAGATCTGTCGAATTCATACAAACGAATATTACAAGAGCATTGCCGAAAGTGAAGGCCGGGCGGTGATGCTAGACCCTGATACATATACCTCGGTTGACTCTTTTCGGGCCGCCGAACTGGCCGCCGGCGGAACACTGGCGCTTGTTGAGAGTGTGGTCGGCGGCGAGATAGATAACGGCTACGCCCTGATTCGTCCTCCCGGTCACCATGCAGAGCAAGCTCGAGCCAAGGGCTTCTGCCTGTTCAATAACGTGGCCATCGGGGCCGCGCACGCAATCGTGAAATTGGGAATGAAACGGGTCATGATTGCCGACTGGGACCTGCACCACGGCAATGGTACGATGCACTCGTTTTACAACCGCGCCGACGTATTGTATTTCAGCATCCACCAGTACCCCTATTTCCCCGGAACCGGCGCTGCCGCCGACATCGGAGCGGGTGAGGGTGTCGGGTATACGGTCAATGTTCCGGTAGCGCCGGGCATGGGAAACAGGGAATACCGAGCAATCTTCAGAGAGGTGTTGGCCCCTGTGGCCAAACAATTCGCACCTGAGTTGATACTGGTGAGCACGGGATTCGATACCTACCGACGCGATCCGCTGGGCGGGATGAAGATGACCGTCGAGGGCTATGGTGCCTTGACGCACGAGCTTATGCAGATGGCCGATATCTCCTGCGGCGGCAAGCTGGGACTGGTGCTTGAGGGCGGGTACAATCTGGAAGGTCTCTCCCAAGGAGTTGCCTTTACAATTCGCACTCTGCTCGGTGAGTACCAGCCGGAACCGCAAGACGAAGATCCCGGCCTGGCCGGTCCCTTCATCGAAGCTACCAGGCAGGCGCATTCCGAATATTGGAAGTTTAATTAGAAAATAGATTCAAAAGGAGTCTTCGTCTCCCGTCGAGCCCGGCTCCCGTAGCGACTTGATCAACTTCTTGCAGCGGCCGTAGGCATAGGCTCCGGAGTTCGTCATCTGCATGACGGTTTTGCAAGTTGAGATTGCTTTGTCCGGCTGGGTGCCTTTTATCACATAGGCCATCTCATACAGCTTGCGCGCTTCGCGTTCGAGCGTATCGAGTTGCTTTTTGGCCTGGTTCAGATCGGATTTGTGCACCAGAGCAGACTTGTATGATTTGTAAGCCAGAGGGTATTTCTTACTGTTCTGGGCATCGACGCCCTTTACGAAATATACCTTGGCAAGCTTGGAGTGCAACTCGGCTGACAGTTTGCCATTTTTACCAGCCAGTTTCTCGGTGAGCTTCAACGCCTGTGCCAAAAAGGCCTCGGCCTTTGCCGCTTGTCCCGGATTGTGAGCCAGCTCGTTGCCACGCTTGTACAATTTCTGGAACTTTCGAAGCTGGTTAACTCCTTCACTGGAGACACCAGAAGCGGCCGCTTGTGAAAGGGCTCCGTCAACCTTGCCCTGTCTGAAAGCATCCAGGCTTGCCCCTACCAATAGCGTTTTCGATGCCTTACTCGGCCTAACTGTTTTCTTCTTTTTCTTTTTCCTCTTTCTGTTGCCCTTGTGTTTATGTGGCTTGTTCAGAAGCCTTTCAGCCGCATGTTTCAATTCTTGCGCCGTCTCGTTTCCTGGTGAAGCCAGCAGCACATCATCGGCAAGTTGCATGGCCTTTTCGAATTCCTTGCCATCCAGTGCTTTACGCGCTTCTTCGAGCTTGTAGTCTTGTCGTTTTTTCTCAACCTGTGTCTTGAGTTCTTTCGCTTTGTCGACTTGAAGGCTCTCCGATGAAACACTATTGAGCAACAATATAGCGGCATCAAAGTCGCTGACCGCGATCTTGGCCTCTGCACCCAGAATGGCCTGCGAGGCGCTATCTTCACGCTCGATCGTCAGCTTGTACTTCTCCACTAGTTTGTCGCCCTCGAGAACCTCGGCCACTTCGACGATCAGCGCCTTGGCCTCGGCCCATTTCCCTTGTTTCACTAGATCTTTGACTTTGGTAAAAGCCGCCTGGGCTTGTTGCACCCTCTCTGCCTGAATCTGTTGTTCCTCCATTCTGCGCTGCGCGGCCAGTTGTTCAGGAGTGGGGCCTCTCTTTTTGGTCAACACCTTGGCGATACCCAAGATTCCGATCAGCACTATCAGGCAGCCGATGATGATGAACAGCTTCTTTCTCCTGGGGCTCTTGGGTATCGGCCCGGCCGAGGTCAAAGTCGAGGTTGAGGGCGATGCCCCGACATCGGCGGCGGCCAGCATCATGGTCTTTTCCACCGGCGCCCCGCCCGGCCTGGACGAGTCGGAACCGGGACCGGTATAAGAAATCGCTGCGTCTCCCACCTGGACAACATCGCCGTCATAGAGTAACGATTCGGAGATGCGCTCGTCGTTGAGGAAAGTACCGTTGCCGGAATCGAGATCGACAACATACCAGCCATCCGATCGCTTCTCTATCTTTGCGTGCTTTCGTGATACCAACTGGTCAGGAAGGACAACGTCACACTCTGGCGCCCGGCCTATCAAGAAAGAGTCCCTCGATATTTCTACTTCCGAGGCACCGTCCGACGTCTCTACTGTAAGCATCGGAATATCTTCGGGAGCTTCATCAGGAACTGCTGCAAGAATCTCGGTCTTTTCGGCCACCTCATCGACTTGTGGCTGCTGTAAATCGGGTAGGCTGCCGACAAATGTCGGGCCTGCGTCATCATCAACTGGCTCTTCACCGCCGAAGATAAAGGCGCCCTGGTCGACGCCCGGGTCGCTCAGATCTTCCGGATCAACCAGTTCAGTGGGTTTTTCCAGTTCCCTTTCGTCGATTTCCTCTTCTTCTTCTTCGATATCCCGCAAACCGCGTCGAGCGAGCTCGCGCCTGATGGGGCTGCTGTCTAACTCCGAGGTTTCCGCATCCAGATCTTCTTCTTCTGGTTCTGATGAGCCCACATCACCAACCGCCGGTATCTCATCGGTCGGAAAATTGTCCGGGATCTCCTGCGTGCTTTCGTCATCAACGGGCAGAGGTGGTGGTCTTCTTCTTCTGCGATCGGCGCTCATACATTTACTCCGTGACTATCATTAGTCTCTGGCCGCTTGACCGGAATTGGTCATTTTGCCTGCCTCAGTACAGCTTGTCCACCTTGAAAAACTGCCCGGGCTTGACCACGTCTTTGGCCTGTACGAACTCTTTCGGCTGCTCTCCTTGTTTAAAGGCCTCGCGTACCGAGTTGGGAGTGTCCGGACGAGCCAACAGTCCTGTTTTGGGATCGATCCTGGCAAAGGTGATTCCAGCCGGAACATCGAAATCGTCCTGCGGTCTCTCGGCCAGAATCTCCTGCATATATTTTAGCCAGATGGGCAAAGCAGCCCGCGAACCGTTCTCTCCGCGCCCGAGAGGATCTTTTGGCTCATCATGTCCGACCCAGACGCCCGTCACCACGTCGTGGGTGAACCCCATGAACCAGGCATCGGCCGAATCGTTGGTGGTTCCGGTTTTCCCGGCAACCGGCTTGCCCAGTTGCCTGGCCCGGGCGCCGGTGCCACGGGTGGCAACACCGTGAAGCAGGTCCGTCAGGATGTAGTTTGACTGGGAAGAAAGCAGACGCGGCATTGGGTTCTGCAGACGATCATAGGCCCGATCGAATTTTTCGTCCCAGCTCTGCCAGGGATCCTTGTACGAAGTGTGGTTAATAAGGACGCGCCCGAAACGATCGGTAACTTTCTTGATCATGAAAAGCTTCGGCTTGCGCCCTCCCATGTTGAACACAGAATAGACATTGAGCAGATCCCAGGGCTTGACGCAGGATGAGCCCAGGGCCAGGCCAAGCTCTTCCCTGAGAGACGTGGTAATACCAAGCTTGTGGGCCCAGGCAATGTCTTCCTTGATGCCTACGGCGTCGAGCACCTTGATCGAAGGCACGTTCATGGACTTAACCAGGGCGGTATAGACGGTGACCTTGCCCTGGAAATCACGCTCGTAGTTTTCGGGCTTCCAGCGGTTCTGATTCTCGGGATCGTCGTAAACAATGGCGCTGTCGATGATGATCGTGGCCGGGTTGTAGTCGAGGTTCTCAATGGCCAACGAATAGTGAACGGGTTTGAACGAACTACCCGGCTGGCGGCAGGCCTGAAGCACCCTGTTGAATTCGCTGTCTTTGAAATTGTAACCGCCGATCATGCTCTTTACATAACCGAGCCGCGGCTCGGCCGAGGCCAGCGCTCCCTGCACGCTGGGAATCTGCTCGAGAGCAAAGATTTTCTCTTGCTTTTCGTCATTGCCGGGTTTTGGCAAGAGCTTCGACGACCCCGCCGGTTCACCGGCAAGCAACTTCTTCAGCTCGACAGGCCGAACAAGGATCAGGTCGCCCTTCTTGAGCACCTTGCGCGCGTCCGTGACCCTGGCGGCGGAACTTCTGAAGTGGACAGTGGGATCCGGCTTGCGCGCCCAGCGCATGCCGAAGATCGGCAGTAACCCCCGGGTGCGTCCTACCGATATACGGGCATAGTTTTCGCTTACCGCTCCCACCACGGCCGGAAGCGGGTGACCCAACTGAAGATCTTCGAGTCCGTTCTTTTCGAGATAGTTCTGGGTCTTGTTCAGGAAATCGGCAATCTTCTCGTCACGCTCGAAGTGGTGCAAGGGTCCGTTATATCCCTGGCGATGATCGAGCCGCCGCAGCCCCAGGTTAATCGCTTTCTGAGCGGCGTGCTGCCAATCGAGATCGACGGTTGTCTCCACATTCAATCCGCCTTCATAGACTCCGTCTGTGCCGTAGCGTGACTGAAGTCGGCGGCGCACTTCTTCAGTGAAGTACGGTGCCCGGCGCCTGAAAATATCCGGAATCGGATGGGCCTTAAGGGGGGCCGCATCAGCACTCTTCTTGCTGGCGGCATCGATGAAGCCAACCGCCATCATCCGGTCTAGAACATAGGAGCGACGAGCAAGAGCTTCCTTGGGCCGCTCCACCGGATCGTATTCTGAGGGCGCCTGCGGCAGGCCGGCAATTGTGGCCATCTCGGGCAGGCTCAAATCCCAGACATTCTTCTTGAAGTAGTTGCGCGCGGCGGCCTCGACACCGTATGAACCGTGACCCAAGTAGATCTGGTTCAGGTAAAGGTACAGGATTTCTTCCTTGGTAAACTTCTTTTCTAGGCGCCGAGCTAAAATTGCTTCTTTGAATTTCCGCGTAAACGTCTTCTCACGACCTATGAGGCTTTTAGCGACTTGCTGGGTAATAGTGCTGCCTCCCTGGACTACGTGGCCGGCCTTGATATTTTTTATGGCCGCTCGCAGAATGCCCATGGGGTCGATGCCGCCGTGAGAGAAAAAGTTGTCATCCTCGGAGGCTATGAAAGCCTCGACCAAATGCCGGGGGATCTTGCCGGCAGGAACCACGTCGCGACGCTCGATTGCAAACTCGCCGATTGGAATTCCCGACAGGCTGAAGACCCGTGTGGTCAGCGGTGGATTGTACTGCGAAAGCTCGGGCAGAGTCGGAAGGCTGTCTTTGACGATCAGATAGAGACCCCAGACAAGGCCCGCCCCGGAGATGACCCAGAACAAGATGCAACTTACGGCCCAGAGTGAGATCCTCTGCCAGCGTGGCCGCATCCGTCGCGGATTGACAACCTCAAGCAGTAGTTCTTTTTCTTTCCCGGGATGTTGCGCCAACCTGTAGCCTCCTGATTAATTCGTGCGAATTTTATGTTCTTTCCCCTGGTGAGTCAAATCTGCACACGGAACCATGTTGTTTTTCGGTTGCTTCGATGCCATATCCACGTATATTTCATAGAGTGTTTACCAGAAAGGCCGTCTCCTGACGCAACGTAAAAAAGCCGCGGTTGCCAAGTTATCGATTTTATCCAACGCCTTTCTTGTCGTTGCCAAGACGGCTGTCGGGTTGTGCATTGGATCCGTCGCTGTGTTGTCCGAGGCGATACATTCAGGGATAGATCTGATTGCCTCCGGCATCACCTACGTTGCCGTCAGAAAATCCGGAGAACCGGCTGATATGGCGCACCCGTTCGGGCACGGCAAGATCGAAGATATCTCCGGGGCACTGGAGGCACTTCTGATCTTCATTGCGGCCGGCTGGATAATCTACGAGGCCGTCGGCAAGCTGCTTCATCCACAACCGATAATCCTGGCATGGTGGGGCATAGGCGTCATGGGAGCATCCTCGATTGTAAACCTGTTCGTTTCCCAGCGCCTCTTCAAGGTGGGCAAGGAGACGGATTCGATGGCTCTCTTGGCGGACGCCTGGCACCTCAGGACGGATGTCTACACTTCTGCCGGCGTCATGCTGGGCCTGCTGCTAATCGCCTTCGCAGGCGTATTTTTCCCCGGCCACGACTTGCTCTGGCTGGATCCGGCGGTGGCATGTGCCGTAGCCTTGCTGATCCTTCATGCCGCCTGGCGCCTGACCAGGAAATCGATCGGCGAATTGCTAGACTCCGCCTTGCCTGCCGTTGAGCAGGAACAGATCAAGGAGTACTTCCGCGGCCTGCGCCCACGGGTGCTTTCCTTTCACCGCCTTCGCACCCGCAAGGCAGGCCCGGCGCGATTCATTGATATACATGTCGTGCTTGATCCTGAGATGACCGTAGCCGAGTCCCACGCCTTGTCACATCACATCGCGGATGATATCGGCAGGCTTTTTACTGATGCGTCCACCAGCATTCACGTAGAGCCTTGCGACGGCCGCTGCAAGGAAGAGTGCCTAGAGAACTGCACGGACACCCCTCGCCAAAAACCCGGCGCTTGAGCTTTGCACTTCCTTGGTGATGGAACTCGTCATCCGCTGGATTGATTTGAGACGACCCGATGTGCTAGAGAATAAAAGGCACCATCGTCGGGAGACACCATTGAAAGGACTCTCTGATATGCGGGTAATCTTGGTATTGCTTGCGCTGGCCCTGGCGGCCGCGACTGCCCGGGGAGCGGAACAGTCAAAGTCACACGCTCCGGCAACAGTCAAGATTGCCGTCATGGAATTTGCCTCCAAGGGAGGTGTAACCCAGAAACAGATGGAAGCGCTGGGGGACATGTTGGCCACGGAGATCCGGTCGCTGGGGGGCTTTGAAGTGATTTCCAAAGGAGACCTGCGCTCGGTTCTCAAACTGGAGCAGCAGAGACAGTTGGTGGGGTGCAACGACGAGTCGTGCGCCGCAGAGATTGGCGGCGCCCTGGGAGTGCGCTGGGTATTGACGGGAAACATAAGCCTGTTCGGCGAGACATATCTTCTGAACATGAAGATGATTGACGCGAACAGAGTAACCGTTGTCTCTTCGGTCTCAGAAAAAATCAAGGGCAAGCAAGACGAACTGGTCAACGCCTTGCCCGCGCTGACCCGCCAACTGTTCGAAGCCGCCCGGATGCTGAGAGTGACGGAATCGAGCACAAGCGTGGAAGTTCCTGTGCTCGGGACGAGATCGGCTTCCAGGCCTTATTCACTGTGGGGACATATCACCGTCTGGAGCGGAGTCGGGCTGTTGGCTCTTGGAGGCACTGCGGCCTACATGGCAGCCTCGACCGGCGACGATTACGATCGTCACGGGAATCCGGACGACCTGGACACCAGCCGTGCCTGGTCCGCTACCATGTGGACCGGCTTCGGCCTGGGTGCCGCGCTGGTGACCTGCGGCATCGTCTTGTGGATCATCGATCCCGGCGCAAGCGATGCCACCTCGATCGGAGCCGTTCCACTCCCCGACGGGAGCGGTATGGCTTTTTCACTGGGCGGGAGGTGGTGAGATGAAGCCCGCATTCTCAGGTGCCGGCCTGATCGTGATGATCTTTCTGGGCCTGTCCAGCACGACCGGCTGCGATCTTTTCGTCAGTCGTGGAGGCGAGGGACAGCCGTGCTTCTCGGAAACCTCCGGCTGCGCCGGAAGCCTGGTTTGCATACAGGGAACGTGCCGTACGGCGGTGACGGACGGCGGTGACGGCGGCGACATCGATCTCGACGGCGGCGACTTTGCCCCGGATGCCGGTGATCTCGGAGACGCCGGCGATGATGCCGGTTCCGGCGGCGATGACAGTATTGATGGCGGTGATGGAGATGGCGGTAACGGCGGTGATGACGGTGGTATTGTGGTGCACCAGATCTACCGCTCGGTGGGATACAACAACAAGAATGCGCTCGCAACAGGTGATCCGATCAGTATGACTATTTCGGATATAAGCGCGACTTTTTCCGCCGATCTCCCTCTGAATGTGGGAGTGGGCGACATCATTCAGTACGATACAACCGGCGAAGGAAACGTGGATTCACTGGCGGTCATTCATGGCCGTAATAACGGCCAAAGCTTCGTCGTGGCAAACGCTGCGGGAGGTAAAGCCAATGCTGCCGATACCGTTCACTGGGCCGTTTTCAGGGCCTATACTTCACTTTCCGGCGCTCTCGGGATGACAGAGAACTCGGGTATCGACGGAAGCCTACGGGACTTCGACGCAGATGCTTTCGACCCCAAGGACTTGGTTGGGCACCAGCGGGTGCTCAACATCGCTTGCTATGCCGATGCCGTCGACAATGGCGAGACCGTGTATCTTGATAACTGGATCACAGACGAAAATTATTTCCTCAGGATCTTCACGCCTGTCGACTCCAGCCAGGTTGGGGTCAGCCAGCGCCACACCGGCGCCTGGACCGCAGCAGCTTATACGCTGGGACATGTTTGCGCCGAATACGATGAATTGTTCACGATTGGCCAGCACATGGTCGTCCGCATCGACGGGCTGCAGATCGACAAGACGGGAAGCGGCAGCCAATACTGCACGGCCGTTATGATCGAGAACGACGCGGTTGTCGACCTGTCGAACAATATCATTCGCGGCACCGGCACTGAAGGCGTCGGAGTTTTTCTCTCAAGCAAGTTTGCCCTTTTGAGGATGTGGAACAACGTCGTCTACGACGCGGCCGTGAATAGCGGGGATGGAATTCACGTGGGAAGTAATACCCAAGCTTTCATCTACAACAACACTATCTATAACTGCTTCCGGGGCGTCTATTCTGAATTCAACACCAGCCAGGCCGTAGTGCTGAAAAACAATCTCGCCATAGGCAACAGCGATTATGATTTCGATGCCGATGCAAACTTCTCGACGGACTCTAGCAACAACTGCTCTTCGGACGACTCGGCGGCCTTGGCCTTCGAGCCGGACGGCATCACCGGGGCCAGCGAGAACGACTTCAAGTCTGCGGCCGGCGGCGATTTCCACCTGAAAAGCGACGCCACCTGCGTCAACCAGGGTACAAACCTGGATTCTGATCCGAATCTCCCCTTCTCGATCGACATCGATCTCCAGCAGCGAGACGATGGACCCTGGGACATAGGCGCCGACGAGTATTTTCCCTAATGGTGCCGGGGCTCTAATCATCCAGGCGGTAACCCACCTGGCGAACTGTCTTCAGGTAGCGCGGGTGCGAGGGGTCAGCCTCGATCTTCTGACGCAGGCTGAGAATGTAGTTGTCGACCGTGCGGCTGGTGCCGTCGAAGTCCCAGCCCCATACCCGGTTGAGAATCTCTTCTCTGGTGTAAACCCTGCCCGGCGAGACCGCCAGCAGATGCAACAAGTCGAATTCCTTGGCCGAGAGCAAGACTTCTCGGCCCTTCAGTCTGACATTGCGCCCGGCCGGGTCGATCACCAGGTCACCGAAAGTGATCGGCGGCGTTGCCTGATGATCGGCTCTTCGGCGGCGAAGCATGGCCTCCACCCGGGCCAGCAACTCGGGCAACTCAAACGGCTTGGTCACGTAGTCGTCGGCTCCCAGATCGAGCCCCTCGACCTTGTTGCCGGTGGTGTCGCGTGCCGAGAGGATCAACACTGGCACGCCTTCCTTCCTTGCGCGCAATTCGGTGAGGATCTCCAGGCCGCTGAAACCGGGCAACATGATATCGAGGACGATCAGGTCGGGGCTGGAGTCGAAGGCCTTCTGCATGCCCTGCTCACCGTCCGAGGCTGTGATGACATTGTATCCACGCACCTCGAAGTTCAACGCCAAGCCCTCGCGCAGTGAGCGATCGTCTTCGATCACCAGGATGGTCTCGCCGCCGGTTCCGTCGCCCCGTTCTTTCACGCTGGATTCTCCCGGCCGTTGGCCGCGGGCAGCAGAATCGTAAAGCAACTGCCCTGGTTCTCACGGGATTCGACTAGCACTTCGCCCCTGTGAGCCTTGACCATGTGGCGGACGATGGCCAGCCCCAGGCCTGCGCCGGATGACTTGCTGCCTAGCCTCGAGTCGACGCGGTAGAACGGCTCAAAAATACGATGCGCCTCTCGACGAGGTATCCCGATGCCGTTGTCGGCAACCGAGATTATCACCTGCCCGTCACGATCTTCCACCGAGACTGAGATCTTCTTTTCGTTGCGCGTGTACTTGTAGGCATTGATCAGCAGGTTCAACACAACCGAGCCGATTGCTTGCCGGTCATGGGCGACCGCAGTCCGGCTCGTTATCTCCAGCGAAAGAGCCACTTCCCCCGGCGCGAGCATGCCCGAAAATCTGCGGACGGCGTCCTCTACCGCTTCCCCCACCGGTTGGGTCATCATCTGCAGGTTCACGCGATCCTTGGCTGCGGTCCTCCAGGTAAGCAGGCGATCTATCATCGAATCAAGCCATTGCGTTTCCCGAACTATCGTCTCCAGGCATTCATGGACACGATGCTGGTCAGCCTGTAGTTGCCCGCTTTCCAGCGTCTGGGCATACATGCGAATTGCGGAAAGCGGTGTGCGCAAATCGTGGGTCACATTGGCCAGCAGATCGGCCTGCAGCCTGGCAGTGCGGGATCTTTTTCCCAGCAGCACGGTCACCGTCACGATGCTCCCCAGGGCGGCGGCGGCGAAGCAAACCACCAGCACGCCGACTACGATCGGGTCTGTACTCCTGCCCAGCGCCAGGGTGACAATACCTACGGCCGTAGACAACAAGACCGGCAGCAGAACTCCCCCCAAGAGGGCCACGATGATCCCGGCGAGGCTCATTTTACGTCCCGAGCGCGTGATCCTGGCTGACGTCATCGACTCCATACCGGAAAGTATGCCCCCCGGACGACAGACAGGCAACTCGAAGTTGGTTGCGTCAGGGAGATATGCGGTTGACGCCCATTTCGGGCGCTTGAAACTGATCGCGAGCGTCGCCGGCCAGCAAGCCGCGATTTTCTTTCTGCCAGTGTCTTACCTGCTTGCGGGCATACAGATTGAGCAAGGCTTTCTTGAATTTTCCCCGGGCGGCCATGCCCAGGATTCTTGCCGGAGAGTACACCCGGGCCATGCCGTTCATGGTTTCGACCGTTAAATCGTGGGCCGACATGCGCTCCGGCCTGAAAACCGAGTGATGGGCATCGTAGAGCGACCAGTCTTCGGTCAATAGCCGATCACTAGTGCTCATTTCCTCATACACGGAAGTTCCCGGCAAGGGGGTTAACACCATGAACTGGACGGTATCGATACCTTCCTCGATTACGAAGCGCCTGGTGGCCTGGATGGTCTCGAGCCCGTCGGCGTCCGAACCGAACATGAACATCCCGTGTACCTGTATGCCGTACTTGTGAAAACGACGAATCGCCAAACGGATATCATCGAGACTCTGATGCTTGTGATACTGCGCCAATGTGTCTGTGTTGATCGATTCGAAGCCGACGAAGACACGATAGCAGCCTGCCCGCCGCATCATCTCGAGCATCTCGATATTTTTTGCGGCTCTTACGGAAACCTGCGCCATCCATGGCGGCAGGAAGACCTTGCCTGTCATCAGGTAGTCCAGTAACGACTTCGTCCTGGACGGCGAGGCGCAGAAATTGTCGTCGTAGAAGAACACCGTGCCGCCGTGTCCGCGCCGGCGTTCCAGTTCCTCCGCCACGTGCTCGTTTGTGGCGTAACGCACCCGATGCCCGAACATGGGAGTCACAGAACAGAAGTTACAGTTGTGCGGACACCCCCGCGAGGTCTGAACGGGAATGATTCCCAGATCGAAGTCGAAGCGCCGCCGCCCGCCTGCCAGCAACGAGAAATCGGGTATCGGAACATCATCCATGCACACCGGTTCGGCCGGCAAAGCGTTATGCAGCGCCTGTCCGTCTCGCAAGTAACTCATGCCTAAAACCGCGGAAGGATCAGTGTTTTGCTCAAGCATGTCCAGAAACAGACCGAAATTGCTCTCGCCTTCGCCACGCAGTACCCAGTCGGCGTGTTCGAGTCCTTCGTCCGGCATGAACGTCACGTGCGGGCCGCCGATTACAACCGGGACACCTGCCGCCCGCGCCCGGTCCGCCAGCCGATAGGCGCGCGGCGCGGTCGGCGTGATGGTCGAAATACACAACAGGTCGGCGTCCGTGACGTCGGCGAAATCAAGAGGCGCCATTTCCTCGATAACGACGCGCGTATCGATCCCCCGCAGGGCCGCCATAGTACCCAGTATGGGCAGACCCAGGCGCGGCAGGCGCACGAGCGAGTAGACATGTTTTCCGGGAGCACGGGGCTCCACCATCAAGAGTTTATGAATTTTCATCGGTTCCCTCCGAGCTAATTTCAAAGCGACCAACACCCCGTCTACCGACCATACTGGAGGACCCAGGTCATGGTTTCGTCATGAAGAGTGCGTAAATAGAGTCGCTGGAAACTGCCGGGAGGGAGGGACGAGAGGCTCTCTGCCTATCCGCATTAGCGGACGTTAACCTTCCAGTCCTCGGGCAGGTGTATGGTGTAAGCCAGATCGACCGACTTCTCGCGACCGGCGGACAGTCGCAGCGTCCAGCTTATGAAGCCACGGTGTTGATCAAACTGGTAGTGCTTGGCCGTCTTGTCTTTCACCAGTTCCACCTTGACTTGCTCGGTCTTGGAGACCGGTATGTTTTCGCGCACCTCCACCGCCTGGCGCGAGCGGGCCCGGTTTATCACCCGGATACGGAAAGAGCGCTCGAGGTGCTTGGTGCTCGACAGGAAAGAGGCAGAGCGGTTCTCCGAAGAAAGCTCGCGACGCTCCACCTTGAGTTCCTCGTCGATGCCCATGGAAATCTCCATCGGCTCACCGGGAGCCTTGTACTCCGTGTCGGTGTCGCCAACATAAGAACCGCCGCGGTAAATGTGCACGCGGCCGGCCAGCAACGGGTAGGCCGCCGGATTCTTGAGTTGAACAACCTGGTAGACGAAGGGACGCAGTTTGGGGATGCAAACGAGTTTTGCCTCGGCTCGGACCGATGCGACGTCGACGGGCATCCAGTAGGGCCGCCCGTCGGCCATGACATTCACTCGCCGGGGCATGGCCAGGGCAAATGACTGCCCCTTGTCCTCCAGGGCCGCTCCGGCCGGACCCTGGCCCTGGGCCCCGCCTTGCCCGGTCAACTTTTCGCGGCGCTCCATGGTGGCTACCAGCGTCTTTTCTTCTCCCACCTTGTGCCCATTTATGTAGATCGGGGCGGGATAGGGCGCTTCCGAACCGAGGCGCGGCTTCGAAGTGGAAAGAAACAGCTTGGCGTTTTTCCAGTCCTCGCCCGTCGACTGCTGGACCACGGCCGAAACGGTCAGTTCGGCGCGTCCCCGGCCGACCTTTGCCTTCCCCCGGGGAACGAACCTGAGATCATACTCGGGATGCCAGGTGGCGCCCGGGACGACATAGGAAAGGGTCACCCTCAGACGGGCCTCTCCATGACACTCGACAGCAACGGACACGCTCCTGGCTTCGGCCACACGGCTGGGCCTGAGGGCCTGAAGCCTGCGCTGCAGGCGCTCCTGCTTTTTACCCAGCTCTCGCAGCTTGATATTTAGCTCACCCTGCCTGGCCGCTGCCGTATTGTGCTCTTGCTCCATGGCGTCCAACACATTTGTCCAGCGGCGCGGATCTGGGCGCGCATTGCGCACTTGCTCGTTAAGCAGTTGCTTGAAATAGACCCCGAATGCGTCGAGTACGGCAACCCGCTCACGGGTTCCGGCCAGCGTTTCGGAAAGCTCCCGGATTTCATCCTGCACCTTGATGAGTTCTCGGCGGACCTCGGCAACACGGGCGTCGCGATTTTCTCCTAGCGGAACAATCCTGGAAGTCAGTCCGATTGCCTTGGCCTTGCCAGAGGCCTCGGCCCGCAGAGTGCGCTCGTCCAGCGAAGTGGGCAGCAGGGGGAATGTCACATTTGCGCTGGCCGACTTGCAGTCGACGCTGGCAATCCTGGTAACCTCGGCCCGATCTGCGTAAACCGTCACCCTGTCCACCGGGCCCGGGTCCTGGCCGGCCAAGGCCGGCGTGGTCAGAATCAAAACAGACAGGCTGATCAAATTCGAAATTCTCATGGCTTGCCTCTCTATTGCGAAAGCTGCCAGTTCACTGGGCGCTTTATCTTGTAGGAGAACTGGATAGTCTTGATCTTACCGGGAGGAATGCGGAGCAAGAAGCGCATGATGCCGTCCTCGTCGGGACCTGTTTCTGGTTTGGGGCTAATCGAGCCCTTCTCGATCTCGATGTCTTCATTGCGTGTCTTTGGAATCTGATCGTAAACATTGATGCTGATGGCTTTCTTCTTGTAGTTGCCGATCTCGATAGTCTGGGTGTAGGTCGTGATCTCGTCCTTGCTGATGATTCCCTTGGTGACCGTGGCAGGCACGACCTTGTGCAGGATGCGAATGTTCTCGTCGGCTCCAAGAGGCAGATCTATTACGCCGCCCTTTCCAGTGGTCCTGAGCTGGCCCTGGCCGATGAAATCCTTGCCCACGAAAATATTGGCTGGTCCCTGTAAAATTGGCCGCTCGCCCTGGTTGGTTACCTTGGCTTTAAGGTAAGCCGTCTTCTTCAGCGAGGGCGTGGCCTCGTAAAACGTCTCTACGGGGTAGGACTCCGCGGCCAGCGGCACGCGCAGGTCCTCACCGCTGGACGGGATGCTGGCCCGAGTCGGGCAGGCATAGACGTAGTCCAGTCCGCCGGCCACCACGGCAGGCAGGCTTGAATCGGAAAAACGAGGTGGGTTGTAGTAAACAGGCTCGAAGAGTCCCAGCGATGTGGCCAGCGTGCGTCCTTTCCGTCCGCGAGTGCTCACGCGTTGAGTGCTGACCGAGCTGGGTCGTGCGAGTTCCATTTCCTCCATCGGGGGAGGCGCGGCAGGCATTGCCTCGGCGACGGACGGCATGGGTCGGCGCTTGCTGCGGCTGGGCTTGCGATAGCGGTGTTCGGCCTTTTTTTCGGCATAGTCGCGCCTGCTGGCCAAGCTGCCAACGGCCATACCATAACCGGCACCGACACCGGCACCACCGCTATCGAGACCGGCCAGGGTGGAAATGGATCGCTCGTCGACGGCCATGCTGAGCATGTTCTGCAACTTGGCAATCCGTCCCTGCAACACCTGCAGGCGGGCCTGGCGCTCTGCCTCGAACGGGGTCGGTTGGGGTTGCGGCGGCGGGAAGCGAGCGGCCGCGGGAGGCATGCGGGCCGCTCGCGGGCGGGGAATGAACTCTCGTTTCTCACCCAAGGCCCAGGTGAGCAACTCGGGTAGTTGGATGCCCAGGCCGGGGATCGCGGTCGAAAGGGAAACTGCGGCGTTGATCCAGTCTTCGCCGGTGGCCTGGCGGACCATGCCGGCGGTCTTGATCGTAACCTTTCCTCGCTCGGGATCGAAGTGGATGTTGTATGCGGGCTTCCAACTCGCACCGGGAACGAAGTATTCGAGATCGAGCCGCACCTTGCCCGGCTTCCTTACCTGCACTATGGCCAGAACCTGCACCTTGCGATCTGTAAAGGCGCCCAGGTTGTGACGCTGAACTTCCCGTTGAACCTTGGTGAACTGTTCTTGGAGTTCACGACGTTTCAGCGCCTGTTTTCGCAAAGACGCCCGGCAGGCGTTCTTGCGCGCTTGTAGAAAATCGAGAACCTTCTTCCATAGATCCACCCGCACGGGCGGCAGGGGTTTACCCACCCGCTTGGACTCCTCCACGGGTGCACGCGGCGAGATACCGTTCAAGAAAGAAAGCTCGAGGTTGTACACCTGGCTTTCACGATCAAGTGCGCTGAGTTTATCGGTAATTGCCTCCAGCTTGCTAATCTGCTCCTCGACTTGCTCGATGGAGAAGCGTTCTCTCTCGACTGGGACTGTCTCGACCCGGATCACCCGCGCGCCACTGCACTCGATCCTGACTGTGTTGATCATCACCGCCCCGGGCAAATCGGGCAGACCGAGCTTGTGGATCCCGTTGTCGAGATTAACGGTCGCCCGGCGGACAACCTTGGCCCGATCGCTGAAGACCGTTACATTTTCAATGGCGGCCTCGATTACTTTGGCCTCTTCCGAAAGCCCAGGGCCGGCGGTCACGTCCGGCACGGATGCGCTGGCCAGCAGAACGAAAAGGATCACACTCATGACATTTCTCCCTTGTGTCTGTCCGTATGCAACTACCTATATTCGTTGTATGGACGACCGTAAAGAGTAAAGGTTCTATTCCAGTTGGTCGTTTTTGCCAGGCTCATGGCAGTATTTCAGAAGCATTTTGACACGGGGAGATACTGATTAGGCGCTCCTGGATTCGTCCGCCAACAAGATGGAACGTTGACTTTTGTTTTCTTCGGTGTATCAACTGCCTGCAAGACGGTTGTTGAGAGACATCGAAACATGCACGAACTTAGACATGATCCAATTCAGCGACGTTGGGTAATAATCGCACCCGAGCGATCCTTGCGGCCGACTGACTTCAAGGTCATGGTCCACAACAACGGGACAGAAAATTGTCCGTTTTGTGAAGGGCATGAAGATCAGACGCCTCAGGAGATCTTTGCCTTCCGTAACCAGGGAACCCGCGCTGACACGCCTGGCTGGCAGGTTCGGGTCGCGCCCAACCTTTACCCGGCTTTGAAAATCGAAGGCAAGCTCGAGAGGCGCGGAGCAGGCATCTATGACGTGATAAACGCCATCGGCGCGCACGAGGTGATCGTTGAAACACCGCAGCACGGCTTGAAGATGCCAGACTACCACGACGAGCACATGGCCAAGGTCGTCATCGCTTACAGGGAACGCATCCGTGACCTGATGCGGGATGGACGCTTCCGCTATGTCCTGGTGTTCAAGAACGAGGGCCGCGATGCGGGGGCTTCGCTGTCTCACTCGCACACCCAGTTAATCGCCACACCGGTTACGCCTCTTACCGTGGCTCACGAGTTGGACTCGTCTCGCGACTACTATCGCCTCAAGGAGCGCTGCCTGATCTGCGACATCCTGGCCCAGGAGAATGACGGAACGCGGATCGTGTCCGAGAACGAGGATTTTGTGGCGCTGTGTCCCTTTGCGTCAAGGTTCCCTTACGAGATGTTCCTGGCTCCCAAGAAACACTCACACGACTTCACCCTGCTGAACGACGCCGGGGCGCTGTCTATGGGACGGATACTGAAGGACGTGCTGTCGCGCCTGCGGACGACACTGGACGATCCCCCTTTCAATTTCATGATCCATACGGGGCCTAACGCCATGATGGCTCCAAAGCGTCCGGGCTACTGGGGCACGCTCACTTACGACTACCACTGGCACATCGAGATTATCCCGCGCCTTACGAGCGTGGCCGGCTTCGAGTGGGGAACGGGTTTCTACATCAATCCAATCCCGCCGGAAGTGGCGGCGGATCATCTGCGCAACTTGACGCGGAACAGTCTTCGGCCGGCGAACTGATCCAGCAGGCTAATGCCATAAAACACCCGTTTGTACGATTTTCGTTGACAAGCTGAGCGCTTCGTTGCAGATTCCTGCTCCCCACCGAATACCGTTGGTCTTTCCCGGAAAGGTTGAAGTTGCCGCGAGCGGCAATGCGTTTGTTTGGCTTGCCCGATTTGCCTCGAGGGCGACCGCGCGCAGCTTTCAGAAGTGCGGTTGAGATAAAAAGAGGAACGGCCTTCATGGTCGGTGAACGGTTGGTAATTGTTGACGCGCAGCGCCGGATGGCGGCTGAAATATTGCCCATGGTTCTTGCCTTGCTGGAACCCTGTGGCGAGACTGTCACCGTTTGCATTGCCGGCGAGTCAGGATCGGGCAAGAGCGGCCTTGCGGTTTGCCTGTCGGAAACTCTCATCCAGCGTGATCTCGAGGTAGTAATCCTGGCACAAGACGACTACTTCAGACTTCCGCCTCGAACCAACCACGATAGCCGCAGAACAGACATCAGCCAGGTCGGACCAAAGGAAGTACGGCTCGATCTTCTGGACGAGCACATTCACAGACTCGTGCAGAATACAGGCCAGCCGCTTTTGAAGCCGCTTGTGTGCTTCGAAGAAAACCAAATCGAGCAGGAGATGCTGCCGGCGGGAAAACTCGACGTGATCATAGTTGAAGGTACCTATACAAGCCTGCTTTTAAATGTCGACCTACGCATCTTCATCGACCGCAGCTATCGCACCACCAGGACTGCCAGGCGACTGCGGTCTCGCGACGTAAGTGAGAGCTTCACAGAAAGAGTGCTGCAGAAAGAACACCAGCTGATTTCAGAACACAGGAAACTGGCGGATATAATCGTCCGCCAGGGAAGAAAGAGAGAAGAAACATGCTACAACAGCGCAACTTTGATGGTCCGCAATCAGAACTAGAGGCACTGCTTGTCCGTTGGCAACAACATCTGTCGGAACACGGCCTGATTGGCAAGTGCGACGTAAGATTCGATCGCCGGGAAAACTGGTTCATTCTCGACGGCTGGGTCGACTCGTTCAGAACCAAGTGCCGCCTGCTGGACATGATACCCGAGATTGACGGAGCGCGCTGGATCGTCGACCGTATCCGGATCGGCCGCCCGCTGTGTGTGTGCTGAAGAGCAGAGCCGTAAAACGCCTCTTCTACCTGCGCGAGACCGCGTCTAAAACGATACTTTCAATAGCCTGATTGTATGTCATGCCGGAGCGCTCGACGGCTGCTGCGAAACCGGCGTCCGGTGAAAGGCAAGGATTGGCGTTGACCTCGAGTATGTATGCATTTCCCGCTTGATCCACGCGGAAGTCAACCCTTGCGTAGCCACGCAATCCAAACAGTCGCCAGGCTTCCGATGCCAAGGCGGATATCTTGCTCAGGAGACGATCGTCGCTGGAGGGAAAATCAAACGAGCGTACCGTATGCGAATATTCAAAAGACTCGCTATCCCACTTGGCCTTGTAGCCCACCAGGCGTGGCCTGTCGGCCTCAAAGCCCTCGAAACGGATCTCAGCGGGTTGCAAGACGCGCGCTCCTTCCATATCGGCCAGTAATGACAAATTGAACTCGCGACCGTCAATGAAGGCTTCGGCAAACCATTCTTTTCCTTTAGATGCAGACAAACTGCGCAGACGTGCAAGCAGGTCGGCCTCGTCTTCCAACTCCAGCAGTGAGTTGTCATCCAGGCCCTTTGATCCATGATCCCAGGCCGACTTGACAATCAACCGAGTCCCGGGTGCTGGCGCTTCTGGGGAACGATCATACGGCTCCAGCCAGGCCGGTGTAGGCAGCCCATGATCGCTCATCATCCGCTTGGCTAAAAGCTTGTTAGTCGTCGTCAGCGTTGCGCACGAGCCGGACCCGCTAAACGAAATACCAAACGCTTCCAACAGGGCCGGGGCAAGATGCAGTAAGCGATCGTGCCCCGCGACTGATTCGACAAGGTTGAAGACGCAGTCCGGTTTTTCGCGTTGCAGTGCACGCCGAACGTTTCCGAGATCGAGCCCGAAAGGCAAGGGAACAGCCTCGTGACCCATCTCACATAACGCGGTGCTGATTGACTCCAGTTGAACCAGGCCATCTAGATCATCCGGCGCAGCGTCCGGCGCGGCCGGGGTATACATGACTACCAGGCGCATGTCATCTCCCCTCAGGCGTTCGAAATCTGCGGTGCTTCGATGCCGTATCGCGCCAGGGCCGAATGCATGATGCGATCGATCAGCCTGGGATAAGAAATGCCCATCTTCGTGGCTAAAATCGGCAGATCCGAGTGCTCGGGATGCAGGCCGGCCAGGGGATTCAGCTCGATCACTTGCAGTTGACCGCTCTCGTCCGCGCGCAAATCCACGCGGCCTCCGTCGCGGCATTCAAGCACCCGCCAGGCAGCGAGAGCCAGCCCGGATGCCTGGCGAATCAGCGCGTCATCGTCTACCAGGCGATATTCGATCAAGTCCTCGCAGTTCTCCTTATTGAAATAGGAGTACACTTGGGCTTCTGCCCGAGGAAGCAGGACGACTTCGAGCGCGCCAATCGCCTCCGCCGCCTCGCCCGTACCGATCAGGCCGACGGTCACTTCCCGGCCCGGTAGGAAGCGCTCGACTAGAACCGGTTGGTGAAATCGCTCGAGTAGATCATTACAAACGCGTTCTGCCTGTACCGAATCGGTTATACACGAACGTGCGTCGACACCTTTACCGGTACCCTCTGCAATAGGTTTGGCAAACAACGGGTAGGCTAGTTTCAAACCGGCAATGTCAGCCGGGTTTGTAACGATGGCGAAGTCCGGAGTAGGCACACCGGCATCGCGCAGCACGCGCTTGGCATGGGCCTTGTGTAGCGCAAGGGTCAAAGTCATCGGATCCGAGAAGGTATATGGAATTTGGTAGGCATCCAGCAACGCCGGCACCAGCGCCTCACGTCCGTGACCGTAAAGACCCTCGGCAATGTTGAAAACGAGATCCCAGCGATCGCCTGCGGCCAGTCGCGTCACGAGCGTGCGCGCATGTCCAATGCGCTCGGTCTGATAGCCCAACCGCCGCAGCGTGTTTTCTATGGCTTCGATGGTGCTTGGCCTGTCGAATTCGGCCGTTTCCTCCTCGGTGTAACCCTCTCGTAAATAGTCGTCACGTAAATCGTAGGTCAGTCCGATCAGCATCTTTGGTTCTCCAGTACATCTGCTGGTATTTGTTTCATAATCTATATTCGATCGCTATGGCCGGAAAAAGAACATTTCTTTGATAAGTAAAAATGAAAATTTCTTTGTGACAATACGTTGCACTACATGGCCATAAAAAAAGACTTGACACAATAGGGTCATTTGTGACTAAATAGTCCGCAGTGACTAGGGAGTCTACTATGACCGATATGTTTTGTACTGACCAAGAAGAACCTTTTGGCGAGATCCCGATTACGGATGCGGAGTTGAGGGAACCCTCCAACCGCATGCAGCGCCGCACTCTGCGCACACGCAAGAAACTGCTCAGCGCCGCGCGGTTATTGTTCTGTAGCTATGGAGTCGATGCAACGACAATAGAAGAGATTACCGAACGTGCCGACGTGGGCAAGGGAACATTCTATCGCTACTTCGCCAGCAAGGAAGATGTCGTGCTGGCACTCATGGAAGACACAATCAATCGCCTGATCAAGTTATTGCGTAGCTCCAAAAAAGCCCCGCAGAGTCTGCAAGAAATGCTCGAGCAGTTGTTTGATGTCCACTCTCGATTCTTCATGAACAGACGAGAAGATTTCCTGCTTCTGTTCCAGGGTCGCTTGCTAATCAAACTTCAAAGCGACGCCATAAGCGGCCTTGAAGATCACTTCGGTTGCTACGTCGATGAAATCGCCGGGCAGTTGGCCAACTTCCTTCCCCAGACCCTGCAGCCCGAACGCGCGCATTCGCTGGCCTTCGCCGTGATCGGGATGATCTCGGGCTTCTTCTCCTTCAGCATGAGCGCCACGGAAACGAATGATCTAAAGGCCAGTTTGAAGTTGCTCAGACACGCTTTCGTGTTCGGAAGCAAGGCGTTCCTGGTCGACCTTGTCTAAGTCATTATCCAGTGTTCATATAAAAGGAAACAACCAAAATGAAAATGCAGACGGATTCCACAGAGGCCATCGAAGAGCCTCCATCCGCAGAACCGCAGCGATCCGAACCAAATCAAATAGCGATTCTGGAAAACGTCAGACCGGAAATGACGCTCGTTCCGACCAGCGCACAGTGGAACAACTGGCGCTGGCAGATGCGCAAGCGCATTCGTTCAGTCGCCGATCTGGCGGAGACTTACAGATGGCGCTCCATTCCGAACGACATATACGAGTCAGCCTTAAGGTTTCCGTTGGCCATTACTCCGTATTATGCATCGCTCGTGCGACGGCTCGACCGAAGTGATCCAGTATTCGCCATGTCCGTGCCTCAAGGACTTGAACTTATCGATCCTCCGTTCCTGCGCGACGACCCGCTGGAAGAAGAGTGTGACATGCCCGTTCCCGGCCTGGTGCACCGCTACGCCGATCGGGCACTGCTGATTTCAACCTCGATCTGTGCAATGTATTGCCGGCACTGCACTCGTAAACGAGTCACCGGCCAACGCGAGTCAGTAATCTCTGCGGCCAGTCTCCGCCGGGCGATCGCCTACTTGCAAAAGCACCCGGAAATCCACGATGTGATCATTTCCGGTGGCGATCCCCTGACTCTCTCTACAGGCGCCCTGGAAAAGATCCTGTCTGCCATTCGTTCGGTGCCAAGCGTGGAAATAATTCGCATCGGCACCCGTACGCCGGTTACCCTGCCGATGCGGATAACCGACAACCTGGTATCCATGTTGCGCCGTTACCAGCCCTTGTGGATCAACACCCACTTCAACCACCCACAGGAGTTGACCCAACAGGCAGCCGAGGCTTTGGCTTGCCTGGCGGATGCCGGTATCCCGCTAGGCAACCAGAGCGTCTTACTGCGCGGGATCAACGATGATCCCCGGGTGATGGAAACTCTTTGCCGAGGTCTGATACGCAACCGCGTCCGGCCTTACTACCTGTTTCAGTGTGACCTGGTGCGCGGTGTGGAGCACTTCCGCACGCCGTTGGCGCGCGGCATCGAAATCATGGAGTACCTGCGAGGTCGTCTCAGCGGCCTTGCCATTCCGACTTTCGTGGTGGACGCCCCGCATGGCGGCGGGAAGATTCCCGTCCTGCCCCAGTATGTGCTGTCATCCAGTCCGAGTCATACGGTACTACGCAACTTCGAAGGAACTCTGATCTCGTACCCCGAGCCACAATCTTTCGTTGTGCCCCAAAATATCGTACCGATCGACCCGGTGTGTGGACCTACCGTGGCCGATCTGGCATGCGGTCGGCAGGACAAGATCCAGCCAGCAGGTACCGCTCGTCAAGGTCGCCGTGCCCGTAAAAAAGTGCTGGTTATGTCGGCCTGATCTTATTGTCCGCAAAAGAACGTCTACTGCAAAATTCGCTATTTAGCGACAAGGCGCAAGCGATCGTATTCGATCAGATCACCATTTCATGACGGGAAGTCTGCTTTCGGCATCGGTCTCTTCGATTTCATCCCTTTTAGGCTCTTCTGATTTTTTAGATTTTATGTCTTTTTTTTTCTTCTTCCGTAAAGATTTCTGGTTGTTACTTGCTCTCAACTCGTCTTGATCAATATTGATTTTTTTTGAGCACATGCAACAACTCCTTAAAAAGATCTTTTCATCTGCAGGATTTACATTTCAAAAGGCATGCCATATTAGCAAATGGCGGGTTTGGTATTCGTTTATCTGCTGATTCTCCATGGTTGGAACACGGAGACCCGGATGTGATCATTTTAGAACAGGACATGCAATCGGATGTTGACTTCCTATAAAATAAGAAGTTATCCTTCCGAAAACCCCTTCGGGAGGTTTTGCAAGTGATTGCTCGAATCTTATTAGCGTTAAACCGCCAAAATTCACGCCGTAACCTGAAGAGGCTGCTTGCAAAGCCGGATGTAATCGTCGATTTTCCCCAAAAACGACTGAATCTTTGGGAACACATCGGCCGTGAGACCTGCGACCTGGTCGTCGTCGAGCGCTCTTTGATCCCTGAACCAATCGAGGAATCACTGAGCAAATACAAGAGCCTGCTCAACGCACCAAGCCTGGTTGTGCTTACCAACAAGAACGATCCAGATGAACGCGTGAACCTGACAGCCGCCGGCTGCGACGCGATTCTGAACGCCGGGCTTCCTCCGGCCGAACTGGCAGATACAATCTCCGCCATCATGGAGAGGCACCTCGAACTCAGCCGCAAGGCCCTCTCGATGAGAAGCGTCAGGCAGCCTCCCCGGCTGGATGACTTCGTTTCCGAGAGTCCCATCATGAAGGAGTTCATGGATCTAGTGCAGCGCGTTGCCGCTAGCAAAACTTCGCTGCTCATTACAGGTGAGACAGGCGTGGGCAAGGAGAGGCTGGCTCGGGCCATTTACAATGGCAACAACCGGTCCGGTGCTTTCGTAGCCGTCAACTGCGGGGCGTTGCCGGAATCGCTGCTCGAAAGCGAGTTGTTCGGGCACGAGCAAGGCGCCTTCACCGGGGCGACAAGAGCTCGCCGAGGCTGCTTCGAGCTAGCTCACCGGGGCACGATCTTTCTCGATGAAATCGGCGAGATGCCTCACCACCTGCAAGTCCGGCTACTGCGTGTGCTTCAAGACCACGAGATACAGCGAGTAGGAGGGGAATGGCCCTTCCAGGTTGATGTCCGGGTCATGGCCGCCACCAGCCGGGATCTGCATGAAATGGCCAGGCAAGGAGAATTTCGTAGCGACTTGCTCTACCGCCTGGGCGTGGTCACCTTGAAGGTGCCTCCCCTTCGCGAACGCCGTGAAGACATCCCGGCGCTAGCCAAGAGCTACGTCAGCCATTTCGCCGCGGATACCGGCCGTGAAGCCGAAGGTATCGGAGATGAGGTCCTGCGAGCACTTATGCGCTACGATTGGCCCGGCAATGTTCGCGAGTTAATCAACGTAATCGAGCGAGCCATCCTGCTTTGCAAGACCTCTCACATCGAACTCGATGACTTGCCGCATTCCTTCCGAATGAACACCGTTTCTGAAAACCTTCCTGAGAATAGCGATATGCGTGACCTGGGGAGTTTGGCTCTACCGCAGGCATGGTTTGAGCAACCATTGCGCAAGGCCCGCAGTTTGCTCGTGGTACAATTTGAGAAGGCTTACATTTCATCGCGGTTGAGGGAAACAACTGGACGGATAGGCGAGACCGCCAAGAGGGCACAGATCACCACCCGCGCTCTTTACGACAAGATGCAGCGTTATGGCCTGAAGAAAGAAGACTTCAAGAATACAAACCACAAAACAGCATGATCCTCCAATCTGGTTTTTTTTCGGAAGTCTTGTTCCGATAATGCCCCTAGAACTCGGGCATTCCCATCCGCTGACGAAAACATTGCAATAAAAACGGGCTGTTCTCTCCAGACAGACAAAAAGTCCTTCGTTGGCACGAGATTTGGATAAAGAGTGGGAGAATAGGAGTTGGACTCTAACTTCCGAGGAGAAAAGACATGAAAAGGATTGCTATCACCAGCACGGCACTATTCGTAGCCCTGGCATTCTTGGCGGGCAGCCAGGCTCTGGCGGGAAAGGCGAAACCAGCGGCCAAGAAAGGGCCCAAGCTGCAAACCGTCCAGGGAGAAGTAGTAAAACTGTCAAGCAAGAAGGGCAAGCTCATCGGCATCAACCTCAAGGGCGAGAACGCGAAGATCTATCGCGTATACATGAACGCCAAGGGCAAGAAACTTGTAAAGGAGCTTGCCGGCAAGAAAGTCAAAGTCTCGGCCCAATTGATCCGCAAGGGCACGAAGAAGAAGCCGATCATGTGGCTCAATGTGAAGAGCTATAAGGCCGTCGAGGCGCCCGCCGCCGAGGAGCCCGCAGCTGGTGAAGGAGGAGCAGCGACTGAAGAAGGCGCGGGAGAATAAGTAGACGATGAGTTGATCCGCTCTGGTGGCCGGATCAACTCGTGTGAACCCTTTCCCGAGCAGCGTGCAATAGCAGCGAAAACGCAACCGGGACTACCCTCGCGTTCTTCAGCATTTCTTGCAGCTCGTAGATCACGGCCATTCTGATTCCGGACGTCAATCCCATCTGTCTTCTGACTGGATCTTGCATAGAGCTGTCCGGCATGTGTATCCTCAATCCCGGGCGCAGGCGTGGGAGGAAATGTGACCAGAAATTCGATCTGCGTAGTTATTCTGATCTTGTTTGCCACTGGCGGCCGGTCGTTTGGCGGGCAAGCAGAATTCAAGGTAGTCGTCCCCGGCGTTCACGCCTATGCCGGTGTCCCAGCAGGCACGGACGGCGTACTTTCCGATCTATTACTGAACGCTTTGCTCGCGCGCCACGGTGTGCACGCCATGGGGCCGGCCGATGTGCGGGCCATGCTTACGGCCGAGCAGCAGAAAAACCTGCTGGGCTGCAACGATGAGAGTTGCATGGCCGAGTTGGCCGGGGCGCTCGGAGCAGACTGGCTGATCGGCGGGAGCGTCGGCCGCCTCGAGGATCTCTACGTGCTTTCACTGCAGCTTATCGACGCGCGCAAGGCGCGAGTTACATCGCGTGCATCGACCAATCTGAAGAACCTCCGGGAAGCAGCGGATAGAATCGGCCCGCTGGTGGACGAGCTTCTCAACGCGCGTCCGCGGCACAAGGCCGCGCCCGTCATTCTCGAGCAAGCGCCCGCAGAAAAATACAAGCCTCTCGATCGGCCCGCCTTCTGCAAGCTCAACCTGGATTACGTCTCGATGATCTGCAAGACGCCGTATGATCCGAATCTGGTTTCTCAACGCCGGAAAATTTTACTGGACCTGGTACTGACTCCTTTCCGGCGCGAGTTCGACAACAAGCGCTCATGCATCTGGGAACCGCAGGGCCGAACGGCACACCTTCTTCAGGTCAGCCTGAACAGGTCCCGAAACAGAACACAGGCGCTGGATGCAAAACAGCGCCTGTCCGAATACGCAACTTTCATAAAGCAGGTAGAGATCGTCCAGGACGAGTACGTACGAGCGCTCAAGATGGAGGAGAACGGCACCGGCAAAAGACTTACCGGCTTGCCATTCGAGGTGAAACAAGCACCAGAGCCGGCCAGCAAGGAAGGCGCCGAGATACGCGCATACAGGTCGGCATACCGATCGGCAGTAAAGGTACTGGAATATGTATTCGCGGCGGCAAAGAGAAAGAACAAGGAGTCCCTGCGGGCATATTTTTCAGTACCGGATCCCTCGCGTGCGGCGACGAGACCGCAGGAGGTTTTCAGACAGCTGCGCAATTATTTCAAGCAGGGATACCAGCTGCAAACCTGCCCGTTGGACGTGCTCCCGCAGGCCGACATCGAGCGAGCCGCGAGGCGTTATAAAGAAAAGAATGTCGTCGAAGGCTGCTGGGTGCGGGTGAAAGAAGACTTTGCCTCGCGGGACAAGGTCTGGATCGTCAAGCACAAGAGCAAGTGGAAAATCGATCGCTGGTAAGGCAAGTGAATGAAACTCAATGGGTTGCCCCTTTTAAGGAGGCTGCCGGCATGAGGCGCTGTGTAGCGTTGCTCGCAGGCGTCCTGGCATTGGTGTTCGCGGGTGCCGGTTGTAGCCAGGGCCGGATAAGCGGTCGGGAAGATGCCGGGAAGGACGGTGCGCACGACGCTGGCGTAGATGCCGGTGCCGATCCGGGCGTCGATGCCGGTGCTGATCCGGGCGCCGATACTGGAGCTGATGCGGGTGCCGACACCGGAGGAGACATCGTCGTAGACGGCTGGCTGCCCACGGGTTTGTCCGGCGGCGGGGGTATGTTCGCGCCCTCCATCAGCGCGCTGGACCCCGATCTGATGATGATAAACTGTGACATGTCCGGCTCCTATGTCTCGGAAGACGGCGGTCACTGGTGGCGGCTGATACATTTCAAGCAGCGGCAGAGCTACCTTCATTGTCCGGCGGCATTTCACCCGCAAGATCTGAACGTGATCCTGGCGCCGCAATGGGACCAGCTGAAAATATCCCACGACCGGGGTCACACATGGGAAGACTGGGCGAATCTCGGCGCCAACGCCTATGGGCAAATTCTCTATGACCCGGACGACCCCCAGCTGGTAGTGGCCGGCACCGCCGACGGCTGCCGTGTCTCCCGCGACGGCGCTCGCAGCTGGACGAAATGCGCCGGCCCGGGCGGCGAGGCTCTGGCGGTACACTTCGATCGCAGCTCGTCGTCGTCGGAGCGGGTGATCTTCGTGGCCACCCAGGAAGGCATCTGGCGCTCGGACGACGGCGGCCAAAGCTGGGTCCGCAAGACCGCTGGGCTGCCCGACGACGGCGCGCAGATAAATGGTTTTGCTGGCGGGTCGAATCCCGCTTCAAGCCAGATCATGCTCTACTGCACCGTGCCCAGCCGGCTCGACGGTGGACAGTTCGCCGGCGGAGTATTCCGTTCAGCGGATCGGGGAGAGAGCTGGCAGTGGGCCATGGGGGAGGGGATCAACAAGGATACAGAGCAGTACGACCAGTGGGCG
Source organism: uncultured Myxococcales bacterium (assembly GCA_964513625.1). Classification (GTDB taxonomy): domain Bacteria; phylum Myxococcota; class B64-G9; order B64-G9; family B64-G9; genus DATKYQ01. The sequence continues at coordinate 56,592 of CAZENH010000007.1, read as the reverse complement.
GCCGGTTCCATCCCCACCTACACCTGGGCACTTACCAGTGACGCCGCCCCCCTGACCGTCTACACCACCAACTCCAGCACCGGTTTCTGGCCACCGCACGACGAGAACGTCTGGCGCAGTGACGACGGAGGCGATAACTGGAGGGAGACTTTCTTCATGGATCCACGTTCCGCAGAGTACAACGTGGCGCCCAACTACGTTACAGCCTCCATGGGACAATCTTTCAAGGGAGGTGATCCCCCCTTCGGAGCTTGCATCAGCCGCGCCGACCCTGAGCGGGTTCTGATCGAGTGGAGCAAGTGCTACATCACCCACGACGGTGGCAACTCATGGTTCAACGGCCACACTTTCCCGCCGCCGGGAGTGGTGCCCGGACCCGGCACTCCCTGGGTAAACAACGGTCTGGTGGTGACCACTACCTGGCATTACTACATCGATCCACACGAGCCCCAGCGCCACTACATCGCCTACACCGACCTGGGCTTCGCCTGTTCCACGGACGCTGGCGGTAGCTGGATTTGGTGGGACGAGCAGGGTCAAGCACCCTGGCACAACACCTGCTACGAGATGGCCTTAGACCCGGACGTCCCGGGCAAGGTCTGGGGAGCGTTTTCCGACGTACACGATATTCCAAACGCCAACATCATTTACAACCGTCACTGGGGTGGAGATCCGGAAAGCGGCGGCGGAGGCGTGGCGGTATCCACCGATTTCGGGCGCAACTGGCAAGAGGATAACGACACCCTGCCCGAAGCGCCGCTGACCAGCATCGTGCTGGATGCAAACTCGCCTGTGGGCTCGCGTACCCTCTACGCCGGGGTGTTCGGCCGCGGGGTGTACCGCTCGCAAGACGACGGTCATAACTGGACGAGCATCAGCAATGGTCTGGGCGACCCCGCCAACATGCGTGTCTACCGGGTAGTGCTGCACGCCGACGGGACATTGTTTACGCTGATAACCGCCCGCATGGTTAACGGCGCCTTCCGGCCCGAGGGAGTGGGGCTTTATCGCTCCGGCGATGGTGGTTCCTCTTGGACGCGGATCACCACTAGTCCTCTGCTGCTCTGGCCCAAGGACTTCCAGGTCGACCCGGGCGACAGTAATACCATTTTCATCGGGGCCGCCGATGCCGGCAACGACCAGGGAGGGCTGTGGCGCACCCGCGACGGCGGTGCGAACTGGCTTAAGGTAGCGCGCTTCGGCCGGGAACACTTCGGGGCCTACTTCCACCCGCAGCGGCCCGGCTGGGTGTACGCCACCATGTGCGAGGGCACACCGGAGTGGGCGCTATGGTTGAGCACCGACGGGGGCGACAACTGGGAACCGTTTACAGACTTTCCCTTCGCCAATACTCAGCGCGTGCAGTTCGATTCAGCCGACCCGGACGTCATTTATGTCACCACCTTCGGCGCCAGCGTACTCAAGGGCCCGGCCCAACCCTGAAGGAGTGAAGGTGCTCCGGAAGACGTTCAGCGTTTTGTAGCGGGGGCTTCCCGGATGTCTCAGTGCCGGGCCAAACAGCGGCCGGCGATAGTTGCTATTTATCGGCCCGGGCCAGCAAAGCGGCGCCGTAGGCACCCATTAGTTGTGGGTGATTCGGAAGCTCCACCGCCTGACTCAGTTCCTGAGCCAGAAACTCTCGCACGGCCGGGTTTTTGGCCACGCCTCCCGAGAGCATCAATGGAGCGCTTATTCCCGCGCTTTTTGCCAAAGCCGCCACTCTTCTTATCAGTGAACGCACAAGGCCGCGCACGATGTGCTCTATCGGCTGGCCGCGAGCTAGCTGCGAGACTATCTCGCTCTCGGCGAAGACGGTACAGGTCGAAGAAATCGAGACCTCTCCTTTTGAGTCGAGCGCAACGCGGCCAAGCTCGTCAAGGCTGATATCCAGTCGCGTGGCGGCGACTTCCAGAAAACGTCCGGTGCCGGCGGCGCACTTGTCGTTCATCACAAAGTTGGTCACCTGTCCGTCTTGTCCAATGACGATCACCTTCGAATCCTGTCCGCCAATGTCCACCAACGTGCCGCCATGACCGGTCGCGGCGAAAGCGCCCCGCGCGTGGCAGGTTATCTCGGTGATCCGCCGGCCTGCCGGAATCAGGTTTCGCCCATAACCTGTAGCCACAATACTTTCTTCGCCAAGCTCGCGTCCGGCCTTGGCGGACGCCTCTTGCAGCATACGCTTTGCCTGCTCCTCGAGTCGCGGCTGGCTTGGTTCGAGCATGTGCCACAGCATGGAACATTGCCCGTCCAGTGCCACCAGCTTAAGGGTGGTCGAACCGGCATCGATTCCCAGCGCGTGGACGTCTCCGCCGCTCATGCTCCGAGCACCTCCAAGAATGCTTCCAGCCTGTTTTCTGCCTGTTCGTCCGAGTATACCCGCGGGTCGTTGTGATCGGCTTCAAGCAATAATGCGGCAAGGTTCATTTCCTTGGCCAGCTTTTCACGCTGATCCATTTGACCCACCGAGTAGGGTTTGCAGGAGCGATCCGAATGCAGGATGATCCCGTCGGCCTGATACTCTCTGGCCATGTTCTCGATCGTCTCGAGCTTGTGGCCCGTACCGCGATTGAGAATCGGGTGCAGGTAGACGCGCGCGGCCGATTCGATAGGCTTCGAGGAATCCATCATTTCGGCAAGTTCGCCCCAGGCGTTGGTGTATGTCGATGCCACCATAGCCACGCCGCGCTCGGCCAGCAGCTGTGACAGGCGCCGCATGCGATACCAGATGGGCAAGTTATCCCACAAGATGCGTTTCTTCTCGTTCTTCAAAGCGCCCAGCTTGTGCTCTATACGCCCCTTGAGCTCCGCCAGCATTGCCCTGTAGTAGTCGACGGTAAACTGTTCTCCGCGCATCTCGACGATCGGAGCCATGTGGATGAACTCGTCGAAGGCGGTGATCGGCGTCGGGCACTGCTTGCCGCAGGTCATGATCTCGGCCCACAAGAGCGAGGCTTCCTTCGAACGGCGTGCCACCAGACCAAGTGCGCTAGGGGTAAGCGAGCGGCCGGCGACTTTCTCGGCCACTTCGACCCCGGCCTCGAGTTGGCGCTTGACGTAGTCGACCTGGTGGGGCAGGGCGTCACGATACAAAAACGGCGTCTCCACTAAAATAAGGGGCACCTTGAAATGATGCGCCAGTACCCGGTACCAGAGCAACACGGTCTGACAGATATTGCTGCAACACAGAAGCAGATCCGGCCGCGGCAGGCGGCCAACCGGAGTCTTGCCGCCCAGCATGGCGCCGAAGTCGGTGCGCGCATAGGAACATATGTCGCGCGAGTAACCGTGGCCCTCGGCCATAATGCAGAGATCTTCCGCGCTGCGCCTGATTCCACAGACTGCCCCGTGGTTCTCCGGATAGAGGACGTAGTAACCCAGCGCGACCAGGAACTCTACCGGGCCGCCCGAGGTCACCCAGGCGACCGGGCCGTGTCCGTTGGCATAACGCCCTTTCAGGTAATGGCTGGCGATCAGCTCCTTGAGCCACGGCGAGGTCATCAACGGTGGAGACAGGTATTCGTTCTTCCAGAAGCCCACTCGCCTCATGCGCCGCGTGAGTCGCATTCTGTCAAAGCGCAGGAAGGATCTTCCCAGCAGGTTGACGTTCAGGTGATACTTAAGTGAGCCGAGAGGATTCATTTCACATTCTCCAGGAAGGCTTCTATCCGTGTAACGGCCTGGTCGGGAAAGTGCTGATCGAGTTCTGACTCGATCACAACCGAGCGGATACCGGCAGCCTGAAGACCTTGCTGCAACTGGGGCAGATAGAACAGTTCGGGCTCGCAGAATTTCATTGAGTAGAAGATTATCCCTCTGGCCTGGTGTCGCCTGACCAGGTCCATCAGGTGATCCAGGCGTGCATCCACCACACTTCCGCGAGTAGAGTCGGGAGGACCCGAGAGCAACCCATCCGCCATACGCACCAGTGGATCATCCCCTTTGCCCTTGGGATAAAGCCTGCGGCCTGAGCAACACAGATCGTCACCGGCCACCCTGCCACCGGCCGCTGCTATTGCGTCGAAGAGACCGGCGGGCTCCGGGACGATGCCCGAAAGCAACACGGGAATTCCCGAGCGCGCCTTTTCGGTCTTGCGCTCCAGCAGCGCTTTAGCCGCCTCTTTGAACTCCTCGGACGGCAGGTATTCCCGCGAGCGCACGACGCGATAGAGATCCCGGTCGCTTATGGGAAGCTGCGCGGCCTGGGCCAGCAACTCGGCCAGCAAGGAGTCGGCACGTTCTTCGCGTTCAATAGCCTGTGCGATCTCTTCGGACGAGGGCCTCTTGCAGTCAATCTCGCAAAGCTCGTCGAGAACTCGCGAAATCTCAGCGACAAGGAACCGGCGGGCCGGTTCGCCCGAGTCGCGCGGCAGGTAGAACGGCACAATCGGCTGGGCCGGCTTGATGAAATCCAGCAGGATCGATCCAAATCCCTGGAGCGAGTCGCAGGCGTGCGGCACGACGATCAGGTCAACCTGCTCGAGTCCGCCCTGCAGCAGAAAGGTCAACCCGGCGCGAACGATTGGGCAGGTGTAAGACTGCAGGTGGGCGTCGCCCTGGCTGGTATCCATCCCAGGCGGCCCCCAGACCTCCACCGGCAAGATGCCGCAGGCACGCAACAATGCTCGCGGATAGTGGATCGGAAAAACCGCAGCTACCTTGCCACCGCGCGCCTTGTGTGCGCGAATAGTCTCGGTACGCCCGGGAATTGTGATTTTGCCGGTGGACATGTCCATCAGCACAACCTAGAATAATTAGTCGGGGCGGTCAAAGGTTTGTGAAAATCGCGCGACGCTTGTGAGGAGGTTTCTGTATGCGTTGGACGAGACGTGAAATGCTGGCCATGAGCGGGATGGCTTCGCTGCCTTTGCTTTCAGGCTGCGCCAGCCGACCGATCGTCCGGCACGGATTCGCTTGGCGGGACGATGAGCGCCTGCGCCTTACCGAACAAAGGGAAGCTTTCAAGGTGGTAACCCGCGGTTCGCCCGAGATGAGGGTGTTGCGTCTCTGGGCCCGCCCGGTGCCGGCCGACCTCGATCTCGAAAACGTCGCCCGGCGCATGGAAGCCGCCATGCGCCATAAAGAAGGCGTGGGCATCGCCGGGCCGCAGGTGGGCTTGAGCCTGCGGGTGGCCGTGCTGGAGCTGGACTACAAAACAGACAAGCCGCACATTGTCTTCGCCCGCAACCCGCTGATCATCGAGCGTTCGGATGATACACAAGACGGTTACGAGGGCTGCCTGAGCATTCCCGATGTCGGCGGCCTGGTGCGGCGCAACCGCTGGATCAAGGTCCGCTACGAGACGAACTCCGGCAAGGAAGTCCTGGCCGAGGCGCAGGGTCCCAACGCGGTGCTGTGGCAACATGAGATAGATCACCTGGAAGGCATCCTGTATGTGGACAAGCTACAGGGCGAACTGCTGCCAATGGAAGAAGTCCGCAGGCGACGCAAGGCGGCCGAACAGAAGACGGCGCCGATACCGCCCGACCCTGTCGACGTGAGCCAGGCTCCTCGACCGGATCACATCGAAGGTTCCTTTTTCCTGCAGGCCTGAACGGTTGTCGGTAGTGAGATCGGCCAGCCTTGTCGCTGCACCCCGCGGCATGTGAGATTCGGCTTTACCCTACTTGTCGAAGTTCAGCCGCCCTGGCGTGAGCCTCCAGGCCCTCCAGCCTGGCAAATGCAGCGGCGTCGCTGACAAGGGGCTGGACGGATTCCAGATCGTCGATTCGCAACCAGGTCCGTGTGCGCAAGAAGGTAGAGACGCTCAGGCCACCTGTGAATCTGGCCGTGCCCCCGGTGGGCAGGACGTGGTTGGGCCCTGCGCCGTAATCAGCCAGCACTTCCGCAGCGCCGGCACCGATGAACAGTGCGCCGTAGTGGTTCAACCGAGAAGCCATGTCTTTTGCACCCTCAATACACAGTTCCAGGTGCTCGGGTGCCAGACAATCGCAGACGCCTATCGCCTCTGTCGGGCTCGTGACGAACACGGCGAACCCGTTCTCCAGCGCAGCTCGAGCGCTTTCGGCGGTCGGCAGGCCTATCAACCGCTCTTCTAGTCTTCGTTCCACCCGGTCGATCAACTCCACGTCCAGGCTGATCAACACCGGCCAGGCGTCCGGGTCATGTTCCGCCTGAGCGATTAGATCGGCCGCCACCACATTCGGATCGCTGGATCCATCTGCAACTACCACCAACTCCGATGGGCCCGCCAGCATGTCGATGGCCACCCGGCCCGAGACCAGTTGCTTGGCGGCTGTCACCCAGCGGTTGCCCGGACCCACCACCGCATCACAGGCAGGGATTGGCCCTGCTCCATACGCCAAAGCGGCAATGGCCTGGGCCCCGCCGACGGCGAGAAGACCGGTGGCTCCGGCCAAACCAGCCGCGGCCAGCGTGATCCGGGCCGGTCTGGGTGATGCGATCCAGATACAGTTCACCCCGGCCGTCGCGGCGGTCAGCGCCGTCATCAACACCGAAGAAGGGAGAGGAAAACGGCCACCCGGGGCGTAACAACCGGCTCGCTCTACCGGAACGACGGAATGACCTGCGGCTCCTCCCGGAAGCGCCACTTCAAGCGACCCGAGAACCGATCGCTGTGCCCTGGCGAAAGATCGAATTCGCTCCGCGGTTCTTTCCAGCAGAGCACGTTGTTCGGTCGGTATCGAATCCAGGGCATCGGTCAGGGCATCCCTGCCAAACACCAAAGGATCTCCGGATGCCAGGTCGCCCAATCGTTCGGCATGCGCGCGCAAGGCGTCTTCGCCGTTCGTGCGAACGTCCTCCACGATGGCGACCGCCCGGGAAAGAACCTCGGGATCCGTGGCTCTCCTGCCCAACGACCGGACCTGATCGATTCCCAGCCTGCGAAACAAAAACCGGCTCATGAGGCATCCTCCTTTTCGATCTTGGCGTCACCCGCTCGGCGGGACACCAGCATTCGTCTGCGATCCAGTTCGGCCTCTACCTCATCGAGCCCTACGCCGCTTCGGGCCAGAGCGACCGAGGTGAAGTACAATACATCCGCGGCTTCCCAGGCAACCTGCTTCGCGCTGGATGCCTCGGCCAGTTCCTTCGCTTCCTCGACCAGCTTGGCCTCAAGCAGAATTTTGTCCGACAGCAACCGACCCGTATAAGAGCCTTTTGGCGCCGCTTTCACGCGCCCGGCCAAAAGGCGGACGAGGCCTGCGAGTCCGCCGTCGCCTCTCCAACACGAACGGCCGCCCAGATGGCAGAAGCCCGATCCGTGCTGGCGAACCTTGAAGCGAAGAGTATCCCGATCGCAGTCGGCATTCACGGCCAGCAGATCCTGGTAGTTGCCGGAAGTCTTCCCTTTGACCCACAACCCCCGCGTTCGGGAACGGTAGATTCCTCGCCCTTGCTCCAGGGCTTGGCCGAGACTCTCGATGTCCGAGTAGACCAGCCCCAGGGCTTTACCGACCTCATCGACAACCACTGTAGGCCACAGCCCGTCCTCACGATCAGAGATCATGGGAGCCGAGAAGGCCTCTGCCAGGCTCATCTCGCCGGTGTAGATGGCCATGCCTACCTGTGCGTCCGCGCCTAGACGATCCAGGGCGGCGATCTCCGCGGGGCTGCTCACGCCCCCCGCCACGGTCAGCCGGGCCGGGCCGGCCAAGTCCACCAACTCGGCCACCCGATCCAGGGCGGTTCCCGACATTCGTCCCTCGCGCTCGACGAAGGTCACCAGAAACCCGCCAGCAAGACCCCGCAGCTCTGTCATCCGGTCGGCCACCGAGCGACCCGTGCCCCGCCTCCATCCCTCGACTACAACTTCCCCGTCCACGGCATCCAGTGCCGCTACCACCCGATCGGGCGGAAGCTGCCCCAGGATCTCGGGTTCGGCCGCGGTTCCCAAAATGACCCGGCAAGCCCCCGCATCCAGCCACTCGCGTGCGGTACTAACGTCGCGAATTCCGCCGCCAACCCTGCACGGAGCCAGGCTAAGAAGCTCGCGGATAATCTCGGAGTTGGAGCCCAGGCCCATGGCTGCGTCCAGATCGATCAGCGCCACTTCGCCCACTCTTCCGAACCGCTCTGCCAAGGGCCGTGGGTCGCCGGCATCCAGGACTTTCTCTCTGCCTCCTACCAGCTGCACGGCTGCACTCTGCATGATATCAATGCTCGGGACGATCATTGGCGCACCTCCTCTCCTAAGCCGGCCAGAAACTCCTTCAGCCCGGCCACGCTGTACTCCCGGTAGTGGAAAATGGAGGCCGCCAGGACCGCATCTGCGCCGGCACGAATCGCCTCTAGCAAGTGCCCCGGAGTGGACGCCCCTCCCGAGGCGATCAACGGTACAGACACGGTCTCTCGGACGGCGCTGATCAGCTCCAGATCGTATCCCGATCTCGTTCCATCGCGGTCCCAGCTTGTAAGGAGGATCTCGCCGGCGCCAATCCGAGCCGCTTCCTCGGCCCAGGCAATTGCGTCGTTGCCGGTATGCTCCCTACCCGATGTCACCACAACTTCCCAGCCTCCCCGGGGCCGGGAAGCAGCATCAAGTGCAAGTACCGTGCATTGACGTCCGAACCGATCGGCCAACTCGCCGAGGAGATCGGGCCGGGCCACGGCCGCCGTGTTGACCGCAATTTTATCGGCCCCGGCCTCGAGCAGCTCACCGGCCGCCTGCACCCCGCGGATCCCGCCGCCCACGGTCAGGGGAATCGACAACCGGGCGCGCACTTTACGTACGATCTCCAGGGCCGTACTGCGACCTTCTGGTGTGGCCGAGACGTCCAGCAGGACCAGTTCGTCGGCACCGCACGCCTCGTAGGCACTCGCCAGTTCCACCGGGTCACCTGCATCGCGCAGGTCCTGGAAACGCACTCCCTTGACCACCCGGCCATCTCTTACGTCCAGGCAGGGAATGATCCTGGTGGTTAACATGACCTGTCTCCTTCTCGGCCCATAGCAAGCCAACGCTCGATCAGCCCACGGCCCCAATCCCCGGATAGCTCCGGATGAAACTGACATGCCAGGACCGACCCACGCTCCAGCGCGGCGATGAACCGGTCGCCGTGTTCGGCCCAAGCCACCGACCAACCCAAAGGCGCTTCAGCCAAACGATAGGAATTTGCGAAATAGGCGTATCCGGGCTCCAGTAAGCGACAATTTGTATCTGGATCGACCCGGTTCCAGCCCATCTGAGGAACGACCATCGATCCGCCGAAACGGCGCACACTGCCCGGAAAGATCCCCAGACCATCGCTACCCGGGCTCTCTTCGCTTCCGGCACAAAGGATCTGCAACCCGAGGCAAATCGCCATGGTCGGGCGACCCCGGCCGATGCGCTCGGCGATCATTTCATCCAACCGGTTCCGTCGTAAATTCTCCATGGCGGCCCCCATGGCTCCAACGCCCGGCAGGACCAGGAATTCAGCGTTGATGGCTTGTCCGGGATCGTTTGACACCCGGGGTTCGGTTCCCGCTCGTCGAAACCCGGCCACGACCGAAGCCAGGTTGGCCGTTCCGGTCTGGATGACTAACAGTTCTACACCGGCCATTACAGCACCCCCTTGGTGGACGGCAGCTGTCCAGAACCGGTTCTTGATACGGCCTGTCGCAGGGCCAGGGCCAGGGCCTTGAAAGCCGCCTCGGCTCGGTGGTGATCGTTGTCGCCTCGCAACACGTCGGCGTGCAGACAGCATCGGGCGGCGCATGCCAAAGATTTCATGAAGTGGGCGACATTCTGGCAGGACAGTCCTCCGATGGATTCACACTCCAGCCCGAGCGCCACTGCTGCAAAGGGACGACCCGACAGATCGACTACCACCCTGGCCAGGGCCTCATCCAGCGGTGCGAATGCCGACCCGAATCTGGCAATACCCAGCCTGTCTCCCAGGGCTTTATCCAAGGCCTCTCCCAGAGCCAAGGCACAGTCCTCGGCGGTGTGATGATCGTCGACATCCAGATCGCCAAGACAGTTTAGTTCAATATCGAACCCCGCGTGCCGAGCCAGCGTCTCCAAAAGGTGATCCAAAAAGCCGATCCCCGATTGAACCTCTGCCCGCCCGCTTCCCTGTAAATCCAAGTTCAATTCGATACGGGTCTCGTTCGTCTCGCGCTTTACCTTTGCCTTTCTTTTCTTCATGGCAATAGTTCCTCCAGTTGTCCGAGATCGCAAAGCACCCGGCCTGCGCCGGCCTTCGACAACGGATCGTTCTGCTCGACAGCCCCTGCTTTCTGGTTGAGCACTCCTAAAGCCAGTACGCCAGCCGCCCTGGCAGCCCGGATATCGTCAGGGGTGTCTCCCACCATCCAGGCGTGTCGAACCCCCAGGCGTTGAAGCGCCAATCGCACCGGTGCCGGATCCGGCTTGGCGGGCCCATCTTCCATACAAATCACGGCCGCGAAGAGACCGGCTATCTCGGCTCGTTCGCAGAATCGATCTGTATCCTTCCGCGGCCGGCCCGTGACCAGGGCCAAGGGCAGACGTCGTGCCAGTCGGACCAGAACTTCCCGATCGGGGATCAGCCGCTCCCGTTCGCAAAGTCCGGGATGCCCCGGGGTACCCTGGTAGATATCCTCGAACCGCTCGCGCACCTCGGCCAGCGAGACATCAACTCCGTTGCTTAGCAGCAGGCGCCGGGTTACTTTCCAGTCGTTGTTGGAGTCCAACTCCGCCTTGGCCGAGTCAATCTCGGCCGCTGACAAGCCTACTCCAAACGCCGCCGCGGTTCTTCCAATTACCTTGCGGTACGACTCGGACACGTCCGCCAGCACCCCGTCCAGATCGAACACAAGGGCCTGAGGATTGCAGCAGGTCTTCAACGCCGAAACCAGACGATCGAACTCGACCTCGTCGCCGGGGCAGGTTATGCGCACCCGGTCCTTGAGACCCGGACTATCGCTGAAAACCCGAACCGCGATTCCTAACCCGGCCAGGCGGTCGCGCAACCAGGCGGGATCGTTGTCACGCGCCAGGATGAAATTGGCCTGGCTCGGCGTTGCTTCAACGCCCAGTTCAGCCAGAAGCGTCTCTAGGCGGTTACGTTCAACCCGAACCCGTTCGACGAACCCGGCGATTCTGTCCTGGTCGGTCTCGAGTGCTCGTTCAGCCAGTACCAAAGACGGCAGTGAGACCGCATACGGTCCGCCGGCCGCCCTCAAATAATCGATGATCTTGGCCGGTCCCACGGCGTACCCGACCCGCAAACCGGCCATTCCCCAGGCCTTGGACAATGATCGCACGGCCACGGTGTTGGGAAGTCGAAGGCTGGTGGCCATCAGGTCCGTGTCCGCGAACTCTCCATAGGCCAGATCCACAAGTATCAGGCAGCCAGGAGCGCCAGACGACAAGCGCTCGAGATCCGAACTGGAAGCCACCGCGCCGGTGGGGTTGTTGGGACTGACAACTGCAATCACCCCGGTTTGCGGCCCCACCCGTGCAAGAACTTGATCCACGGGATATGGCCCCGTCGGCCAGGGAACCTCTATGAACCGACCTCCGGCCAGGGCCGCGTAGCGGGCAATCATCTCGAAAGTCGGCACCGGCAGGACCAACTCTCGGCCCTCCCAAAGAAACGCACGGCAAACCCGGTCTATGGCATCGTCCCCGCCGGCGGTCACCAGGACACGCCGGGAATCCACGCCCAGGCGCCCGGCCAGGCGGGTTTCGAACGACCAGGGATTGGGGTAGCGGCGAATCACATCTGGACCGGCCTCCTGTAAAAGGTCCAACAGATTCGCCCGCGGGGGCTGGCCCTCGTTGCCGTCCAGACGCAAGTCGGTCGGCGCGACCGGCGGTTTTGGGCGGTAGGCCACGGTCCCCAGAAGACTTGCCCGTGGCGTAGGCAGAGATTGATCGATCTTGAACATCTGAGTCTCCTTTCTAGGGCACAATCTGGGCCAGGTTGGTTACGATCACGTCAGTGCCGCCTCGGGCCTTGAGCTCCGGTATCACGTCGGGCAACCGTTCGATGGGTACGGCCGCCTTGACCGCAAATCCGGCGCCGTCGTGGAGCGGCGCCACAGTGGGCTCTCGCATGCAAGGCAAAACCTGGATGACCGACTCCAGGTCGCCCGCGGTTACATTAACCTCGATCATCACCCGCCTGCGGGATTCGAGGACGGATTTGAGCAGGAGTACCAGCCGATCCACGGATCGCTTCCGGCCGGGGTCGGCCAGCACTCCCGGGTTTGCATAAAGTCGAGTCGAGGAACACATCAGTTCGTCCACAACGGCCAGTCCGTTGGCGCGCAGGGTGGAACCAGTGGCGGTATTGTCGACAATGCAATCGGCGTCCTCGGGAGGGAAAACCTCGGTGGCGCCATAGGTACGAACGAAGGTAGCCTCGATACCACGTCGACGAATCCAGTCTGAAGCCAATCGTTGATACTCAGAAGCAACCACCAGCTGCCGAGCCGGCAATTTGCCATCGACCAGCAGGTCTAAGGGGGCGGCGGCCACTACTTTTACAGGCTCCAGCCCGGTATCGAGCACTTCGATCAACTCGGCACCCTGTTCGGCCACCCAGTCGGCTCCGGCAAATCCAAGATCCCTGGAGCCCTGGTGCAGCATCTCTACGATGTTCTGGGGCTTGAGAATCTTGGCCTCGAAACCGGGTACCGAGATCTCCGGCCGATAGTCGCGAGAGCCAAGCCGAACTTGTATGCCGGCATCGGCGAGCAAGGCTAAAACCGCCGTTTGCATGTGACCCTTGGGCAGGGCCAGGCGTAAGCGAGTACTTTCGAGGGATAGTGCCATTTTGGCCTCCTGTCTTTCCTGGACGGCGGCCTCAAGCGGCACCCGGCGTTGCTCCGAAACGCCCGACGCCGGCCCAAGGCCGGCGTCGATGGTTTCAGCGTTCTCCTAGCGAAACGAAACCATCACCCGGCCCAGCCGGTGGCGTGATAGTGATGGTGGAGTCTTGTACTTTCGCATCGCATGAGGAAAGCATCTGCCAAAGTCGGACTGTTGTCAAGTCCCTTTCTTACCCGGCGAGCGCCGGGCCAGGTGAATACGTGTAGTTGCCATTGCCGGTCAGGAACTGCTAACATTTGCGCATGAAAATTTTTTACTTTGCCCTGACCGGCGTGTTCCTCTTGCTCGGCGCCTGCAGCGGCGGATCCGGCGCTACAGATGGTGGTGACGGGGGAGACGGCGGGTGGCAGCCTGCGCAGGTTTATGTCGATGTCGCCTTCACCCAGGAAATTGGCCAGGTGGTTGGCGAGCTGTCCGACGTACGAGCGCTGGCACTTGATCAGAATGGCACTCCCTTTCTGGCCACGGCATCGGGCGTCGTCAAGCTAACCGGTGACGATTGGACGCCGGTTACCACTCAAGTCCAGGGCGAAATCTCCGATCTGGCCTTTGACAACTCCGGTAAACTTGCAGTTGCCGGCCCACAGGGCGTAGCGATCGACAACCAGATCATCACCCTGCCGGCTGGCGCCGTGGTTGGCTTCGTCGCTGCACGGACCGCGGGCGGATGGTGGCTGGCCGGTGACAACATGGCCGGCTATTTCGACGGCACATTCCACTCGATCTGGGATCAGATCAGCTTGCCGGTGGCCGCCGTTTGCGATCTCGCGGACGGCAGCTGGCTGGCCGCCACCTCGCAGGGCATCGTAAGCGCCACCGGGGTAGTGACAACGGCAGACGGCTTGCCTTCGAACGAAGTCCGCGCGCTTTCGCTCGGGCCGGACGGCACGCTTTGGGCTGGAACCGACTCGGGCATGGCCCGGCGCGACCCTGTCAGCGGCGCCTGGTCCGCTTTCCTGGGGGCGGACGGATTGCATTACGGAGACGTGCTCGATGTCGATTTCGATGCAGCGGGTGACATGCTGGTGTCAACATCCATGGGAGCCGGCCTATACAGGACCGACGGCACGCGGCGCTACTATTTCGGGCGCAACTGGATCCCGGCTGACCGGGTCAACGGCATGGCTCGGGACGCTGCCGGAACAATCTGGCTGGCAACGGACGGCGGAGTTTCACGCGTGTTGCAGCAGCAAACCACGCTGGCCGAGAAGGCCTCCCTATTCGACGAGATCACTCACCAGCGCCACGTAAGACTTGGGTATACCTCAACCGAGAACAGCCTGCAGGTTTACGGCGACACTTCGAGTTACTCAAACCACGACGACGACAACGATGGCCAGTGGACAGCCATGTACCTAGCTTCGCAGTGTTTCCGCTATTCAGTGACCGGAGAAGCCGAGGCCAGGGAGAACGCACACGTCGCGGCCTATGCCTTGATGAAACTCGAGCAAGTGACGCCGATAAAAGGTTTCTTTGCCCGCTCGATCGTGCCCGCTGACGAATGTGACGCAAAGCAACAGGGGGAGGGCGAGTGGCACCTGTCCGACGACGGGCAGTGGTGCTGGAAGGGAGACACCTCGTCGGACGAGTTCGTTGGACACATGTTCGGGCTTTCGCTCTTCTACGACCTCGTCGCCGATGAGCAAGAGAAACAGGACGCGGCCGATACATTGGGTGCAATCGTCGGCTACATCGTAGACAACGGCTACCGCCTGTTGGACATCGACGGGGAGCCGACCACCCATGGTCATTTCGATCCCGACTGGATGGAGAACGATCTCGGGGCTCGTTTCGGCGACGCCGGCCTCGACTCGGCCATGATCCTGGGAGGTCTGCTAGCGGCTTATCACATGACCGGCGACGAGAAGTTTCGTGCTTCGTTCGACTACCTGGCCCATGAGAGGAACTACAAGAACTACATCGCCTGCATCGAGGAGATTAATACATCATTCCACATCAACCACGACAGCGAGGAGATGTCCTTCTTGGCCATGTACACTCTCCTGCGCTACGTAGACGATCCCGAGTTGCTCGATCTGTGGAAAGTCGGAAGCTTGGAGCTTGAGTGCGGCGGTCTGCGCTACCTGTGGGAAGTTCAGCGACCTGAACGCAATCCAGAGTTCAACATGATCTACGCAGCCCTGTCGCACGCAGAGGACTACGACCTCGACGATTCGATTGAAACTCTGCAGAAACTGCCCCGCAGTCTGATCTTGTGGGGCCTGGACCTGTTCCACCGCTGGGACAAGGATCGCGCCCCTTACGATGACCGCTTCGGAGATCCCCAGAACGAGTTCGTGTTTCCATACGATGAGCGTCAGGTAATGCGCTGGGCCGGAAATCCTTATGCCTACGGGCAGAGAGGAAGCGGCTACAGCGAGTCATCAGGCACCTTTTGGCTACTCCCTTATTGGATGGGACGCTACTTGGGCGTTATCAGATAGCACTCTTGAAGAAACCATTCAGTACCAGAAGTGTAATACTTACTTGACGGTTTGCGGTCAGGTCTTCATAGTCCCCAATCGGCTTGAATTAATAGCTATTTTGGTGATCGCGCAAATCCAGTGTCAACTAAACACGACACCAATGTGAGCATAATCACAAAGTTGCGAAGAGCCGGTTTTGGACATTACCCATAATTTACAATGGTTTATGACAGGTATCACCAATTTTCCGGTAGCCTGGCACGAACTTTGCTTTATTTGGCTGGTATTCATGGAAACCTCAAACCACTACCCGAGGAGGAATGTGATGAAAACGATGAGATGGGCTGGAGTTTGTCTGAGTCTCGTGCTGTTGGTGACGGGCTGTAGCAACTACAGCGGAAGCAATGACTACAATCCGCCGAATCTGAACAAAGACGCCAGCGCCCTGGTTGAGCTGCGCGGCAACATCGATTTCGGGGCCACGCTGACCGATGAACATTTCTCGGTAGACAAGGTGTTGACCGGCTATATCTTCGATGCGAATCAAGGCGCCCGGGTCACGCTGACTCTCAAATCGACCAATGGCGAGAAGCCGGTACTGATTCTGTATGGCCCGGTGTCCAATAAAGGTATCTGGGGCAAATTCATCGCCCTGGACGAGACCGGCCAGGGCAACCTCGATGGCCTGATCAACGACTTCGCCCTGCCTGGTTCCGGGCGTTATCTGGTGGCGCTGGGTACCGAGGACGGCAGCGTGGGTGGTACCTTTGATATTTCACTGGGTTGTCGAGGCGCTTGCTCCGAGCCTCACTGTCCCGATCTTCTGTGCGATCTCTACTGCGCAAACGGGTTCATGACCGATCCCGACGGTTGCCCGATCTGCCGCTGCGTCGACGACGAGTGCCAGACCGACGACGACTGCCTGATTTATGACTGGACCGATCAGATCCCCCGTTGTATTGACGGCCGCTGTGTCTTCGAAGAGCCTGGTTGTGACGAGAACACACCCTGCCCCGATGGCTTCGAGTGCGTCTTCGGCCCCTGCCCGGATGCTCCCTGCACCGAGGATTGGTGCCCGCCCTGCGAGGGTCACTGCGAGCCCGTGCAGGTGAACGAGTGCAGCTCCGACGCCGAATGTCCCCAGGGCTTCGTGTGTGTCATGCAGTGCGGCGGCCCGGTGTGCGACCCCGATAGCGGTGATTGTCCGCCAGACTGTGATCCGGCCACTGGCGAGTGCCAGGGACAGTGCTTCGGCCAGTGCGTGCCGCAGGCCATCGAATGCGACAGCGACGACCAGTGCCCAGACGGCCAGGTCTGCGAGGTTTCCTGCTGGGATTGCGACCAGTCCGATCCGGCCGGTAACGACTGCCTGCCGGGTTGTGTAGGTCACTGCGTTCCCCAGCCGCCGCCCGAGTGCGACGAGAACACTCCATGCCCCGCGGGTTTCGAGTGCGTAATGGAGTGCTGGGATGCCCAGGGCTGCGACGCCTCGACCGGCGAGTGCCCGCCCTGCGAGACCGATCCCAACAATCCCGACGGTGACTGCCTGCCCTTCTGCCATGGCTACTGCGTGCCCGTAGTGCCGCCGGAGTGCCAGTCGGATCAGGATTGCATCACGGCCGGTGGCGATGTCGGTCAGTGCATCAACGGCCGGTGCATCTATGACAACGATCCCTGCGCCAACGTGTCTTGCCCGGATGGGCAAGTGTGCCACGTCTACTGCGGCAATGGCTGGTGTGACGCCTTCTGTGAGCCGGTCGAACCCGAATGCCGCGTTGATAGCGACTGCCTGTCCGCCGACGGCACCGTAGGCCACTGTGTCGAAGGCCGCTGCATCTTCGAGCCGCTCTACTGCCATGCTGACTGGGAGTGCCCGCCGGAATTCGTCTGCCAGATGACCGAGTGCGCTCCCGGTTGCGATGAGACCGGTGATCCCAACTGCTGTGTGGGCATCTGTGTACCAAACCAGCAGCCCGAGTGCCAGACCGATGACGACTGCATGGTTGATTGCGACCCCAACGGCAGCGATTGCTTCCCGGGCCAGGGCCGCTGCATCAATGGGCGCTGCATCTTTGATAGCTGCAACTGCCCCGAGATCTGGGATCCGGTCTGCGCCGTAGTGTGCTACAACGATCCCGACAATTGCCAGCCGGGTGAAACCTGCACCGGCACCTGCGAGGAACGCACCTACTCCAACGCTTGCTTCGCCGAGTGCGAAGGTGCCCAGATAACCCATGCCGGCGAGTGTGGCGGTGGGCAGCAGGAATGCCGCCAGGACGCCGACTGCCAGCCGGGGATGTATTGCGAGTTCTGCATCGGCCCCGACGGAGGCATGGGTCCTTGCACCGAGACCGGCGTCTGCATGCCGATGCCGCAAATGGATTGCCAGATCGATCAAGATTGCCCCGACGGCTTCCGCTGCGAGTTGGGCTACTGCCCGGACATGCCGTGCGATCCCGATGGTAACTGCCCGCCCTGCTATGGCCAGTGTGTGCCCGCACAGTCAGAGTGCATCGTCACCGGCTGCAGCGGCGAGATCTGTGCACCCTATCCGATGAGCAGCACCTGCGTCTGGCTGCCCGAGTACGAATGCCTGCGGCTAACTTCCTGTGACTTGCTGCAAGCCCCCAACGGCCAGTCCACCTGCGGCTGGATCCAGACTCCGGAGTACCTCGACTGCCTGGCCAACATCAACAGCGCGGGCCAGTGCAGCGCAGACAGCCAGTGCCCACCGGGAACTCTGTGCCAGAACTCCTGTGATGAGAACGGCGTGTGCACAAGCCGCTGCATCGAGCCGGATTGCGTTTGCCCCGAGTACGCCGAGCCCGTTTGCGGCGCCGACGGCATTACCTACGACAATCCCTGCTTTGCCAACTGCGCCGGTGTCGACATTATGTTCCCGGGGCCTTGCTAAGCTGATAACCGCCCTTGAGGCTTCCTCCGGGCGCCCGTCCAGGGCACGGGCGCCGCAATGAGATGAGCGCTCTCCCTTCGGGGAGGGCGCTTTTTTTTGGCCTTGAGGACTTACCGAAAATGATGTAGGCAAAATAACCGAGCGGGGGGCCAATACTTCGAGGAGGAAAGCCATGAAATATTTCAGACAGATATTCATGACGTCGCTGGCAATGTGCGTGTTAGCGATTGGCACGGCCGGCGGGGAGGAAAAAATGGATCAGCCAGGCAAGGAAAGAAGTGCGATAGCCCAGGCTTACAAGTGGAAGCTCGACGATCTGTATGCCTCCAGGGACGCGTGGGAAAAGGATCTTGCCAAATTGGATGCGCAGCTTGCCGGTGTAAAGAAGTGCCGCGGTCACATGGGCAAAGGTATTTCGCGGCTGGCCGGTTGCCTTGATAAGATGTTTGAGCTTCAAAAGCGCCTTTACCGGCTTTACTCCTACGCCATGCGCAATAACGACCAGGATGCAAGCGTGACCGCGGGCCAGGAGCTGAAAAGCAAAATACAAAAGAAGTCCACCCAGGTGGATGCCGCGCTTTCCTTTGTCGAGCCGGAGATCCTGAAAATTCCCGCCAAGCGGCTGCGCGTTTTCCTGAAATCGAAGCGGCTGGCCGTCTACCGGCACTACATCGACAACATCACCCGCAGGCGAGCCCACATCCTTCCGCCCGACGAGGAGAAGATCATCGCCCAGGCGGGCGACATGTCCGCCGTGCCCAACAATGTCTACGAAATCTTTTCAACGGTCAACATGCCTCGTCCGGAGGTAACGCTCAAAAACGGCAAGAAGGTCACCCTGACCGCGGCGATGTACACCCGTTACCGTGCCGTGGACGACCGTGATGATCGCCTGACGGTTTTCAAGGCTTTCTGGGGGGCCTATAAAAAGTTCCGCGAGAGCTTCGCCACCTTGCTGGCCGGTGAGGTCAGCCGCGACCATTTCTATACTGTGGTGCACAAATACAAAAACGACATGAGTTCAGCCCTGGATCGTAACAACGTGCCGACCTCGATCTATACCAACATGATCAAGCAGATTCGTGCGGCCCGCCCGTTGCTGTGGCGCTATTTGAAGATCCGCAAAAAGATGCTCAAGATCTCCGAGTTGGGCTACCACGATCTGTATGCCTCTATCGTACCGGCCATGGAGATGCAAACGTCCTTCGATCAGGCCAAGGAAACGATCCTGGAAGCGCTTACCCCCCTCGGCAAGGAGTACACAGATATTCTCAAAGGCGCCTTCGACCAGCGCTGGGCCGATGTCTATCCCACCAAGGGCAAGCGTTCGGGCGCCTATAGCGACGGCAGCGCCTACGACGTTCATCCCTACGTATTACTCAACTACAATGACGACTACGACAGTCTGAGCACCACGGCCCACGAGTTCGGCCATGCCATGCACAGCTACCTGAGCAACAAGAACCAGCCCTTCGTCATGGCCGACTACCCGATCTTCGTGGCCGAGGTGGCTTCGACCACCAACGAGAACCTGCTCAGGCTGGACCTGTACTCGAAGGAAAAAGATCGTAACAAGAAGCTTTTTTTGCTCGGCCAGCACCTGGAAAACTTCCGTACGACGGTTTTTCGCCAGGCCCTTTTCGCCGAGTTCGAAATGACAATCCATGACCTGGCCCAGAAGGGCGTCCCGCTGACGGCCGACAAGCTCGACGAGATCTACCTCAAGCTGCTAAGAGAATACTACGGCGAGAGTGAAGGGGTGATGAAGATAGACCCCCTCTACGCCGTCGAATGGGCCTACATCCCGCACTTCTACTACAACTTCTACATGTTCCAGTACACCACCAGCTTCATAGCCGCCACCGCCATAGCCGAGAAGGTCTACGCCGGTGACACCAAGACCCGCGACAGCTACCTGAAGATGCTGAAATCCGGTTGTTCGAAGTACGCCGTAGAGCTTCTGAAGATGGCCGGGGTCGACATGACCAAGCCCATGCCCTACAAGGTGGCTTTCAAATCCATGGAGCACTCGCTGGACGAGATAGACAAGCTCATTGCGAAATAGTTTTCTTGGACGTCTCGAAGCTCTCGACTTTGATCGACAGCTTGGAGGCGAAGGCCAGCAGACCTCCCATTCCGGTTCTCTGGTCGCTCGTGAACTGCAGTGAGTTTTCGCCTAGTCGGATCCAGGCGGCGCTGGGATAGTCGGTCTGCATGGCGGCGTCGATCGGCTGCCAGCGCCCGACCCAGACCTCCGTCCACATGTGGCGGTTGAAGGCGCCGTCCTGGTAGACGAGCCCCATCACGCATCGGGCCGGGATGCCCGCAGAGCGGGCCAGGGTGGCCAAGAGCACCGATTGTTCGGAACAGTCTCCCTTTTTCTCCCTAAGCGTATCGGATGCGGATGCGAAGGCCATTGAGCGGCTGGGTGAGATTTCGCGGCTGACCAGCGCCCTCAGGCGCCTGGCCGCATCCCAGGCATCCGTGACTCCATGAAGAGCCTCGGCGGCCGTCTCGCGTATGGATGAGTCGTCCGTTCGCGAGTATGAGGTAGAGGCTAAGAAGTGCTTGAGCTTGCTATCGTCAATTTGCATCGGGAAAGCCTTATGCTCGGGAGCGGACATCTGATCAACTTCGATAATGAAAGTCCCCGGCGCAGGGTTCGCGACCACTACTTGTCCCGGGCCGCTCAACCACGAAGACTCGACCTGCTTTGGCAACCCGGCTATGCGGTAACGCGCGCGAGTAACCGCCGCGGGAGCCTTCCAGGGAAGTTGTAGCGGGATGCTGGTAAGACCGTTCAGGTCGGGGCCGTCCTTGTTTTCCGGGTTCGGCTTGCCGTCCTGGCGCTCAAAGCGGACGACTAGCGTTCCCATACGGGCGTCTATCTTCACCGGCAGGTAGTGGCCGTCGAGCTTGATGCGTTTGAGTGAGCCGGGCATGGCGCTTGTCGTCTGTTCGATGTCGATCAGGCCTTCCTTGGAGATTGATTTGACTTCCAGGTGATTGTCCGCGTAGTCGGCGGTATCCGCGTTGAACTCCCTGAAGTTTCTTACATCTCCGGGCGTGGGCCGGCCACCCTCGAAAAGGAAAGCGTACGACTCCGTGCGCAAGGCACTATCCTCGAAAGGAACTCGCATCACCTCCGGGCCGCGCACCGTTATCATTTCATCTCCGACCCTGCCGGCCCGGATGATCACATCCTCGCCACCTCCACCACCTTCAACCATTCGCATGCGCAAAAGCTGCCACTTGTCGTTCACAAGTGACAGTTCGTCGAAAGAAATTTCTGAGCGGCTTTCACCCATGTGTAGCTTGATTTTAGTTTGTCCGTGCAACACAAGGCGTGTGCCTCCGGGTGTTTCGTAACGCCGGATTGTCAGGTGATAGCTACCGGCAGGTTTGTCTTGCAGTAATATCGAAAACCAGTGCTCGGACTGCGGCTGACCGGGGCCTTCTGGAAACGGCTCGAAGGCCGTGACGATCTCTTGTTGTGCCGGCGCCTCCTTCGTGCCTTTTTTGCTACAGGACCAGCAGAACATGATGGCAAATGTCGCCAGAATGACATGAAACATGAGGCCGTACTTTTTCATGAGTTGACTCTACTTATAAAGATGGCGCCTCACAAGGCATACAATTGAAATCCTTGTGCGAGACGAGGCAGGTTGTGTAGGATATTTGCATGCCACGCAAGAAGGAAATCTCGGCGCGTTACCAGAGGAAAGAAAGGCTCTTGCTCGATTTCACGCGCCGGGGCCGTTTGGGGGTCCTGTTCGTAGAAACCGGCCGGCAGCTACAGCTGTCAGAGGAAGTCACCGTGGTGGTCGACTTTCCCGCACAGAAACGCAACTTCAGGCTCCAGGGCAGAGTCGTCGCTCGGCGCCGGGCATCTATTGAGCCGCCGCTGGCTCCCGGAGTGCAAGTAGAGATTCCAAGCGATCAAAACAAGACCCTGCAGTTGATCCTCGATCACGCAGAGGGCAAGCAGGTAGAGTTCACCGATCGCACCAGTCTGCGGTTGCCCTGCTCGTACGTCGTGTCATATCGCCGTGACCAGGACTTCGTCCAGGAATTCGCCGAGGACATCGGTGTAGGCGGCACCTTCATCCGCAGCAGGCAACTGTTTCCAGTAAACACCGAGGTGGAGTGCCGGCTGCGGCCGCCTGGCTATCTTATGGGCATCAAGCTGCGCTGCCGTGTCGCCTGGCTAAAGGAAACCGGCGAGCCGAGAGGCATGGGTGTCGAGTTTCTCTTCGAGTCGGAACGCCAGCGCCGCAAAATCCAGGAGCTGGTCAGAAAACTGGCCCAGGACCGCGGCCGCGAGATCAAGCGCAAGATGGAGAAGATTCGCCGGAAGGATCGTTACCGTTGACCCTTTCGCTGATGAACTGGTCGAGCGAGGTACTGTCTTCCCGGTCGAGAACCAGGAAACTAACCCCCATGCCGTAGGGCGCCAAAGAATCAGACCCGTTGGCGGGCGTATTCACCCAATTCACGTTGGCCGCGACTCTCATTCGATCATCCCGACCGGGTAAGACAAAGCGTACGTCGAGGCGAGTGTTTTCCGCGGGTGGATCGTCACACTGAATGAAGGCCCCCTGGCGACTGATATTGTACACTTTTCCCGCATGCCACTCACCGGCCTGCAGGTACTGTATTGGAAAACCTCCAAAAACGCGCGCGTACTGGCGTAATTCCCTCATCTTTGGAAACAGCAACAAATTGACCGAAAAGACGAGTTCCATGAAGGGAGCCTTCTGATCTATGACGATCTGGGCGCCGAGTTGTTCGATGCGCCCACGGGCTTCTCTGGAAATGCTCAGTGAAGTCACGGCTAAAATGGGCGGTTTTTCATCGCCAGCCAGCCCGAGCCTCTCCAATTCGGTGATGACCTCGGTGTAGTTGCTGCCAAAAACAGCTAGGTTTACAACAATCAAATCGGCATCCCGTCCCTTGACCAGTCTGGAAATCTTTCCGGAGGTTGTGTGCAGTTCTACCTGATAACCCATGCGGTCGAGAAACTCTCCCAGAAGCTCCCGCGAGCGAGCGACCGGGTCAAATACGGCGATGAGCTTTTTCTCCTGCTTGGCGGAAGTCATATCACGTGCTTCCCATTATTTATTTAATAGTTTCCAAGCGCTTTTTCAGCAAGCGAACCTCTGAATTGGCCCTGCGGTTTCCGGGGTTGTAATGCAGGGCGCTGCTGAATTCTTTCAAGGCCCGCTCGTATTCGCCGTTACGCTTGGAGATATACCCAAGATACATTCGCGCCTGGTCATAGGCCGGGTCGATCGCGATGGCCTTCAGAAAGGGTTTGCGGACTTTGTCCGCCAAGGGCTGATCCGCAGGCGTCTCATCGAGCGCCTTGAAATAAGCGGCTGTGCCAAACTTGAAATGGTAGCTTGGTTCCTTTGGATATAGACCGATGGCCTTGTCGAAAAGCTCCATGGCATCCTGGTAGTGCTTGACACCGATCGCCAGCTTGCCCTTTTGGGCCTCCACGTCAGCCAACAGGCGTGGCGGAATCTCAATATGCTTTTTGCTTCCGGAGGCCTTGAGAGATTTCACGTACGCGGCGCGGCTTTCGTCCTCAGACAGTGTGCGATGTGCAAGTGTTGCCCTGTCAAGCAGCTGTGAAGCGAGCTCTCGTTCACGCTCACTGGAATATGATGCCTCGATATCCTGCAACCGAAAATCCTGAAGCACTTTATAGTAGGCATTCTCGATGTCCTGGGCCTTTGCGTCATGTTCGATCTCGAGAATGGCGAAATAGTCATCCGTGTCGAGGACCAGTATTTTCTCTGCCAGCGCTGAGTCGACTTGTCTAGAACTCAAGGCGTCGGTCAAGGTCGGGGGCCGAAAATTGTAGTTGAATTCCTGCATTGTTGGTTCGACCGGTTTAGCGGGCTGTGTAGGCTTAATTTTTCTGGCAGGCGTTCTCCGGTTGCCTGAAACGTCCAGTTCGAGGTCTTTGGTGCTGGGACGGGCGACTCCCGAGGCCTCAATGATCTCAAGCGCGTGCATGCCGTAGAGCACTGACAGTAAAAACTGCAGATCTTCCTCGACGGACATCAACTTCACCAGTGGTGTACCCGAACCGATAGCTTGCACGATCCTGCTTTCGCGAGTATCCATTCGCAGCGATTGCTGTGGCCCTCGCTCGATTTTCATAAAGTTTGTTTCCTCATCCACCGGAAACTCGGTAAGGATTCGATCGACGGAAAATGTTTTCTGAATTCCCTCCATTATCACGACAGAAAGATTGGTTTTTGATATCGTCATCTCCAGCGCAACTTTTTTCTCTTGGATGGAGAATCCGAAGTCCATCATCTTGAAGCAGTTGAGCAGCTTGACGCGTGTCTGGTACTCGAGGGCGGAAAAGACCTCCTGCGGGCCAAGCAAGCCCAGGGCAATCAAGACCTCTCCTGCACGCTGGTGAGTCTGGACCATTGTGGCTAGAAGCTTGTCGTATTCCTCGCTACTGATCTTTCCCTCGTTGAGCAAAATGCGTCCAAGTGTTTCATCCTGCAATCTCGATGAAACACTTACTGGTGCGCCGGATCTGAAGAGTACCGTCCTTTCTACATCTCCTTCTATCAATGTCAAGCCTCCCTCGAAAGAGGCTTGACCCAAGGCGCTCAGCAGATAGGGCAGATATAGCTTGCGTTCTTCTTGCATGCCGAACCACGTTAGCAAAACTCACATGGTTTCGTCAATGTGCGAGGGAGGGGTGTCGAGAGCCAAGACGAGATGGACCAAACAGATGTGCGCATATTTTTGTTGACATATACTACGTATACGTAATATATATATACAAACATTACGCAAGGAGAGAATCACTTGGAATTCATAGAAGTCAGCGAATGTCCCTACTACCTGATTACCCGAGCCAGTCTAGTGGCCACGACATATCTGAAGAGGGAATTGGCCCGCGCCGGAGTGGCCCATGTGCGACCTGCTTATCTGGGAGTTTTAATGAGCCTGTGGATGGAAAACAACCTTAAGGCAGTCGAACTTGGACGGCGGGCCGGGCTCGAACCGTCTTCTATGACCGGTTTGCTTGATCGAATGGAACGCGACTTGCTTGTGGTTCGCAAGGCCGATCCGGACGATCGGCGCGCATTGCGGATTCAGTTGACCATGTCTGGCCTGAAGGTCAAAGGCTCCGTCCTCGAGGTGCTCGATAGAACTCTAAAGCACATGCTCGAAGGCGTCGACGAGGGCGATATCGAGAAATTGAAAGAGTCACTTCGACGGGTACTGGCCAACACTCACAAATTGAGCGAATAATGAAAGAAGAAAATCGCAAGATCGGCTTTACGTGCGCCTACACGCCGCTGGCCGTTATTGATGCTGCCGGTTTCACGCCGCACCGGATTCTGCCCTTGGGCAATGCCGCAGACCAGGCCGGGATGCTTCTACACGACAACATGTGCCCGCATGTCAAAAAGATTCTTGATCGGGCACTTTCTGGAAATTTACCCGATCTGCAGGGCGTTGTTTTCATGAACTCGTGCGATGCAATGCGACGCCTGGCCGATGCCTGGCGTAGTGCCCGGTCGACAGATCCCATCATGATTCTGGATTTACCGATCGGTGCGGACGACCGCTCCGCGGTATATTTCACAAGAGAGATCAAAAAGCTGGCTACTTGGCTTGGCTCCATGGGCGGCGAGCGTGTGACGGGCGCCGGGATCGTCTCGAGCGTTAAAAAGTACAACCGGGCCGTGACGGCGCTGGGGCGGGCTTCAGAATCTGCCGTCGCGGGCGAGTTGCGAGGTGGCAGACGAGCCTTGCAGAACCTGTTCAACCTTTCGGTGACGTCCCCGGTTGATGAGATTCCGGCAATGGTCGACCAACTTCTTCAAGAAAACGAACTCAAGAAAAAAGCTCTGGTGCCTGTCTTCGTATTCGGTAACGTCTTGCCTGATCCCGAAGCTTTCGAAATGCTCGCCTCGTGCGGTGTACGTGTCGTTCTTGACGATCTCTGCAGTGGTTCGCGGCAGTTGTGCGAGCTCGATGCTTCCGCAGCTGCCACCGCCTGGGGCGACCTCGCGCGAGCGCTACTATCTCGCCCGGCCTGTGCACGCTCGCTTCCGTCATTAGAGCCGGGCGAACACGGAAGGCGGATTCTGACCATGGCGCAAGAATGCGGAGCAAAAGGCGTGATCGCCCATGTCATGAAGTTCTGTGATCCCTATCTGGTGCGGATGCCCGTCATACGTGAAACCCTGAGGAGTGCCGGGATACCTCTTCTGGCAATCGAGGGGGACTGTACGCAGCGCTCGCTGGGCCAGCAGCGAACCCGGATCGAGGCTTTCGTCGAGATGATTGGAGGGAGTCCATCATGATGCTCGAATATTTCAACGACATGATCTCGGGAATTGAGGCCAAACAGGAACTCGGCAAGTCTTCGGCGCGCAGTCGCTTTGCCCTGGAATTGGCCCACCTTGGCAGGGGCTTGTATTCAAGAGACGGAACCGTAGCCTGGTGCGGTATCTTGGCTCCCTTTGACTTGCTACATGCCATGGGAGTGAGATCCTGTTTCGTGGAGTTCGTTGGTGCCATGCTGGCTTCAACCGGAACGATTGGGCCGATGATGGAGCAGTCCGAGCAACTCGGATACTCTACCGACGGCTGCAGTTACCATCGTGCGGTCTACGGAGCCATGGCCCAGGGGCTGATGCCCGAACCCGACTTCCTGATAGGCACTTCCGCCGTCTGCTCGGCCGGACTGGCTTCGATCGAAAATCTCGCCGGCCATTACGGCAAGGAGATGTACACAATCCACGTGCCGAACGACGATTCATCCGAGGCCATTGCCTATCTGGCGGATCAATTTCGGGAGCTGCCCCATTTCGTGGCAAGACAAACCGGACGTCAGCTCGATCCTGGGCATTTGCGCGAAGTCGTCGACCGCACCAACCGTATGCGGGAACTCACGCTCGAAATCTATCGCTTGGCCCGCCAGGTGCCCACCCCGGCCCGACGCAGGGATCTCGCGAACTTCGGCATTGTCTCTGCGCTTTTTCTGGGCTCTCCCGGCGGTGTTGAAGTGGTCGAGGCATACCGCAACGAATTCGCCGAAAAGGTCGCCACGAAAAATCCTGGCTTGCCCAATGAACGCCTGAGACTTCTATGGATTCAAAACCGCATCCAGTTCACAAATCCTCTCGAGAAACTGCTCGAGCAGGAGTACGGAGCAGCGGTTGTGGCCGATGAACTCAACGACATCAACTGGGATCCAATCGATCCGGAAGATCCGTTCACGGGCATGGCCCGTCGGGCGCTGTCGGTTTCTTTTTGTGGCCCGGCCGAACACCGCCTGCAGGTGCTTACGCGCCTTGCGCGAGACTACCAGGTTGATGGTGCGATCAATCCTTGCCATTGGGGCTGCCGCCAGGGAACTGGCGCGCGCGGTTTGCTGGAAAGAGGCTTGAGAGATGCCGGCGTGCCGACCTTGAACCTGGAAGTCGATTGTGTCGATCCGCGAAATTTTTCCGAGGGTCAGCTCAAGACTCGTCTGGAGGCTTTCATGGAGACCCTGGCTCGACGTAAATCTTCCTGGTTGAACTGAGGAACTTCCGATGCCATTTTTAGGAGTGGATGTCGGTAGTCTTTCCTGTGATGCAGTTGTCATAGACGACAAGGGTAAGCTCATTGGCTGGACGGTTGTCCCAACCGGG
Organism: uncultured Myxococcales bacterium; assembly: GCA_964513625.1. Lineage (GTDB taxonomy): Bacteria > Myxococcota > B64-G9 > B64-G9 > B64-G9 > DATKYQ01. Next base: position 28,779 of record CAZENH010000007.1, on the reverse strand, counting down.
GCCCGCAACATCGAGTCAATAATGCGAGCGCGGGCCGAAGTCCTCGAGCGGGTCGGCCTCACCGAATCAGGAGTCGAGGCATTGATTGCCACCGGCTACGGCCGCGACCGGGTGGAGGGAAGACTGGCAGCGGTTACCGAGATCACCTGCCACGCCAGAGGTATCCAGGCGCTCCTGCCGGGTACCGAGTTGTTGGTGGACATCGGAGGACAGGACAGCAAATCCATGCGACTGGACGGCAAAGGCAACGTGATGGAGTTTGCCATGAACGATAAGTGCGCTGCAGGAACCGGCCGCTTTTTGGAAGCCATGGCCCGAGCGCTGGAGATCGGCGTCGACCAGTTGGGAGATCTCGATCGAGGGGCTTTGGGGAATGTCACTCTCTCCAGCATGTGTACGGTTTTCGCGGAAAGCGAGGTCGTGTCCCTGATTGCCGAGGGCGCCGAGGTGTCCGAGATCGTGCGCGGCCTGCACCGGGCGATTGCCAATCGTACACTGGCCTTGGTCAGGCGCGTGGCGCCGGCGAGCCAGGGACTCAAGATTGCAATGTCAGGCGGTGTAGCGCGAAATCCGGGCGTGGTTCGCGCCCTGGGTGACGCCCTGGATTGCAAGATATCGACGCCTGCCGAACCCGATATCGTAGGTGCGCTCGGAGCGGCTTTAATCGCCATGGAGCGGGCTCAACGACATTAAACAGCTGGGCCGGTTGCAACCAAGTCCGGCATGCGCCAATGTAATAAGTCGCATGGCTCCCCTTGATTCGCCAATGATTGAAGTCGTCGACCTGGTCAAGCGCTACGGTGACATCCCGGCCGTTGCCGGTATATCCTTTACGGTTGGCCGCGGGGAGACGCTTGCCGTACTGGGGCCCAATGGTGCCGGGAAAACGACATCATTGCTTATGCTGGCAGGAGCATTGGCGGCTACCTCGGGCAGGGCGATTATTGCAGGCTATGATGTCTTTGAGCAACCGTTAGAGGTAAAGCGTCGTACCGGATTCATGCCCGAGGCACCGCCCCTGTACGATGAGCTTTCAGTATTTGCCTTCCTGTCCTTCATCGGCCGACTGAAAGAATTAGCACGCAACGATCTTGCCACCGAAATCCAGCGAGTGCTTTCTGTCTGCGGTCTTACAGACGTTTGTAAGCGACGAATAGGCAATCTCTCTAAAGGCTACCGGCAAAGAATCGGCCTGGCCCAGGCGCTACTTGCCGATCCGCAGGTTTTGATCCTGGATGAACCGACCATCGGGCTCGATCCCAACCAGGTTGCCGAAGTTCGCACGCTGATCAAGAAAATCGCCGTCGATCACACCGTCATCCTGTCGACTCACATTCTTTCAGAAGTTTTGCAAGTTTGTAACCGGGCGTTGATCATACATCACGGCAAGATCATGCTAGACGACAAGCTGGAGCAGATCATCACCGACTACGGCTCGCTTGAAAACGCCTTCCAGCAGGCAACCAGGGAGTAGCAGATAAAATGCGCAAGATGATGGCCATTTATCGCAAGGAGGTGCGCATCGCTTTTACTACTCCGGTTGCCTACATCGCCCTGTCCATCTTCAGCATCGTGGCCGGATTTTTCTTCTGCAGGTTACTGGCCGACTTTCAGGGCCGTGTCATGGTCGCCGCTCAGACCAGACCACTGGCTCTAAAGTATCTCAATCTCACCGATGACTTTTTTACGCCGCTGATTCTGAATGTCTGTGTCGTGTTTATCTTCGTTGTGCCGCTGATAACCATGGGCTCGATAGCCGCCGAACGTCGTTTCAGAACCCATGAGCTACTGCGGGCCTGCCCGGTTACCCCTTTCCAGGTTGTGATGGGTAAGTACCTGGGCGTCATGACTATCGTCATGGCCATGTTGATCTTGACCGGGGCGTTGCCGCTGCTTCTGGCCGTCTATGCCAAGGGCGCCGGTCCCGAGTGGCCAAGCGTCGCAACGGGTCTGGGTGGACTTTTCTTGGCCGGAGCAGCCTTCAGCGCCATAGGCCTGTTCATATCATCATTGACAAAATCACAGATCGTGGCCGCGATCGTCACCTTCTGTAGCCTTCTCATGCTGTGGGTGACCGGATGGGCGGCCGGAGACAGCAGCGGCCTTACCCGCGATGTGCTACAAGGCATCGGCGCGACCGAACACATGCGCAATTTCGCCAAGGGGGTTGTCGACTCGAGGGATGTGGTCTACTACCTGACGCTTGCCGTTTTCTTTGTTTTCCTCACCCAGCGATCCCTGACTGCCCGGGACTGGAGCTAACGGAGAGAATCAAGGTGAGGAAGCTCTGTCATATAGCAGGAATCGCGGGCTTGGTTGTATTGCTGTCGGTGCCGTTGACCCTGTTCCTCTGGGATTGGCATATCGGATGGGTAACCATCGGCAAGCTGATTTTCGGAACGCTGGCTATTTTATTCTGGATGTTCTCGGATCCGGCCGGTGTTCTTTCTGCCTTGAGGAGACGCGCTGTTTTCTTCGGATTATTAGAAGTAGTCTTCACCATCATGGCGCTGGCCGGCGTGGTGATTGTTAACTATTTGGCGCATGCCTTTCCCTGGCGTGTCGATCTCAGCAGGCAACAGGTCTTTTCACTTTCAGAACAAACCCGCAGGGTAGTTGCGAACCTGGATGCCGACGTCGAGGTTCTTGCCTTCTACGGACCACGCGAGCCCGAGTATGTGTCACTCGACGACTGCCTGGATCTTTACAGTCAGCTCAGCGACCGATTCTCGGCCCGGCTGATTGATCCGATCCGGCGCCAGGATCTGGTAGAGCGATATATGATCAGAGACGGAGGTCCACGCCTGATAGTGCGCAGTCGGAGCAGACGGGCAAGAGCAAAAATCGAGAGGAACGTGCATGGATGTCCCGAACAGGCCATTACCAACGCAGTCATGTCCGTAACCGCCACAGGCGAACGGCAAGAAATTTGTTTTCTTACGGGTCACGGGGAGTACGGCATTCACGGCAGGCAGGACGGCAAGTCATGCTCCCGATTCGCTGGCGATTTGAGAGACGATGGCTATCGTACGACGGAGATCTCACTGCTTGAGCTTGATGCAATGCCGTCCCCCTGCAAGGTGTTGATTATCGCCGGCCCGGAGCGTGATCTACTTCCGTCAGAGTTGGAGATCATCGGCAGCTATCTCGACAGCGGAGGCAGGTTGCTGTCCTTTCTCGGCGCCGCCGACTCCCTTTCTATGGACGCCCTGCTTTCCGGTTACGGTGTGATATTGGACAAAGACACCGTCGTTTCGGGAGGTCACAGCCCGGTGCTGGTAGCCAGCGATCCCAGGAGTTATCCGAGGGCCCACCCTGTTTTCAAGCGTTTGGCTGCCGGAGGTGCGTCCGGCCTTCGAAGACTGCAAGCCGTCTTTCCACTGGCCAGATCCATAAGGCGCAACCCCGATCCGCCACGAAATCTGGTGGTGGTCGAACTGGCCTCTAGCGGCCCCGGGGCCTGGGGTGAAGCCGACAAGCTGGCTATCCGTGAAAATCACGCATTCGACGCGGGCCGAGATTTGCAGGGCCCCCTTTCTTTGGCCGTAAGCGTGGATGCACGAGCCGGCCAACGGAACGGTCCGCGCATGATTGTCTTCGGCTCGTCTTTAATGTTGGACGATTCGGCCTACCGCCTGTTTCCGCTCAACCGGGATCTGATCATCAGCAGCCTGGCTTGGCTGGCTGGCGACGAGAACAAGATAGCAATCCATCCGCGTTTCAGAGAGGCTTCACTCCTGGCTCTGGATAGATCGCAATTACAACTGCTTGCTATTTTCACGACTGATCTGTTGCCGCTTTTGATCCTGATATTGGGTTTCACCATCTGGCGGGTCAGGAGATGGTCTTAATGACAAGACGTTCTCGTGCCCTGGCTGGAGTGGCAATCGGTTGCATTATCGTCTCGAGCTTGGCGCTAGTCGCCGTGTTATTGTCCGGACGATCACACCGGGAAAAAGAACGCTCACGGGAAATGACCGTAAAGATCCTGCCATTCGACGTGAACGAAATAGCTAGCCTGGAGATCGACATCGAAGGAAGCAGCTGCACGATTCAGAGATCTGCCGCCGGATGGCGGATTACGCAACCGGTTGTGGATGCCACAGACGGCACCGCCGTGGCGGCCTTGCTCGGCGCGTTATCCAAACTGATGGCCGGCCGTATAGCGACCGAGACCGATGAGCGATCGGATTTCGGTTATGGGATCGATCCTCCGCGGGCCAGGATTTCCCTCATTTCCGGCGCGGGTAAGAAGCTTGTCCTGCTGGTAGGTGCAAGGGGGAAGTTTCCGGACGTGCTCTATCTGCAGATAGAAGGGCGACCGGATATCCTGTATGTAGCCGGGGAATTTGAAAAAGTCCTCTTAAAAGACTCCTTTAGCCTGCGCCGCAAGCGTCTATTGCCGTTCGAGCCTCGCCAACTCAACAGGCTGATTCTGAAGATAAACGGAAAAATCAAGGAGTTTCAGAGCCGCGGGCAGCGCTGGTGGATGCTCCGGCCCGAGCGCGGCCCGGCCGATCAGGCCGCCGTCGGTCGCATGGTAACAACACTGCATGCCCTCAGGGCCGTGGCCTTTCCCGACCTCAACAGGGCTTCCAACGCGACCTTTGGCCTTGATCCTCCCGAAATAACAGCGGATCTCTTCGGCCCGGACGATAGACCGCTCGCTCGGGTGATACTTGGTTCGGTGAAAAAACCTGACAGTGTCACCAGATTCTACGCCCGTTGTGTGAAACCGCCCGGCCCACTGGCTGAGATCCGCGAATACCAGTTCAGAAATCTCTCACGGGTCGATTCGGGGGTTAGCGGCAAGACAAAAACCGGCTCGTCGACAGACTAACGGGCTGAAAATAAAATACTTGATCTCTCAGGGGACGAGCCTTATATTCACGAACCCCAAAGCAGGGGAGTATCTGGGAGGTCAACATATGGCCAGAGTCACGGTCGAAGATTGCCTGAGAAACATTCCGAATCGTTTCGCCTTAGTGCTGCTAGCGACAAAGCGAACAAGGCAACTTCTAGACGGCGCCAGAGCCCTGGTGTCTGCAAAGAACAAGATGCCGATCATCGCACTTCGGGAAATCGCCGCCGGCAAGGTGCGCTACAAGGCAGAAGAGGCCGAGTAGGATAGTGCCCGGCCGGGCCGCCTCGAATCATGGACCAGCGACGAAATCATCGAAAATTCTCGCGTCACCGCCTAGAGGCGGAGATCGAGATTGGTGACGGCTTCACCGGCGGAGAACTGATTTTCGACAGCCATGATGTGAGCAAGGGCGGCCTTTTTCTCAAATCCGACCTGTTATTCGAGGTCGGTAAAGTTTTCTGGATTTCATTCACTTTCCCCGGCACCCAGATGGCCGTTCGCACCCGCGGTCAGGTCGTGTGGGTGAAACGCAACCCTGATGAGAACGATCCAACCGATCAGGCGGGTATGGGCATCCAATTTATGGACCTGAGCGAAACCGAACAGGCCGCCCTGGACGCTTACCTCTCTGAAGACTGAGCGCCTGCGGCTTGGCGTCGAAAAATTTCACTTGGTAAATTTCTTTTTTAGCCAGCCCCGACCCTCTTTTTCCTTGCGCATGTTAAACAGGCGTAACTGGCGGGCGATGTCTACATCCTTGGGGTTCAGCTGGGAAGCATTTTTTAAAGCTTTGTAATAGGTTTGTGTGTCGTTCAGATCCTTGCAGACCTTTGCTAGGAACTTGTACGCGTAGAAAGACTCTGGGTACCCCTTGACTACGTCTATCAAATCGGCCTTGGCCTGGGTCAGGCGTTCAATCGGTGAACCCTGCTTCTCACGCAGATTTTCTATCCAGGTTTTGTATGCCTTGTAGTCTCCGTTGCCGGGGTCAAGATCGGCGGCCCAGCGAATAGCCTCGGCCGCCTTTGTAAGATCTTTCTTTTTCAGGTATACCTGCGCCTTCTGGAATTGAATCCTGGCCTCTTCCGGACGGGGCTGGTCCGGCTTGGTGTCGGCGGTTGCTGTTTTTTCATACTCGACTCGACGTTTGGGATCGCTGAGCACCTGGTAGGCCTCGTTGATCCTGGCAAAGATCAAGTCCATGCGGTGCGAGAGTTCCTCGTCTCCCGCTCCCGAAACCCTGTCGGGGTGATAAACCTTGGCCAGAGTGATATACGAGTTCTTGATGATCTCGGAGCCGGCATTCTTTTCAACCTCGAGAATCTGCCACAGCTCTCCAGACTTGACCTGCTCGAACTTGTCGTTGATCTTCTTGATAAGTTCATCTGAGACTTTCTTGCCGGTTTGCCTGGATCTCGCGCCACTCACCGAAACGCTGCTTGCTGGCGTTGCACCCGCTTGAGCGCGCGGCCTGGCAGTGGCGCCGGAACGAGCAGTTGAGGCATTGGCTGACTCGGCCCGGGGAACACGGGCACCCTTAATCGGCACGGCAAATTCGGCCTCTTCGAGTTCGAGCATGCCGCAATAGAGCAGTGCCAGCAACATCATCATCCCCGAGGTCGGGCCGCTGCGATTTGCCCTGACAAAAACCTGTGGCAGGCGGAACTCGCGCAGCAGTTCGGCATCAGCCACGTCGTCAGGGGGAAATTCGAACAATTCCTTGCGCTCGACGAAAAGTCCCGTAACCTTGCATGACCTGCCAACAAGTATTTGCAAGCCCTTCTTCAGGTCCTCGCCGTGGTAGCTGTTCTTGATGCCGTTGTAGATCAATGCATAGGTATTGATGCGGATTGGCTCCATCGGAGGAGTAAGTTCCTCGTCCTCCGCGAATCGGAAATCGCCGGCGCGAATGGTGAAAAGGCGAGCCAGTTTGCGCGCCAACTGCAGCGACAGTGCGCGTTCGAGCTGCTCGCTGTCGATCTTTCCGGCCTCCACCAGAAGTTCGCCCTGCAGGCGCTTGGTCTTGGACATCATCATCAACGATTGGTTGAAAGCAGCATCGTCGATGTAACCCAGCTCGCGCAGAACGGTTCCAAGAAAATCCTGCGATTTGGAAGCGAAGACGCCCGCCGGAAACCCCTCCTCGAAGTAGATCCAAGATTTTGTACCGGCTTCCTCGATGTACAACCGGCCACTGAGTCTCTCGTCCAGAATATGAACGATCAGGACCGGGAGCGGGATCTCCTCGATCCTCCCCTCGCGCTTGAAGGCCGGCAAATAGTCGACATTCATGAGAAGAAAGTCTACTCCACAGCCCGCGCCTAGGCAAACTCAATATGATCTGCCGGTTTACCTGCCGACCGCTGCCGTGCGCGGGCCTGGATGATTCAGCTTTCTGGTCATCAGGCCCTGGCCAAAGCGATGTCTTTCGGATAGCGTCGCCGGCAGTCGGCCGGTGATGGAGATCTTGCCGCTCAAGGCAAGCGCGGCTGCCTTCTGGGCCGCTGGGAGGTACGAATAGGTGCAAAGATATGCGGCCACGCCGGGAAAGTTACGGATAAAGTATGGAGAGCCGAAAGACACGGCCACGATGGGAACCTTGACCTGGTGATAGAGGCGTTGAACCAGCCAGGCCTGGTATGCATTTACTACCGCTACGACGATTACCCGGCTTTTTCGTGCCAGCGCGATCAGGTCTTTGAGGTCTTTCGTGCGGTGCCTGGAGGATGGGACCCGGCGCGTGTTAAAAACAGTCACTCCGGGCAACTGTCGCTTGAGCTCCTTCAGAAATACTCTCTGGGGTCCGGCAGCAAGTACTCCGCTACCACCTCGCAGCGGTACTAGCGAGCCCTTGTTGCTTACCAAGGTAATGGCCCTCCGGGCTATTGTTTGCGCAAGCCGCGTATGCATGGGATTGGGCAGAACGGCGGACAGGTGCGCTGTCTCGCTGGGCGCCGCAAAAATATTTCTGCGCCGGAGTTTCAACCGCACGACACGGCGAACCGACTCTTCGAGGCGTGCCCGGGTTATCGCGCCCGAACGAACCGCATCCAGCAGGCTCTGGTAGACCTCGTGTTTCTTCTGTGACGTCCAGATAACCATTACGACGTCGGCTCCTGCCTCAATAGCCGTGACTGCGGCCCGGCCGGCCGGCATCATATTCAAGATGGCTCGCATCTCCAGATCGTCGGTAATTACCAGGCCGTCGAAACCCATTTCCTTCCTCAGCAATCCACTGATTACTTTTTGCGACAGCGATGCCGGCAGACCGCTCGGATCGATGGCGGGCACTCGCACGTGGGCAGTCATGATGGCATCCAATCCGGCGTCGATTGCCCGTCGAAAGGGAAGCAAATCGTTGTTGGTTAACTGCTCACGATCGAGATGGATCTCCGGCAGGAAAAAATGAGAATCCTTTGCGGTGGATCCGTGACCCGGAAAATGCTTTGCAACCGTAGCCATGCCGGCCAGTTGTTGGCCCTGGATGAAGCGAACCCCGAGTCTTGCTACCAGTTCGGGCTTATCGCCGTAGGCGCGAATATTGATTACCGGATTGTGCGGATTGCGATTAATGTCCAGTACCGGCGCCAGGTTCATGTCAATGCCCACAAGTCCCAGGTCTATGGCACTTGCCTGCCCGACCAAAAATGCCAAAACCATGTCCCGGGTGGCACCAAGAGCCATAGCACCGGGCAAGACGATTACATCGGAGTGCAAACGAACAACGTTTCCGCCTTCCTGATCTATGGCCACAAAAGGTTGAACATCGCCACGCATGACCTCGTGAATGTCGCCAATAAGCTTAGCCAGTTGTTCTGTGTTTATTATATTGCGACTATACAGGGCCACCGAACCAATGTGACAACCGGTCAGCAGGTCGGCGATGGCGGGCCCCATTTTTTTGCCGCCAAATCCGACCATCATAAGTTGTCCGACTTTCTGTTCGACAGTCATACCCGCCACTATCTCGTCAACCGGATCAATATCAGATCCCGCGCTCCCGACAGCCACCTGAAAAAGGAGCGTCAGGATCTGCACCAGGACGCCAATCATCCTGCGTCCCTTGCTTTTACGGGTACCGCGGCAGTCTTTGTGGCTGAAGGTCGAGGAATTTTCTCAAGCCGATCCAGCAGACCAGAGATGGCCCGCAGGTAGGTGGAGAGTTCTTTCTTCGAGACCGGGCTAGCCGGCGGAAATTTCTGGGTGAACGGATTAATGTACGCACCGTTTTTCTTCATGCCGTAATGCAGGTGCGGCCCGGTTGTACGGCCGGTCGAACCTACCGTACCGATAACTTGTTTCTGGCTGACCCTAACTCCCATACGCACGTCGTGGGCTATTTTGTTCAAATGGGCAAAGATCGTTTGGTAGCCGTTGACGTGGCGCAACTTTATCAGCTTTCCACTGATTCCCTGGCGACCGGCAAAAGTCACGGTCCCGTCGGCGGGGGCCCAAATAGGCGTGCCTCGGGGCGCTGCCAAATCGACACCGTAGTGTTTCTTGGAAAATCCCAGGATCGGATGCACCCTCATGCCAAATCCGGACGAGATGCGAGTGAATTTCAAAGGTGACTTGAGAAACGCCTTTCGCAATGAATCCCCCGACTCATCATAATAGCCCACTCTTCCAGATGCTGTCTTGTATCTGAAGGCGCGCTTGACTCCGATCTCTCCATCATATTCCGCCGCTAAAATATTTCCGTAGCGAACAAACTTGCCGCCCACTTCGATCTTCTCAACCAAAATGCGCACAATGTCACCAGGACGGCAGTCGGTGTAGAAATCGATGTCCCAGGCGAAGATGTCGACGAGATCCATAACCAAAGACAGCGATTCTCCGGCCCTGCCTATCGAGGCATACAGAGATCCCTCGATACGAACCGACACCGGTGAGACTTTGACAATCGCTTTTTTTTCTTCCCGGCGGCTGACTAGCCGACCATTCCTGCGTTCGACGCGGTAGGCCACCAGCGCCGACTGGTGGTATACAAAGCGCTCAACTCCACCGTTCGGAGAGCGCAGTATCTCGAAGTGATCACCGGGACGGCAGCGGCGGAAGTCGAAAACGCCTTTCAGCGCATGAATCAGGCCAAACGCACGGGTGCCGTCCAGACCGCTGCGCTCGAGCGCCGTGACAAGTGTGTCTCCGTTTTCGATAGAACCCCTGGTTCGCTCGCACCACTGATCGAGTGAGCGCAAGCCCGCAATTTCCCGGCCTTCTTCCAGGTCGAAACGCAATCGCGAGCGATGAGGCCTGGGAGTCGAGACGATCGCCCCCTGGTCACGGATTCCGGAGACCCCGCGCACCTCTCCCATGCTGCTCTCAAAGACAACCTTCGATGATCGTGTATTTCTGAGATCTCTTGCCGTCGTCACGTCATGCGTGCCTGAATGCGCAGCCTTATTGCCCGCCAGGCCCGGCAGGCCCTTGATAAAAAGCAGGTAGATATTGAAGACGCCCAGGCCAATGAGCAATAAAATCCATCCGGGCTTTATACCTAGCCAGCCCCGGCGGCGTTGCGGAGTTTTTATTGTATGATAGACACGCACTGCGCTGAAGTAGCACGGGCATTGTCAAAAGTCAAAAAAGTCATACAGATAGAGCTTCCACGGGAACTGTCGAGTTTGAGGCTTGCCTAGTTCGGGTTACGTTCTTATAATCCAGCGCCATGGGTATGGAGTCTAACAAAGACGGTCCGATGTCGGACGATCAGACTCGCAAAGCCAAGCTTTCCGAGATCCGCAAGATCGGCACTTCCCAAAAGAGTTTTCTTATTGAGATATATGGCCCGGCCCTGGGCAAGAACTATCCATTTGAAAGTGACCTGATCACCATCGGGCGTGAACCTACCAACACAATTCAGATTGACCATGAAAACGTTTCTCGCAATCATGCTCGCCTGGAACGGGTGCCCCCGTCGATCTTCATAGAGGATCTCGAAAGCACCAACGGCACTTATCTCAACGACGTTCCAATAAAACGCGAGCGCTTGCGGCACGGAGATTTAATAAAGATCGGCGGTGTAGTCTTCAAGTTCATCTCGGGTGGCAATATCGAGGGACTCTACCACGAAGAAATCTACCGGATGACGATTACTGACGGTCTCACCCAAGTGGCAAACAAGAGATACTTGATAGAGTTTCTCGATCGGGAGATCGCCCGTACAATTCGCTTTGGGAGGCCATTGAGCCTGATCATGCTCGATATTGATCACTTCAAGAAGGTCAATGACACCTATGGCCACCTGGCCGGAGATTTTATCCTCAAAGAGTTGTGCGCGCTTCTTTCCAAGCTGGTGCGTCGCGAGGAATTAATGTCGCGCTACGGTGGCGAGGAGTTTGTCATTGCCTTACCAGAAACAACACTCTCTACCGCCGCCACTTTGGCGGAAAAAGCCCGCCGGATGGTTGAGCGGCATGATTTCATGTTTGCCGAAACCAAGATTCCACTGACCGTCTCACTCGGGTGCGCCGAGTTGTCGCCTATGGCTGCTGATCCTATGAATTTTCTCCGCGAGGCTGACGAGCGTCTCTACGATGCCAAACACAAAGGGCGAAACTGCGTAGTCGCCTGAAACATCTCAGGCCTTATTGCGCGGAAGTGTGCGTACCGGTGCTGGTCCTGATCTGCTTGCGCCTTGCCCGAGAAATGGACGGAGTCCGCCTTTTCTTGACGGCGTTGTTTAAAAAGATCTTCAGCCTTTCATTCTGATTACCGGCACCATCGTAGAACATTCCGACCACAGGAATGCCCAGCTCGGGAGCCAGCTTCCGAAACAGGGCAGTGGTCAAGGTACCGGGCATGCATCCGAAGGGCGCGCAATTAACCACCATGGCAGCACCCTGGTCGGCGAATTTGACCGTGCGGCCGACTGTTATTAATGCCTCGCCTTCGAACTGGATCGGCAAAATGCGGCTGCCGGCGTCGACCACCTGGTGAATGTCCGGCTCGTGGCGATCTTTCAGAAATGGCCCGGCCACCTCGTACATTTTACGCTCGACGTGAAAGACATAAAGGTTTTTCAGATCCGATATCCATTTCTTCAGGAAGTTTCGCGAGCGATCACGGAAAGAAATGCTCTGAGTGACGGCAGTGTAGAGTATCCACTCGGACATCGGAGCCAGCCATGCCTCTCCGCCAAAACGCTCAATGGACCTTACAACATTCTCGTTGGCAAACTCGTTGCATCTGACGTAGATCTCGCCCACCACGCCTACAAGCGGCCTTGGAGAACCGCCTGTCTCAACCGCCGAGACGCGCTTGACGGCAGTGGCCACCGCGGAGTAGAGGTCTCCGCCTCGTTCCAGCACAGATTCCAGCATGGTTTGCTGCCGGGCAACGACTCGATCGGTTTGACCGGGTTGAACTTCGTATGGTCGCACCTTGCAAGCCGCCTTGTAGAGAACATCGGCCGCCACAAAAGCCTTCCAGATGCTGCGGCGCACCGGTTCATCGAGACCCTGGTAGGAATTGTAGCTCGAAGGAGAAAGGATAGCCACGTCGTCCAGGCCCTGACGATCGAGAATCTGGCGGTGCAGTGTGCAATACTGTCCGAAGCGGCAAGGCCCCTCGGCGGTGGGCATGAAAAATGCGTGCCTCCCGGGATGCTCCTGTGAGCGAATCGTCTTCAGAAATGTTCCGATTGTAAGCGAGGTCGGTAGACACTCGGAACCGCGCGTCAGCGAGCGGCCTATTTCGAACGACTCCTTGTTTTCTGGTGGTAGCGGCTGCGAGCGGAAGCCGTGTCCGCGAAAAGCCGCGGCGACCAGCGGGGTTCCGAATGGGTGCATCGGGGGAATCCAGATGGTGCGATCCTTTAGATCCGTCGGTTCGGGCCTGAACTGCTGCTGCGATGACGGCTTCGAGCGCGGCCTGCGCAGCACGTCGAAGAATGCTTCGATACGTGTCATGTAGCCAGCATCGGCGCCGTGCTCGTCCAGCTCTAAGGCCAGGAAAGGCTTGTCGCCCAGGATTTCTTCTGCATAGGTCAGTAAAAAACTATCCGGACCACAGTTGAAGTTGGTCAAGTAGACGACATCGAGGCTGTCATCCAACGCTACTTTCTTGAGGGCCGCTAAAATCTTCTGCCCGTAGTTCCAGAATGTGTTGCGATATCGCTCGCCAAGAAGGTATAAATCGAGATCCAGAAACTCCAGTGGTAAGACCGTGCGACCCTGTTCGGCCAGCTTTTGCGGCAGGCCCAAGTTGATGCCGCTGTCATTGTTGTTATAGGGTCGCCCAGCCAGGACTACCAGCTTCTCGCCCTTGACCTTGGCCGCGGCAACCACCTTACGACCCTCTTGGCGACAACTTTCCTCGAAGTCACGCTGGCAACCAAGTGCATCAAGGAAAGCGGCCTGTATTTCCTTTTTCGTGCGACCCAGCGGGCCGGTCAGGTTTCTGGCCAGCAGCTCAATCATCCGGTTCTCTGCCAGGCGCATGTCAACCACGGGCGACAGCACTCGCGATGAGTCCTGACCGTTAAGATCCAGGGCCGAGCGGATGTAGGCCGGCGCCGCCTGAACATATGGGCAGAACTTGGACGCCGTGGACTGCTGGTTCTTGACCTCTGAAACCATGTGCGGCACGAAGATGAAATCTACACCCTCTTTAGTGGCCAGGCTGGCGGCGTGGCCAATGGCAATCTTGGCCGGGAAGCAGAACTCGGCACCGGCAAGCTTGCTCGCCAAGGCACGGGTTTTGGCGTCTGTATAACCCGAAAGGAGGATCTTGTAACCCAGACGGTTGAAGAAACGCCGCCAAAGGGGCAGGTAGGTGTATGTCGTCAATGACTGAGGGATACCAACCACCGGCGCGTTGTCGGCAACCGGCACACCTTTTCCTCCTTCACGCCAAAGTCGGGTTCTCACCCGGAAGGGCTTGTCGTGGGGATTGACTCTGACTTTATCCTCATCAGGATCTCGGCCGCACATGTAGCCCCATGAAGGAGAGTCCTGAAACCCCTCAATGTCGGCAAAAGAGATCGAGCATTGATTCTGGCACAACTTGCAGGTTTCCTTGCGAATGGAAATGGCGCGTCGGTCAAGGTCGAGGCCGGCAAAGCTGCTTTCGCTTATGGCCTGCTCGGCCATAGCGGCCCGTGTGAGCAAGGCAACCCCGTACGAACCCATCACGTGGCAATAGGGAGAGACGACTATCTCGCACTCCATCAGGTGCTCGAAGGCCGCCACCAGACCCTGATTGCGGGCCGTGGCTCCCTGAAAGAAGATTTTCCTGCGACTGCGATGGCGGTTACCCACCACTTTATTAAGGTAATTCTTGACGATCGAGACCATCACGCCGGCCATGGCCTCTTCCGGACTGACTCCCGAGCGTACGAGCTTGGCCACGTCCTGCTCCATGAACACGGTGCAACGATCGGAGGTGCGTGGAGGCATTATGCCCAGAACGGCTGGCCCGATTTTATCGACCGAGTAGCCCAGCTTCTTGGCCTGCTCCTCCACAAACGAGCCAGTACCGGCCGCGCAAACGTAGTTCATGTTGGCGTCCCGGATGTGCCCGTCGACCACGTGCATGTATTTGGAATCCTGACCACCTATCTCGAAGATAGTGTCGATCGTCGGATCGACCCTGGCCGCCCCGGTCACGTGGGCCGAGATCTCGTTAACAATAGCGTCGGCCCCGATCACCTTGCCCACCATCTTGCGGCCGCTGCCAGTCGTACCGACACCAAGGATCTCATAAACCGCACCCTTTCTTTCGGCCAGGCCCAACATGGCCCTGAAGAGAAGCTTGGTGGCCTCAATTGGATTGCCTCCCGTCTTGCGGTAAATGTCGAGAATGATCCGATCCTGTTCGTCAACCAGGGCAAGTTTTGTGGATGTGGAACCAATGTCGATTCCCAGCCAACCGCGAACTTTTCCATTCGCGGGCCAGTCTAGTACGCGAATTTCGTTATCATCCGCATCGACGTAGAACTCCTGGGCATCGAAGGATGGGTAGTTCGACTTTTCCAGTGAAAGCGGCCAGTCGTAGTTTCCTGTTTCCTCGAGGTGAACTTGCTGGACCGGAATCGGCCGTGACACCGGGTGGGACGGAGGCTCCGCCAGGAGAGCGGCGCCGATTGCTGCCGACAGGTGTGGTAGTGGCGGCACCTGGATCAGCTTGGGATAGGCGGCATGCATCCAACGCAGAACTTCTTCGTTCTGGGCAACTCCACCAATGACGGCCGTGGCAGCCTGCAGCGGTTTGCCGTTCAACAGGGTCGCGAATAACGTGCGGGTCATGCCTTTGCAGAGACCCGACCACATTTCGGCCTTCGAGAATCCCTCCTGCTGGCGGTGAATCAGATCGGTTTTGGCGAAGACGGCACAGCGAGCTGCTATGGAGGGCGGTTGATCGGTGTGTTCGAACTCCTTCTGGTCAGCATAGGAGACGTCCATGCGACCCGACTGCTCATCCAGGAAAGAACCCGTACCGGCAGCGCATAAAGAGTTGGTTGAATAGCCCTGGAACTTGCCGGACTCATCGAGCTGAACCAGGGTGACCGAAGCGCCGCCGACATCGATGATGTTACGCGCCTGGGGAACTCGTTGTAAGACAGCCGCGATCTGGCAGCGGGTGATATCCAGAAGTTCGACCCCCAGAGTGTCGGCCAGCAGACCGGCCGCCGAGCCGGTGATGCCAATGCTGTCTTCGGCCGATGCGTGCAGCTGGGAGAGGGCTTCTTCAAGCGTTCGCGCAGGATCGCCGTGATGCTGGCCATAATAGGTCTCGGAAGGGTTATCCCGATCATCCAGGCGAACAGCCTTGAGAAACAACGCGCCAATGTCTATGCCCAAACGGCGACCTTTATCCAGCATGTCATCCTCCACATGGTGTTTGTGTGTAGTGAAAGCGACCACCAACTGAACTGACATGTCAGTCTAGTTGCTTCTACTGAAAAGTCAATAAGTTTTTTCTGTATTGTATTCGAAGTATTACATCAAACGGGACCTGCTCGCTTGAAGGCAATGGCACCTGCCAGGTTGACAAGGACACCCGCGACGATCAGCAATTTCGTCCAGCGGTTCATGGGCAACCTGCCAACTGCAAGCAGCATTATCAGGTAAGGAGTTATATCGAGAGCGAAGCGATAGCCAAACTGGACATATCCTGAATTCTGGTAGAAAAGGGGCACCAATAGCGCCGGTACGGCTGCTGCCCACAGGATTGGATAAATCCAAGGCTTGGCCCGTGGCCAAAACAGACGCACGAACACGGGTGTGGTAATAAAGATACTCATCCCGTTCGGGTCGTAGCCGATGTATGGAAAACGGTCGAGGATTTTGGGTAGCCCGCAGATGAATGTACTCAGGTTCCACCACAGGTAGTGGTATGCGAATAGGCCATGCTCGTGGATACGCGTGCCGGCCGGGCCGGATAGATAGCTGTGCCCGAACTCGAAGACGTTATGAAACCTGGCCTGATTCATCCACATCTGGGCGGCCGCAACTACGAAAATGGGTATTGCAAACAAGAAGGATTTCCAAGCCACATCCTTGAATGAGCATCCGCCTTTTTTCCAAGACATGAAAAGCTGCAGCGCAAAATAACCGACCGTGAAGGCCAGGTTGACGCGGGTGTCGAAAGCCAGTGCCAGGAAAACGCCTGCTAAAAACGGGCGCCGAGCCCTGGTGGCGCACAGGATGTACAAGAGTGTAAAAGTAAGGCCGATCACCTGGGCCGTGAACCAGACTTCTCCGATGACCGAGCAAGAGTAATTCACCGTTCCGAAGCCGAACAAGAAAGTCAGCCACAAGTTGTCGCGTACAGACATGCTGCTCAGTTTTTCACGAACCAGCATTTGCAGAACCAGAAACATCAGCAAGACGTTCAATGCCGCGAAGGGAAGGGTGAACAGGACGTCGTTGAAGCCGATACCAAAGACGGCCACTCCGGGCATCATCAACAATGCCGGGACGGGAGGGAAGCTGACGTAAGTCTTGCCCTCATAGAGGACCCAGTCATTATCGTTGGGCGGCTTGAGTCGGTTGTCGAGTTGCCCGTGCAACAGCGCATCGGCCAGGTAAACAAAGTGCGGGCCGGCCGACTGTCGAAACATGCGATCGGCGCTGGTGGCTGCGAAGATGCATAATGAGACACCGAATATGAGTAGATGCAGCCTGTGGCGTCCGAAAAAGCTCTCCGTTTCCCGTGGTGCGGGTGTGGCTGTCAGTTGTTCTTCCATTGTCGCAAAACTTCCCACGTGATTGACGCGGAGTCAATATACGGGACGGAGAACGCAGTATCGATTTACTTCTCGTTTCCCTTGTGAAAATTGAATAGCCTTCGATACTATTGCAGTGATGAGTTATTTTGCTGTCGTCATGGGCAGGAGAGAGGCAAGTTGAAATCCTTTAAAGAAAAGCCGCCGTCAACTCTTCGTGACTATATCCGCTTTCAGCGTCAAAGCGTGCTTGAACGCGAGAAGTACTGGCGCGTACAGGCCGACCGCCTTGATTGGATCGACGCGTTCAAAACCGTGGTCAGCGATGATTTTCGGATGCCGCGCGTGGAGTGGTATTCCGAGGGTCGGCTCAATGCATGTCAAAACGCCCTGGATCGGCATCTCGGCGACCAGGTTGCAAAACGAAGTGCTATTGAGTTTCTGGACGATGACGGCAAGTTTACCACCTTGAGCTACAGCGAACTGCATGCCAGAGTCTTGCGCCTTTCGGGAGCCCTTGTTTCGCGAGGCATGGAAGCCGGCATGAGGATTGTCCTCTATCTTCCAAACATTCCGGATGCGGTCGTTTTCATGCTGGCTGCAGCGCGTCTTGGTTTGACTTATGTGCCCGTACCGGCGCGTTACCCGGAAGATCTGGTAGCCCGTATTGTGACTCAGTGCGGGGCGTCATTAGTGGCAGTCGGAGGTTCTTCAGGGCGAGCTGACTACGACCAGCGGGTTGTCGAACTTTCCGGGAAGCTCGATGGTCCTATCCTGGTAAGCTTGGGACAGTCGAATCCACCGGGAGCCGTGACATATGCCGAGCTGCTCAAAGGAGCCGGCAAGGAACAAGACCGGACCGTCGCCGTCGGCTCCGAGCATCCGTTGTGCATTCTTTACGCCGGATCCACTACCGGTATTCCCCGTGGATCGGTTATGGCCACCGCTGGTTTCATGGTTCAGGCCGCCACGACGCATGAAATCCTGTTCGAGAAGACAGCGGAGTCCACAGAACCCAAGATGCAGTCACTCTGTCACTACTGCGCTGTCGACATGGCCTCCGCGGCCGGGCAGAGCCACGGGGTCTGGGGCCCACTGTTGGCCGGTGACACACTGGTTCTGGCCGCAACCAGAAGACTGTCACAAGCCCGGCGGCTGGATCGCTTGCTGGGGAAGTTTCCCAAACTGACCGTACTGACCACGCCCGACCGGCTTGCGGAGTGGACCGCGGACGTAGAGAAGCGACCCCTGAAAACTAAAAACCGTTTCGAGATCGTGGCCTCTTGCGGTGGTGTGCTCACGCCAAGGTTGTACACGGCGGCGGGCCACAGCCTGGCTCGCGGACAGGAGAAGGTAATCAACCTGTGGATCCAGAGCGAGAGCGGAGCGACCCTGATTTGCACACGGGCACACGCCGGGCTGAACCGCGGCGGGGCATTGGGAGTACCGGTGCCGGGAGTGGATCCTCTTGTCTACACGGATGCCGGAGACGAATGTTCTCCCAACTTTGGCGGACACCTGGCCTTCAGGGCCTCGTGGCCGGCGATGCTGCGCGGAGTCTGGGGACAACCGGAACGCTACAAGGAAATGTACTTTGTGAAGATCCCAAAAGCGTTTACTACTCCGGATGCCGTCAGACGTGACTCCGAGGGTTTCTTCTGGTTCATGAGTCGCAGGGAAGACATCGTCAAAATCCGCGGCCTGTCTCTGTGCACTTCAGAGGTGGAGGCCGTTTTGCAGGCTCACCCCAAGGTGGGCGAAGCCGCAGTGGTTGGGGTCAGTTCTCCCGAAGGTGAGATGCTGGCAGCCTTCATCGTTCTGGCCGCATCCGAGGAAAAGGTAGGTCGTGAAACAATTGAAGAAGAACTTGCCGAAGCCGTTGAGAAACGCATCGGCGACTTCGCCGTTCCGCGCAGGATCTACTTTGCGGGCGAGCTTCCACGGACCTCCACAGGCAAAACCGCCCGAAGGTTGCTGAGGCGAGTTGCCTCAGGCCAGTTGTCCGGAGACGAAGACCTGGGTCATATAGCAAATCCGCAGGCACTGGACGGGTTTTTTTCCCCGGATGTGGGGTGATCTAGTGGGAGCACGCAACGACGTAATCGAGGCAATCTCAGAAATAGCCAAGTCGCGGGCAAGCCTGCTGGCTTTCAGCGGGCAGTTAGCCAGCGCCGGCGATGCCTGGCTGCAGGAGGTTGTAGATCGAACCGCCGGTGCTGACAACTTCGGTGTGACTTCGGCGCTATCAGAATTAACGGCCGTGGTGAACGCGCTCACGCCTCAGGTTGGCCGGCAGGAGATTAACCGGCTCCTGGGCCGAGCCCTGGGGCTGGGCGTGAAAATTGAGCGTCAGGCAGACGGTGCCTCGCGCTTGCTGGGCAGGCTCCTCGGGGCACGGCTGGCAGACCAGGCCCGCGAAGCCGGTGTCAACCTGCTGGTGTTGAATCCCGGACAGTCATCCACAAGGGTCTGTTGGATTGCCGGAACCCAAATTCGCAATCGGGATCGAGTGGCCAACCAACCCGGCTTGCCCGACACGGCCGAAATGCGGGCCTCTGGTGTCTTTAAGCTGATGCAACGCTGGGGGCTGGATCGCAGTGCCGTAGCCGGTGTCACTACTCGTTCGGGCTATCTCAAACCCGTTCCGCCCGGTTCCTACCGGGTGGTGCCCCAGATGGCGGCCGATCTTACCGGCACACGTGGACGGCCCGGCGACGAGTTGAGCATTCCCCTGGCGCTGACAGTGGCCGAGGCCTGCGGCGGCGATTCGGGTGCTCTGGTCGTAGTTAGTGATCCGCTTTCTAGCGACGAACTGGACATAACCGAACGCCTGACAGGAATTGCCGGAATCCGTCGAACAGGACAGGCGGCACATTTCCTCAATCACAAGGCCGCCTGGCGCTTGATTGCCTCCTGGCTCAAGCAGGAACCCAAGAACCTGGACGCGGTGACCGCTCACCTGGGCAGCGCAGGCTCCATAGCCCGACATCGGGACGGCCGCATCCAGAACCTGATCGACACGTTCTCGGGCATACCTTCTCCCAACCATTGTGGAACGATTCCTGTCGCGCCATTGTTGTCTGCTTTGATGTCCAATGATCTCAATGTCAAGGAACTGCAAGAAACCGTTTATTCACGAGGCGGCCTTCTCTCTCTGGCGGGCACGGATGATTTTCGCGCATTGATCGGTTTCAGGCGTCATGGGGCAAACCGGCTCCAACGCGAGAAAGTGGACATCCTGTTGGATTTCTTCGCTCACCGGATTGCGATCGCTATCGCGGAGCTTGCGTCGGTCGGCGGTCCTGTGGGTGTCATCACCATCTCCGGCGGATTGACCCAACTCGAGGAATTGGCTGGCTTGGTAGAGGCAAGTCTGGCCATCGGACCACCCCTGGTCTGGATGGGAGGCTCGCTGGCCGATGAGGCCATGGCCGCCGGTCTGGTGCAAAGCTTCCACAGGCCTGAGACGATCAAGGACTACGTGGCAGAACGAGACGCTTTGGCCAAAAGGCGACTACAAGAAGACGAACTTCTGGACGTGATTATTTTCGAACGCCCATTGTTGTACAAAAAACCCGGCGAACCCGTAACCTCCGCCGTCGAGCTAGTAGATGCCGCCCGGATCGCAGTCCACGGACGTACTCCACCAGTAATCGGCATGGTCGGGGCCGACAACGAGGAGGCCTTGCTGGCAGCCAAACGAGCCAATAAGGAAGGCCGTTACAAGATTGCCAAGTTCCAGCTAGTGGGAGACTCGGTGGCCATCAACGAGATGGCCTACGAGTTCGATCTGATGATCGATGATGACAACTACTCGATAGTGGACACCGACACGCCCGTGACCGAAGCGATCCGTCAACTCGAGGCGGGACGGGCGGACATCCTGATGAAGGGCAACGTAAAGACCGAAGAGCTGCTTCACGGAGTGTTCAGGTATCTGAAGAAAAGCGGACAGCTGCAGCCTGGACAGCTTCTGTCGCACGTGGTGGTGATGGACCTGCCTCGAATGAGCAAGCTCTTGATGATCACGGATGCCGCCGTCAATCCCTACCCGGACGAGGCCAAGAAAGTACAGATAATCGAGAACGCATTGCGGGTGGCCCGCTGTTTGGACATCCTCAGACCACAGGTAGCCGTAATCTCGGCTATCGAGGCAGTCAACGTCGGCATAGAGAGTTCCATTGAGGCCGAGCGAATCGCCTCTCACTTCGAAGACCGTGACGACTGTGTCGTGGAGGGACCGTTATCATTCGATGTGGCGGTCGATCCTGCCATTGCCGAAGAGAAACACTATCAAGGCCGCATCCGGGGCACGGCCGATATTCTGATCATGCCGGACATCGACGCCGCCAATGTTCTTTACAAGACCTTGACCGTCGAGTCGGGCGCTACCGCCGCCGGGGTGATCTTGTGCGGTGACCTGCCAATCGTTCTTACTTCGCGTGGAGACTCACCGGACAGCAAGTTGGTCTCGATCGCCTTGGCGGTAAAAATCTTCATCGACATGCACGAGAAGGGCAAGAAAAAAACAACACAAACCTAACCCCGCAAAAGGCGCGGGGCAAGGCCGATGACTGTTGTCACTGACGCCATTATGATTACTCGCGAAGCTGTACCCGGTTTGTGGTGTGACTCAACTGTAAAGATGTTGCCGTCTCAAGTGCCTAGCCGTGTCGCGTGGGAGGCGACATCAGTTCGAGTCGTCCGGCCGCTCTCCAGGCGGAGACCGTGCCGGTTCCGGCAGCGGTATTCACGTTGCCGACACACAAGGCGGCTCGGCTCTTTTCGAGCTGCAAGGCATAGGCGACTGCAATGGCTGCCGCGATCTTCCCGCCTTCTTCGTCTGCCGCAGTAACCCGTTCCCGGGCTTCGCCGGCAGAAACCTGGGGCCGGGAAGCGCGCTCATCATGACGAGCGCGAAACCGCCAGATCTTGATCATTGTGCCCATTGCCAGGGTGAAAAGATAAAGGCAAACAAGGGCGAAGAAAACCCCGCCCATTCCGTAAGCGGTAACAAAACCGGCCCTGCCTGCCGAAATCTGCTCGATCCAATGTTCCATCGTGTTCCTCTGGGTCAAACCATCTCAAACAATTCTTCGCCGGTCAAGCACATACACTCGAACGTGATGCCTTTCTTTCGATATTTGCATTGGTCCGCGAGTGAAATATGAGAAACTGCAAGGTAATGGCACAGATCATATCCGCATCGCGCCGGACAGATGTGCCGGCCTTTCATTCGGCCTGGTTCAGAGGAATTCTGGACGCGGGATTTGTCAACCTGCCCAATCCGTACAACAAGACACAGATATCCAAGATATCACTGAGGCCAGAGGATCTCGACGCGATTGTCTTCTGGACCAAGAACCCTGCGCCGATTTTCGTCCAACTTTGCGCAATCGAGCGCGTCTGCGAGCGTTTTTATTTCCAGTTCACGCTGAACGACTATCCGCCTGAGCTCGAACCCGGCCTGCCGTCGCTCGACGAACGTTGTGCGTCCTTCGAAAAGTTGTCTTTGCGGCTGGGTCCCGAACGGGTGATCTGGCGATACGATCCGATTATTATCTCCAACAACACGGATCACGCCTATCATCTTGCTAAGTTTGGCGCCTTGTGCGAGCGTCTAGCCCCCCATACACGGCGGGTGATGATCAGCCTGGTGGATTACTATAGAAAAACCGTCCGCAACCTGCGCCCGCTGCGTGAGGCCGGTTATGAATTCAAAATTGACGCTGACTCGAGCCTGGAAACAAGAGATCTGCTGGCCGAGTTGGCCCGCACCGCGGCAAAGAACCAAATCGAGATCCAAAGCTGCGCCGAGGATCAGGGCTTTTCGGATATCGGCATCCCGCCGGGAGCCTGTATTGACGGAGAATTGATCGAACACCTTTTCGGTTTGGGCAAGACTTGGAAGAAAGATCCCGGCCAGCGCAAGCATTGTCTTTGCAGCCAGAGCCGCGACATCGGCTCGTTCGGCACATGCGACCACGCTTGCCCGTACTGCTACGCCGCAGGCAGCAGGTAATTGAAGCGGAACCGATCTTGGCTTATAGAGGTAATGAAATGAAAACCAAAGATCCGGCCCGTCCGGGATCAACCTACAAAGAAAGGAAGCAGCCGGCACCCTGGCGGCAGTGGGGCGAGGATCTGGAGGAAGGTTCGATCAAGCAGATGGAAAATGCTGTCCGGCTACCGATCTCGATTAAGGGCGCCTTGATGCCGGATGCGCATCTTGGCTATGGGCTGCCGATCGGGGGCGTTTTGGCTGTCGACAAGGCGGTGATTCCATACGCCGTGGGAGTTGATATCGCCTGCCGGATGAAGATGAGTATCTTGGATCTTCCACTCGAAGATCTCTCCATCAGGCAAGAACGTTTCACTCGAGCCATAGAGGAAGAATGCCGCTTCGGCGTGGGCGCCAAGTTCAAACCCAGGCGGCAACACGGCGTCATGGACGAAGACTGGTCGTTTTGCAGAGTAACCAAGCAATTGAAAGACAAGGCATGGAGCCAACTGGGCACCAGCGGCAGCGGAAACCACTTCGTCGAATTCGGCGAGCTGACCCTTGAAAAAAACGATCTGGGGCTTCAGGCCGGGAGATACATGGCTCTGCTGAGCCACTCGGGAAGTCGCGGTAGCGGCCACCAGGTGGCTACCCACTTCAGCAAACTGGCAAGGCAAACGCATCCGGAGCTTCCCAAAGAACTGGCCCACCTGGCCTGGCTCGAGTTGGGCCGCGCGGAAGGTCGGGAATACTGGGAGGCCATGGAGTTGATGGGCAAGTATGCCTCGGCCAACCACGAACTGATCCACGGGCAACTGGTTAAAAACCTGGGAGCCGAAGTGCTGGCTTACATCGAGAATCATCACAACTTCGCCTGGAAGGAAAAACACGCGGGCCGGGAGGTTATAGTCCATCGCAAGGGGGCAACTCCGGCAGGACATGGAATGCTGGGTATTATTCCGGGGTCGATGGGAACCCCCGGTTACGTGGTGCGCGGCAAGGGAAATCCCGAGTCATTGGATTCGGCCTCCCATGGGGCCGGGCGCAAGATGAGCCGCAAGCGGGCCAAGAGGGAGTTCAGCTGGAGCGACGCCAAGAGGTTATTAAATAAACGCGGGGTTACGTTGATCAGCGCCGGCCTGGACGAGGTGCCCATGGCCTACAAGAACATCGAGCGCGTCATGCGGGAACAGTCAGACCTGGTCGATCGAGTGGCTCGCTTCGATCCCAGGCTCGTAAAAATGGCTCCCGGGAGCGAGCGCCCGGAGGACTGACTGGGTCTGAGCAATCAACTGCTTGCGCAGTCTCCGCTGCGGCGGATATCCTAATGCCATGCCGAACATGGATGAATATCAGAGGGCGATCGACTCACTGCCGGACAATATCTTCGACACTCTGATCGTAGGCGCCGGTCCCGCAGGAGCTACTGCCGCACTCCGTCTGGCAGGTCTGGGCCATCGCGTCCTGCTGCTGGACCGGGAGCAATTTCCCCGGGAAAAAATTTGCGGGGACGGACTCATCTCCGACACAATTCGCTGTCTGCAGCGCGCCGGTTTGATCGATACCGTCCGAAAGGCAGGCCACGGGGTGAGCGAGGTAAAGATCTTCAGTCCTTCGCGAGTGGAATTGACAGTCAAGGGGGACTTCGTCACGCTCAAGCGACGGTCCCTCGATACTCTCATCACTCAAAAGGCGGTGTCGGATGGTGCCCTGTTCTACAGAGGAAAAGTCAAAGACGTGGACATAGAACCCGACGGAACGGTTTCGGCAACCTTGGCATACTCAGACCGCAAAGTCCGCGCCCGGGTCGGGGTGCTCGCCACCGGTGTCCGTTTGGATCTTCTGCATAAGCATGGCATGGTCCGGAAGCCCAGGCCCGACGCGGTGGCCATGCGTTGCTACGTAAACTCTACGTACGAACTCAGGCAGATGTTAGTCAGCTTCGACCGCTCCATTGCCCCCGGCTATGCCTGGATCTTTCCTCTGGGTGGAGGTGAGTACAACCTGGGCTGCGGATTTTCCTACCGCTTCAAGAAGAAAAAAACACCCAGCCTCCACGAAGTCTTCCGCAGGTTCACCGAGCAGTTTCCAATCGCCAGAGATCTGATGAGCAAAGCCAAGACGATATCACCCCTTCGCGGCGCGACTCTCCGCGAGGGTCTGTGCGGAATCAGCCCCCGGGGACCGGGAAACCTGCTGGCTGTCGGTGAGACCATCGCAACCACCTACCAACTGATAGGAGAAGGCATCGGCAAGGCCATGGAGTCGGGTGAGATTGCAGCCGAAGTGGTCCACGAAGCCATCGAATCGAACGATTTCTCTCGGCTATCCCTCTATCCCAAACAGCTTCGAGAAAAGCTCGGACCGCGCTACCAGGGCTACAAGATTGGCGAACGCTGGGTGGCCCGGCCCTGGCTCTCAGACTTCCTGGCCCGCCGTGTACAGAAGAGCAAGTTTATGCAAGATTCAGTGGCGGATATCCTGACCGAAGCCATCGATCCCCGGACGCTTTTCTCCTTTCGCGGTATCTACAGATCCTTCTTTCACTAGTGGAGCAGCATCCGGCAGTGATTTGCCGAAGGATTGACTCAGCGGAAAGGGATGCTACTAGTCGCGGCTTTGCCGGTTGCAGCGTCTCACATGGCCACGAAAAACGACAGGCAGGCCTGGTCGATCAGTTCCTGATCGAGGGCCGGTTTCTTGCGCTTGAAACGGGCTACATCGAGGAGCAGGTTAATAATGTCGCGCGGATGGCAAGCGCGTAGTTCCATATCGTACTGCTTGTAATAACTCTCCATGATATAGGTCACTACCTCGTCGATGTAGCGGATTCCCTTGGCCCCGCAGACGTCCCGAAAGATCTTTCGGTAGGCACGTTCGGAGGGGTTGGACACCTCTATCTTGTACTTGATGCGCCTGAGGAAGGCCTCGTCGACAAGTTCTTTTGGATCCAGGTTGGTTGCAAAAATTATCAACTGGTCGAATGGGATCTCGAACTTCTTGCCTGTGTGCAGCGTCAAATAATCAACTCTCTTCTCCAGCGGGACAATCCAGCGATTCAGCAGATCGGTTGGATGCACTCTCTGGCGCCCGAAGTCGTCAATTAGCAACATGCCGCCATTGGCCTTGACCTGGAAGGGGGCCTCATAAAACTGGGTGTTCTCGTTGTAAATCAGGTCGAGCGTCTCCAGCGTCAACTCGCCGCCAACGACAACCGAAGGACGACGTGAGAGCAGCCAGCGCCGATCGAATTCGGGACCGGTCTTTTTCATCAGCGGCGCGGCAACCGCGCGCCCCTTGATGGGCGGAGGTCTGACCGGCGCCCGATCCAGATCGATCGCCCGGTGCGCAAGGGGATCGTAGACCTTGATGATCTGCCCGTCGATCTCTATGGCGTGCGGCACGAACACCTCGCCGCCGAGAATGTCAGCCACAATCTCGGCGACGGTGGTCTTACCATTGCCGGGCGGGCCGTACAGAAATAGCGAGCGGCTCGAGTTGATCGCCGGGCCGAGCTGATCGTAGAAACCATCCTGCAAGACCAGCATCTTGAAGGCCTCGGCGATGTCTCCGCGGTCAATCGAGGGAACGTCCTGCATCTGCAGCCGCACCAATGAGGCGTATTGATCCAGCGGCACCGGCGCCCGGCCGGTGTAGGATGTCCGTCGCACGGCCTCGCGGGCCACGTCGCGGCCGCGATCTGTCAGTGTATAATCGAACGATGCCCGGCCGAAACCCTTTCCGCCCTTCATGTCGATCAACTTCTCCTGGGCCAGAAAGTGAATCACCGCCTCGACTACACCGGAGTATGGCAGACCCATCTCGTCCGCCAGCCCGACGCCGGATAGAACGCCTCCGTAGTAGAGAAAGCGTAGCGCCAGATCGTTCAGCAGCCCGATGCTCAGCCCGGTTTCTTCCACGTTGCGCGGCTGTGGCGGGGCCAGGTCTAGTATCTCTGGTCGTTCCAGTCCGTATGGGTTACTCATCAATACACCTCACTGAATATTAAATACTGCCTATCCCTTGACACCGCCCGCCGTCAAGCCTCCCACCAGGTGGCGCTGTAGCAAGAAGAACAGGGCCACTACCGGAATCGAGACGATGATCGCCCCGGCGGCGAAGTGGCCCCACTCGACCGTTGTCTTGGAGACAAAGCCGTTGAGCATCACCGGCAGCGTGACCGATGTCTCCTCGTTCATGAAAGTCGCGGCAAGAATGAACTCGTTCCAGGCCGTCATGAACGAAAACAGGCCGGTTACGGCGATTGCCGGCTTGGCCAACGGAAGCACTATACTCCAGAAGATGCGCACCCGGCTGGCCCCGTCGATTATTGCCGACTCCTCCAGTTCTTTGGGAATGGTATCGAAATAACCCTTCAGCATCCAGACACAGAAGGGGATTGCCGTGGTCGAGTAAACCAGCACCAGTCCGAGCAGTTGATCCAGCAGGCCCAATTTATCTATCAATATATAGATTGGGATCATCATCATCGTGCCGGGAAACATCTGAATGACCAAGAAACTCAGCAGACCCGTGCGCCGGCCCGGGAATCTGAATCGCGAGAATGCGTAGGCAGCCGTACAGGCCAGAAAGATTCCCAGCAAGGTCGTCACAAGCGAGACTATAAGGCTGTTTCTTAGTTGGTAGCCGAAGACCCAGACATTCCGGCGCTCCATGAGACCGGTGGGCTTCGCCCTTATGCCAAGTTCGGCCGCCCGTTCACGTGTCGGAGAGGAAAGCCACTTTGAAAGCGCTTGTTTGCCCAGCGCGGCCGACCTCCGCAGGTCTCCGCCCAGCCCTTCACGCCCCTGTTCTCCCAACTCGTGACAAGCGAAGCAGCGTTTGTCGCGCATGAAGGCCGCCATGGGTTCCGGGACTTCCCATTCGTCGTCGTCCTCGTCTTCCGTCTCGTCGTCAGTCACGTCTTTACTCGGCTGCGGCACAGATGCAAGAAAGCTAGAAAGTCTGTCGACATCTTCCTCAGATAAATCGGGTCCCAGTCCCTCGACTTTGGAGCGTGCGATTACATCCTCGAAGTTGTCGAGCGTCAGAAGCTCGGCGTCCGGCAGGGGGTCCAGGCGCATGTCGAACGTCTGCCGTTGCTGCAGGGCTATCTGGAACACTTTAACAACCGGAAACAACACTACCGCCGTGAAAACGATCAAGAAAGCGTGGGTCATTGCGCGACCGAAGCGGGTAGAACGTTGCATGTCAGTCGAAAGCTCCCTCGGTGGCGCGTGTGATGCGATTGGTCATCAGCGTGTAAAGAAACAGAATAGCGAAGATCAGGGAAGAGTAGGCCGCGGCATAACCGTAGCGATCTCCACGCTCGAAGGCCCAGCGAAAGGCCTCGATCACCAGTATGTCGGTACCTCCATTGGGAGCCCCGCGGCTGACTAAGTAAATAATATTGAACATGTTGAAGGTCCAAATGGTTCCCAGGATTATAGCCGGAAACAAAGCGGGCTTTAGCAATGGCAAGGTGATGTGCCTGAATTTATGGAAGCGGCTGGCCCCGTCAACGTCTGCCGCCTCATAAAGATCCTTGGGGATTGACTGCAGCGCCCCCAGGCAAACCACCATCATGAACGGAAAACCCAACCAGCAGTTTGCCACAAGGTTGGCCACGAAGGCCGAACCCGTGGAGTTCCACCACGAGTAACCCACGATTCCAAAAAGGTGATTGATCACCCCGTCGTCGGCGTCGAACATGCCGCGCCAGATGATGGCGGTGATGTAGTTGGG
>CAZENH010000006.1:170819-202673 GCA_964513625.1 uncultured Myxococcales bacterium | reverse complement strand
GCGTTATTGCGTTCGGAGCCGGTCGACCAGTAGACCATGACGCCCCCCCGATCGGGGCGCGCGCTCAGTTCGGCCATCAGTACCGAGCGCGGCTCGGGCTCCTGCGTGCCGTCGTAGACGATGAAACCGTTGTCGCCGGCTCCGGCGTCCGGCGACTGGTCGTCAAGCCCCGGGTAGCCTACCGTACGTGTCGCCAGGCCGAATACGTCGCTGCCGTTTGTAAGCCCCAGAACGGAGTAGGGGATACTGAGTTCCATGCTGTCTTGGTCATAGGCCATGGCCCCGATGTTGCCGACAACGTTGCCGTCGCCGTCGGTGACCGGGCCCTCGGTGGCCTCGATCACCCGGTCGGTCGGGCCCGAGATCTGACCGTCGCCGTCGATGTCCAGGTAGATGTAGACGTCGATGTCGATGCCCATCATGCCCGGGCGGAAATTAGAGCGGAACTGGATGGCCAGGTAGAGGTTGCCGTTGGAACCCTCGGAATTGTCGTCGGTGGCCCAGACATGTTCGATGTCGCGCCAGGGCAGGCCGTCGCCGGTTGGATCGAGAAAATCAAAGCCGTCGGCCGGCCAGTCGGAAAGATCTCCGTCGACGGTGATGGTGGTATCGGCCAGTGCCGGGCCGCCGGCAAGGAAAGCAAGCATCAGTGAAAACGAAATAACGCGGACCAGACGATGCATCTTCTTCTCCCGGCGAAACAAGGCCTAGTGCGCCTGCGCGAACAATGGCAATATTATACAGCAAAGCAGCGCGTCCGGCGAGTATCTTGTGGTTTCAGCAGGAAGTCAGCGCATGTCCTTGATCACCCGCGAGGCGCACGAGAAGAAATCGAGCACGCAGGGAGTCAGCAGGCTGTAGTAAACGACGTTGCCGTCCCGGCGGTCCGAGACGATTCCGTGGGCGCGCAGCAGCGCCAGGTGTTTCGAGACGGTCGACTGGTCGGTACCGACGAGCTTGGTCAACTCGCCTACCGAACACTCGCCGCGGCTGAGCCGCTCGACGATCATCAACCGAGATTCGTTGGCCAGCGCCTTTAGCACCCGCGCCTGTCGCTTGTAAATCTCTTTCGTTTTTTTCATCACTCTCCCATTCTTGCGGAATGTAGTGCGAACGGGAGGGTACGTCAAGCGCGCTAGCCCAGGCGCAGGATGAGCATGAACTGGACGACGTTAGTGTTTTGCCAATCGGGTTTCGAGCGCCGCTTGGATTCGAGATCGTAGTAGAGCCTGAAGCGCACGATCTTGCCGGCCAGCAGATCTATTCCAACCTTAGCGTCATTCATGTTCAGACGCGCCTGGTCGGCGTCAACGCGGATCTCGTCGGCGATCCACAGGCGCAGCCATTTCAAGCCCGGAGTGAAGTGCAGATCGAGGTTGTTGCGGTAGCGATAGAAATAGAAGGCGAACTCGGGCTGGGTGTGCAGCTCGTTGCCGTTGCTATCGGCTATGGTCAGCGGACCAAGTTTGAAATGCAAGATCAGATCGAGCACCAGCATGTGCCAGATCTCGTGGTCCTTGTAGAACATGTCCTTGTGGGCGTAGTAGGCCTCCAGGGTCAGCCAGGGCAGTACATCCGAACGCAGTCCGGCAAAGATCTTCAGCAGCAGCATGCCCTGGTCTCGGAAACGCTGCTCGGTACGCAGCATCGGGCGCAGATCGAAAGTGCCGAGATGCACGATCTTGTCGTCCAGGTCGAGCTTGAGGCGTAGCTCTCCCGTCGCCCGGGCGGCCTGGCCGCAAAGCAGCACCGCCGCCGTCAAAAACGCCGCTGTTCGTGTTCCGCTCATGAGACCCTCCTTATGCCACCAGGTTGAAGATCATCTTGGCGGCGATGCCCAGCAGAACGACACCGATGATCAACTTGACCTGGCGGCGCTTGAGTTTCTCGGTCATCAGCCAGGCGCCGATGACGGCGCCCAGTGCCGAGCCGACGGCGGTCAAACCCAGCAGCCCGTAGCTGATGCTGCCCAGGCTGGCATGGCCCAAAAAGCCCGAGAACGAGGAAAAGATGACGATGAACGAGGTCGTGGCCGAGGCCTTCTTGGGGTTGATGCCCAGCCAGACCAGCACCGGCACTATGAAGTTGCCCCCGCCGACTCCCAGCAGCCCGCCCAGAAAGCCGGCCATGACGCCCACCGCGACACCATAGGCGATCTGCTTGCCGCGCGAACTCTCCACCTGGCGCTCGTGAGGTTTGTAAAAGAGCATCATCCCGGCCGCGAAGAGCAGGAAAGCCACGAAGCCCCACAGAAGCACGGTCCGGTCGAGGCCCTGGCTGACCCAGGCGCCCAGCGGCGAGAGGGCGGTGGCCACGATCAGGATCGGTACGGCCACCTTCCAGAGAACCAGCTTGGCCTTGATGAAGCGGTAGGAGGCGAAGATCATGGCGATCGAATTCAGCAAGAGCGCCGTGGCCATGGCCACGTGGATATTGATGCCTAAAGCTATGAAGACCGGGATCAGAATGAAGGCGGCGCCCACCCCGGCGATGGTCAAGAGCGTCGTGAAAACCAGGGTTACGGCGCCGGCGATTACGGAAGTGATCATTTTCGGCCTTCTTTCATGCTACGCCCCGGGCGGTGTAAAGCGCCCGGGGACGCTCGGACTCAGTCTTCGGCGCCCGCCAGGAGGTCTTGCTGGCAGGGGATGCATACCTGGCGGTCTTCGAACAGGCGCCCGTACCTTTCGACCACCATGTCGCCGCAGCGGTCGCAGATGAACGAGTTGAAGCTCTCGATCGGCTTTTCGAGCTGGTAGTCGAATATCTCACTGACCTTGAGGATCTGCTCTTCGGGGGTGTTCATTACCTGGACGACCAGGGGCTCGACGATCTTTTTCGGCACCTTGGAGGCGGGAATGCCCTTCTCGCGGTATTCCTTGAAAAAGGGCGTCTGCTTGGTGGCTGCCTGCACCTCGGCCCGCGGAACGACCCGTACCGCCTTGCCGGCGGCCTTGTCCACCAGCGTCAGGCCGAATTTGCCGTAGTCGAGCTGCTTGATGTTGCCCTTGCCGAAGGTGCAACCGGTGATCGCCTGGATACCGTCGGCATAGCAGTGGGCGCAGTGGCCCTCGCCCAGTTCCACCAGGGCGAGCAATTGCCCGTCCTTGGCGCGTTCGACACCCAGCTTGTTCATGGCCGCCGCCCCGGCCCTGAGGCCCAACGGCATGGCCGGGCACTTGTGACCGTGCAGCGTCATTCCGGCTTCGAGATAGTCTTTTGGATTGATCATGGCTTTTCCTCCTGGCATGGGTTCAAACTCTCTGGGCCGGTCGTCATAGCCGCCCATGCTTGAAAGATAGGCCTTGCTCGTGGGGTTTGCCTTGATCGCGATCAATACAGGGCGCTTTTAAGACATTCCGTTATCCGGAAGCGTTATTGGCGCCCAAGCGACTCAACCCGTCAATGTCTTACCTGATTATCTTGGTGATCTGTTTTTCTGTGACCTTGCCCTGCAGTAAATCGATCAACTTGTCATTGTCGTCGAGGAAGTAGATCCCGGGCAGCACCATCGGTGAACGCAGCTTGGCGTAGCGCTCGGCCGCGACCTTGTCCACGTCCCACTGGATGCGCTCCACGGGTATCTTGACCTTGTCCAGCACGGCCTGCAACGCTTCCCAACTGGCGTCGATACGGTCGTGGGTGCAATGGCAGGCTTCCTTCTGGCCGACGAAGACGATCCGCGCGACAAGCCCGCCGGCGACCGTCTGTTTCTTGCTCTTGTCCGCCTTGGTCTTTGTCACGGGCGCTGATCTAGCGGCGCTTGTGCCGCCCGTGTCACCAGCCCGCGTCTTCTTGTCGCAGCCTGCGAAAGACACCGCCAGCAAGAATGACAACAACGCGAATAACAAGCGACTGTTCATGTTTCCTCCTGATTACTAAAATGCCCTGTAGGCGAAAAAAACTCCAATCAAAACAATGACCACTCCGGCCGCCCGTCGCACGATATCAAGAGTTCGGGTGGCCTTGCGCGACTCGATCAGCCGCCTGGCCAGTCCCATCGACGTCCCGGCCAACAGGATCAAGACGCTGTGTCCCAGGGCGTAAACCAGCAGAAGCAGGCCGCCGTAGGTCACCGAGGCCCCGGAACCCGCCAGGTAGGTCAGCAGCACTACCAGGATCGGGGCGGCGCAAGGCGCCGAGACAAAGCCGAACAGTAAACCCAGCACAATAGCGCCCAGTATCCCGCGCGTCTTGGGCTGGATTTTCACCGGCATCGGAAAGGAGAACTTGAACACACCCATCAGGTGCAGGCCCATCACCAGGCAAACGCCGGCCACCACCCAGTTCCAGGCTCCCGATATCTGTCCATACATCATCCCGGCTAGAGCGGCCAGCATTCCCAGGGCCGTGAAGGTTACGGCCAGCCCGAGAACGAAGCACAGTGACAGCACCAATGAGCGCAGCACGCCCGCGTTCTCCTGCCGCTGGCCGGCCACGAAGCTCATCATCAGCGGGATCATGGCCAGCACGCACGGGTTCGAGGCAGTGATAGCCCCGCCCAAAAACACCGCCACGACGGCCAGCCAGGGGTTGGTGTGGATGTAATCCCCAGCCTGGTTTACGAATTGTTCGAGCAACTTTTCTCCTTGTTTTTGTTTTCCCCGGTTGCTGTTGTCCAGCCTTCATGCTTCGTGGGCATACAGCCGGCGGCGGAACCAGAAGGCGACGTGGACCAAACCGATCATCACCGGCACCTCGACCAGCGGGCCGATCACCGCGGCGAAGGCGGCCCCGTTGGCGATGCCGAAGGTGGCTACCGCCACGGCGATGGCCAGCTCGAAGTTGTTGGATGCTGCCGTGAAAGACAATGTCGTCGCCTGGCCGTAGCTGGCACCCAGCTTGTGGCTCATAAAAAAAGAGATCACGAACATCAAGACGAAGTAGATCAGCAACGGCAGGGCGATCCGCAACACATCCAGCGGCAGGGCGACGATCGTCTCGCCCTTGAGCGAAAACATGATGACGATCGTAAACAACAGGGCCACCAGCGTCAGGGGGCTTATGCGCGGAATGAACTTTTCGTGGTACCAGTTCTTGCCCTTGAGCTTGATCAGCAAGATGCGAGTCACTATTCCGGCGATGAATGGAATGCCCAGGTAGATGAAGACGCTGGTCGCAATCTTGCCGATAGTGATGCTGACCGCGGTTCCCTGAAGCCCGAACCAGGTGGGCAGCACGGTGATGAAGACGTAGGCGTAGATCGAATAGAAGAGTACCTGGAAGATCGAGTTGAAGGCCACCAGGCCGGCGCAGTATTCGCAGTCTCCCTCGGCCAGATCGTTCCAGACGATGACCATGGCGATACAGCGCGCCAGGCCGATCATGATCAGCCCGACCATGTAGTCCGGTTTGTCGTGCAAAAAGAGAATCGCCAGGCCGAACATGAGCAGCGGGCCTATTATCCAGTTTTGCACCAGCGAAAGGCCGAGCACCTTGAAGTTGCGGAAGACCGGGCCCATCTCCTCGTAACGCACCTTGGCCAGCGGCGGGTACATCATCAAGATCAGGCCGACGGCGATGGGAATGGACGTCGTCCCGACGCTGAGGCGGTCGAGTAGCGGCACGATACCGGGAAACAGGTAGCCGGCGCCGACCCCGGCGCCCATGGCCAGAAAGATCCACAGCGTCAGGTAGCGGTCGAGAAATGACAGCCGGCCACTTGTTCCAGCGACTGCTATTATTTCAGGTTTAGTCATTCCGAGGATAGACAATAATTGTTTATTCGGTTATGTACAACTAGAATATTCACAGTTGACAACATGGCCAAATATGCATAAACCTGTTCTTAAAATCTGGTGACAGGGGGGAAAGATAGGGCGTCTGGATGAAAGAATGGAAAAAGTTCGCCTGGCTGGCGGGGATATTCATCGTGGCCTACTTCTTGCCGCTGGGCAGTCCCAAGGTCCAGAAGGCCGTCCTGGAGGCCTTCAACCTGCTGCAGTGGTACGCAATCCACCATACGCTGGCATGCGTGGTGCCGGCCATGTTCATCGCCGGGGCAATCGGTACTTTTCTCTCCCAGGCTTCGGTCATGCGCTACCTGGGTCCGGGCGCCAAAAGGACGACCGCCTACGCGGTGGCCTCGGTCGCAGGTATCGTTTTAGCCGTTTGTTCCTGCAGCGTGTTGCCGATGTTTGCCGGCATCTACGCCATGGGCGCCGGGCTAGGACCGGCCAGCGCCTTTCTCTACTCGGGCCCGGCCATCAACGTGATGGCCATCTTCCTCTCGGCCCGCGTTCTGGGATTCGAGATCGGGGTTGCCCGGACGCTGGGGGCGGTCGTCTTCGCCGTGGTCATCGGCCTGGTCATGGCGGCGGTCTTCAGGCGCAGCGACCAGGCGCGTGTCGAGGCGGTCGAACTTCCGGCCGCCGAGGCCAATCCGCGCCCGTTGTGGAAAACGGCCGCCTATTTTCTTTGCATGATCCTGTTCCTGGTCTTTTCCGACTGGGCCAGCACCAACGACGTGACCGTCAAGATGCAAAACGGCACGGCCATCAGCGCCAACTTGCGCTACGATCGTCAGGACTCGATCGACATCCAGGCCTACCAGCCCGACGGCAAGCTCTCGCCGGATATCCGCAGGATCGATCGCTCTCGGATTGCCTCGATTGAACCGGTCGCCAGCGCCAGCGAGAGCATCCACGGGGTCAGGTGGTACCTGGCAGGGGCGATGGGCCTGCTGGTGCTGTTGATGGTCTGGCGCTGGTTCAAGCGCGACGAAGTCAAACAATGGATGCAGGCCACCTGGGACTTCGGGCTGTTGATCATCCCCCTGCTGTTCGGGGGAGTGTTCATCACAGGTTTCGTCGGCGGCCTGATCCCCGAGCAGGCCGTGGCCGCGCTGGTCGGCGGCAACGGCCTGCTTTCGAACTTGGTGGCCTCTTTCGTCGGGATGATCTGGTACTTCGCCACGTTGACCGAGATACCGATTGTCGAGATGCTGACCCGCCTGGGAATGGGGCAGGGTCCGGCGCTGGCGCTGCTGCTGGCCGGGCCGGCGCTTTCGTTGCCCAGCATTCTGGTGATCTACAAGGTGGTCGGCGGCAGGAAAACTCTCGTTTTTTGCCTGCTGACGGTCGTAATGTCTACCCTGGTCGGCTGGGTGTTCGGGATGTTTGCCTGAAAGGATGAAAAAAATGAAGATCCAGATACTCGGAACGGGCTGCGCCAAGTGCAACAAACTCTACGCCGAAGCAGAGAAGGCTATTGCCCAGGCGGGCCTGCCTGTCGAACTCGAGAAGATCGAGAAGATCGAGCAGATGATCCA
Organism: uncultured Myxococcales bacterium; assembly: GCA_964513625.1. GTDB lineage: Bacteria > Myxococcota > B64-G9 > B64-G9 > B64-G9 > DATKYQ01. Next base: position 195,403 of record CAZENH010000006.1, on the reverse strand, counting down.
GTTCGGCGTGATGATCACGCCGGCCCTGGTGATCGACGGCAAGCTCAAGGCCGCCGGCAAGATCCCCAAGGCCGATCAGATCGCCGCCTGGATCAAGGAGGCCGCACCGTACTAGGTAGTTTCAATAGTAAAAATCTACTCGACTGGATTGCCGGCCGCGGCCTTCTTGAGACGATCGTCATCCAGCACTTGCAGCTTACCCGGGCCGAGGCGATACAGCACTCCTGCCTCGACCAACCGGGTCAGCGCCCGGGAGAAAGTTTCGGGCGTGACCCCTAGCTCCTCGGCGAATACGTAGCCGGGACCGGGAATGTCGATCACCTGCAGCGGCCCGGCCTGGGCCGGCAGCAGGGATGACAGCGCCGCGGCCACCTTGACGGTCGCGCTGCGCTGGGAGAGATCGTCGATGCGCGCGAATGCCTGGCGCAAGCGCAGCCCGAGTTCGGAAAAGAGCAGCATGCACACCTGCGGATCCTTGCTGACGGTCCTGAGCAGGGTTGTCCTGGACATGACCCGGGCATTTACATCTTCGAGCGTGATGGCCGTGGCCGGGTAGGGGCCGCCGTCAAGAAAGGGCAGGAAGCCGAACATGGTGCCCGGGCCGAAGACATACAGCAGCAGCGAGCGGCCGTCCGGCTGGACGCGGACGATTTTCACCCGTCCCTGATCCAGCAGCATCAGACGGCCGGACCTCTCGCCCTCGGTCCACAGCACTTGACCCGCCCGATAGTGGCGCTTTGTGAGGTAAGGATCCAACGCTCTGACTGTCTGCCGGTTGGCCTCGAAGGCCAACGAGGGCGAGCCGTCTGGCTTGGGCGCCGATTCTTCGCCTTTCGACCTGCTTGTCACGTTTTCCCTCCCTCCCTGGCGGGGCTTTACTGCCAGAACAGGAAACGCTCGAAGCTGGACGTCTTTTTGAGACACAGCGCGTTTTTGCACTTGCCGCCGGGATTTCCTGTCAGGTTCTTGTTCTCTGGCAGAAAAGCGTCACGTTGCCAGAGGGCGAACACCAAATGCTCGTCTTGCGATTCGACCTTGGCGCCCACGTAGAAGTCAGTCGGCTTCTCGCCGCCTGTGACAATAGCCTTTCGAATGGAATCGAGGCAGGCCGCCCGTTCGGGCCAGGCCGCGCGCATCAGATCGAAGGGCATGGCCTTGGGGGCTAGCGGGCGCTGCGTGACATGCGGCTTTTCGATTACCCACTCGGGCCCGCTGCCCGGTTCAACCCCCTGGCTCCAGGCGCCCCGTTCGTCCCTGGTCGCCTCGGGTATGTATCGCTTGCTTACGATAATGCCTTCTACGTTGCGTTCATGGTTGAGGTCTTTGTCCGGCCAGCCGGCCATGCCCTCGAGGTAGACCGGCATCTTGGCCTCGCCGACCAGCAAGACCGCGCCGGCCTTGGCGTCTTTCGCAATTCCAGAAAGGGCCACGGTTGCAGGCAAGGTCGCTGACGGTTCGTGTTTCTCTAGCGCATTCTCAACCATGGGCGGTTTGACCTCCTTGCCGACGGTTGACGTGCCCTTCTTCGCGTTTCCGTAAACGTGTGCATCCCGTGTACAACCGGTAACGGAACCCAGAAAAAACAACGACAGGATCACGTATCGCATGCGAACCCTCGACGCTATGGATTCAGGCCAGGTTACTAACTGATCAGATGGATTGCCAAGCTTTTCTGGAATCAATGCTGCGCACTACTCGCAAGAGCCCCCCGACTCGAGGTTGATGCATTTCGTGCCCTCCGGGCACGAGTGCCAGGTGGATGGTCAGGTGCTGCAGTCGAGGTAGAGGCAACCGTCATCCCCCTTCTTGCACTGGCGGTATTGGATGTCGTTCATGCAGATCATTTGCGAAGGGTAGTCGCATTCGTTGACATCGAAGCACTCCGGAGGCGTATCCGGCAGGCAACGACCATACTCGGGCAGGCAACTGAGCCCTTTGCCGCAGACCTTTTCTTCTCCATAGAACATACAGCCCGCCGGATCGGGGCCCAGGCAGTCGCGTTGAGTGTTTGGAGTTTCACCGCAGACCGCCTCGCCGGATTGGCACTGCGTATCGCAAGTGCAGGCGTTTAACTGGCATGTTTGGTGGCTGATGCATGCATGGGGAACTCCCCAGTAGTTACATCCGGTCGCATCCGGACCCTCGCAGTCTGCGACCTGTCCCTGAGAGTCGCAGATGGAGTTGCCGATTTGGCAAAGGTTGTTGCATATGCAGGCGCCAAGATGGCAGCTTTGACCATCGGGGCAAGCCGAGCCCGTATCCCAGAAGGCGCAGCCGTTTGCATCCGGGCCCACGCAAGTCAACAGTTCTCCGGCCGCACCGCAAACCGCTGAGCCAATCTGGCAGACGTCGTTGCAACGGCACGAACCCTGGCCGCACACTTCGTGCTCGGGGCAGTTTTGCGCATCTCCCCAGCCGGGACATTCTCCTTCTTGATCGGCCAGGCAGGTACGCAGGTTTCCATAGGGGTCGCAGATAGTCTGATCGGGCCGACAGGGGCTGTCGCAGTTGCACGATCCACCCTGGCAGACTTGTCCGTCCGGGCATGTCTCTGCTTGGCCCCAGTCGAAGCAGCCATTTTCGTCCGGTCCCGCACAGGCGATAACTCTGCCGTCGGGATCACACATGCTATCGCCCACAGAGCATGGATCTTGGCAGCGACATTCACCCGAGGCGCAGCGCAATCCACCGGCACAGGGTTGCTCGGCGCCCCAGATATGACAATCCTCTGCTGTTGTTGTGCAGTTACTTACGCCTCCGGTTTGCCCGCATCGTGTTTGCCCCTGTGTGCAAAGATCAACACAGGCGCAGCGATCGTCGGAACATTCCTGGTGCTCGGGGCAGGTGCTAACCTCGGACCACACCATACAGCCCAGGTTGTCCGGCCCGAGGCAGCGCAACTCTCCTCCATCCGGACCACAGCGCGTTTCGCCGGCTACGCAAAGATTTTCACAGGTGCACTTTCCCTCGTTGCAGGATTGCTCTTTTGGACAGGGAGCCTCGCTGGTCAGGTACATGCATCCATTTTGATCGGGTCCCTTACAGCTTCTGATGCCGCCATTTGTTCCGCATGTCGACTCGCCTGCGAGGCAGTCGATGGCACATTGCTCGTTCGGCAAGCCGCCCTCGACACTGCAACCGGCGTTGCCGATAATAAGACCAAGGCTGAATAGAAGTTGAATGCTTGCCTTCACGGCAATCAAAATATCAGATACTATATCGTGATTCAATCAATTATATCGACTTTATGGACTATGGTGTTTGACAAGACGCACAATGGTTATTAACTTTCTCAAGATGATGAAACCTTTAGAGGACTTACAACTTTCGAAACCTGACAAAGCCTGTTGTGGAGCCCTGCCAAAGAGCTTTACATCTGCCGAAACAGTGGAACCGGCCGCGCGTCTCGAACAGGCATTCGTAAAGGGCAGTGTGGACACTCCCGCCGGACCCGTTCCGCGGATCTCGCATGTACTCGATCTTGCAGACCGACTGGGAACGATAAAGGCGCGCTGGGGCATCAGGCGCATGCACTACCGCGTCGATCCAGGTCTGTATGCCCTTGGCGAACCCGACCACAAGTCGCCGGTGCTTGTCACCGCTAACTACAAAATGACTTTCGACAGTCTGCGTAGTTCAGTTGAGAATCTCGACGCCTGGATTTTAGCTCTCGACACAAACGGCATCAATGTCTGGTGCGCGGCAGGCAAGGGAACCTTCGGCACCGCAGAACTGGTCGGGCGAGTCGAATCGTCTCGCCTGCGGGAAGTTGTGTCACACAAGACCCTGGTTGTTCCGCAACTCGGAGCCCCGGGCGTGGCGGCACATTTGGTTCTCGCGCAGAGCAAATTTCGGGTGGTGTTCGGCCCGGTGCGTGCCGGCGATCTCCGGGCGTTTTTGGGAAACGGGTACAAGGCAACTCCAAAGATGCGCGCCAAGACATTTACCTTCGGAGAGCGGGCAGTGCTGGTGCCAGTGGAACTGATGGCTGCGCTGAAGTGGACCGTGTTGATCTCTATTGCGGCATTTCCACTGTCCGGGCTGGGCTGGCCGGGCGAAATATGGCCAAATATGGTGTCCCACGGGACACTTGCCGTCGTCGCATTGTTCGGCGGCTTGTTGGCCGGTGCGGTCGTCACGCCGTTGCTGCTGCCCTGGTTGCCCGGGCGCGCATTTTCCGTCAAGGGTTTCGAGGCCGGCCTGCTTGTAGCCGGGTTGATTTTAGCCGTCTTCCTGCCAACCTGGGCCTCCTGGCCTGCTTGGCTCGAACTATCGGGCTGGATGGCGATCTCATTGACGTTGGCTTCCTTTCTGGCGTTGAACTTCACCGGCTCATCGACCTACACCTCGCTTTCCGGCGTTCGCAAGGAAATCCGCAGGGCGGCCCCCGTGCAGATCGCTTTCGCCATACTGGGACTCGCAACCGTGGTTGCCTCACGTTTCCTGGCATGAGGAGAATGGTGAATGTTCGGGCTCAACTACCTGCGTGATGTGGTCACTTTGGAACTGGATCAGAGCAAGTGCAACGCTTGCGGAATATGCATCAAGGTTTGCCCGCATGCCGTGCTGGCTCGCGACGGCTCCAGCGTGCGCATCGTACAGCGCGACGCTTGCATGGAGTGCGGTGCTTGCGCCCGAAACTGCGAGCCCGGAGCGATTGGCGTCCAGGCCGGAGTGGGCTGCGCCGCGGCGGTAATTAACGCGGCGCTGGGTATCCAGGCATCGGCATGCTGCTGCAGCATCGATCAGGAATCAAAGTCCGACTCTTGCGGCAGTTCGCCGGGTTGTTGCTGACCGCTTCGACCGGGATCCGCTCCTAAACTCACACCCCAATAAATAGAAGTACCTCATTGGTTCCCGTAAACCGGGATCTCGAGGCGGGCTTTGCCCGGGTGATGCATCGGATCCGCGACCCAGTGGTTGAGAGTCGGATGTGTCCTGGATCGAGGGCCGGATGTTCAGGGATATTCGGTCGGTTGCTCCAGCGACAGGATTCTGGTAGTTTTCATGCCTGCGGGGAGAAATTGGACGGTAAGCTGTCAGAAAGACAGGAAACCATAGGCAAATGAGCAAAGCAAGCGACGGCAAAATTGGACTGTGGGGAGTTGTAGCCATTGGTATCGGCGGGATGGTCGGGGGCGGCATTTTTGCGGTGCTGGGTTTGGCGGTGCAACTGGCGCACGGCGGCACGCCGGTGGCCTTTGCCCTTGCTGGCGCGGTAGCGCTGCTGACAACGTATTCGTACGCGAAGCTGTCCGTCACTTATCCGAGTCGCGGCGGGACGGTAACCTTCCTCGACCGCGCGTTCGGCTCCGGCATGTTAACCGGCAGCCTGAACGTGTTGTTGTGGCTGAGCTATGTCGTGATGCTTTCGCTGTATGCGCTTGCGTTTGGTAGTTACGGTGCGACGTTTCTTCCGCCGGCATGGCAGGCGATCGGTAAACATGCGCTGATTAGTCTCAGCGTCGTCCTGATTACTGGGCTGAACCTGCTCAGCGCCGAGTTGATCGGCAAAGCGGAGGACTGGATCGTTGGGTTAAAAGTGACGATCCTGTTGCTGTTTGTCGGCATCGGGCTAGTGAGTGTCAATACCTCCCAAATCGCGCCAGGCTCGTGGTCACCACCGCTACAGTTGGCAGCGGGCGGTATGATTATTTTCTTGGCCTACGAAGGATTCGAGTTGATCGCCAACACCGCACACGACGTGCGGGACACGGCACGGACGCTGCCGCGCGCGTATTACACAGCAGTCGGGTTCGTGGTTGGGTTGTACGTGCTGGTCTCGCTCGTCACCGTAGGCAATCTTGCGGTGGACAAGATAGTATCGGCCGAGGATTACGCGTTGGCGGAAGCCGCCCGACCATTTCTTGGGCAGACCGGTTTCACGCTGATCGCCGTCGCGGCGATGTTATCCACCGCTTCCGCGATCAACGCCACGCTTTACGGCGCAGCACGGTTGAGTTACTGCATCGCGCGCGACGGCGAATTGCCGCTCATACTGGAGCGAAAAGTGTGGGGTGAGCCGGTGGAAGGACTGTTGATCACCGGAGGGCTGACGGTGTTCGTGGCCAACGTGTTTGACCTGACCAGCATCTCGACGCTGGGCAGCGCCGGGTTTCTGTTGATATTCGCGGCAGTGAACGCTGCCAACGCGCGGCATGCGCGACATACGAACAGCCACCGCTGGATTTCAGTTACCGGGGCCCTCGCGTGTCTTGCGGCATTGGGCGCGTTGGTTTGGCAGACGGCGCGTACCGGGCCCGGCAAGTTGTGGGTGTTGGCGGGGATGGTCGCGTTGGCGGTGGCGATCGAGGGCAGTTACCGGCTGGCGAAACGGGAGATTCGATTGCATGAATAACAAACCGAAGCACGGGCTCCGCTTCGACCGGGATCAGCACCCTTCCTTTGACCCAAGTTAAAAATCGTGCTATTATAGCGCATTACAAGGGGTGGAGGAGAGTGAGCGATGCAGGAGCGGCTTGAGCCTGGATCGATTTTCAGGCGATCCGACTCTGTGGCCCAACGCGTGATCTGCGACGAAGTGCTGATCATCCCGATCCGCAACCACCCATCCGACAAGCTCGGTGTTTACACCCTGAACCGCACGGCTGCCTTCATCTGGGAGCTGCTCGACGGCAGTCGCACTCTCGAAGATCTGCGCAAAGCCCTCTGCACACATTTCGAAGTCGAGCCGGAACGCGCCCGGGCCGATATCGAGGCCTGCTGCTGCGAGCTGCTCGAGTGCGGAGTGCTGGAGATGGCCGGCTGATGAATGTTTGCAAGCAGGATGCTTCGGGCATCGGCGAATATTTCGAGCGCAAGCTCGGCGGGCGAAGATTTCCCTTGCAGGCAACGTTCGAAATCACCCGGCGCTGCAATTGCCGGTGCGTGCATTGTTACCTGCAGGATACACAGCCTGGTCGCGAGCTTTCCACGGGCGAGGTCAAAGACGTCCTTGATGAGTTGGCCGCCGCTGGTTGCATGTTCTTGACGCTTACCGGGGGCGAGCCGCTCACGCGGCCGGACTTCGGCGATATCTTGCGACTTGCAGTGCGGGCCGGATTCCTGTTGACGCTTTTTACAAACGCCAGCCTGATAGACGATCGCATAGCAGATCTGCTGGCCGACAATCCTCCGCGGCGTGTCGAGGTCTCGCTCTACGGCGCGGACGCTGCGACCTACCGGGCAATCACCGGTTCGGGCGCGAACCTCACAGACAGCCTGGCCGGCATCGACCGGCTACTGGCCAGGGGGATCGAGGTCTCCTTGAAAACCGTCATCCTGGCGCCGCTAGTTGGACAGGCGGACGGGCTGCGCCATATTGCGCGCGAGCGAGGGATTCCGCTGCGCCTGGATCCTGGCATCGATCCAACGCTTTTGGGAAACCAGCGCCCGTGTTTCCTGCGGCCGGATCCGCAAGAAGCCGCGGCCGTCGAAATGGATGATCTGGATGCGCTTGGCTGGTTTGAAAAGGCTGACCGTGAATTCGTCCGCGCCGGTCCGTGCGGGGCAGGTCACAATTCGGTGCATATCGATTCGTCGGGCAAGCTTATGCGGTGCGTGCTTTTGCGCGAGCCGGCGATCGACCTCTTACAAACCAGTCTGGCGGAGGGTTTTCGGATTCTGGGCGAGTTGCCACGGCCGCAACTTGCGGCCGATGCGGCTTGCCGCGAATGCCCCGAGCGCAACCTGTGTAGCTTTTGCCCCGGGCTTGCACGACTCACTAAAGCGCCCGGACCCGGCTCATACTACTGCCGGGTGGCGAGGGCGAGGGCGCGTCTGCTCGATGCTTGCGATGTCAGGAGAAGAACGGCGTGAAACCCGGCAAGGAAAAGACAAGCGTCGAAAAGCGCCCGCCGCCGAAGCCGAGCCGCGAGCGTTACCTGCCGCCGCGGGTCACTTTTATCGAGATCTCGGCCCGCGAGGCCCTGATGGCAGTCTGCAAGGGCGGCGGGCCTGTGTGTATGGCGACCAAGGGACCGGGAAGCTGACCTTGAGGCTGGCAGTCGGCGGCATTACCTTCGAGATTTGCGGAGAGACCGGGCCGCTGCCTGTTGAGCTTGTTCCCTACCTGTCCGAGCACAGCGCGCCCGATGTCGAGTGCCGGGCGAGGCGCGGTCCGATCCGTCAGGGGCGCTTGCTGTTTGACTCAGGTGAGATCTGGTGCCTTGACGAGATCGACAGCGGCATCAGACTTGTGCTGCGCAAAGGGGGCTCCGGGGGCGTAGCCTTCCTGGCGCTGGAACTCAGCGATGATCTAACGCAGGCAGTTTCCGTGATCGACGACCGTCTCGTAGCTGATGGCGGCCAGGCCTTCGCCTTGCGCGAACCAGCCCTCGAGTTGTGGGCCTGCTTCTTGTTGATGCGTGGGCGCGGACTGCTGGTGCATGGCTGCGGGCTGCTGCGACCGGAAGGCGTGCGTGTCTTCGCCGGGCCATCCGGGGTGGGCAAGAGCACCCTGGCCGGAATTCTCACGGCTGCCGAGGCCGGCACCATTCTGTCAGACGATCGATTGGTGGTAAGAGCCGGCCTTGAGGCTGTTCGCGTCCACGGGACTCCCTGGCACGGAGAGGCGCGCTACTCATCTGCGCAGGCCGGCGATCTGCTCGCGCTTTACTTTCTCGAGCAAGCGGCACACTCTGAGTTGTCAGAACTCGGCCGGGCCGAGGCCGCTGCTCGCCTGGCCGCCTCATGCTTCATGGCCGGCTGGCCCCGTGACGGACTGCAGAACATTCTCGACCTGGCGGCCGGTACAGTCGAGCGCGTACCCGCTTATCTTTTGCGTTTCGCTCCCGATCGCTCGCTCGTCGCGGCCATCGGGCTGGAGACGGGGCCGTGAGCGATCTGTACCTGGATGACCAGAGTCTTTGGGATCTCGCCGCTGAAGTGATCGGCAAGGGCGGCCTGTTCGAATTACGCGCCCGGGGGCACTGCATGTACCCATCCATCGCGGACGGCGATTTGGTAGCCTTGGGTCCGATCCGCGCGGGCGGGCCGCTGCCCGGTGAGGTCGTATTGGCTCGTACCAACTCTGGACTGCGCTTGCATCGGGTAATCTCGGCGGGAGAAGTCCTGCGTCTGCGCGGCGATGCGGATCCGGGACCGGCTGAGACGGTTGAGCCGGGAAATGTCTGCGGGCGGGTTGTGGCAGTCAGAGTCCCGTTGCAAACTAAATGCCTGCGCCGCCTGCGTGCTCTGGCCGGCGCCTTTGTGCGCAAGTCAAACAACTGGATACGTCGCAGTTGACAGGCAACGGAGCGCCTCCTATATTGGCGCCGGATTGCAAACGGGACGGACATGAGCGCGCGAAAAAAAGCATCCAAGAAGACAGGCAAGAAAAAGCCGGACAAGAAGAAGAGTAAATCCGTAAAAGAAGATCAGCTCGGTCTTTTCGCAGGCAAGCGCAGCGCAGCTAAGGCCAAGCCGAAGACTGTTGCGAAATCCGCTCCGGCAAAAATTTCTGCGCCTTTGGAAAAGAAACAGGGTCAGGAGAAACCGTCCGGCGGCAAGAGATCCAAGTCGCCGCGACGAAGGTCGCGGACGGCCGCCGAGCGCATGGCCTCGGGCCAGCGCGACATTTCGATCAGCGAGTTCTTCACCAAGAATCGCCATCTTTTGGGATTCGATAATCCCCAGAAGGCGCTTCTGACCACCGTCAAGGAAGCAGTCGACAACTCGCTGGACGCCTGCGAAGAGGCCAAGATCCTGCCGGAGCTGTCGGTCGGCATTCGCGACCTGGGAAACAATCGCTATAATGTGAGTATCTTCGACAACGGGCCGGGCATCATCCATTCGCAGGTGAAGAAGATCTTCGGCAAGCTGCTCTATGGCTCGAAGTTCCATCGCCTCAAGCAGTCGCGCGGGCAACAGGGCATCGGCATTTCGGCCGCCGGAATGTACAGCCAGTTGACTACCGGCAAACCGGTGGTGATTACCTCGCGCACCAGCGCCGAGCGTCCGGCTCACCGGCTGCAGGTCAAGATCGACACGCGCCGCAACGAACCCGAGGTGCTGGGCGACGAGCAGGGAGTCGAGTGGAACGAAAAATACCCGACCGGCACGCGGGTCGAGATGGAGATTGAGGGCGTCTACCGCGGTGGAAAACGCTCTGTCGACCAGTATCTCGAGCAGACCGCCATCGCCAACCCGCACGCATTGATCAGCTACATAAATACCAAGGGTGAAGAAACCGTATACCCGCGCCTGACGGACGAATTGCCTCGCGAGCCGGTCGAAATCAAACCGCATCCAAACGGAGTCGAACTGGGCATGCTGATGGCCATGCTCAAGGAAACCCGCGGGCGCAACTTGAGAGGCGCTTTGATGCGCGACTTCTCGCGCGTAAGTGAAAGGGTGGCCCTGGCAATCTGCGAGGCCGCCAAACTATCGCCCGGCGCGCGGCCCAAGCGTTTGGCACCCGCCCAGGTCGAGGCTCTGCACAAGGCCATGGGCCAGGTCAAGATAATGAACCCGCCCACGAGTTGCGTAGTGCCCATCGGCGAGGAACTGCTGGGCGCAAGCCTCGAGAAGGGGATCTCGGCCGACTTTTTCACCTCGGCCACCAGAAGCCCGGCTGTCTACCGCGGCAATCCCTTCCAGGTGGAGGTCGGGCTGGCCTGGGGCGGCAGCTTGCCTGCCGACGAGTTGTGCACTCTCTACCGTTTCGCAAACCGCGTGCCGCTGCAGTACCAGCAGTCGGACTGCGCCATCACCAAGGCTGTAATCGACACTGACTGGCACAACTACCGTGTCTCTCAGTCTCGCGGGGCGCTTCCCTCCGGGCCGCTGGTAATTTTAGTGCACATCGCCTCGGTCTGGGTACCCTTCACCTCGGAGAGTAAGGAGGCGGTGGCCCGCTATCCGGAGATCCTCAAGGAGATTCGCCTGGCGCTGCAGCTATGCGGGCGGCGCCTGGGACACTACCTGAGCGCGCGCCGACGCGAGGCCGAGGAGGGACGCAAGGTTGACTACATCGAAACCTACATCCCGCACATTGGTATCGCCTTGAAAGAGATTCTGGGGCTCACGGAGCGGCAGCAAAAAAAGGTTGTCTCCCGCCTGCAGGATACACTGCGCCGCAGCCGCAAACTTACCTGAAGGAGGAGTACCTTGGCAGCCGGGAAAAAAACGGGCAAGAAGACCGCCGTCAAGCGCGGCCACAAGGGCTCACGGAAAATCAGCGGCCTGATCGTGGACGAAGCCGGCGTAATCGAGAAAAAGATCCTGGCCGGTAAGAAGCCCACCATGAAGTTTCCCATCAGGTCGCTGGGCAATGTTCGCTACCGGCCCAAGGTGGGCTACTTCGAGCTCAAGGGAGGCAAGAAAGAGCGCACACTGACGGTCGGCACGGTCAAGACATTCGCCCAGACGCTGCGCATGATGTCGCTCTCTAAAGAACTGGTCGAGGTGGACGACATCGCCACCAAGCGAGAGGCCTACTATGTCAGCAAGAACTGGGGTCAGGCCCGCTTCAAGGAACAGCCCGAGAGCGACACAGTGATCGACGATGTTGAGGCGCTATTCATGGTCAATCGAGAGCAACTCGGCTTCGTACCAGAGGAAAAGGGCGGCGACGTGGCAGGCCGTCTGGTGGTCATCGACCGCGACCGAGACAGCGGAAAGCCCCTGCGCATCGACTGCACCCGCTTCGGTTCGGGAGCCTACTCGATACCCATCAGCGTCGAGGACCTCGGCTTCGAAACCGGGGCCAAGTTCATACTGGCGATCGAAACCGCCGGGATGTTTCAGCGCCTGGTCAAGCACAACTACTGGAAGAAGGCCAACTGTATCCTGATCTCGATGGGCGGCGTGCCTACCCGAGCCTGCCGACGCTTCATCCGCCGCCTGGCCGACGAGAAGAAGCTGCCGGTGTACGTTTTCGTGGATTGTGATCCCTACGGTGTCAGCAACATCTACCGCACGCTGAAAGTGGGCTCGGGCAACGCGGCCCACATCAACGAGTTCTTCTGCGTGCCCCAGGCGCGTTTCTTAGGCATAACTCCGAACGACATAGAGCACTACAAGCTGCCGACCCATCCTTTGAAAGAAGTGGATATCAAGCGCGCCAACGACGCGCTGAAAAACGACCCGTTCGTGCAACATCACAAGGCCTGGCAGCGGGCGCTTACCAAGCTGCTTTCGATGGGTGTGCGCGCCGAGCAACAGGCTCTGGCCAAGTGGGGCCTGAACTACGTAATCGACACCTACCTGCCCGAGAAGCTGGCCGACCCGGATAAGTTCCTGCCCTAGTGTTTTTTGTAAGGACCGTTTTCGAAATCTATCTCACCACAGTTTCGCCAGAGTGGTCGTAAAGCCGAAGAGTATCTGCCAATTGGGGGAGCCGTAAAAGCCCTTGACGAAGGCAACGTCGAAAACCAGGCGCGGGTGCACTGTCCAGGTCAGCGCTCCGAGCAGGTTGAGTTGGTTGTCCTGGTCCGAGAGCGGGATGTAGTCGGAAACTTCCAGGGCCACTCCCAGTGGCCCGTATATTGTCGCAGACAGCGCCAAGATGGCCGGGACGTCGAAAATCTGGTCGTCTTTGTCCAGCGCCCGGGCGTCGAGGCCGACGTTGATGTCCCAGCCCATCGGGCCGAAACGGCCTGACATCAGAAACAACGCATACAGGTCGGTGCTGCGGCCGAAGATCTCGTCCGAGGCGGTAGGCAAGCCGACTCCCAGCATGACCGCCATGGCCGGGCGCATGCCGGCCTGGTTGAGAAAGCGCAGTTTGCCCCAGAGTTGCATGTTGCCATAGCCGAAATGATCGTTGTCGGCCTCGGTATAGACGAAGCCGTCACCGCCGACCTTGAATTCGAACGGTCCGGCCACGCCGAGTTTCAGAAGCCATGGCGTAGCGGCGTTGTCCACACCGCCCGCACGGTAAAAAGCGCCGCCCAACTCCAACTCCAGGTAACCCGTGGCCATCGGGTGCGCATTGTCGGAAAATGTCGGGCGGCCGGGGTTGGCCGCCACTTCTCCGGCGCCGGCATGGGCCTGCGCCAGCAACACAATTAGCCAAACGACGACAGTCGTGCGCATGTATACCACCCTTCCAGTCAGTGTTGTCGGCGCGCTGAGCGCGCGAACTGCTCGATTGCCTCGGAAGTACCGGGGTGTTTCAGAAGAGGCTCCTGCAACTTGTAAGGTATTGTCGCGTCGATGCCGGGTATGGTGAGCAGTTCGGCCAGTGTTTCGATATCAGGAATACTGGCCGCGAGCAGGCTGGTCCGCATGCCGGCTGCGGACAGCATGGCCGCGGCATGCCTGACCACACGCACTCCGTCTTCTCCCCCTCGAGTGATTCGCCCGACATAGATGGCCACTGCATGGGCGCCGGCCGCCGCGGCTGAGTATGCTTGAGTCGCCGAAAACACCGCTGTCAGACAAACCGGCAGCGGAAGGTGACGCAACCTGCGGCAGAGTTTCAAGCCGTTTTCCGAGAACGGCACCTTGATGACCGTGCGCCCCGGGGCGACTTCGACTAAAGTCAGAGCCTGCTCCTCCATTTCGGAGAGCGCCAGCCGGTCGACCTGGAGGTAGAGGCTGTTTGTGCAGATCTTGGCGATGCTTCCCAGGCGCTCGAGACGATCTTCGGGCGGGATGTTCGCAAGCAGCAGCGGATTGGTGGTCACCCCCGAATAGATGCCCAACTCCATCCCCGATTTGATCTCATCAAGATCAACAGAGTCTAGAAACAGCGCCATTTAGGCTCCACAATTATCTTAGAGAACTGGCCACCCGATTGCGGCCAGAATTCTTGGCGCGGTAGAGGTACTCGTCGGCGGTTCGAATCATCTCTGCCGGCGAGCGGAAGTTGGCGCTGGCAAGCGTCGACACCCCCAATGAGATGGTCACACGGATGCGCTGACCGTCCCACATGAACTTATGCACCTCTACCGTGCGCCGGATTCTCTCGGCCAGCACATGGGCCCGACGCTCGTCAACTTCCCTGAGGACTATGGCGAATTCTTCGCCGCCGATGCGCGCGAAGAGATCCTCGCCGCGCAAGGCGTCGCCGACGATCGCTGAAAGCTCGCGCAGGACGACGTCGCCCGCCTGGTGACCGTACTCGTCGTTGATCTGCTTGAAGTGATCGATGTCGAACATGATCAGGCTGGTGATCTCGTTATGACGCAGGGCGTAGGCGAAATCCTTGGAGATCTGCTCGCTGAAGTATTTCTTGTTGTAGATCCTGGTCAGACCGTCCTTGGTGGCCGAGTCGTACTGGTGCTGATGAAATGCCTCCTCGAGGCTGTCCTGGTAGCTGAACTTGAGAATCGTGGTAGAGCCAATCTGGACCTTGTCGCCGTCGCGCAATTGGTGCCGGTTTATGCGGGTGCCGTTGAAGTAGGTGCCGTTGGTGCTGTTCAGATCCTCGATGACCACCGAACCGAACTCGTCTTGTTCGAGCTGGGCATGGTTGCGCGAGATGCCGTCGTCCTCGAGGAATACCTCACAGTCCTGCGCCCGGCCAATGAGCATATTGTTGGTTACCTTGAACATTCTGCCGACGGCCGAGCCCGAGATGACGATCAAGTAAGCCTGCCGACTACTCAATGCCCCAGTCAGATCTTTTATGCCCTGAATTACTGTGCGATCGCTGGTGTCTTCTTCAATATCGTCGTCGGTGTATTGCTCGATGTCCTTGGTATCGACCAAACTTTCAGACCTCACACTGAAGAAGCTCCAACTCGATGTCGTGTAGGATATTAGTGTTTCGAACCCTTTTCAACCACAAAATGACTTGAGGAATGATACTCGTCCGCGATAGTGTTTTGCCTGTCCGGCGGCCGAAGGCTTGCCGTTGAGCTGTAAGCCGGCAGGAGAATGTTGCCACGGAGTGACTACTCGATCCGGGTTGGTCGATGACTCAAATGCGCTCGCTCATAAGTTTTTTCACAAGCCCCTTCAAGGGGTTCGAGGCTTTACTGGCGGCGCCGCGCAGCTTGCTGGTGCTGGTGCTGATTATCGTTGCCGCGGCGGCATCGCATGCAGCTTTATGCTCACGCTTCGACGTCGAAGCTGTGACCAGGGCCGCGGCCCGTGATCTCTCGGAGGAGAAAGGCGGCAAGGGCAGCGGAATTTCCGATACAAAGGTGCGCAAGGAGGTGGACCAGCGGCTCAACATGGCCCGAATCAGCGGTTACGCACGCCTGCCTGTCGTGATTCCGGGGCTGGCATTTCTGGGCGGCCTGCTTTTCTGGCTGCTTGGACTCCTCTTGCGGCGGCGGGTCACTTTCAAAGGAGCCTTCGCGGTCTCGGCGCATGTCTGGATTCCGCTGGCGATACGCAAGTTGATGTCGATTCCGGTCATTCTCGCCTACCCGAGCCTCGATCCCGAGCACCTGCAAGGGGTTTTCAAGACCGATCTGGCGTCGCTGATGGGCGCCGGGAAGGCAATCCCGGGCTTGTTTCTGGTCGACCCGTTCTTGATATGGATGGCTGTTTCGTTCGGATTGGCCTGCCGGGCGGCGAGGTTCGGCAAGCTGAAGGCCGTTGGCTGCGGCCTGATCGCCTGGATCGCATTTGGCTTCATGATTCGGGTGGTGTCCTGAACAGCCCACACGGAGGGACGTCATGCAATCGCTGATCTTCACTTTGGTCGTACTCGCCAACCAGACTCCCTTGACTCTCGAGAGTTGTGTTCGTGAGGCCCTGGCCCGGCATCCCGACGTGGTAATCTCCGGCACCGATGTTCGTCGGGCCGAGGCACAGAAACTCTCGACTCGCACGGGCTATCTGCCAAGCGTGGATCTCCATCTTCAGGACGGTTACCTGCTTTCCGGCAAGCAGGACTATATCTATAGCGGTGGAGGGGACACTTACAGCTATGAAAGGGCGGCCAGCCAGAACGACACCCATTCATTCAGCCTGCGTCTTTCGCAGAACATTTTCGACGGATTGAAGATGTTCAAACAAGTCGACCGGGCGGAAAGGGAAATTGCCAGGGCCAAGCTCGGAGTCGCCGCCACCAGGAACGACATTGCTCTTTTAGTGATTCAGTCTTTCTATCAATTGTTCAAGGCGCAACACCAACTCGGAGTTCTCGAGGAGTCTCTGGAACTCAGCCTCGGTCAACTCGATCTTGCCCGGGAGCGCCTAAAACTCGGGGCGGCTTCCAAGGTGGACGTGGCCAAGGCCCGGGTAAGCGCCGGAGAAGACCGCATCGCCATGGAGCAGCAAAAGCAAACCCTCGCGGCGGCCAGGGTGGCGCTCAACCAGGCCATGGGCAGGGACCCGCGCGCGCCGCTGGAAATCGTCGAAGACAACGAGCGGGATGCCGCTGCCGTTCCGGACCTGCAAGCCGAGGCCCCCGCTGTGCCGGAAAACCATTTCAGTTTGCAGGAAATCGAGCTCTCCAAAGAAGTGGCCGGCCTGGACGTCGACATTGCCGAAGGTGACTGGTGGCCCAGGGTGACCGGCACGATCTCATACAGTCGCCAGGACCCGGAATTTTACAAGGTCTACTCGCGATTCGACGAGTTGTATACCATGACTTTTCTGGTGAACGTTTCGTTTCCGATCTTCGATGCTTTTCTGAGAAGCTCGAAAATCGAAGAGGCCAAGACACAAGTTGCGCGTTTGCGGGAGCAAGAGCGTAAAACGCGCATCGATCTACAGGGCCGCTTGAGCAACGCGCTCGATGACCTGGCGCACCTGAAGTCGATCGCCAAGATCGAGGCCCGCAACGTGGAGGACGCCGAACAGCAGTTGCTCCTGGCGCGCGAGCGCTACCAGGTGGGCGAGGGAACCGCCCTCGAGATCCGCGATGCACAGCTGTCAGTCACCCGGGCCCGCCTGGCCGAGGTTCAGACCCAATACGATCTCAAGATTGCCGCAGCCAGATTGCACTATGCGCGGGGCGACCTGATCGAGAGCTACGTGCGGAAGGAAAACCAATGAGCGTAAAGAGGATAATAATCACCGTCTTGCTGGTTGGTGCGCTGGCCGCAATACTGGTTATGAACCTGGGGCCCAAGGAGAAGGTCAAGATCCTGGTGCAAACCGAGAAGGCCAGGCGAGAGCCCATTACCCAGGTGGTGACTGCCTCCGGCAAGATTCGCCCGGAGACCCAGGTCAAGGTCAGCGCCGACGTCGGCGGCTATATTCGCAAGCTGACCGTCAAGGACGGTGATCATGTCGAAAAGGGCAGCTTGCTTGTAGAGGTCGACCCGCAAATTTACCGGGCCCGATTCATGCAGACCCAGGCGGCCGAGAAAACGGCCGAAGCGCAACTGGCGCTCTCCGAGGCATCCATGCAAAAAGCCACCGGGGAGGCGCGCCGAGTCAGAGGTCTTTACAAAAAAGCCCTTATCTCCGCCGCCAACCTCGAGCAGGCTCAAGCGGATCTGGCCATGGCCCAGGCCCAGGTGGATGCGTCGAAAGGCCAGTTGATGCAGGCCAGTGCCACTCTGGACGGGGCCCGCAAGGACCTGGCCAAGTGCACCATCACCGCCCCCATGTCCGGGACAGTGATCGATCTGATGAAAGAGCTGGGTGAGCGTGTCTCCGGCGGCGATTTTCGCGAGGACATCATCCTGACGCTTGCCGATCTGTCGAGCATGGAGGTCGAAGTCGAGGTCGGCGAGCGTGACGTGGTTCTTATCTCGGAAAAGGATCACGCCGAGATCGAAGTGGACGCCTACCCGGGAAAAAGCATCGGGGGTTACGTAAAAGAGATCGCCAACGCCGGCGTCACGCGCAACCAGTGGACCGAATCTGAGGTAACAAACTTCAGGGTAGTCATCCAGGTCGAAGAAAGCGAATTGAAGCTGCGCCCGCAGATGTCGGCAACGGTCAAGATAGAGACGGCCCACAAGGATGACAGCCTGACGGTTCCCATTCAAAGCGTGACTCTCAGGCGGCCATCGGAGATTGCGGCGAAGGGAAAAGCGAAGAAAGGGCAGAGGCCTCGGAAGAAATCAGGCAAAGAAGTTGCGGCGCGAGGCAAGACGGACGGCCCCAAATCCAAGCTAGACCCGCTAACGGCGACACGCGAGCATCTACCCGTCGAAGTCGTCTTTGTGGTTGAGAACGGGGTTGCCATTGCCAAGAGGGTCAAGACCGGGCTGTCGTCGGACACGCGCATCGAGATTCTGGAAGGTGTTTCCCCTGGCGAAGAAGTGGTTTCGGGCCCCTACCGGGTCTTGTCGAAGGACCTGAAAAACGGCTCGGAAGTGCGCGTTGGTTCCCCCGAGACCGGCAAGCCGGGCGGCCGACATCGTCGCGAGAAATGAGGGAAGCGGCATGATCGCAGGCCTTGGCCGCTGGGCGCTGGCCCACTGGTATGCTTTCACGACGGGGCTGGGCGTTGCCTTGCGCGCCTTGTTGTCCAACAAGTTCCGGGCCAGCTTGACCGCTCTGGGTATCGTCATCGGGGTCATGACGGTTACCGGGATCCTGTCCATTATCCATGGTCTGGACAAGGGGGTCGAGAATCAGATGAGCCTGATGGGCGTGCGCAGCCTGTTCGTCTCTCGCTGGCCATGGGCGGCTCGCGGCCACTGGTTCAAGTACCGCAATCGCATGCCGATTACCGACTGGCAATACCGCAGGTTGAGAGAACTGGTACCCTTCGCCGATGCCATGGCTCCTCGCGAACAGGAGCGGACCCGGGTTGAACGTGGCGATGAGAAAATCAGCGATGTCGAGGTCACCGGCACCAATAGCGAATTATCCCGCATCACCGGCTACACGCTCGAAAGCGGGCGAGCGTTCTCGCCGGCCGATATCGAGTTCGAGAGGCCTTTCGTTGTACTTGGTTCGGATGTGGCCGAACAACTCTTCGAGCGTGGTAGGCCTTTGGGAAAGTACGTGCTGATTCAAGGTATGCGCTACCAGGTGATCGGCGTCCTGAAATCCCAGGGCAGCTTTCTGGGTCGCAGCCGCGATGTGACTGCCATGATTCCCATTGGACGTTTCAGGCGCGAGTTCGGCTCTCGGCACGACATGGATATTGCCATTCGGGTGCTGCCGGGAGTCGATCTCGAGGAAGCCGAAGCCGAACTGCAAGGACTGATGCGCCGCGTTCGCGGCCTGCGTCCCCAGCAGGATGACGATTTCTCGATCAATCAGCAGAAAGTGCTCAGCAAACTTTACCACGACATTACCGGGACGCTTTTCATGGTCATCGTAATAGTCGGGATGATCTCGCTGCTGGTAGGCGGTATCGGAATCATGAACATCATGCTGGTATCGGTTACGGAGCGCACCCGCGAGATCGGAATTCGCAAGGCGCTCGGGGCCCGCCGGCGCGCCGTATTGTTCCAGTTCCTGACCGAAAGCCTGGTACTCTCCGGTCTTGGCGGCATGATCGGCTTGGGAATAGGTTTCGTGGTGGCCTATATCGTCGACGCGGTGTCGCCTTTGCCGGCCAGCATTTCCATTGCCGCAATCGTGGGTGGATTGGGTTTCTCGATCGTGGTGGGCGTCTTTTTTGGAATTTATCCGGCCTGGCGTGCCTCGCGCCTGGATCCGATCGTGGCCTTGAGGTACGAATGATTGGTCCCGTGGACCTCGTCGCCGGCGCCCTGAGTGCGTTGCGGGTGAACAAGCTGCGTGCAGGTCTGACCACGCTGGGAATCGTGATCGGCGTCGGCGCCGTGGTGGCCATGATGGCCATGACCAGCGGTTTCGAGCGCTACGTCAACGAGCAGTTCAGCGGACTGGGCAGCAACACTTTCCAGATACAGAAACGGCCGGCGATGCGACTGGGCGGCGGACATCACATGTCGGAATGGCGCAAGCGCAAGGATATAACGGTGGAGAACGCGGACGCGGTGCGCTCCCGTGACGAGACGGCTCGCTTCGTGGGCGCCGAGCTGTGGACATTCGGCGGCAAGTTCAGCAGTCAATATGGTGAGACGACTCCCAGCGTTGTGGTTGCGGGGGGCACGCCCGAATTCGCAACCAACAACGGCTACGATATTTCCCAGGGACGCACTCTGAACGCCTTCGACGTGCTGCACGAGAGAAACGTGGTCGTGCTGGGAACGGACGTGGCCGAGACTCTCTTTCCGCATTCCTCTCCTATCGGGCAGGGTGTTGTCTTCAGCGGCCGGCGCTTCAGTACCATCGGCGTTTTCGCTTCCAAGGGCAGCTTTTTCGGCCTCGGTAGCCGGGATAACTACGTGCTGATTCCGATTACTTCCTTCATTCGCATCTACGGCAAACGACGCTCGGTAAACATCACCGTCCAGGCCTTGAGCCCGGAGGTCTTCGATTCAAGCAAGGAGCGCGCCATACAGATAATGCGCCGCGAGAGGAAATTGAAACCCGGGCAAGCCAACGACTTCAGTGTTTTTTCCAACGAATCGGTGATCGACACGGTTTCGGGCATTACCGGTTCGATAAAGTGGGCGGCTCTGGGCATCGCCTTGCTGTCGCTGCTTGTCGGCGGTATCGGCATCATGAACATCATGATGGTCAGCGTCACCGAGCGCACCCGCGAGATCGGCACCCGCATGGCGGTCGGAGCGCGCCGGCGGCACATCTTGTGGCAATTCAGCGTCGAGGCCGTGATCCTCTCGGCCCTGGGCGGATTACTGGGGCTGGGTGTCGGATATGGGGCGGCATTCCTGGCAAAGAGCCTGGCAGATCTCCCGGCTTCGGCGCCCACCTGGGCCGTGGTCGTGGCGCTTGGCATGTCTTCTTTGGCCGGGCTGGTGTTCGGTATCTACCCGGCCTGGCGAGCCTCGCGCCTGGATCCGATCGAGGCCCTGCGCTACGAATAGAGACTTGAAAACCATCTTTACAGGGGTAGAGGGCTGGACTATGATGCCGGTGGTTCAGCTTACCAGTCGATGACATGAGTACCAGGAGTACCCAGGGAGGTAACATGCGATCGATCTTGTCAATTGTCGCGCTCTTGCTCTTGCTTGGCCCCGCGTTCGCCGCGGATGGAAAGGCCGAGGTGCCCAAGGCCCCCGCCAAGGCACAGGCCAAGTCGAAAGAGGAGAAGCCTCGCGTACGCACGCTGCAGGTCAAAAGCGGCACACTGCTTTTCAACGTCTCGATCGAGCCCGGGGTGCCCGATCCAGGGCAGGTGATAGCTTTTTCGATCGAACTTGCCGAAGTGCCGGAGGTGCCGGATCCGATCTACGGCGAGAAAATTCCTGTCAAGGACGCCGAGTTGACCGCACGGGTGACTGACGCGGATGGCGCCGGTTATACAATGGCCTACCGGGTGCACGCGCTGCAGGATGCCGGATCTTATGGCTTTCATTACACGCCCGTTCGCAAGGACAACTACAGAGTTGCGCTTATGGGAATTCACAACGGAAAGGGGTTCAAGGCCGAACTGCGCGTACCGGTAGGTATCTGGCCCTTCATCAAGGTGGATGCCGAGGGCAAAGTGTCTAAGGTGCCGGCACAAACGGCATCCAACCGCAGGCCGGCGCTGCCGTCGGGGCTGAAGGCCCCAGCCATTCCCGGAGGCGCCGGAGTCGGCAGACAGCCTGCGGCCAGAAAGAACTCGCCGCTTGGCAAAGCGATGCAAGTACTCGGTGAACAGTTCGCCCGCGCCGGTGTGGCGTTGTTCTCGGGCAGGCGGCCCGATTTGAAAGAGGCCAAGGCCGCGGCGGATCTTCTGAAAGCGGAAGTGGAGAAGGCAGCAGCTATCAAGCAAGCTGACGACGAGTACGACGGTCAGATGCAGGAGTTGAACCAGGCCGTGCAAGAATTGGTAAGGGCTTCCGGGGCGGGCAAGGCCAAGAGTGCCAAGGCGTCTTTTTCGCGCATCGGAGATCAGCACTGCAATCGATGTCATTTCAAGATGCGCTGGAAGATGATCGAGCAATCGTCTGACTTTCCGGCCCGGCTTCCTTGATCGTGGCTAGGCACTTGTGATGACGCCATCTTCACAGTTGAATCAAGTACTGGTTATGGCTCCAATGATAACAACTGTTGGCCTTGTCCCGCGTTTTTTGCGGGGCCTGATTTGCGGAGGAAGAAATGTCTGTTCGCTCGAAGTTGATAAATAAGCCGATTGTGTTGCTTTGCGGCATGGCCGCCTTGTTGGGGCTCGCTTTTTCCGCCGTAGCCGATGAACAGTCGCAGGTGCTTTCCGGTGACGTAGCCAACGGCAGGCGCCTGTTTCGCATCCATTGCGCGGTTTGCCATGGTTTCGATGGATCCGGAAAAGGTCCCGGCGCGGCCAGTCTGAAAATAAAACCCGCCGACCTGCGTGACGGTTCGCTGATGAACGCCCGGGACGACGATATGCTCTTCAGGGCAGTCCAGCTTGGATGCAAGGGTATCGGCTGCAAGGGAGGCATGCCGGCTTTTTCAGATGTGCTTTCCAAACTTTCAACCTGGGATATCCTGGCTTACCTGCGTACGCTGCACATGCCGCTCGTGGAATTTTTCCCCAAGGTGGACAGGTACCTGGTCAAGCGTTACACGATCGGCAAGATCGGCAAGGAAAAGTTCCAGGAAGGCCAAATGGAGAGGCTGGAGGATGCTCTCGGCAAGGTAGACCCCAAGGATCTCACTCAGACGGTATTCACCTTGTTTCGCGCCAACCGGCGCAGACTCAGCCCCGAACTGGTTCCACAACAGCCGCAGAAACTAGCCCAGCTGAAGAAGGGAAACAAGATCGGTTACGTTTTATTCATGACGCTGATTGGTCCGCGCGGCAGGAAAATCCCAATCGGGTTGGGGCTCGATACGGGATATTCGATAGTCAAGCTGGTGACAACCCAGACAGATCCGAGTTTGTCAGCCGAATACAACGAGATCTTCAAGCGTTACGAAGGGCTTGGCAAGCGGGGAGACAAACCCGACTTCAATATTTCGAAGGACAAGCTTGGCAAGATCTTCGACAAGGCCGTAACCCGCGTCTACATGCTGGCCGTCGAGGCCGCCAACGCCTACGAGTTCGAGGAACGAGACCGCTCCTGGGCGGACGGAACTTTTTAGAGGCTCTGGTCCCTTGGCGCGCAGCGCTACGGGGCTAGAGCCCCGATCAGCGTAACCAGCCCGGCGGCACTCCTTTGCGTCTGGCTTCTTCGGGCAAGTCTACATTCAGGCTGCGCTTGGCCGCTTCGAGCTTCTTGAGACACTCGGCCAGAGCCTTTTCGGAATTGCCCGCCTGGGCGCGATCCATCGGTCGCCCCAAGGTCAGCTTCGCGCGAGAGCTGCGATCATGCTCGCTTCGAGCGTTCTTGCAGCGGGCTT
The DNA here is from genome assembly GCA_964513625.1 of uncultured Myxococcales bacterium. Classification (GTDB taxonomy): domain Bacteria; phylum Myxococcota; class B64-G9; order B64-G9; family B64-G9; genus DATKYQ01. The sequence goes on along the minus strand of CAZENH010000006.1, from coordinate 172,228 downwards.
CGAGATCGGCGACCAGCTTGCGGGCCGCGGACATTTTGGCACCCCAGGCGGCCTTGGAGTCCGAGCGCGATCCTCCGGTTGGAGCCTCGGTTTGCGTTTTGCTATCGAGCGGTCCGCCGCTGTCGGTCGGACCAGGGGGAATCCGCTCGTGGGGCAGATCAACCGGATCCTGGCTCTGTAGGCCGTGGGTTCTCGGGCCGCGCCGGGCAGCCCCATGGGTTTTTGGGGTTTGCTGCTTGCGTTCCTTTGGCTTGTAATCTTTCAGCGCCTTGGTGCGCATGGGCTCGGGAAGTTCGTCGGGGTTGTCCGTGAGATGCACGACTCCCTTCTTGTCCGTCCACTTGTAAAGTTGCTGGGCATGCGCCTGGTTACCCCAGGCCATCCAGGCAACTAACGCCGTACATATGAGGACCGCGAAGATCTTCATTTTTTCTGACGTATCAGGTACTGGGCCAGTTGATTGGCGATGAAGTTGGCCACGTTCAGATCGCGTTCGCTGAAGGTGTCGCTTTCCTTGCGATTGATCAGCTCCAAGGCACCGAAGACGCGTCCATCCGCCTCCATGGGGACGCACAGGATCGAGCGGGTGGGGTAGCCGATTTTCTCGCTGACCGCGGAGTAGAAACGAGGATCCCGGGTGACGTCGCTGATGGCCACCCCGACGCCCTCTGCGGCGCAGAAGCCCACGATGCCCTGCCCGATCTTGATCTTGAAGTTCATGACCGCGTCAGCCTTGGGGCCTCGGGCGGCACCGAAGCTCAGATCGTAGTTGTTGATATCCGACAGCATTACCGAACCGGAGTCAGTCTGGATCCTGTCTATTGCCAGATCGAGCATGAAATAGAGCGCCTGCTCCTGGTTGGGCTGATCGTGAACCGCCTGAGTGCTTTCGAAAATATCGGCCAGGTAGTCTGCGGTCGTGTCCGCCTCGAACTCGAGCGTGCGGCCGATTGTCTGGATCGGTTCCGGTTCGGATACCGGCGCGGCCTGGATTTCGGGCTGAGTCACGGCTTGCATTTCCGGTTCGGATGCCGGCGCGGCCTGTATTCCGGGCTTAGTCACGGCCTGCATTTCCGGTTCGGTCGCCGCCTCGGGTGTCGATTCATTTTGGTCGACGACTTCTCTTATCTTGAAGACCTGGCCGGTTCCGGCGTCGGTGACGTGAATGGAGTTGTCTTCCTTGATATCGACCAGGACGTTGTCGGTCACATCGCCGGATTCGCCGAGCTTGCCGCGGCCGGCTTTGAGCGCTTCGATCCAGCTTTCGGCCTCGATATTCAAATTGAGATTCATGGGCAGCTTCTTCGACTTGGGAATAAAGACCTCGAAGCGGGGCATGTGAACTCCTTGTTAGTGCCGAGTTTGCATCGATTCTAGCACCGCAAACTGCGCGGCACAAGACGTACTAG
>CAZENH010000006.1:32753-170719 GCA_964513625.1 uncultured Myxococcales bacterium | reverse complement strand
GTACTAGCAGCGGCGTTGGAGACTCCGACAGCTCTCGCCTTGACAGCCGCGGGCTGCGGAAATAACGTAATCTGATTGAGGAGGTTGCATGACAAGAAAGTTCGTGTTGGCCGTTGCAGCCGTGGTGGCACTTCTGGTGGGGACTGTTTTAGCGGCTTCGGAGACATCTACCTCCTTAGTCGGCGCCGCAAAATGCGGCGAGTGCCACCGGGCGGCCTTTGATGCATGGCAGAATTCGCCGCATAGCAAGTCCAATGCCGCCCTGCCCGAGGACAAGCGCAGCGATCCTCGCTGCCTGCGCTGTCACGGGGGAGCACAGGTCGGCACCGGCGGCGTGCAGTGCGAATCTTGCCATGGAGAAGGCAAGTACTATGCCCGACGCCACGTCATGAAAGATCGCAAGTTGGATCGCATCGTGGGTCTTGCCGACGTCACCGAGAAGACCTGCCGCCGTTGTCATACGGGCGATGCTCCGACGATTATGCCTTTTGACTGGGAGCGCTCCTGGCCCCTTATTTCTCACGGAATGGACAGCAAGGAGAAGGTCGCTGGGCATTCCGGCGAAGGCAAGTGATACCCGGAAGGGCGAACTCTGCGGCGCCGGTAGTCGGCTTAGAGAATGAAAACCTATGCAACTAATTTCATGCTTTCCGCGCCGAACGAGAGCGCTTTTCCGGCTCCCGGCCTTCCCGAAGTGGCCATCGTCGGCCGTTCGAACGCCGGCAAGTCCTCACTGCTGAATGCTCTCGTCGGTCGGCGCAAGCTGGCACGCACTTCAGGAAGACCCGGGCGCACGCGAGCAATCGTTTTCTTCGAGGTTGAGGAGCGTTTTCTGCTCGTGGATCTTCCGGGTTACGGTTACGCGACCGCGCCTAAAGCAGAGCAAGCGGGCTGGAGCAAGCTCGTCGCAGCTTATTTCGACTCCCGGCGTCCATTGCGCGGGGTGATCGCTCTTTTCGATATTCGCAGGACTCCCGACGATCTGGACCAAGCTTTACTCCAGATGCTCTCGGATCGCTCGATCGCCTGTAAGGCGATCTGGACCAAGGCCGACAAGCTGAAGCGGAGAGCACAAGATCTTCGCAGCCAGGAGCTCTCGAGAGCGCTGGCACCAACTGAAGCCGGCATCAGCTTCTCGGTTAAAACCCGCCAGGGCAGAGACGAGTTGCTCGACTGGATCGAAACGCGGGTGAGCGGGCGCTGAGATCACCCGTCCGACTCCGATTGTTGTTGTGAGCGCACCGACAACGCGTGTAAACTACCGCAAAGTCGAACTGGAGGCACTTTGGCAGCGCGAATGCCGATTTGGGTCACTCTGGCGGTTATTTTAGCGGGTGCGTTTGGCGCCTCGGCGGCCGATGACATTCTGGTTGACGAAGTCGTGGCCGTGGTCAACCGACAGGTCATCACGCAAAGCGAGATCGTTCGTGAAGGCGATCTGATCCTGGCCGAGCGCGAGGGTGAACGCGGGCAGACGCGTCGTATGACTGCGGCTTTCTTAAACCAAGTGCGTGAGTTGCTGATCAACCAGAGGGTTTTGCTGGACGAGGCGTTGCGCATGGGACTGCCGATCGTAACCGGCCGCGAGGTCGAAAAGCTGCTGAGAGGGTTCAGGCAGAATTTTTCTAGTAACGAGGCTTACATGCGTTTTTTATACGAGCACGATCTGACCGAAGAGGACGTTGGAGACACACTAGCACGTCATCTGAGGGTCGAACGTCTCAAGGAGAAGAAGCTGCGATCGATGCCCGAGGTGGATGATGAGGCCGTCAGGCGCTACTACCATCGACACAGGCTCGAACTTGGCGGTAAACCGCTGAAGATCGTGGCCGAAGCGATTCGCCTGAAGCTGATCACCGAGACCAGGGACAAGGCTCTGGCTCGCTGGGTCTGGGAACTGCGCAAGAGGAGCGAGGTGAAAATTCTTGTCGACGAGGCGGCCGATGCGGAGGGTGGCGACTGAACGATGAAAACGTGCATCGTGGATATGGATCTGGATTATCTGGAAGAGGTAATGACCATCGAGCAGGCATGCTTCCGCGATCCCTGGCCGCGCTCGGCCTTTATTAACGAGCTTCAGCACCCCTGGTCGAGGTTCCGTATAGCAGGCTTGCGGGAAGGCGCGGGCGGCCTGAATGTCTTGCAGGGCTTCATCATTTGCTGGCAGTTGCCGGGCGACCTGCATCTGCTCAACCTGGCAGTGGAACCGCGTTTTCGCCGCAAGGGTATTGGAAGCCTGATGCTGCTCGGCGCTTTAGACGATTTCGCCGCCGCCGGCGGCGGCCTGGTGAATCTCGAAGTGCGCCAATCGAACCTCGCCGCTCGCGAGATGTACCGCGCCCATGGTTTTTCCGAGGTTGGATGCAGGCCGGGTTATTACCAGCACCAAAAGGAGAATGCCATTGTCATGACGCGCAAGTTGTCCAAGCTGGGCAGTCGCAGGAACAAGGCAAGGGCCTGAAGAATGGGCGCGCTGCAGATGCAAGCCGAACTGATCTCCGTCTCCGAGGCGGCCCGCTCTACTTTTCTGCTCGAGCTGTCAGCTTCCGGTATAGCCGAGCAGGCGCAGCCCGGCCAGTTCGTCATGCTTGGGCCGCTGCTTCCCGGCGCGCAGGATCCTTTTCTCAATCGCCCCTTCTCAATCCATGGACGCAATCAAGACGGTCTGCTGCAGTTGCTCGTCGGTGTCGTCGGCAGGGGAACCGAGTTGCTTCACACGATGCGCCCGGGCGGCAAGATTCATGTTCTCGGACCGCTGGGCAACGGGTTTGACATATCGCAGGACGCCGGGCGGCTCGTTGCGGTCGGGGGAGGCCTGGGTGTCGCGCCGCTGTTCTTTCTGACCAGGGAGTATGCCCAGGCTGGAGGCGAGGCCGTGTTGCTTTACGGAGCCGGCTCTGCAGACCTGCTGGTGGACGTCGAAAAGCTTGGCGACTGCGGGGTGCGGGTCGAACTGGCGACAGACGACGGGACATCCGGCAGGCGCGGCAGCGCTGCCGACTTGCTTGAGGCGGAACTTAATAGAGGGTCGGCTCGTCTGGCTGCCTGCGGGCCGTTGGCGATGCTGGAATCAGTTGCAAACATCGCCCGACGCCGGCAACTCGAGTTGCAGGTGTCATGTGAAAGTCGCATGGCCTGCGGCGTCGGAGCCTGCCTGGGATGCACTGTTTTTCTCGACAGCGGGATTGCCAAGCGAGTATGCAAGGAAGGGCCGGTTTTCGATTACCGGGAGGTGTTTGCCAGTGAGCGCAGCTGATCTGAGTGTGGCAATCGGGCGCCTTAGGCTTGCCAATCCCGTCATGGTGGCTTCGGGAACCTTCGGCTTCGGCGAGGAGTATTCGGGGTTGCTGGATGTCGATGCGCTCGGTGCGCTGGTTACCAAGGGAATTTCACTCGAGCCCCGGCGCGGCAATCCCCCGCCGCGAACAGTGGAGACCCCGGCCGGCATGCTCAACTCGGTGGGGCTGGAAAACCCCGGCGTCGAAAGTTTCATCGAAAACAAGATGCCCTGGCTACGCACGCTCAGAGCGGCCGTGATCGTCAACATCTTCGGTTCAAGCGCCGCAGAATATGCAGAATTGGCAGGGCGCTTGGACGCCGTCGAGGGCATTGGCGCCCTGGAAGTCAACATTTCGTGCCCAAACGTCAAGCACGGCGGCATGGCTTTCGGGGCGGATCCCGAAATAGCCGCTAAGGTTGCAAAGCAGGTGCTGGATAACACTAGGCTCCCGGTGCTGGTCAAGCTGACCCCCAACGTGACCGATATTACCGAGGTTGCCAGACGGGTGGCCGCGGCTGGAGTGGACGGCCTGACGCTCATCAATACCCTGCGCGGGATGGCGCTGGACTACAGGACGGGAAAGCCGCTGTTGGGCAACGTGATCGGTGGTCTTTCGGGGCCCGCTATCAGGCCGGTGGCCGTGCGGGCTGTCTACGAAGTAGCCCGGGCGGTGGAAATTCCGCTGGTCGGCTGCGGCGGGATATGCTGTTGGCAGGATGCGCTGGAGTTCATGCGAGCCGGGGCGACCGCCGTCCAGATCGGGTCGGCCACATTTCGCTTTCCGAGCACAGCCTTGGAATGCTTGCAAGGAGTAGAAAAATTTCTTACACATGGCGGGTACACCTCGGTGGCTGAGCTGGTGGGACCTATTGAATCTGCAACTGATGAGGGGAACCGGGTATGAGCGACCAGGATAGTAAATCCAGGTTTCCCGAGCACTTCGGCAAGTATCTGCTGGTCGATTTAATCGCTCATGGCGGTATGGCCGAGATCTTCAAGGCCAAGTCTTATGGTGTCTCGGGCTTCGAAAAGACTATAGTTATCAAGCGTATTTTGCCGTCTTACTCCGACGACCGCGAATTCATCGATATGCTGATCGACGAGGCCAAGATCTGTGCCGGCCTGCAACATGCCAATATCGTGCAAACCTACGATCTGGGGCGCCTGGCGGGACGTTACTACATTGCCATGGAGTACATCCGCGGGGTCGACTTGGTTTCTGTGCTCTCCCGTTTGCGCAAGGCCAAGCGCCACTTGCCGCTCGAGCTGGTTTGCTTCATTCTCTCGGAAGCGCTGAACGGTCTCGATTATGCCCACCGCGCGGTAGGACCGGACAACCAGCCGTTGAATATAATTCATCGTGATTTCAATCCCGCCAACATCCTGTTGTCGTATCAGGGCGAGGTCAAGGTGGCTGATTTCGGAATTGCCCGGGCGGCCGACCGAGGGACGAAAACCGTGGCCGGTGGTTTGAAGGGCAAGATGGGCTACCTGTCTCCCGAGCAGGTTGCCGACCTGCCGCTGGATGCGCGCTCGGATATCTTCACCGCGGGCATCACTCTCTGGGAGACTTTAACCGGCAGACGCATGTATTCCGGCGGGACCGAGCTTGACGTGCTTTTGAAGATCCGCGACGCGCTGATTCCCGATGCTCGCCAGCATGTACCCGAAGTTGACGACGAGATGCTGAACATCATGACGCATGCTTTACAGAAAGATCCGCACGAGCGATACAGGACCGCCCGGGAATTCAAAGACGTCCTGGACGATTACCTTTTCGATCGCGGCATCAAGGTTACCCAGTCTCACCTGGAGGGGTATCTCAAGCACCTGTTCGCCGATCGCATCGACGATGAGCGCCGGCGCAGCCAGACCGGAAAAATCGAGCCCACCCGCCAGCGACCCCCGCTTTACTGGGTGCGCAAGACCGGACAGCGACCCACCGGTCCGATTGAGCTTCAGGAGCTTTCGGAGATGCTGTCAAGTGGAGCGGTCTCGATTCATCACCAGGTCCTGCGCGAGGGCGGAAAGTGGGTGCCTGTCAAAGAAGTTCCCGAGCTGGCCGTTTACTTGTCCAAACTGCCGACGGTCGAAGAGTCCGATCCCGAAGCTGTTGCCGCCTACCAGGGGCTGATCGCCGAGGTCAGCTTTCCGAGGCTGTTCTACCGACTGGCCATCGCCAAGGAGACTGGCAGGCTGGTGTTGAACAGGCCGGGTGTAAAGAAAGAGATCTATTTCCGGCAAGGAATGCCGGAGTTTGTCAAGTCGAGTATTGGCAGTGAAAGGCTTGGCGAGTATTTGGTGGCTAAAGAGGTAATCACCGAAGAGCAGCGCGTCCAGGCGGTGCAAGCCATGAAGGGTTTCTCGGGGCGCCTGGGCGACACCCTGATTGGCCTGGGGTTGATGCAGCCGCACGACGTGTTCGAGCACCTGCAGCGGCAAGTCAAGGAAAAGGTTCTAGAGGTGTTTTGCTGGACGGCCGGTACTTATCGTTTTTTCGCCGGGCAGGAATACGAGGGCGAAGTCATGCCCCTGAAGATAGGTTCTTTCGCCCTGATTGCCGAGGGTGTGCGCTGTTACACCCCGATGGACATGTTGCGGCATCGTTACCGGACCAAGATGGAGCTCCGCGTAAAGCGCCAGGAGAACAAGTTTCTCGATCTCGAAAAGCTGGGAATGTCGGCCCGGGAGCAACGCGTGGTCGATAGCGTGGACGGAAAGCGGACCATTCGCGATATCCTGACAATGGGCGGATCCGATCGCCAGGAATTCGAGCGGGCGGTCTATCAGGTGCTTTTCATTCTCGAAGAACTCGAAATAATCGAGATCGGGTGAGACCCTAATACGACGTTCTAAAAAAGGAGATAGCGGCTTGGCTGTATTCGGAGAGGAAAGCCGTCGCACACATACTTGCGGCGAACTGGGCGAGGGAGACATTGAAAAAGATGTGATTCTTTGCGGATGGATTGCAAGCAGGCGCGATCTCGGCGGCTGTGTGTTCGTCGATCTGCGCGATCGTCACGGCCTGACTCAGGTAATTTTCGATCCATCCAGCGCTGAGTTGTTCGAGCGGGCCGGAAAGCTCAGGCCCGAATGGGTCATCGGAATATCGGGCAGGGTGCGTTCGCGTGGTGAGAACAAGAATCAGCGGCTGGCTACGGGCGCGATCGAGGTCCTGGCGAGTGAACTGACGGTTTTCAACCAGTCTCTGACGCCGCCTTTTGTCATAGCCGACGATGTCGACGCTCGCGAGGAACTGAAACTGACATATCGCTACCTCGATCTGCGGCGGCCGGAGATGCGCAGCAGGCTCATGGCACGCCATGCAGTCACCCAGCGCGTGCGCAAAGTGCTGTCGGACGAAGGCTTCGTTGAACTCGAAACCCCGATGTTGATCAAGAACACTCCGGGCGGCGCGCGTAACTTTCTCGTTCCCAGCCGCCAGAATGCCGGCAGCTTCTATGCCCTGGCCGAGTCGCCCCAGATATTCAAACAGCTTTTCATGATCGCCGGATACGATCGCTACTTCCAGGTAGTGCGCTGTTTCCGGGATGAGGACCTGCGCGGTGATCGACAGCCGGAGTTCACTCAGATCGACATGGAAATGAGCTTCGTCACACCGGCTGATATCTTTCGCGTGACGGAGAAGCTGATGATCGCCGTCTTTTCCGATGCTTTGGGTGTCGAGCTGAGTGCGCCATTTCCAACCATGACCTACGCAGAGGCGCTCTCTCGATTCGGAACCGACAAACCGGATACGCGCTACGGCCTGGAGATCGTAGACCTGACGCAGGTAGTGCGCGATCACGCAGGCGGCGGGTTGGACATGTTTCGAACGGCGGCTGACAAGGGCGAAGTCGTCAAGTGTCTGTGCCTGCCTCCAGGGCAGGCGCCCAGTCGCAAAGAGGCCGAGCAACTCGAAGCCAAGGTGAAAGAGATGGGCGGATCGGGGCTGGCCAGGGCCAAGATAGGAGAGGCAGGGGCCTGGAGCCAGACGCCGCTGGCAAAGCTGATAGATCCAGCCATGCGCGGGGCCATCAACCTGGCCGCCGGGGCCGAGCGTGATGCCTACCTGTTGATCCAGATTGGACCGTCCGCCAAGGTGAACACCGTACTGGGCGGGTTGAGAACCTATCTGGCCGAGAAACTAGATTTGATTCCCAAAGACAGCTGGAACCTGTTGTGGATAACTGAGTTCCCGCTGTTCGAACTCAGCGAGGAGAGCGGCGAGATCGTTGCCTGCCATCACCCGTTCACCCACCCGCACCCAGATGATCTGGAGTTGTTGCGGAAAGATCCGCTGGCATGCAGGGCGCTGGCCTACGATCTGGTGCTCAACGGAGTCGAGGCAGGAGGAGGCTCGATCCGTATTCACGACGATGCCATCCAGGCCGGCATTTTCGATGCCTTGGGAATCAGCGAAGAAGAGGCCAAGGAGAAATTCGGTTTCTTGCTGCAGGCGCTGCGCTACGGAGCGCCCCCGCACGGCGGCATAGCATTAGGACTAGATCGGCTGGTAATGCTGCTGACCGGCTCGTCTTCGATCCGCGACGTGATTCCCTATCCCAAGACAACCAGCGGCCAGTGCCTGATGACCGGCGCCCCTGCCGGTGTTTCCGAACGCCAACTCGAAGAGCTGCACCTGAAGCTCAAATAAAAGAACTACTATAGTCCCAGCCTGCGTACCTCGGCGGCTGTGGTGAAGTTCTCTTCGCTTTCGCCCGGCAGGCTGGTCGCCCGGGCCACCTCGCCAAAGCACTCGAAAAGAAACGATACCTGGCGCTGGCTGGTGCTTTGTCCGACGGCCGGTTCCAGAACGGTGTGCGTGCGTACCCTGAGCACCTGTGTAAAGGTCAGGTCGGGAAGCGCTAAAATTCCCGAACCATCAACTCTAATCTCGTAGGTGTCCCGACCGGCGTACGGCAGGCCTTGAAAGGTGCCGTTTGCGATCTCGCCCACTGACACATAATCATCGCCGCTTTGTATCGGCAAGCGATAGAGGGTAACCGGATTGGAGTAGGCCAGAAGCGTCTGGCCCCCGATTGGGTTCTCGGTTGCCGAGGCCAGGCCCAGCAGGTAAAAACCGTTCTCGTCCTGCGAATAGACGGCTTCTATCTGGCAGCCGGCATCGAAACAGGCGACGAACTGTCCGGCCGGGAAAGACGCCGAGTACCACTTTACGGAAAGCTGCATGGCAGTCAGGCGGGCCAGCTGATCCGAAGCGTAGTCGGCACCCCAGTCCCAGATCCGGTGGCCCTGGTCGTCTAGATCGCCGAGCAGGTCGACCGTGCGCTGCTCGCCGGCCGGTGAGACCAGGTACGAAACCGGATTGTCGAATACCACCGGCAACTCGCTCGATTCGATCTTACCGTCCAGGTTGGGCAGGCATTCGAGCGGTTCAATCTGGTCAGGTTGGTAAGCTTCGTGTTCCTGGAGCAGGGTCAAGTTGTCTCCGCAGGAGACAGCGACAAGTGCACTCAACACGCTAATCAACGTCGTCATGGCATTTTTCATGATCAAAACCCGTATGAAAGGCGCAAGCGAACGAGCTGCGCCGGCTTTGCGGCAAGGTTATCAGTGACATTGTCAAGACCCGCAAGCGGGACGAGTAAACCGTATTCCAGCACAGCATCGAAGCCGAAATCTGTCTCGTAAGCTAAAGTCGGATCGATCTCCACGCCCAGAGCGTGGCTGCCTCCCGGAGTGCTGCTTGCGTACAGGGCCCATGAGGCCACGGCGGCCAGGCCCGCCGAGAGATGACCCGGCCCGATATCGAGAATGCGCAAGCGAAGGTGAGGACGCACATAAACGGCGTCGGTGACGGTGCCGATGATCTCGTGAAACAGGATCCTGTCTATGCGGTAGTCGGGATGGAAGCGGAAGTTGTCGACCCGGTTGTCTCCGGGCGGCACGGCCTGAGGGCCGTCGAGATCGCCCTTGTGAGCCGCCGGGTCTGAGGCTCCGGGATAGGCGCCGAACCCGTAGGCCGGATCTCCGCTTGCCAAACCCAGGTCGATGCCGAAGTGCAGAGCATCAGCGACTGCGCCGTATTCGGTTTCGATGGCCGCACCGTACTGGGTGGAGTCCAGCGAATCGTTGAGCAACGCGCCGGGGATGAGCGAGGGTTGATCGATATGAGCCAGCATCAGTGCGGCCTCGAACTCGATCCGTACGACCGGGCAGGTCAACCTGAACCAGACATCGAAGGCGGCCGCCCACAACCCGCGAGCCATGACCTGGGTCGCTAGCGGCTCGACCGGGTTTGCCAGTGAAAGGTAGCTCGAAGGCACGTCATTGCGCTGCCAGCGGTAGGATGCGTAAGCGCCGTACTCCACGGTCGTTTTGCCCGAACGCCGGCGCCGGGCGCGGCTTTTGTCGTTGTAGTAACGCATGAAGGCGAAAGTCACCGTTCGTACGTCGTCGGTCGGATCGAGATCAATGACCCGCTGTCCGTCCCGTCGGCCCGAGTACGGTCCGCTTGACGAGAAATCATAGGCCAGCGCCCAGATGTGGCCCGCCATTGCAGTCACGAAAGCAATGCGATCCGCGGCATCGCCGCTGTCGCAGTCGGCACAGTCGCCCCCGTTGGTCAGCATGCCCAGTCCCCAGTGACTGCCCATCCGCCCGGCCGAGAGTAAGCCCACCGGCAAGAGCACTTCGCCGTAGGCGCGTTTCACCCTGAAGGCGAATTCGGGCGGGGTCTGCGACGAGGTGGCCATCGGCGGGGCGTTCGGCAGGCTGCCCAGCGCCAGGTTGTCGATCACGTCCAGACGCAGCTTGACCGCCAGCGCAGCCTCTGGAACATAGAACGAAAGATCCGTGCGCAGGCGCATGTCGGCGCCGGTCAGTATCTGGGCCCCGGGGTCGGCTAAGGGCACTGGAAACAGTGGTTCGCCCGAGGGAGTCAGGCCGCGGTCGAGATCGAGATTATAGAGAGTCTCTCCCCGCAAGCGCAGACTGCCGTGAGCATCGAATTCAGTTTTAGCGCGCGCTTCTATGTCCTGCCCGATGTCCGTGAAACCCGTGGCATACGCCGGGCATGATGCGCTCAACACCAAAAGGCAGGCAATCCCAAGCGGCCTCATGGCTGCCCCCCGGATAAGAAACGTCCAAGGTCACGGCCGGCCTGGTTGGCCGCTTCGAACATTGGAAAGTGTCCGCAGCGTGGATAGACAATCAGATCGGCGTTGGGAAGATCGCGCTCGAGCCGCTCTCCGTAGTCGAGTGTGGCAACCGCGTCCTCTCTTCCCCATAGCAGCAATACCGGCTGGCGGATCTCGGCGTAGCGTTTTTCGGCTCTCTTGAAGTCGAGCCCGCGCACGGCGGCCAGAGCCGCTGCGCGTGTGCCTGGCCAAGCCAGTTCCGTCTCTACCGCATCGATCAGCGCCTGAGGAAGTTTATCATCGTTGTAGAAAGCCAAGGCCATGCGCTCTTCGGGGCGCTCGTTGTAGAACAGGGCAAACAGGAATTCTCCAATTCCAGAAAGCCGCGCCCAGCGCAGGAACATCGGGATCTGGCCGTCGTAGACCCAAGCGTCGAAAAGCGCCAGGCGCTCGACTCGCTCGGGTTTCGCAAGCGCCATCGAAAGCGCCACAGCGCAACCCCACGAATGGGCCACCACGGCGGCCTTGTCCACTCCCAGGCGATCCAGCAGTTCGAACACCAGCGCGGCCTCTTCGCCGGGAGAATAGTCGCCGGCCGGGCGCCCGCTGTATCCGAATCCCTTCAAATCGAGGGCGATTAGCCTGTGGTTCTTGGCAAGCTGCGGCAGAATTCGCATCCAGCTCTCGAGCGAAGAGGCAAAACCGTGCAGCAGGACTACCGCCGGTCCGGAACCGGTATCGAGATAGCGGATTCGCGCGCCGCGCAACTCGACGAAAGTTGCATCGGCCGGTTCGCCGGGCATGGGGCCGCGATGGAAGGAGAGACAGCCCGTGAAAGTCAGCAGGATCAGAGCGGCTGCTGGAATTTTCACGGCGATAGCCTCCAGATCTCGGCAGCCTGGGTGAACTCTTCCTGGGATTCGTTTTCGTCCGAATCGATCCTGGCGACGGTTCCGAAGCACTCGGCCACGAAGGCGAATGTGCGTATTTTAGTCACCAGGACTCCCACGCTACGGGTCAGCAGGACCCGCACACGCAAAACGGGGAATTCTCCGAAGGGGGTCTTTAACCGGCCGTGGGCATCCACCTGGTTCTCGTACTTCTCTCGATAGATCGAGTAAATACCGCTCGCCAAACCGGAGACGGTCGATTCCGAACTGAAGCTTTGGCCCTGCTCGAGCGGAAACGAGAGAACTATCGCGGGCGGGTCGTAGCTCAGGTTTGTGCGGGTTGCCCCATCCTCGGGCGAGACGACGCCCAGGAGCAGCAGTGAATCGTCAGTGATCTCGAAAACACCCAGCAGATCTTCCCGGTCGCTCAGTCTAGCGGCATAGTCTGCATCGGGATATGACGACCCGAACCACTTGTCGTAGACAGGCTGCAACTCGGCCAGAAGAGAGTGATCCCCGGTAAAATCACCTGAGAAATCCCAGATCCGGTCGCCGCCCGCCTGAAACTGCCCGACGGTATCCACCGCGATGTCGAGGGCCACTCGGAAAGTTGCCCGCAACCCGGCCTGCAACGGCATCTCAAAGCGTTCGATCAGCCAGTCGTTGTTCGGCTGACAGGTTTGCGACTGATCCGCTCCCTGGTCGCCGATGTCTCCGACGGCGTCGGCTGCTGACGTTTCGTCAGGGCCCAGATCTCCATTGTCGCCGTCCCGGGCCTGCTCGTCGGCGCCGTCGGATCCCGCGTCCGATGCGAGCATACAGCTGCCGTCAGAAAGACAAACGCCCGAGGCGCAATCCGCTCCTACACGACACTCCGGGCCGCTGCTTCCGCAGGCGCACGCAACCAGAGCCGCGATCGAGGCCAGGTAAAAAGAAAACTGACTCATCCTATCAGTCGTCGTGCTCAAGAGATTTCTCCAGATTCGATTTGCCGCTTTCTTGGTGTTGCGGGCGGAACGTCCCGGTCCAGCAGCCAGCCGATGATATCCGGCCAGTATTCTGCAAGTTCCTGCCGGCCCATGAAGCTGCCAATGTGTCCCCCGGGCGTCTCCAGCCTAAAGACGTCGCTTGAACCCATTGCGCGCTGGGCCGCCCAGACTTGCGGCGCCGGAGTGATGTGATCCTTGCGCCCGGCCACCAGCGCAAGCGGACAGACGATGCGCTCGAGATCCACACTTTGCCCGAGAACATGCATGCGTTTATGTATCAGCCGGTTCTCCTTGAACAACTCTTTGACCGAGCGCAGGTACAAAGGGCCCGGCAGATCTTTTGGAGAATGATACCAGTCAGCGGTTTTCTCAAAACGATTCATCCAGGCCTGGTCATCGAGGTGATTAAAGAGAGACAGGAACTTCAGAAAGTATCGTTCGAAGGGCACCAGGCTGTCGAACCCGGCCGAGATCAGGTCGCCGCGCATGACGCCGTCTCCCATGTCGACCATAGCGCGGTAGACGCTCATGGGTATCGCGGATGACAGCATCTTAATCGAACCCAGGCCGGCATGGAAGTCGATCGGGGCAGCCACCAGCGTCAACGAGCATACTCTTTCGGGCGCAAGTGCCGCCGCGACCGCCGACTCCCAGCCTCCCTGGCACAACCCGATCAAATTGACTCTTCCTCCCAGAATATCGATGCAATCGATAATCGCCTGGATGCTGTCGTCGATATCGCGCTCACGAGTCTCAGAGGTCGCGCTGAGCCACTCCAGCGCGGCCACCCGGCTGAAGCCGGCTTCCCGCAGAACGCCGACCAGGCTCTGGCCGGGCGCGAAATCGACGATGTAGCTCTGATTGACCTCGGGAGGCACAACCAGAACGGGATGCGCGGACAGCGAGGCTCTGGCTCCGAAATCCCGCAGCCTGAAGGCCGAGTTGTCGTGAATGATTTCGCAGGCAGTCGTCCAGCTGGGGCTTTTGGGTCTGCGAAAAGCCGCTGCCAAGAAACGCCCCTGCTTTCGGATCTGATTTTGGACTGGTCGCAAGAAGGACATCTTCGAGGCCGTGTTCATTTTTTGTCTCTGCTCACTTCTGCAGTTGATTTGGAGTACTTTTCAAGCAAGGCGATAGCGCTCGACAGGTTTCTGGTCAACTCACTGATGTTGTCCTCCACTTTCGAAACCCTGCGATCGAGCAGTTCGAGCGCCTCGATCAGTTTGGACAGATCCTTGGCCGAGGCGGAAGCGCCGGGACGCAAATCACCAAGCCTGCGAGCAAAATCCGAAAGGCGCTGCGGATCTCCGAGAAGTGTCTCCCACCAGTCCTCGAACATCTTCTGCAAGGCCCCGGTCATCTGACCACTCCAACTCGTGAAACTCGCGTTCATGAATACCTCCTAGATGGCTCGCCGCAAACTAATGTGCATATGCAACATGAAAATCTATATTGTTTGGTAGTAGATGTCAAGCTATTATTGCAATGCGGCATAAATAATTGTTGCATTGCGCACAGAGCTGGGTTATGGTCGGGGAAGATCATATGAAAGGGCTCGGCCATGGAAGCCGACAGACCGGCAAATGTCGATAGAGTACTGGTTAAGAAGTATGAAAACCGTCGCCTTTACGACACCACCCAGAGCCGCTACATCACACTCGCCGAACTGGCTGATATCGTTCGCCGGGGCGCCGATGTCGAAGTCGTCGACGCGAAGAGCGGCAAAGATCTGACGCGCCAGGTGCTGACCCAGGTAATTCTCGATCAACAAGAGCGCCTGAACATGATCCCGGTGGAACTGCTGCACTTCATCATCCGCACCCAGGGCACGCTGCAGCAGGGCCCCTTCAGTTCGTTTCTTTCGTTAATCACCGAGCAGTTTACATCTCAGGGCAACCTGTGGGGCAGGCAGATGGCGCAAATGTTCGATCTGCAGGGTTTTGCGCCAAAGGCAGCTAATACCGGCGCGTCGACGCCGGCGGGTCAGGGCGGAAAAAAACCCGACGACCAACAGGACATGGAGTCGCTCCGCAGCCGGATGGACGCGCTTCTCAAGTCCATGGGTAATGAAGACTAATTCTTTCTAGCCGCCAGAAATTCCGAGATCGTATTCCACAGGGGGCGTGAGCGCGGGTCAATCATGATGCTCACGTGAGTGCCTTCGATAGGTATGAACAGTTTCTCCTCGCTTGAAACCAGATCGCCCAGGTTCTTGCAGGAATCGAGCGGCACGATCCAGTCACGCGTGGCCGCCAGGTTCAAAAGAGGGCAGCTAATCGCCCCGAGATCAGCGCTTTTTCCGTTGATACGAGTCTGCCCTTTTCTGAATCTGTCTGCGTGGAAGACCTCGTGCACGAACTTTCTGAACACTTCGCCCGGAATATCGACATTCTCGTTGGCCCAGCGATCGATCGGGCCAAACAGCGCCATTACTTGCTCGTTGCCCAGGTTCTGCATGAACATCTTCCACTTCAGCACCTCGTAATAGGGCTTGAGGGCCATGAAGGTGTAGCGGATCAACTTGGCGGGCATGTGGCCGAAGCTGTCTACGATATCATCTACGGGAAAAATATACTTATCGGTCCAGAGCGCCACCACACCGCCCTCGGCCGCCGTCAGAGGCGTCGTCAAGGCGACTATTCGATCTACGCGCTCGGGGTACAAGGCGGCATACATCAGGGCCAGGTTACCGCCGATGCAATGACCAAAGAGCGATACCTTCTCGGCGCCGCTCATTTTGCAAATGGCATCTACGCAACTCGAGATACCGGGCTCGATGTATGAATCCAGGCTTGTTGTCCTGTCGCCCGGCTCGGTCTGGCCCCACTCGACCAGGTAAACATCAAGGCCGGCAGACAACAGGTGCTCGATAAAGGAATAGCCGGGGATCAGGTCGAGGATGTAAGGTTTGTTGATCAGCGAGTAGACGATCAACACCGGTGCGGCATTGGCCTGCTTCGTCTCCGGCTGCGGCCGGTATTTGTACAGTTCTATCTTGCCTTTTCTAAAAACCAGCTCGCGCGGGGTCTGTCCCACGGGCGTCGTATTCGGATCCGCGTAATATTCTCCGCCGTACTTGGCCTTGACCGTCATGGTTTCGATAAAGTGCTTGACGATGCGCGAGGCCTCCTCGTCGGCTGAGCTTTTGAGCACCTTTCCCCATGCCTCGGCCAAAGGCTTCGTGTCGATCTCGAAATCTTCCGGCTTGAGTGCCTGTAAATCACTCACATACTCGGCCAGCATACTCTCGACCAGGTGCGCCATGCGGTCGGGATCCGCTCCTTTTACCCTGGCGATCATCTCGGACGGCTTTTCGGAAAAACGACGCAGTTCCTCTTCCCAGTTGCTAGTTGCCAGCCTGTTCAACTGCCCGAATGTTTGCGCATCCAGACGCTCTTGGCCTACGGCCGGCAGATCTGCCAACCAGTGCTGCAATACCTGGTTCTGCAGTATTGTGAGATCTGAAAGAGCCCGGTTCCAGCCACGGGCAAAGTCGCTGAAAGCAGAAGCCGGATCAGCGCCGGGCGTTTCTTTTGCGGCTTGCGAGGTCGAGTTGACGAGTTCTTGCACGCTGGCAGTGAAATCGGAGGCACGCTCGAACCACTGTCGCATGAATTGCTCAAATGGATTTTCGGTCTCACTCATGAGGCACTTCCCGAGCCCGGGACGCTTCTCCGTTCGCAGGCCAGCTTGTGTAGTTCTGTTTTCAGTATCTTCCCGGATGAGCCCTTGGGCAAGGATTCCATTATTGATAGCTGCTTGGGCACCTTGTAGCGGGCCAGGCGCTGGCGCATGAATGCTAAAATCGAGCCCGCCTCCGTATCTTGTGCCTCGCCGCTGCCCGCGATCGCGATGAAGGCCTGACCCACTTCGCCCCATTTCTGATCAGGCACTCCCACGACCGCGGCCTCTACTACGCCTGGAAAATCGTACAGCACTCGCTCGATCTCGGCCGGATATACGTTTTCTCCCCCGGAGATGTACATCTCTTTCAGGCGCCCGACAACATAGTGGTAGCCTTGTTGGTCCTTCATGAAAAGATCGCCTGTCGCAAACCAGCCGTCTTTGTCCATGGCGGCCTTGGTGGCTTTTGGGTTCTTCCAGTAGCCGGCGCAGACAGTCGGCCCGCGCAGTTGCAGCTCGCCGACCTCACCGCTGGCGACCTCATGGCCGGCTCGGTCCACGATGCGGCTATCGAGGTGCAGTACAGCGAAGCCGACCGAGCCCGCTCTGGTCACGGCGTCCTTCTCGTGCAGCACGAAGCAGTTCGGGCCCACCTCGGTCAGGCCGTATCCCTGTTTGAAAACGACCCTGCGCTTCTGGTAGGCCGCGATCAGCGGGAGTGGACAGGATGCGCCGCCGCTGATGAAGAATCGCACGCAAGAGAGATCTACCCGTGCGAAGTTCTCGGCCTCCAGCATCATCTGAAACATTGTCGGCACGGCGAACATCACACTCACCCTGTGGCGATCGACGGCGTCCAGAGCAGCGGCGGGATCGAAGCGGCTCATCAGGACAACGCCGGCACCGTGGTGCAGAAGCGGCAAGGTGAGCACGTTCCAACCGCCGGTATGAAACAGGGGCGTGTGGGTCAGTGTCATGTCATCATGGTGAAGATCCCAGCAGACTGAGGTGTTGACCGCGTTCCAGGTAATGCTGCCGTGGGTGAGAATGGCGCCCTTGGGCCGGCCGGTTGTGCCGCTGGTATACAACAGCATCAATGGCGTGTCTTGGCTGACATCGGCGGCGACAAAGGCACAGGCGGCGCGCTTGAGCCTTTTCGGATATGCGTTTTCCCCGTCGCCTTCCATGGAAATGCATGCCCCTTTCCATGAATCGCCCGCAAGCGAGTCGACGGTTTGAGAGCAGTCCCTGTCGTAGAACAACAGCTTCGATTCGGATTGATCGAGAATCCAAGCCACTTCTTCGGGAGCCAGGCGCCAGTTGATTGGCACCAGGATAGCGCCCAGCTTGCAGACGCCAAAAAACAATTCGATCTGTTCAATTCGATTGGCAGCTAAAACTGCCAGGCGATCTCCCTTGCTGACTCCGAGTTGATCCCTGAGCATGTTGGCCACCCGATTGGCGCGTTCGTCCAACTCGGCATATGACCACTTGCGTCCGCTCTCGTACTCGATCAGTGCGGTCTTGTGTGGAGTTGCCTCGGACCATTTCGCAAGCCAGTTTCCAACATTCATAATCCACCTCTCTTTCGTAAGGGCAATATTATGCATATGCACAATAGTGTGTCAAGTCAAATGTGCATGCGCAAAATTGTATCTAGATCGTATGTTAAGATAACCTATTGTTAATGAAGTTTAATTCGTTGTTTATGGGAAAATATTTGTGCAAAGCACAAATAAATCCTTGACAACAGCGAGCGGTTGGCTATATTGCAGTGCAACATCGAACAAGCCCCAATCGTGGGGACACAAAGGAGAGAGATGATGACGACCACAAGCAAGAATGCAGGCAAGCAGACCTTCGGAACCTGGAAGAAGATGGTGGATGATCAGCTCAACCGCATCGAGACCGCCTACGAGGAGATCGGCCGTTACGAGAAGCAGGCCATCGATCAAGCCGGCGCGGCCATCGATGAAATCAGCCGTCTGATGAAAGACTCTCTGGACTACACCGTTGAATTATCCGGCGAGTGGCGCAAGCTGGGTAACGAGGCCCTGCAGCGCTCCGGAAAGTTCATGGGCACCGTTCTCGGTAACTAGCCCGAGTTAAGAGTCCTGTGGTAAGCGGATCCACGACGAGGCATGGCATTGAACACTGAAGTCGAAGCCGGGTCGAGAGCAACTAACAGCATGCTTGTCGACGAAAGTACCGTCAGCGCCTTTTCAAAACTGAGCAAAGACGAAAATCCCGTTCACCTCGATGAAGCCTACGCCGCGCGCACCCGATTCGGGCGCCGCGTGGCCCACGGCATGCTCTCGGCCGCGCTGGTTTCGGCTGTTATCGGTAACAAACTTCCCGGACCCGGTACCATCTACCTGTCGCAGACTCTCAACTTCCGCGCGCCCGTATATATCGGCGACACGATTACGGCCATGGTCACGGTTGCAGAAGTGCTGGGCAACAACCGATTTCGGCTCTCGACCACGGTGGTTCGTGACGACCGGCAAATCATCCTGGATGGTGAAGCGGTGGTCTTATACGAGGGAACCTGAATCACGCTTGACGAGGTTCACAGCCGCGAAAGTTCCGACTTGATGCGCTGCACGTTGAGCCTGTCGTTATTGCGCCGGGCCATCTCGAGGGCCCGGCTCAGCGTTCGCTCGGCCTCCTGGCTGCGGCCCAGGCGGGCAAGCACCTGGCCCTTCTTGAACACGGCATAGTAGAAATCCGGCGAAATGCGAAGAGCCTCGTCGTAGTTCTCGATGGCGCGCTCGGGCTGGCCGAGATCGCGGTAGGCATTGGCCAAATTCAGGAAATTGGCCCGGTAGTTGATCCTGGGAACGGACTGGTAACTTGCAAAGTAAGCAAGCGCCAGGCAGACAGCCGCCAGCGAGACGGCCTTTATCCGCCGCTTGCGAAGGTTGACAAACAGCCAGCGCAGCATGGCCGCCGCGTACATGACAAGAACGGGAGTCACAACCAGGCGATAGCGGGCATTGACGAAGAATGCCAGCAAGGCAAGCAAGTGGGCCGCGAAGAAACCGATCAGCACAAAGCGCTTGCGCAGGCCGCGCCACGACAGGAACATTCCGATTAGCGCCAGCGGAAAGATAAGGCCCCAGCCCGGCAGCGGCAGGCGCAGGATCAATGAGAAGCGTTTGGAGAAGTAGATGTTGCGGTTGTTGGGCACCTCGTAGGCATTGACGAAGTACTTCAACTTGTTGCCCACCAGGCGCAGCCAACCTCCGGGGTTGGCGCCGATTTCCTCGAGAGTCTTTCCGACCCAGAAACTCGAAACCTCTGATGGCGACAGGTCGTCGCGCCCGAGCTCTTGCCTTGCCACGGCCGGAAAGTTGGCCTGCTGGTCGCGCACGCTGAGTCCCATCGGGCGGTTCTTGTAACGCGGGCTGCGCATGTAGATGCCGTCCGAGTGCGAGTTGTTGCCGATGAAAAGATTGGCGCCCGCGTTGGATGTCAGCGGAACAAAATCGCCTCCGACAAAATAGTTGTGCAGGCTCACGGGCGCGATGGCCACGATCGTGGCTAGCGTGAGCCACAAGCCGGCGGGCAGCCATTTTTTCCAGTTGGAGAAGCCGAAATGCAGCATCAAGGCCAGCACGGCCAACGGCGCAAACAGCAGCACGTTTCCGCGAGCGCAGGCCGAAAGTCCGAGGCTTAGCCCGGCAATGATCCACAGGTACCAGCGCGGCCGGCGCATGCCCTCGACCAGCATCACAAGCGCCAGCAGATCGAGAAATATTATCAAGCTGGCGCCCAGTATCAGGCTTGTAAAGAAGATCAGCATCGGGTATGCGGCCATCAGTAGCCCGGCCAGCAAGCCGGTGGCCGGACCGAAAAGGCGCCGGCCAAGGTGATAGACCAGCCCGGCCGAGGCGGCCGAAAGCAGCACTTGAATCATGCAGGCCGCGAGCGGCGAGGCGCCGAATACGGAATAGATCACGGCCAAAAAATAAGGGTAGGCCGGCCCCAGGTAGAAGACGGGGTCTTGCCTGCCCGCCCAATCGCCGCCTGCGATCTGCCGGGCCCAGTGATCGTACATCCAGGGATCGGTGTGCAGGTGCAGGAAGAATGGCGTGCCCGAAACCTCGATCAGGTACACGGCTCTCAGGAGCAAGGCTAAACCGCAGACAACCGGCAATGCGACCGTAGGCCGCTTGATGACCGAGACCATGGCCGCAATGCGTGCGTAAATCGCCTTGCGCGTCTCGGACTGCTCCTTCTCCGCAACCTGTCCGGGCGCCGCATCGCCGAGTCCCAGTTCCCGCAGCGCACGGCGCACGTCCTTGGGACGCACATTCAGCTTGCGGGCTATTTTCTTGACCGTCATCTGGTCGTGATTCTTGCGAATGAAACGCTTCTGCTTGTGGTTGAGGCTCATCTGTCAAAACTCCCGGCCTTCATGGTAGCAGATCGAGACCGGCGGGAAAAACAAACGCTTCAGTGGACCTCGTGGGAGCCGTTCCCGGCATAGTGGCGCGCGTCGAGCAGGTAGGAAGGCAAAACTGTCGGCGGCGGGGGATAGGCCTCCTCGTGCCTGTGCATCTCGCGAAGGTCGAGCCTGTGGGGCGGCACCATCTCTTGCAGCATGCTGTTGATATCGAAGTGCTCGGCCGCCTCTTCGACCAGGCCGGCCTGGCGTTCGGCACGGCGCTTCAACTCTTCCGGGACGATCTTCTTGGCTTGCAAAGTCATGGACAGCAGGTGCCCGGGCCTGTCGAGAATGTAGGGGCGGTTGTGCCAGAAGTTGCGCCAGACGACACGCACAATGTCGTCGACCACCGACAGGGTCGAACCGGGGCGACCGCGGACCGAGAAGGTGCCGTCGATCAGGTGATCGAGTACTTCTTTCCTGCTCATGGCGGCAAACATGTCACCGGGCGTCGGGTCGGGTCGGTGGGCCAAAAAGCGCATCACTACCCGGTCGAAGTTATGGCTGTGAGCGTCGGATCCGCCCCAGGGATGCAGCATGGAGCGGCCCTGGGAAATTATTTTCTCCTCGAGCCTGCGCGCCACGGGGTAGCGTTTGGACATCCTGGCCGATAGTCGCCAGCCGGACACCACCCGGTTCTGGAAGCTCACCAGGTCTTCGAGGACGCGCGTGCTGACTGAGGGAAACCCGCCGTTTACGGTCTCTATGTACTTGGCCTGCGAGATCAGATCGAGCGTGGCCTCGAGAGAGAGGAAGTGCCCGTCGAAGGGATGGGCCATGACATAGGCAAGATCCAACGCCTTGCAGTGCTCCATGACCAGCGATGTACGCACTTCGTCCCGGCCGGGCACCAGGCAGTTAGTGAAGATGTCGTCGATGATCTCCTGGGACAGGCCATAGTGCTCACCGAAAGGGCCGGGAACTTTTTCATGGCTGCCGTAAACCAGAATCTCGGGGGCCCTGCGGAAAACGCCGTCTATGTCCTTCTCGACGGTGGTGATCTCGGCGCAGGTTGCAAGCCTGGGCTCGGCGGCAGCGGCTCTGAGCAACGAATCGCGCAGCGTGTGGCTGCGGACGTTCATGTGATCGGTGGAGGTAATGATGCCGATCGGCGGCTTGTTGCGCCTGTTGTTCAGCAGCTTGACCAGCCGATCGGGCTTGGTGAAACATTCGCTCCAGCGGACCGGCGTGTCCTGACCCAGTGCCTCGCGGATACCGGCGGAGATCATCTCGTCCATCTCCGAGGCCGACCCGTTCGAGGCTTCGGTGTGGATATGGGTGATGGCGAAAACCGGGAAACGCAAGCTCATAATGTATTACTCCAACTCCCTGAGATCTGGGGAATTAAAGCATGTGCCGGGGCGCCTGTCAAACATCCCGGTGGTCAGATGCTCTTTATACCGGCTTTCTTGGCCCCTGAGGCGAGGAACTCGATGAAACGCGAGCGGAACTCGTCGCGGGCCAGAAGTTGCTTCGCAGGCGGCAGTTTGAAAATCGCCCCCAGCAGAGAGCCGGCCGCTAAAGCGCCAAGCCCGTCATCCGCGTCGACAAGCAGATCTTGCAGCTTGCCTTGCTCCAGCGCCATGCTGAGCACGCGTGTCATCGTGTTCAGCGGTGTCAGCTTGCGGCGCTCGCGCGGGATCATCTTCATAGCCTCGAACTTGCACTCGCGAGCGCACACGCCACATCCCAGGCAGATCGAAGGATCGACGCTGGCAAGCCAGCGCAGCTTCTTACCCTCGAGCGTGCGCCTCTTTTCACTAATGTCGATCGCGTCCACCGGGCAAGCCTTCTTGCATTTCTTGCATCCGTTACACTTGTCGGCATCGACCCGGGCCAGGAAGTTCGAGGTGAAAGTGTCGCCGAACATACTGAACTTCTTGAAGCCCAGCATTACTTCGCAACAGCAGCCGCAGCAGTTGCAGATGAAGGTCGGGTTACGCTGGACGTTGTCGCCCAGGTGAACCAGCCCGGCCTCGCGCGTCTCGGACAGCAAATCGAGCGCCTCGGACTTGTCGATCTCTCTGGCCAGATTGTGCCGCACGCAGTAGTCGGCGCCCGCACCGATGGTCATGCACGATTCCAGCCGGAATTTCGTGCAGTCCTCTCCGCGATGGTGCGCCACGTGACGGCAGTAGCATAGCCCGACGGCCCAGCGCCCGGCGTTTTCGACGAGGTAGCTGGCACGCTCCCAGTCGAGCACCTCGGCATAGTTTTCCGGCAGGGTGTCTTCGTGAATCAGGGTGCGGAAAAGAGACGTCTTCGAGGCAGGGTCGAACTGATTTGCGAAATCGGGCTCTTCCAGCAGGTAACGATGCACCAGTCCGGCCAGGTGGGTCTGGTCGATGTCGTCGCGTACGCGCATCATCGAGAACTCGATGAAACCGACAATGGTCGGCGTGATCATGTAGCGCATCTTGCCGCCGATGAACATGTCCAGCACCAGGCCCTTGTCGGCCATTTTTTCGAGCCTGGGCTGCAGGCTGTCTTCGGGGATTCCCAGCTTGCGCGAGATGGCGCCCAGCGACGAGAACCTGAGCGGCATGCGCGCGCCCAACTCGGCCTCCTCGGGCGTGTAGAGAGTGGCCAGGATCTCGTAAATCACTCCCCGTCCGGGTGCCCCGACCGGAAGCTTGTCAAGCCTGCGGCGCAGCTTTTCATAAGTCGACTTGGCGGCAATGTGTCCCATGTAAGCTCCTTTGTCGATATGAATACTACGCCGGGAATCAAGATGCAACGCGCTCCCGCATCTGTTCAACCCGGGCCGTTGTGAGTGTCAGGCTTCAGGTGTAGGATAGCTACGCTGATGAAGATCGTATTCGATTTTGATTTCGACGACGGCGCCTGGCCCGGTCCCTTGCGTGAGAGCGGCAGGACATCTTTGCTCGACGTCCAGTGGCTGGGGCCACTCGGCCTGCTTGGCAGGCTCGAGACCTTTCTGGGCCTTGGCGGCGAGTTTGCCTCTTTTTCGGAAAGAGCGCTTTCGCTGGTCGGGGAGCTTTCCGGGAAGCCGGGATTCTGGAGTTCATCGCTGCGGGCGGAAGCCTTCACGACGGCGCAGAAAGTGCTGCAGCTTCGGGACGACCTTTGGTTGGCAGGTTGGCGCGGCAAGGCCCGGACTGTGAGGTTGACTCAGCTTGCTCGGGTCACGCGGGACGTGGCCCCGGGATTGCCCGACCGGCTGGCGGCGGTTTTGGAAAACCTGCCCGGCAGAGCAGTACCCATCGAGCGCATCGAATTGACCGACGACCTGGATGCGCTGCCCTGGTCGTGGCGCGGTGTGTTCGGGCTGCTGGCTTCGGCCGGAGTCGAGATCGTGAAAAAAAAGATCGCTCCCGTCGCCGCCGTTGGTGACCTGGCCGCCAGCCGGGTGAAGGGATTCGTTCCCGAGGGCGACGGAAGCTTGCGGCTGCTTAGATCCTGCGGCCCGTTGCAGGCCGCTGAGGAGGTCGCAGCCCACCTGGCGTCACTCGACAGCCCCGACGGGGTGCTGATCATCTGGCCCGATCCGCTGCTGGATATGGCCTTGCATCGCCACGGCTTGCCGACCAGCGGAGCCGGATCGGAACTACATAAAAAGGCTACCCACTCGGTATTGCCGCTGGTAGTTGGTTTAGGCTGGTCGCCCGTAGATCCGCGCCTGGTAATGGAGCTTCTTACCTTGCCGCGAAGCCCGGTCGGTCCGGACGTAGCCCGCCGTCTGTTAGAGGCGCTCTGCGAGTGGCCCGCCGTCGGCAGCCCCGACTGGAGACGAAATTTACAAGCAGGCCTGAATGCAATCCGCGATTCGCAACGCAGAGAAAATACTTCCAAACGTTTGAGCGAGCTGTTCAACCCGGTCGCGAAGACCGGAGATCGATATCCACTGGCCGAATTAACGAAGCGCGTGCGTCTGGTTGCGAACTGGCTGCACGGTATTGAAAGCACGCATGCCGATGAAGAAAAATTCTGGTCTAAAGTGGGCGAGCAGTGCTCAACAGTCGAAAAGCTGGCACGCTCGTCCGGACTTTCCGATTTCTCCGCGGCGGAGTTGCGGCTGGTTATCGAACAGGCTACCCAGGCCTCGGCCCACAATAGTCCGTTTTCGGCACAGGCGGGGCTTGCCACGGTTGGAGAGCCGGGTTGCGTCGCAGGACCAGCCAAGAGAATCGTCTGGTGGAACTTCAGCTTGTCGAAGTTCTCACCGCCCGTGGCCTTGCCCCTGTCTGTGGAAGAGCTGGCCGAACTCGAGGCCGGAGGGGTCTCGTTGCCCGATCCCGGGTCAAAGGCCCTGGGAGCTTCCAACCGCTGGAAGAGGCCGTTTGACATGGCGGCAAACTCGCTGCTGCTTGTTTGTCCGCAGTATTCCGAAGACGGCCGGGAAGAGTTCCCCCATCCCGCCTGGGCCGAGGTCAAGGCCAGGTTGGCGGACTACAAACTGGATTCGCGGCTGGTTGTTGGTGCCATGGATGAGCGATCGATGCCGGCGCGCAAGAAGTTCGACAGCTTACCGCTGCCGCGGGCGGCGAAGATCCTGGCGGCGCCGCCCGATCGGATAAGTCCGCGTGGACAGGAGTCACCCTCCAGCCTGGGTGAGCTGTTGGGCTGCCCCTTCAAGTGGGTTCTAGGAAAGAAGGGGCGTCTGCATGCGGGATGGAGCGCCGCATTGCCTAACGCCGACGATTCGGCCTTGCGCGGGAGGCTGGCTCACTTGATCTTGGCCGAACTATTTACCCTGAGAAAAGATGGTGAGAAGCCGAGTCCAGCCGAAGCCGAGCAGCGAGCCCAGCTCCTTTTCGAAGAGCGCGCGCCCGAGCTGTTTGCCGCCCTGTTCTTACCGGGCAGAGACGCGGCCCGGGCAGAGATGCGCAGGATAGTGGGTCAGGCAGCGCGCAGGCTTTTCGAATTGCTCGACAGGACCGCTCTCGATGTGATGGCGGTGGAAGAGAATTTCACTGCGCCGTTTCTGGATATTGAACTGCGGGGCCGTCCCGACCTGGTGATCGGAAAGTCCGAGGCGATCATAGATCTGAAGTGGTCCGGGGCGATCTTCCGCAGGAGGCAGATGCAACAAGGAAGCGCCTACCAGCTTGCCGCTTACGGACGCTTGATCCGCGGCGAGCGGGGCGATTTTCCAAGCGTTGCTTACTATATCCTGAAAGACGACCTGCTGTTGGCCGAAGACAAAAAGGTGTTTCCCGACGCGGAGACACCCCGCGACGCTGTTGCCTCGGAAATCGTCTGGCAGGCGCTGGAGCAAACCTGCCGCGACAGGTTCGAGGCTCTGAGCCAAGGCTCGTTGATAGTCGGCCAGCCGGCTGCGGGCAGCGGATCTGATCCGGGCAGTTTACAGAACGGCAGGCTTAACATTTCGGCGCCCTGCCGCTTTTGCGATTTCGGTAGCCTGTGCGGGCTAGGGCTCGGCCGTGGCCAGTGTGAGGAAGAGCAGATTGGGTAAGATCGACATCATTTCGGCTAGCGCCGGCAGTGGCAAGACCCATACCTTGACGGTCAAGCTCGATGAGAAGCTATGCCGCAAACAGGCCCGGCCCGAGGCCGTCATTGCTACGACCTTCACCAACCGGGCTGCCGCCGAACTGCAAGAAAGGGTGAGATCCGAGCTGCTGAAGAATGATCGTGCCCTGGAAGCTCAGTTGTTGACAGCGGCGCGCATGGGCACTGTCAACTCGGTCTGCGGGCGATTACTTTCTGAGTTTTGTTTCGAACTGGGCATGTCACCGGAACAGCGGGTGATCGACGAGGTTGGAGCCGACTTGGCCCTTAGACGGGCGATGTCGGACGTCGTCACCCGCGACCAGGCGGATGAACTCGCGCGCCTGCAGTCGAGTTGGCCGGCACTAGATTGGCTTGATGTGGTCAAGCAGATAGTCGACAAGGCGCGGGCCAATGGGATCGGGGTGCGGGCACTCGAAGAATGCGCAACACGCAGCGAGGAATCTTTCGCCGATCTCTTCGGCAAGCCCGCGCCCGACGGGAAGGAGCTGAACCATAAGCTCAAAGAACGCATCGAAGAGTTCTCTTCGAGCTTCGATGCGAAGCTGGACGGCACCAAGAAAACGGCGGACCTGGTGCGAGACATGCGTCGGATTCTGTATCGCATGAGCGAGGGACGAACGCCTGCCTGGCACGACTGGCTCAAGCTGGCAAACGGCTCGCCCGGTGTGAAGTCTAAAGAACTGTTCAAGCCGGTGGCACAGGCGGCCGAAAACTATTTTCACCACCCAAGGATGATCGCCGAGGGACGGCGCATAATCCGGCTGGTGTTCGAAACAGCGGCCCGTGCGCTTTTGACCTATGACGATTACAAGCTGAAAAACGGCCTGGTGGATTTTGTAGACCAGGAGGCAAAGGCGCTGGAATTGCTCGACAGGCAAGATGCCGGTCGAAGACTGGCTGCCGGTTGCGACCTGGTGCTGGTCGACGAGTTTCAGGACACTAGCCCGCTACAACTCGCCATTTTTCTGAAGCTTGCCCGGCTTGCACCCGAAAGCGTGTGGGTGGGCGATCAGAAGCAGGCGATCTATTCGTTCCGCGGCGCCGACTCGCGCCTGATGGACGCGGCCATCGAAGGCATCCTGGGATCGGCTGAGCCCGAGACGCTGGGTAAGTCATGGCGCAGCCGGCCGGGCCTGGTGAGTCTGACGTCCGCACTGTTTGAAAAAGCATTTGCCCGGTATGGACTGGATGCAAAGCGGGTGCACCTCGAAGCAGCGGAAGTCAGTGAGCCGGAAGGACTTGGTCAGTTCATCGAGCGCTGGCGGTTTTCGTACCAGGCAAGGGAGAGCATGGCCAAGAATGCTGAGTGCATAGCCGCTGGCGTAGAAGATCTGCTCGGTGATCCTGACACGCGGGTCAGGACGGGCAAGGGCGAGCCGGCTCGCCGGATTCGGCCCGGAGATGTGGCCGTGTTGTGTCGCACCAACAAAGAGTGTCTGCAGGTTTCCCGGGCGTTGCAGTCGGCCGGCATCCGGGCCGCGATTCCGCGCGTCGGCTTGCTTGGCACACTTGAGGCCCTGGTGACGGTCGCAGGCTTACGGCTATGGATCGACCCCGAAGACAGGCTGGCTGATGCGATCCTGAGCAGGCTGCTCGACCACCCACGGGATCCGCAAGCCTGGTTGTCTATTGTGCTGGAGGCAGACCAGGACGAGTCGGCGATCGCCTGTCAAGCTGCGGAAAATGTCCGCCGGGCGCGCGAGAGTGACCCGCTGGCCGGGCCGATTTCGGCCTTCGACCGGGTTATCGAGGCGCTGTCCGTACCTGATAAGTGTGTCGCCTGGGGAGACGCCGGCGAGCGGCTGGCCAACCTGGATGCCCTGCGAGGGCACGCGGTTGGCTACCTGGCGTCTCGCGGTGAGCTTGGCGGGGACCAGGGAACGGTGGCAGGGCTGCTGGCCTGGTTCGAAGAACTGGCGGCCGGCGAATTGGATGCGCGGGCGACGGTCACTGGCCCGGAGGCGGTGGTCGTTACGACTTGGCACAAGTCCAAAGGGCTCGAGTGGCCCGTGGTCGTGCTCGGCGGCCTCGGTTCTCAGGCCCGCGGCAGCGCTCTGGGTGTGCAAATGGTCTCGGACCGCGAAGGGTTCGACATGAGCGATCCGTTGGCCGGGCGCTGGATTCGCTACTGGCCGCGGCCCTTTCATCCATCCAGTAAGAATGGCCGTTTCTTCGAAGCGTTGGCCGGACGCCCGGAACAAAAGATTGCAGAGGACGAGGAAGAGCGCGAACGATTGCGGCTGCTTTACGTTATCTGGACGCGCGCGCGGGACAAGATCGTGTTGCCCGGCCGCAAGCAGGCTTTCGCGGACGGAATCCTCGGTCTTCTCTGCGACAGGGATGGTATGCTGGTGAAGGACGTGGATCCTCCCGAGAAACGCAAGCAGGTCGTCGCGGTCGAGTGGGCGGGTGAGCAGTTCGATCTGCTGGTGCGCGTTCCCGAAGTCGCAGAGCGGCAGGCGACCGAGCCACGGCCGGGAGAGGGCGTCGTGCCGGCGGGTCCCAGAGAGTATCCGCCGGCGACCGTCAACCCTTCATATCTCGAAGGCGCGGGCGCGTCCGGCAGGATCGAGGAAATAGGAGAGCGGCTCATTCCAGCGGGCAAGCCCGACATGCGCAAGCTGGGCGAGGCGCTGCACGGTTTTTTCGCGGCCGACCTGCCCGGTATCGATCCCCGGGTTCGCGAGAAGATAGCCGCGGATCTTCTTGCAGGCTGGGGCGCGGACGGTGCGCTTGCTCCCCTCAAGCTGTTGCAGGCCGCGGACAACCTGCGGGCCTGGGTGGAGGGGGAACTTCCGGGAGCGAAGTGGCAGCGCGAGGTCTCGATCCAGCACCTTTTGGAAAGCGGCAGCCTGGTCAACGGCTACTGCGACCTGGCCCTGGAGTGCGACGGCGGCTGGGTAGTGATCGACCACAAATCGTTTACCGGGACCAAAGAGCAGGCAATCGACAAGGCGCGCTCGTTCGCCCCCCAGCTTTACGCCTACGCCGACGCCATCGAGGCCGCGACCGGCAAGCAGGTCATAGGCTGCTGGATTCACCTGGTGCTGATGGGGATGATGGTGGAGGTGCGCCGCCATTGTTGACTGGACGATCATACTCGTGCGAGAGTCGGGCAATTCCTGAAACATGAAGGAGTCGAGCATGAAAGCGTTATCATCGTTGGCTGTCACGGTTCTCGGCATGTTGCCCTTGGCTTGCGGCGGCGGAGGAGGAGAAGGCCCCGGCGAGTGGGAAGCGCCCGCCTTCAGCAAGAGCGTGGTGACCTCGGTGTCCGGGCCGGACGAGGCCCGCAAACCGTACCTGGTCGCCCTCGATGACGGATTCGGGCTGGCCTACAGCGTGGGATCTGTCGGCCACCTGGCCAGGCTCGACGGCAGCGGCACGATCCAGTGGGACGAGGACGTCTTCGACGATGACAGCTGCTCGATCCGCGATCTGGAGGTCGCCGGCAGCGGGCTTGCGCTGGTGTGGACCTGCCTCAGCCCTTCGCGGGGCCTGTACTTCGCAAGCTACGATCTGAGCGGCGGGCTAACGGCCAGCTCGACCGTCACCGACCAGACCAACCTGGGGACCCAGAACCCGCATGACGCCGCCATCGCCTGGAACGGCAGCGGCTACGCCGTCGCCTGGAGCTCGCAGGACCTTGAAGACGCCCCCAACCCGAACACCACCTACATCTTCTTCGCCCTGCTCGATAGCGACGGCCAGATCATCGGCGACGCGTCCATCTTCGACACGTCCTACGAGAGCGCCGGTCAGCCGTCGCTGGTCTGGACCGGAAGCGGCTACGCAATGGCCTGGACGGCCGGCCCGACCGACCCGAACATTTATTTTGCCCTCGTCGGAAGCGATGGTTCGATAAGCTCTGGCCCGACCGGCATCGCAACCGCCGGCTCGTTCGCCACCTCTGCTTCGCTGGCCAAGGCCACCGAAGGCTTCGGCGTGGCCTACATGGACGACCAGGGCAACGACGTCAACAACTTCGATATCTATTTCCTGCGAATCGGGTCGGACGGCAGCCCGCAAGGCAGCGCGGCCAAGATGTCGACCGCGGGCGACACCGGCGACCCGTCGCTGGTCTACTCGGGGACGAGGTTCGGCCTGGTGTGGAGCTGGTACCGCAGCCAGGGGCTAGCCAGCCTTCCGGCGATCTACTTCGGTGAGGCCGACGACTCGGGCAAGAAGCTCGGTGACGCCATGATCTTCGAGAACGACGACGCGGCGCCGCACCCGTCGCTTGCCTGGACCGGGAGCAAGTACGCTTTTGTCTGGCATGGGTCGCAGAACTTGAGCGACAACTTGACCCAGATCCTGCTGGCCCAGTACTGATCCTCTCTGGGAACGGGGACGGGTTGCGGCGGATTGCCCAGGCTCCGTCTACGATTCCAGACCAAGTTCGGAGGTGGTTCATGCGCGCTGTTGTTTTAGCGGTTTCCACGATCTTGATGCTAGCCAGTGTTCCCCTTGCCGCGGCCGGGCCCGGAAAGACTTGTCAGGGCTGGATAGCGGTCGAGTCGCTGCCGGACGACGGGGCTTTCGTTTTCCTGGACGGCAAGGACACCGGGAAACAGACGCCGACCACTCTGAAGAACGTGCCCTGCGGAAAGCATATGGTGGGCATCTCCAAGCTGCTGTACTCGGGTTCGAAAACCAAAGTAACGGTCAGCGGCCAGGAAGTGGTCAAGGCCAGGCTGACGCTGAAACCCAACTTCGCGCCGGTAGATATTGGTAGCGTGCCGCCGGGCGCAGCGCTTAGCCTGGACGCTAAGGCGGTCGGAGAGGCGCCTCTGAAGATCGCGCGCATGGAAGCAGGCCAGCATGAGATCCGGGCTTCCTTTCCCGACTACAAGGACGCCGTTATTAGATTCAAGCTCAAGCCCGGCAAGAAGGTCACGCTCAAGCTCAAGCTGATTCCGACTTTTGGCGGGCTGGTGATCAGCTCCAGCCCGGAAGACGCGGCCAACGTGTTTCTCGACGGCGACGAATTGGGCACGACACCCTTGACCTTGAAACGGGTGGTCCTCGGCAAGCACACTATCCGTGTCGTCAAGGACCTCTTCAAGCCTTTCAAGGCAGCCGTTCAGGTGCGCGCAGGCAAGCTCAGCAAGGTGCATGCCAGGCTGATACCCGTATACGGGACACTGGGGGTGACCTCGAAGCCCGCGGGCGCGGTTGTGCTCGTTGACGGCAAGGAGCGTGGTCGCACTCCTGTGACCTTGAAGCTCGGCTCGGGCGAGCACGAGCTTCTGGTCAAGGGCACGGAGGGTGCCCTGGGATCGGTCAGCAGGAAGGTCCTGGTCAAACAGGGCAAGAAAGGCCGACTGGTAATCAAGCTTCCGGTTCGCAGCGGCAGCCTGATGATCGACTCGATTCCCTTCGCGGCCGGCATCGAACTGGACGGCAAAAAAAGAGGCAAGGCGCCCCTGTCACTTACTAAAGTGCCGATAGGCGTGCATGTGATCGTGGCCCGGGTCAAGGGCAAGGAACCCCTTACGGGCCGGATCGAGGTGATCGAGGGCAAGACCTCCCAGGCGGAGATCAATCTCGACGATCCCACCAAGTCGGTTTACCGATCTGCCGGCTCCGCAAAGCCGGAAACCAGGACGACAACCAAGACGACAACCAAGACGTCAACCAAACCGGTGGCCAGGCAGACCGTCAAGCCCGACAACAAGCCGGCCGACAAGCCGGTTATGAAGACGAACGCGAAACCCGAAAAGAAGATCGAGCTCAAGACCGAAAAGAAATCGAACGAGGACACCCAGGCAAAAGAAGTCGTCGCCTCAGCCGCTAAGATACCCGTTGTGAAAAAGGGACGGCCCATGTCCACCTGGCGCTGGCTGGCCTGGATCTCGACCGGCACGGCGGGCGCGGCGGCGATCACCATGGCGGTTCTGTTCGGGGTCGGCCATTCGACCCAGGTTGACGCAGACGATGCCTGGACGCAGGCGCAGGACACGACACTGCCGGCACCGCGCAGAGACTACTTCTACCAGCGCAGTAAGGATCTCGACCAGAAGGCAGCCGATCTGTACACCGGCGGATGGGTGACTGCCGGCCTGGCAGCCGCCGCCGGCGCCGCCGCGATCTATTTCTTCCTGACCGAGCCCGAGCCAAAAAGCGTTGAAGCACATGCCGAACTGCAATTTGCCCCGCTTGGGGAAGGCGGCGGCTGGGTAGGCCTGCAGGGACGTTTCTGAGGATTCTATTTTTTCAGATCGACGAAGACGGTGTGCACCTTGCCGGCCTCGACGCGTACTCGTACCCGGCGCGACAGGCCCAGCGCTTCGTTCTTCAGCGTCAGGGTGTGACTTCCGGCCGGGAGTCTGACGTTCATCTGCGGAGTGGGGCCGATTCTCTTGTTGCCCAAAAAGATCACCGAGAAGGGCTCGGAATTGATTCTCAGCGTTCCTGTTTTTCCTGAGACGTTCTTGACCACGTGCTTGACGGGTTTTTTATGCGGCTTTTTCACACGACGCTTGTGGATGGGCTTTTTGACCGGTTTTTTTACCGGCTTCTTTACGACAAGCGTCGAGTGTTTGTCGGCTACGCGAGCCGTGCCGGCATCTTCCGCGGGCGTCAGGCTTCCGGAATCGGGCGAACCGGGATCCGAGGCCGCCGCAGCCGAGAGATCCGCAGCCTCGGGCCCACCGGCATCCGGCTCTTCTGCGCCCGCGTCAACTTGGGCAATCGCCTGACCGGCATCGATATCGACAGGTTCGGAAGACTTGCTGGCAGCGGAACCTCCGCTTGACGACGGCTTGATGACAAAGAACCAGGCCGCAGCGCCAATCACGACCAGCCCGAAAAACGCCAAGGCTATCTTGATACCGATGTTGCTCTTGGGGAAAGCGGCCGCCTGGAGCTTGCCGGTGGCGATGGGTTTTTCAACGGCAGCTGCCTCATGTGGAGCCTCGATCGGAGCCTCCACTTTATGCCCGGCTTCGCTCTTCATCCAGGCCTCGGCCAGCTCTTCCTCGGATCCGCCGGCCTGATCTTGCGTCTGTAGCATCCTGGTTTCGGCTGCCAGCAGGGCCGGATCGTACTTCGAGGCGCCTCCGCCCGGCTTGGGCGCATCGTCCTGTTTTTGCAGCAGCTTGGTCTCGGCGGCGTGTAGCGCAGGATCTTTGACGACCGGCGGTTTCTCCTCCGGAGCTTGATCGGCTGTCTGCAGGATCTTGGTTTCCGCCGCAAGCAGCGCGCTGTCTTTCGCGGCGGAGAGTGTGTTTGGATCCGTGGGGCGGCTGGAGTCTGGCGGCTCGACATTGTAGTCCGGCAGATCGAGCATGTGGAAGGCCACGGCCTCGCGCTCGGACAGCGCCGGCTTCTTGTCTTCAGCCGCGTGAGATTCGATCTCGGCCGGGGTTTTCGCATCGCGGCGGATGGCCCTGATTGGAGTGGGTTGGATAGTGCGCGGCCTGGCATCAGGCAGTCTGGCCGGAATGAAGGCCGCCAAAGTCGTCGCGTCCGGGTACACGCCGGCGCGGTGCAGGTAGCCCGAAAGCTCGGCCGCCATCTCTCCCGCCGTCTGGTAGCGTTTCTTTACGTTTCTCTCGATTGCCTTCTTTACAATCGCCGAGAGTTTCTTGTCGACCTTGCGATTCAGTTTATGCGGCTTCTCGTAGATTCCGCGGGTGCTGAGCGCCATGGTCTCCTGCGGTGTGCCGCCCTCGAAGGGTCTCTGGTTGGTAAGCATCTCGTACAAGGTAATGCCCGCCGAATATACGTCGGCGCGCCGGTCGACTTTCCGGCCGGCAATTTGTTCCGGCGCCATGTAGGCCAGTTTGCCCTTGACCACGCCGGCTTGAGTCGAGGTGATGCGACTGGCCGCCCGGGCGATGCCGAAATCAACCAGCTTTACCTCGCCCTCGAAGGAGATCAGGATATTTTGCGGGCTGATGTCGCGATGCACTATCTCCAGAGGTTTGCCGTCGACGCCGACCTTGCGATGGGCATAGTCCAGGCCGCGACAGACCTCGAGAGCAATGTAGCTTGCAATTGGGGGAGGAAACGGATCGGATGTCTCGGCGGATTTCTTTGTCAGGCTCAGCAGGTCAACACCATCGACGAACTCCATTACCAGGTAGTACTCACCGTTCACTTCGCCGAAATCCAGCACCGTCACTATGTTACCGTGGCTTAAAGTAACCGTGATCATGGCCTCGTCCATGAACATCTGGACGAAGTCTTCGTCGCTGGCGAGCTGCGGCAACACCTTCTTGATGGCCAGATCCTTCTCGAATCCGCCGGCGCCGTAGAGCTTGGCCCGGTAGAGCTCGGCCATCCCGCCTGTCGCGATGCGCTCGATCAGGTGGTACTTGCCGAATTCCCGTGGAAATCTGTCGTTGTTCTCGGCCATGCAAGTTCCTTGCTGTTCGCAAACAGCAGCCTAGCAGACCTGCGATCATAGCGTCAAATTGTCAAAGAGACGTTCTGGGCTGTTTGACCTGGTTTGACAGGTTGTTGGGAATCGGTTAGCTTGACAATGCGTTTTCTCTCGGTTTTCTCAGGAGGTGCCCGCGCATGAGGCGCTTTTTCTTGGTCAGTGGCTTGTCGCTGTTTGTTGCCGTGTGTGCCTGCTCTTGCGGTGGCGACAAGATCGACGGGCAACTCAGCATTCAGCTCACCTGGGTGTGCGATCCTCCAATAGAAGATTTCGCGGCGCAAATCGATATCTACTGTATTCGCGTGATTTACCCCGGAAACCGAGCACCGGACGAGAACTGCGCAAGCAGCCTGGAGGGTCTGAATCTCGCGGTAGACGAGACCTCGGGCCTGGTAATGGTCGAGGTGGTCGGCCTCACCAGCGTTGGAGAGACGCTGGTGCGCGGCAGATCGACGCCGGTGCGGTTGGTGTCCGGCGAGGCAACCACTGTTACCATTCCGGCGCTGCCTGTGGGCAATTTCTCTTTGCTTGCCGCGGACTCCGGCCTGTGCCGTCCGTTGCCTTACCATGCTGTCGATCACAGCGCGACGGTTTTCCCCTCGGGCCACGTGCTGGTTGCCGGCAGCGCCAGACCTGACGAAGATCCTACCCGGATAGCCTTCCTGCTCGACCCGGTTACCAACAGGCTTGTGGTACTGAATACTCCCCCGGAATTGTACCGCTATCAACACAGCGCGACCCTGCTCGATGACGGACGGCTCGTTGTTCTGGGTGGCCAGAACCAATTGGGCTCGGCGCCTCAGGATATCCTGTTGCTGCGCGGCGCCGAGAGCATGATGAAGCCTTACGACAGGGCCGTCGACTACAGCCTCGTGTCGTTCGAAGACCTTGGCGCGGGACTGATGGTGCCGCGGGCCAGGCACCTGGCATCGTTGTTTTTCGGCAATCAAGTATTGGTCAACGACGGTGAGAGGACGGCCGAGATGTTCCTGGGTTCGCGTGAACAATCCGGGTTCGTCGCGGTCGACGGCAGCGACCCGTTTCCCGCGAGCGGGAAAATCGCCACGGTGGTTCCGATTGACGGCGAACGGGCGCTGGTACTCGGGGGAGAGACCAACCATAACGGGCTGCTGACAGTTCAGGATAACACGCGCGGTCTCGGCTTCACTCCTTTCAACCTGCAGGTAGCCGCGCGTGACCGTCCAGTTGGTGTTGCACTCGGTGATGAGCTGGTCATGTTCATCGGAGGGCTCGCGGGGGCCATGGTCGGTGAACCTCCGGTGGTGATAGTAGATCCGGGCGGACCAGCAATATTCGAGGTTCCCGTGGATGAACCGGCTTTTCCGCAGAGAGGTTTCAGCGCCACTTTGTTGCCCGATGGGCGAGTGTTCGTCGTGGGCGGAGCCTCGGCCAGGGCACAGTACCAGCCGGGCAGCACGTTCCTGTTCGAGCGGCAGGCCGGCGGTGACATTACAAAATGGAACAGCTACCCGGGCCCCAGGCTAATCAGGCCGCGCGCCTACCATACTGCCTCTCTGTTGCCCGATGGCCGGCTGATTGTAATCGGCGGTGTCGCAAGCGGTCCGGACTTCACTAATCAACAAGTGGCTTCTTCTGCCGAAGTGATCGCCTTTTAGTGTGATTTTTATAAGGCATTGGAGACCGGCATGGCACGGGCACTCATTCGTAACGCGTTGCTGGTAGCCACCGGAGACGATGGTCTGGGGGAGTTGCCCGGGTGTGACGTGCTGGTGGACGGCCCGGCCATTACCCAGGTCGGCAAGAACCTCGATGTCCAGGCAGACCGGGTAATCGATGCCGACGGTTGCATAGTTGTTCCGGGTTTTGTAAACACGCACCACCATCTTTATCAGGTCTTGACCCGCAACTTGCCAAAGACGCAGGATGCCAAGCTCTTCGATTGGCTCATCTATCACTATGACGTCTGGAAACACTTGACGGCCGGCGAAGCGCGGGCGGCGATGTATGCCGGCCTTTCCGAGCTGCTTCTGAGCGGCTGCACTTGCAGTGCCGATCACCACTACTTGTGCCCGGATGGCGTTACCGACGATCTGTTCGGTCTCGAGGCTGAAGTAGCGGTTGATCTGGGGATTCGCCTGCAAATGACCCGCGGCAGCATGAGCCTGGGCAGTAGTCGGGGCGGGCTGCCGCCCGACTCGGTTGTCCAGGACGAGGACACGATTTTGGCCGACTCCGAACGGGTGATCGGGCGTTTCCATGACCCGTCTCGTTTTTCCATGTGCCGGGTCGCCCTGGCGCCTTGCTCGCCGTTCTCGGTCAGCCCCGATCTGATGCGTCAAACGGCCGAACTTGCCCGCCGCCATGCTGTGCGCATACATACTCATCTGGCCGAAACGCTGGACGAGCAGGAGTTTTGCCTCGAACGTTTCGGGCACAGGCCGCTGGACTATGCTCGCGAATTGGGCTGGCTGGGTGACGATGTCTGGTTCGCGCACTGTGTTCACCTGAACGACCAGGAAATAAAATTGATGGCCGCTACGCGGACGGGCGTGGCGCATTGCCCGACTTCCAACCTGCGCCTCGGGTCCGGAATCGCTCCGGTGCCGTCGATGCTCTCGGCCGGTGTGCCGGTCGGCCTGGCGGTCGACGGCAGCGCCTCGAACGACTCTTCGAACATGCTAAAAGAGATGCAGATTGCACTGCTGGTGCATCGGGTCGGCACGGCCGTGGACGCCATGCCTGCCCGCAGCGTGTTGCGCATGGCGACGCTCGGAGGAGCAAGCGTGCTGGGGCGCGACGATCTCGGCGTTATTGCGCCGGGCATGGCTGCCGATCTGGCGATGTTCGACCTGAGCGGATTGGCTCATGCCGGCGCCGACCACGATCCTGTGGGGGCGCTTCTGTTTTGCGGCCTCGACTACAGGGCGAAAATGGTGATGGTCAACGGTCAAGTCGTCGTCAATGATCGGCATCTGGTCGGGCGCGACGAGGTGTCGATTGCAGCAGATGCCCGCAACGCATCAAGGAGCCTGCTGAAAGCGGCCGGCGTGATCAGCTGAGGAGAACTGGAATATGTTACCGAACGCTAAAGTTTGTCTCTATCCGCGCAATCCGCAAGAAGCGGTGCGCATTCTCAACGAGCACGGCCGACAGGCCCTCGTTTTAGCCGGCGGAACCGCGGCCGCCCTGAGTTCAGATCCTGCTGTCACGACCCTGGTCGACTTGACACGCGCTGGAATGGACGGCATCGAGGAAACCAACGCTGAGTGGTCGCTTGGATGCTGCCTGCGCATACAGCAACTGGCAACCCACCCGGGAATCGCAGGGTTGTTCGACGGGATGTTGTCCGCTGCGGCCGCTTCGGTGGGCAGCCGGCCAATCCGCAACATGACCACCCTGGGCGGCAACGTGGTGCAAGTCTTTCGCTGGTCTGATCCGCCGGTGGCCCTTCTGGCGATGAACGCGGGTTTCGAGCTGACGGGTCCCGAAGGATCGAGACGCCTTACCGCCGACGAGTTCTTCGAGCGTCATCCCCGTCAGGTATTGAGACCGGCCGAGATCTTGACCCGGGTGTTCATTCGCCGTGTGCAAGGGGCGAGCGGCGGAGCGTTCTTCAAGTATGCACGCACGGCCTTCGACCTGGCCGTGGTTGACGCGGCGACCTGTGTCGAACTCGATGGGCGGCGTTGCCGTGAGGCCCGAGTCGTGGTAGGCGGAACCAGGACGGTACCCTGGCGGGCCCATGAGGCCGAGAAGATATTGGTCGGATCACGACTGACCAAAGCCGTAATGCACAAGGCAGCTGCGGCTGCCCGCCTGGAGACGCGCGCGATGGGCGGCCTGCGCACGGACGGGGAATATCGTCGAGAAATGGTCGAGGTGATCGTGGGCCGGGTAATCGAGCGTGCAGTACAGCTCGCACAGGAGAAGTCCTGAAATGGAAATTCATGTCGAGGTAAATCACAAGCCGCTGGTCTGGAAGGTCAACCCGGGAGAGATCCTGCTGGATGTCCTGCGCCGTGAGGGATACAAGAGCGTCAAGTTTGGATGCGGTCAGGGAGACTGCGGAGCATGCACTGTCTTGATTGACGGTCAGTCCATGCGCAGTTGTCTGCTGTTGGCGGGACAGGTCGAGGGTCGCTCGATTACAACCGTCGAGTCTTTGGGCAACCACGACGATGCTCACCCGCTGCAGAGCAGCTTTGTCGAATGCGGGGCGGTCCAATGCGGTTACTGCACTCCCGGGATGCTGCTTTCGTCAAAAGCCTTGCTAGACGAAAATCCCGAGCCCGACGAAGACCAGGTGCGCGAAGCCCTCGACGGCAACTTGTGCCGCTGCACAGGCTACAAGAAGATCATCGAAGCGGTTCTTCGTGCCGCCGAAAGGATGCGGTCATGAGCCGTAAACGATCTTTCTCGGTTGTCGGCCGGTCGGTGCTCAAGAAAGACGGCCTTTCGTTGGCGCAGGGCGCGCCGTTGTTCTGTGAAGATCTCTTACCGCGCGGGTGCCTGTACGCCCGAGTATTGCGCAGCCCGCACGCCCATGCCCGCATCACTGCCATCGACTCCTCTGTTGCCGAGAGCATGGAGGGTGTGCATGCCGTGCTGCATCACGGCAACGTTCCCAGGGTGATGCGTACCACGGCCGGACAGGGTGCTCCAGAACCCTCGCCGTACGATTTCACGACATTCGACAACAAGGTGCGTTTCGTGGGCGACCGGGTGGCGGCGGTTGCCGCCGAGACGCCGCAACTGGCGGCAGAGGCCCTCGGGCGCATCAAGGTAGAATACGAGCTGCTCGAACCCGTGCTCGATCCGCGCCTCGCCATGCAGCCTGGCGCGCCGCGGATTCACGACGAGCCGGACGCCAAGGTCGTCATCCCGGTGCCCTATGAGCCGCAAAAGAACATGGCCGCCCATGTCGATATGCAGATCGGCGATATCGAGCGGGCCTTGGATGATGCCGACTTCAAGATCGAGCGCGAGTACGAGTGCCAGTACGCCCAGCACACACCGATCGAGCCGCACTGCGCTTTGGCCGAGCCTTTGGCCGACGGGCGAATACGAATCACCACCTCTACCCAGGTTCCCTTTCACGTGCGTCGCATTGTGGCCCAGGCGCTCGAGGTTCCCGTATCACGAATTCATGTGGTCAAACCGCGCATCGGCGGAGGGTTCGGCGCCAAGCAGGAAGTCTTGATCGAGGATCTGTCCGCCTTCTTGGCCATGCGTAGTCGCAGGCCTGTTTTTCTGCGGCTAAGCCGCAGTGAGGAGTTTCTCAGTCGGACACGGCATTCGATGATCGTTCGCCTGAGGACCGGCGTGGATAAGGACGGTTCACTCAAGGCCGTCGATCTGGACGTTCTTGCCAACACGGGGGCCTATGGCGCCCACGGTTTAACGGTGACCTGCAACTGCGGCAGCAAGGTGCTGCCCCTGTACCGCTGGCCGGTGATCAGATTTTCAGCCGATGTGGTCTACACGAATCTGCCCGTGGCGGGTGCCTATCGCGGTTACGGAGCCACCCAGGCGGCTTTCGCCATGGAGATCCAGATGGACGAGATGGCTCGTTCGATAGGAATGGATCCCGTTGATTTTCGTCTCGCCAACCACGTTCGCCGCGGTGAGACTTCTCCGGTATTCGCGGCCTTGGGCGAGGGGGGCGAGGGCACGCCCCAGAGCATCGGCAGCATAGGGCTCAAGAAGTGCATCCGTGAGGGAGCCCGGGCCATCGGCTGGAAGCGCCGGCGTAGCCGGGGCAAGGGGCCGCTCCGGCGCGGCCTGGGCATGGTCTGCTTGATGCAGGGCTCCAGTATTCCTCAGGTTGACATGGGTGCCGCTTCAATCAAGATGAACGAGGACGGCTCGTTCAACCTGTTGGTAGGAGCGACCGACATTGGCACCGGCTCGGACACTGTACTAGCGCAAATAGCCGCTGAGGTTCTGGGTGTAGAAGCCGACAAAGTGCTGGTTACCAGTTCGGACACCGACGTTACGCCCTTCGACGTAGGCGCCTATGCGTCGAGCACCACCTACCTGAGCGGCGAGGCCGTGCGCAAGGCCGCGCTCGATGTCGCCGGCCAGATTCGCAAAGTGGCTTCCGAGATGCTTGGAGGGGCGCCGAAAGCGATTCGGCTCGAGAACGGGCGGGCGCTGGCTTCCGACGGAAAGGCCGTGCTTCTTTCCGAAGTGGCCCTGCGCAGCCTGTATGAGATTGACCAGCACCAGATCGGCGCAATGGCTTCGCACATCACTCGCAAGAGCCCTCCGCCCTTCTCGGCCCATTTTGCCGAAGTGGAGGTCGATATCCAGACCGGTATGGTAAAGGTTCTCAAGTACGTTGCGGCAGTCGATTGCGGTACGGCTATAAACCCCGTCCTGGCCGAGGGCCAAATCGAGGGCGCAGTAGTCAACGGTCTCAGCTATGCCTTGTGCGAGGAGTTCATTTTCAACGACAAGGGCAAGCTGCGCAACGACTCCTTTCGCGACTACAAGATTTTTTGCACCCGGGATTTGCCGCAGATCGAGACGATTTTAGTGCCGACTTACGAGACCAGCGGACCTTACGGCGCCAAGAGTGTCTCAGAGATTTGTATCAACGGGCCCTTGCCGGTGATCTCGAACGCCATCTTCGATGCGCTTGGTGTTCGTTTGAGAAGAGCGCCCTATACGCCGGAGCGGGTGCTGGCCGCGATTCGGGAAGGCTCTAAGGACTTAGTCGAGTGACATGAAAAGGCGCGATCCCACAAGACTAGAACGTGAGAAATTCGATCTGCTCATTGTCGGCGGAGGGATCTCCGGCGCGACGCTTGCCTGGGACGCCTCGTTGCGGGGACTCAAGGTGGCCCTGGTGGACAAGGGTGATTTCGGCGGCGCCACTTCGTCGGCCACTTCCAAGTTGATCCACGGGGGGCTGCGCTACTTGAAAAACGGCGAAGTGCGCCTGGTGCGCGAGTCGCTACGCGAGCGGCGCATATTGCAAGGCGTTGCCGGACACCTGGTGCGCCCCATTCCTTTTTTGATTCCGACTTTCAAACGTGGCAATCGCAAGTGGATGATAAAGAGCGGCATGCTGGCATATGATCTGCTGGGCTACGATCGCCGCCGGCTGGAAGATCCGGCCCAGAGATTGCCGGGTCACCACATGTTGTCCGGCGATCAGGTGCTTACCGCTGAGCCCAGTGTGCCCGCAGCCGACCTGACGGGGGGAGCGGTTTACTACGACTGCCAGTGTGATCCGGATCGATTGACATTGGAATTCATTATCGGAGCTTCCAGGAACGGCGCGCTGGTTATCAACTACGCCCAGGTGGGCGACCTGGCTTGCAGGCTTGGACACCTGGACAGCGCCGAGGTTCGGGACTTGCTATCCGGCAAGAGCTACGAGGTCAAGGCTCGCATGACGGCCAATGTCGCCGGACCATGGGCCGATCATGTCGACTTGCTGTGCGGGGCGGGCGATAAGATCACTCTCAAGCGTTCAAAGGGAATTCATATCATCACCCGGCCGCTTACCAAGGAATTCGCCCTGGTGATGCAAACGGAAGCCGGGCGGCACTTCTTCATCATCCCCTGGCGCGGTCACAGCCTGATTGGAACGACCGATACGGAGTACCAGGGAGAACCGGACGATCTCGGAGTGCAGGCGGAAGACGTGCAACAGTTTGTCGATGAAATCAACCAGGCCTGTCCGGCGGCCAAGCTCAATGCGGCCGCCGTGAAATATCGATATGTCGGCGTTCGGCCGCTGGTCGACCAGGAGACACAGGTATACGAGGCTTCAAGG
The DNA here is from genome assembly GCA_964513625.1 of uncultured Myxococcales bacterium. Lineage (GTDB taxonomy): Bacteria > Myxococcota > B64-G9 > B64-G9 > B64-G9 > DATKYQ01. The sequence goes on along the minus strand of CAZENH010000006.1, from coordinate 128,730 downwards.
CGTTACGAGATTGTCGACCACCATTCCAGGGGGCTCAAGGGATACATCAGCGCCCTGGGTGGAAAGTACACTACCAGCCGTAACCTGGCCCGTAAACTCACCAACCGTATCCTGGCCCGCCTGGACGAGCCCAAGGTGAGTTGCCGGACCGCTCACAAGCTGTTGCCGGGTTCGGTCAGCGGTTCTTTCGACGGCTACGTCGACAAGTGCTGCCAGGAAGAGCGCAGCTTGCTGCCCGCAGATGTGCTGCGTCACCTGATCTGGACCTACGGCGCCAGGCATGACGATGTGCTCGACCTGGTTCGTGACGATTCATCACTGGCCGAGCGCGTTTGTGAGGGCAGACCGGAGATCATGGCCCAGGTGGCCTTTGCGGTTCATTCCGAAATGGCCTGCAGGTTGGTCGACATTGTCAGCCGCCGTACCGGAATCGCAACGTTGGGTGACCCCGGGGACGAGGCCATGAACAAAGTGGCCGGTCTTGCGGCCAGGTTGCTCGACTGGGGAAGCGAGCGTCGCGAACAGGAAATCAACGTTTGCAGGGAAAAGATCAAGGGACTGCCGGAGACGAACCGGTCGGGTTGAAAAGCGGGGGAGTAGCTTTGGCTGCACACGATTGTTTTCGAAAGCGTATCGGGTATCTGGCCGTGGTCCTGGGGGGCTGGCTGCTTTTCGTAAGTTGGCCGGCCGTCGCCGAGCCTGAGAACCTGGCCGGTAAGTGGCTGGCGGTTGCAGGTAAGGACCTTACGCTCGATGGAATCTGGCGCAAGAAGGCCAATCTCGGAGAGCAGGCCGAGATAACCTCCTCGTCGCTGTTTGCCGGGCTCGATCCAGGCTGGTACCTGCTGGTGAGCGGAGCCTACCGCTACAAGGGCCAGGCCCGCACGGCCTGCAAAAAGCTTCTGGCCTCGAAGATCGACTGCGTAGTCGAGCAGGCGGGCGAGCTTTTTGATTTTTCAGACGGCAAGGCGCGCCTTTCGCCGCTTTCGGCCGAGTCGGCCGAGGCCGGCCGCGGGATCTGCCGCGGGCGGGCCGGCCTGCAAGCGCCGGACGGAAAGACGTCGGTCTCGTTCGCCTTTCTGGATCCGACTTCCGACGGCCTGGTGATTCATTCGGGCGGGCAGCGGAAACAGCTTGAGGGATTGTTCTTCAAGACGCGACAGGTTTACTGGTCGCCGGATTCCAGCCGGATAGCTTTCGGCGACGAGGATCTTTTCTCGAAATCGGGCAACCAGCGGATGCTGATTGTCGACCTGCCCTCACTTGAAGTATCGAAGGTAGAGACCACCAAGCTGGGTAAGGACAAGAAGCACGGCAAGCGCGACGCATATTGGGTTTCCGATATTTGCTGGATGCCCGACTCCGATCAGCTGCGCTTCAAACTGAGCGTCGACTACGTCGGCAAGAGCGGCAATTCGGACATCGACGGCGAGCGCCGCAGCCGGCTGGGAGACAAGTTCGGCAGCCACGATCCGATCGTGCTCGGGGAATTCGCCGTCTGTTTGCTCCCCCGGCAGCAGGAGTTCAGCCGGCCGCCGGCCGGATTGCAGCTGTACGATCCGGCCAAGTTCGGATACATCGATCGCACCGGTAAGACGATCATCAAACCCCGCTTCGATCGGGCCGGCCCATTCGTCGGCGGGAGCGCCGTGGTGCAAGTCGGCGGGCAGCAGATGACAATCGATAAGCAGGGCAAGCCGGTCGCGAGCGGCGCTGAGAAGAAAGAGCCCGCGGGCGCGGCGGCCGGAAAGCCAGCGCCCGTGCCGGTCAAGATCGGCGAACGCTTCGGCTACAGTGACGAATCGGGCATGATTGTAATCGATCCCCTATACGATGAGGCTTTCCCGTTTTCGGACGGCCTGGCCAGAGTGAAGCTGGGCGCCAAGTTCGGCTACATCGATCAAAAGGGCCGGACGGTTATCCAGCCCGACTTCTCGGAGGCCGCGGACTTTTCCGAGGGACTGGCGGCGGTGAAAATCGGCAGTTGAAGAAATCGGCCTGGATCTCCGGAACAAAAAGCTGCTGCTACTCCAGCCAGGAAATATCGTTGCTCTTGTAATGTAGCAAGAAGGCGCTTTCCCCCGTGTCGTCGAACACTACCGGGCCCGGCCAGGCGCCGACGTCGACTGTGGCCGCGACGCTTTCGCAACTGCCCACTTGTTCGCAATCCGTGCCGATGATGCTCAACTGGTTCGAGAAAAAGTGCGAGACATACACCCGGCGCCCGTCCGGGCTAAGTGAAAGAAAAGTGGGATCCCCGCCGGTCGGTATCACCCGGGGAGACAAGTTCCCCTCGGCATCGAAAGTTCCCTCCAGCACCACGCCGAGTTCACTCATGGCCATGTATATCTGCACCAGCGGCAAACGCTGCACTACCAGCGCGTCTGACAGGTAGGGAGCCAACTCGGCATCCAGGATGTCCAGTCTGGAATTACCCTTGACCAGATCGAACAACCGGATGCCCAAGGCCGGCTCATTCTGGCCGTCGTCTCCAGGTAGATCTTCGAACACGGCCAAATAGGGAGCATTCCTGGCGCTGCGTACAAGTCGCACCCCGGGTCCGAAGTCGTCGAGTTCGGGATGGTCGCAGAGCGCCAGGGACTCGCGGATGATTCCCCCGGATTCGGAGCCATCGGGGTCCAGTTCTACACACCAGGTTTCACCGGTCGCGTTCTGATCCTCATACTTGTTGAAATAGCGCGTTAAAACCAGCACCGGCATGTCCGATCCATCCTGGTGTTTCCAGGACACGAGTTGCATCTCGTTGAAATCCTTGGTGAGGTTGCGGTCCACCATCAGGCCCCCGGTTGTCAAACCACATGACGGTGCCTTGTCCGCGATCCTCCCGAAGGCGATCGCACGGTAACGGGCGCTGTCGATTTGACCCAGTTCCTGAGTCTCTACCAGAGGAACCATGAGCAGGTCGTTATCGGGCCGGCGCAAGGTGGTCATTCCCTTTGAGAGAAATCCCATGGTGCGGTGCTCGCTCATGGATACGACCGGAAACTGGTCGGTGCGCAGCCCGGAATTACGATCGACCATGTGAATCGCGTTTGAGAGTGAGTCCGCCATGAACAGGTGCCGGCCGTCATAGGAAGGAGCGAACTGAGGTGCTACTGAACCCGTGGAGGTCGCGCTCTGGGGAAATTGCTCTTGCCCGGCGGTGTACTTTAATACTCGTGCATTGTCTCCGTCCACGAACAGCACTTGGTCTGGCACTTTCAGGATTGGATCCCACATGGATGCAACCGCCAGGGCCTGCACACCACCATTGTTGAAAGGCACCGCAATTTCACCCATCAGGCGAAAACCGGGCAGGATGCCGTTCCTGCTGACGTCGAACACTTGCAAGCCGTTCTGGGTGGCCACATACAAGCGCTCACCGTCTGCGGCGGGGTCGGTATTCTCGATCGAGTAACGAGCCGTAGCCAGAGCATAAGGTATGGAGTCGAAGGTCGCCACTTGCAAGCTCGGCTCTAAATACTCATTGCTGCCAATATTTGCCAGTTTCAAAGTCGACAATCTCAACAATGACTTATCCGAGAGGTAGAGCCTGAGATTGGCGTGCAAAGAATGGGACTGCCGTAAAGCCATGGCCGCATTCGACCAGTTGCAGTCGATCAGTCCGGGATCGGTGTCTAGCGTCGGGAACATGCGCCTGACATCGGAGCCGTCACGGTCGACTCGCCAGACCTCGTTGCTGCCGGCCAGGGCTAAATATATGTGCTGCTCCACCGGGTCATAGGCCATGTCGACAATCGGACCCAGCCGATCGGTTTCGGACTTTTTGCAAAAAGGCGCTTGCTGCGGCAATTCGACAAGCAGGGCATTGGCCGGATCCTCGGCGGGCACAATGGCCAGGGCCGGCAGTCTCAGATGGCTAACCACGAAATCGTGTTTGTTGTTGTCGGGAGCTGGTCTGGGGATGCTCCAGACAAGGTTGGGCGCAAATGGTTTGCCTCCTGTTTCCGGCAGGATCCATAATTCCGGATCCTCGAAGTTGAGGTTGACGGCTTCCTCCAGGTTGATGGTCCAGGCAAAGATGTCCGATTCCATCCCGAGGTTCTCGTCTGCGATTTCCATACGGGTGCCGACAATCATCAGTGTGTTATCGGCGACCATTCCGAAAGCTCCGGAAATGGGCAGGCCGCATACTCCGAAATCGAGGTGCAGTCCGTGGAACGGTTCAAAAACTCCAAGGGTGCTCGCTTCGACTCCAATTGTGCCGAAGGTCAGCGTCTTGACCAGGGATGGCGTGAAAACCGCCCATAGACCGGTACGAACGTCGAGTAGCTTCTTGAGCCGCTGGTGAACCGGGTGGCCCGGGCCGTCGTAGACAAATTGGCTGCCGGCTACCGCTTGCCCGGCCGGGGAACTGACGTTGATGTTCACTTCGCCCGGGGATTCCAGTTCGGGCACTCTGGTAAACAGCATGCTCCGGTCGCAATGGAAATCCGGATCTGGCAGATAGCCGGACGGGTTTTCTTCGTCGACTATTTCTGCCACTTCTGTTCCAAAGTGAACGATGTTGTTCCCGGCATTCGAGTCGAAGTTTTGTCCGCAGATGCCCACTACGTCACCCATGAAGCCATGGGAAGGGGAGAACTCCCCGATTTCAACCTCGGGCGGCGGCGGAGTGAAATCCCGTGAGCAGCCGCTCAAGGCTGGCACGAAAGCTAACCACAGAATTGATTTGTTCTTCATGCTTCGTAAGTCTCCAGTCGATGATAGTAACAACGCATCATTCGACGAGGCGCAGCGGGGGAATATCGAACAGTGAGCGCAAGACCTCGTCTATGTAGTCCGGCAAGTAGCGGTTCCACAACTTTACCGGAAGTTCGCCCAGTTCATTCTGCGGTGAGACTGCGAAGTTGAACAAAAAAACCATCAAGTACTCGACGTTCTTGGCAAGCGGGCTGCGATATTCCTGCTTCAGGCGCTGCTGGATTATGCGATCCTCGTGAATGCAACGGCCGATCTCGCTTTCCATCATCTCCTGATAGTTGCTGACTATGACCTCGATGTTGACATCGTCCTCCCCGCTTGTAACGAAACTGACGAACTCCCGGCCGGCCTGTGCGGGATCGAGTCCCCTGCGCTCGATCAGCTTCAGCATGGCCGGGCCCAGGGGTCGGGAGAGGATCCTGTCCTTGTCGGGCGTGTAACGAATGATCAGATTGACGGCATTGTAGTTGCCTTTGTGCGGTTCTTGCTCAATGACCACGCAGTCGTCAGCACGGTTAAAGACGTTTAGCGCCGAATCGTACTGCTCGTCCTCGAGGATAACCTTGATACCGGCGACATCGTTTATGATCAGTTCCTTTTCGAAATCGATTGCACGGTTGTGGCGCAGGTCGTCCAGCAGCTTGTTTTCAGCACTCAGAAACTCGCGCAGCATCTCGTCGGGATTGCTGACCAAAGCCTGGCGCGGAACGCCCATGTCTTTCGCCCGTCTGGCCGCCATCGCGCCGGCGTGGCGCTTGATGGCCTGGAAAGTGTGGTCGATGATCCGCCTGGCGCTCTTCTCTGCCAGTCGCCTGACGCGCTTTATGCGCGAGGAACCGATCAATATTTCCTTCGTTGCCCGGGGCAGGAAGTACATCGTTCCGTGGAAAGGGGTTTCGCGAAAATAGCGTTCCGGGTTGTTGCGGTAGTTGTCAGCCAGAAATTCCGTTCGCGGAGTACCGAAAGGCGCATTGGCTACGATGGCATCCTTGAGCTCTCCCTTGTGGGGAGCGAAGCGCGACACGAGCCGCCCGCCGTGAATTCCCGAAAAAACCTTCTCGGAAAAGAGTGTCAGGTAGCGAGAGATGTAGACGTTGTTGAAATGGACCAGCCGCGTCACAAGCTCCGCGTCGTCGGGGCGCGGCCGGTTGTACATCCAGCGGCTGATCAGATCGCGGAATTTCTCGCGGTGCAGGTAACTGTTGATGTTGATCATTTCTGTTCCGGCACATTCCCCCTGTCGAGAGTGGATTCAATAGCCTTCCAGCATTTATTCCTGGCGGCAGTGTCAAGCGCCGGACCCTTCAGCGGCGCGGGGGATTGCAATGCGCCGCCCACCTCGCTCAGCGTGAGCGCGCCGGCCGGAAATGTCTTTAGCAGTTCGGCTATCTGCAGTGGGGTCATGCCCAGCAGGAAAGTGCCGTTGATGCTCTGGTAACGCTGACCCTGGCGCACACCTGCTCTGGCGGCGGGAGAGTCGGCGCAGACCTCCTCAACCTCCAGAATCCCGTTTCTCGACTGGTAACACCAGCTCAGGCCCAGGGCAATCTCGGGTGCATTGGCTTCGCTGCAGGTCTCTTGCGGAAGTGTGACCTCCCACAGCTTCTTGCCTAGGGGCTGCTTCCCGCAGCTTGCTTCGATTCTGGCGAATGTGATCTTCTCTAGTCCTCCGTGGCGGATGAGCAAAACGATTTGTTTATCCTCACAGGATTCCAGGTGGGCGATACGCTCAGAAGAGTCCATGTCGGCTATCTTGAAGTTGCCGATGGTAACGATCAGTCCCTGTTCTTGAATACCGGCCTGGGCAGCCGGGCCGCCTGCAACAGAGTCGATACGTATGCCTTCTCCCTCCTCGTGAAGCTGCATTCCGAGCAGCTTGCCGGCATGCTCGATCGTTGCTTCGATTCCGCCGGCGGCCCTTTTCTTTGACTGCTGCAATGTAGCAATGCTGTTCTCGATCTCGAATTTTTGCGCCCGGCTCAGTTCGGAGGCGTGCTTCTTCATGTAGTTGCGGTAGCACTCGATACGCTCATCACGAGTGCGCCCGGACAACTTCAGACAGGCTTCCATCTCCTTGCGCAGCTTCTCCGATTGATCGCTGGAGCGGTTGGCGTTCACGCGGATCTTGTTGATATCGGCAGGCGACAACTCGGATTTTTCCACGAAATCCTGGTCACGCTGAATCCTGACGAACAATCGGTCCCAGCAAGCCTGACTCTGGCTGGTCATCTGTTCCTTGTCATATTGAAGGCAACGGCGTACGGATGGATTCTTGTAGAAATGATCTCCGGTCGGTTTGACCTTGATGGTGCCGTTACAGCCACATATCAGGCTGAAGGCGATGCCTCCGATAGCAAGAATAGTACAACGCGAGCTGGAAAGCATGACATCCTCCTGGAATCCTGGTAGCTTGAAAAACGAAACAATCGTACCTTCGGTGCGAGACATAGTCAACGATGTAGCCGGTTGGGCCCGGCTGGCCGGAGATAGAGATTAAGTCGACTCATAGCACAATTATGATTGTCTGGTTCGCCGTCATTTGGTTGCTTGGCGGAACCTTGGCTAAAGGTTCTCCTTCGCTACCCGCACGAACTGAAGGTGATGAGTTTCGTCTCTCACCCCCTGCGGTCGCGCCGGCTAAAAGAGATCGCGGAATACTGGTAACCAACCTGCGAGATCTCACCGACGCTCATGGGCTTGCGCTGCTTGTGAGAGACGACGCTGCGGCGGACAAGATCCGTATAGTCCTGAAAAAATGGCAGCACGACTATTCTTCGCTATTGTCATCCGATACGGTTCTGCTCGAACTCGACAAGCGTATGCAGGCTCTTTTCGGGCAAATGCTCGGTGGAGAATCCCGTTCGATTGCCAAGATAATCAAGCTGCTGTCCACGTCTTCTGCGGATGAAATTCATTCGATTACCATCAAGTGGCTAAAAGGCTTGCTCCTGCGCAGGGATGTGCTTTTTAGAGACGACCTGAAAAGGCTGTCCAAGACAGATCTGGCCGACATTTGCCTGCAGGCCAAAGCTGCGGACACTCTCAAGGGCTTGCCCAGCTGGCGCTATCGCCAACTGGCCTGGCTTGTTCGCGACCGGCGGGTAAAGCGGTTTTTCAACGCCCGGGACGAGCGCCTGTCACTCATCACGCCGGTACGCATCCGCATCGATAAACTGCGACCGGATACCCGGGCCGCACTGCAGCACTATCTGGCGATGGTGCGCAACTTGAAGCTCCAGGTGTTGAACAACAAGAGCATGCCTCACGATCGCTACAAGACGCTCGCTGGCCTACTGCGAGGTCTGCGCTACATGCCGACCATTCGATTAGCCTGCGAAGCCACCGGCGTTGATTTATACATTATTACTCGCTTGTTTATTCAGGAATCAGAGTTTATCCACCAGCGCATTTCATGGGCCGGGGCGTTCTCGCTCGGTCAGTTTCTGAACATTGCCCTTGAAGATGTCTGGATCTTCAAGGGTCGTATTCCCGGGGCGGCCGTCTTACTCAAGGGCATCGGTAGTCTCGAAGAGATGAAGAAGAAAGTGGTGGCTGATCCGCGCATGGCAATAAAGGTGACCTGTATCTACTTCAGGAGACTCAAAGATGAGGTTGCTCTGCGTTTGGGCAAGAAAGGCAGGCGGGCCAGCCGGGAGATGATTTCGCTCTTGACGTTGGAGAACTTCCTCTTGCGCAAGGGAGTCGGCCAGAGTTCGCTGGCCGATTCGCTGGCCGAACTGAACCAGGCATGGCCCGTAGGAGAAATGGTGATGTTGCCAGTGGTGCCGCTGGCAGGCGGAATGATCCCGGACACCGGTGCGATGCTCGCTGGCTGGCTGGGGCGCACGGTCAGAGATCTGGTAGAGATCCGCCTGGCCGACGAAGTCTTCAAGAGGAGGCTCGACCGGCTGCACTCGGCGCTGGGGCTTGCGGCTTACAACGCCGGCATGAGTAACTTGATCAAGGCATCCAAACGCCGCTCTCCGTTCGGCCCGATCAGCTTCCCGCTACAGATAACCGAGACACGCAACTACGTAGACGACATCCTTGACGGCCGCGACATACTCGAAGGAGTCACAAGCCTTGTCTCCGACGTCGCCCTGATGAGCTACTCCGATCTGATAGACCTGTCTGAAACGGCCTGCCGCCTGGCCGGAAAAAAATAGTTAGAAGTAGAAACGCCCGCCGATGCAGGCGTCGAGATCGAAGTAGAACGGGTCGGGAGTGATGAAAGCCATCGAGGGAGTAATCTCGAGGAAGATGTCGAAGGGGGCACGGGCGAAGACCATGGTAACGCCGAATGGGATGCGCACGCCCAGGCCGACGCCGGTGGTGTCGTCGTCTTTGTATTTGTATCTCCAGATACCCAGCTTGAGGCCGGCGCCCATGTAGAACAGCAGGTCGAACGGCGTTTTGCCGGCCCTGATGATGGTGAACACGTGGTAGATATAGTCGGCGAACAGGGCCACACCGTGAGCGGGAAAAAAGCCGTAGCCCACGGCCATGTCGACGGCGTTCTTGTGGTCGAACCAGTACTTGGCGTTCACACCGGCTGGTTCGCCCAGGCTTAGACCCAGCCCGAACGGCTTACCGACGGGGCCCTGGGCGTGAGCGCTGCCGACGAACAACACAAGCATCAGGAGACATCCGCAGATTTTAAGGTTCATGTTGAACTCCCTGGCATGAGTTGCAGGTCAAATCCAAATAGCATGGAAGCGATAATAGTGTCAAAAACGGAGGCTTTCACGCTTGAAAACAACATCGCTCTCGGGCACCATTGTCACTTGTCAGCTAGCTAACTTAAGGGAGGAAATATGGCAGGCATGGGTATGATGGAAATTTTTATGGCGCTTTTTTTCCTGGCGGCTCCCAGCGGACCTTACGGCAAACCCGCACCGGCAGCCACCGTTTTCAGGCACGTTCCCGAGGGTGCCGTGCTGGTGGTCGGAGTGGACGTTGCCAGCCTGGCTCAGGGAGTTGATCAGGGCCTGGGCAGGATACTCAAGGCTCCCTTCGTGAAGAAGTCTCCGATCTTGCAGATGGGCGCCACGGCTGTCACGTCGGCCAAGGAGACGATGTTGCAGAAGGTTCGCGAGCTCGGCATCGACCCGCTCAGGGATATCCGTTACCTGATGGTCGCCATGCAACCCCCGTCCGACGGCCAAGAGCGGATCTTGATTGTGGCAGGAGGCAAGTTTCCGGCCGGAATCCTGGACAAGCTGGCCCAACTGTCGGGCGCTCAAAAGAAAGACAACATGCTGATCGTGGGAGATGATCCCGAAAACCCGTTGGTACTGACCCGGGCCGGGGACAAGACTCTCGTATTCGGCAGCCGGCCGTGGGTTCAAGACGCCTTGGCGGGCAAACTCAAGAACAAGATGTTGAGCTCGCTCCTGCAAGATTATGGTCGGGACACTTATTTGATGGTGGCCTTCCGACCCAATGAGTCGATCCGCGCCGATTGGAAAACCGAAGACCCCATGGCGCAGCCCCTGCTTAATCACTTCGAGGCCATGTCGGTCAGGTTCACCTACAAGAGTGAGATCATCAAGCTAGTTACAGACGATCCGAAATTCGTCGCCGTTTACAAAGGCATACTGGATGGATTGGGGCAAATGTTCGTTGCCGGCTGGCAATTCGCGTCGGGCGTGCTGACCATGGGCGAAGCGTACCTGGCTTCACTCGATCCGGTTGCTCAGCTCGATGCCAGTTTGCCTCCCGAGGGCCGGCAAGTCATGCGGACGTTGGTCGAGAATCGGCGTGAGATCCGCAAGTTGGTGCAAGAGCTGTTTCTGGGTAAGAAGACTCGCGCCACGGCGCGCGGGCTCAAGAGCAAGCGAACCGCCATGTTGACCATCAGCGGCCACGGGCCGTCGGCGATGATGTTCTTCGGGGCGATGCTGGGAGGGATCGTTTTGGCGGGAAGTAGTGAGAAAGCGCCTTCAGTCGAAGTCAAGGCAGACGACCTGAAGACCACCCCCGTGCTCCCGGCACCTCAGAAGCCCGCGGTGCAATGAGTAATATTCATTCCAGCATGCAGCTAGCGGACCGTCAGGCTTAGGCCAAGCCCGTCTTCCAGGAGGACGAGTCCAAGTGTCACGTCGTGTTGCCGAGCACTTCGCGATAGAGACCGTTCAGCCCGGAAGGATCGCATGAAAGTCCGCACCAGGGACCGCCCAACTCGTTCTTGACAAGTTCGGGAACCAGCGAGATGACGCCGGCCCCGAGCGTGACCGGCAGATCCAGCGCCAGATCCACCGTGTACGGGCTGCGATTTGTGAATTCTTTTTCCTCAAGATCATCGGCCGCGGACTGCGCTGGAACCGCCAATCCCACAATGATGCATATTGCCAACGCGCGCATACTCAATAAAATACGCAACTTCATCTGAACGTCAATATTTGAAACCGGCCTGGTTGCGGCTTGCACGGCGGTTCGCAAAGTGGTAGGGGATGTTTCACGTTTTCGGGTTTTGGAGATTCGGGTTGAATATTCTGGTCTTGAACTGCGGAAGCACTTCGATCAAGTACGATCTGATTGATCTGGATGACGAGCGCAACCTCTGGTCGGGGCGCCTGGAACGCATCGGCCTCGAAGAAAGCACTCATTCGTACGGCAGCGGCGATGAGCGCATTACCGAGCGGGTCAGGGCCGATAACCTCTCGGCCGCCTTCGAGCTTGTTTTCAAAACCCTGAACGACGCCCCCACCGGTGTGCTTCAGATCGATGCAGTGGCGCACCGCATTGGGCACGGTGGCCTGCGCTACCGCGGCCCGGTTGTGATCGACCAGGCAGTCAAGGATGAGATTCGACGACTGATCCCTCTGGTGCCGTTGCACCACCCGGCCATGCTCGAGGGAATCGATACCGCAAAGAAGCTTTATCCAGGCCTGCCGCAGGTTGCCGTGTTCGACACTGCCTTTCATCACAGCATTCCCGACGAGGCGGCCATCTATGGTTTGCCCTATGAGATGTTTCACGAAAAGGGCATCCGCAAGTTCGGCTTCCACGGAAATTCGCACGAGTACGCCGCCAGGCAGGCCGCGGTCCAACTCGAGACACCTTTGCACCGATTGAACATCGTCACTTGTCACCTTGGAGGCGGGGCCTCGATCAGCGCTGTTCAGCGCGGTCGTTCAATCGATAACAGCCTCGGCTTCAGTTCGCTGCCCGGCCTGATCATGGGCACGCGAGTGGGCGATCTCGACCCGGGAATAATTACCTATCTGATGAAAGTCGATAACCTGCCTCTCGATCAGATAGAGCAGCTACTGAGCCGCCGAGGTGGCTTGCTGGGTATCTCGGGAGTCAGCTCAGACATGCGCGAGATCCTGGCGGCGGCCGATGGCGGCAATCATCGGGCGCTTCTGGCTATCAAGGCTTTCTGTTATCGGGTCAAACTATACATTGGGGCCTACATTGCGGCCATGGGTTCCGTCGATGCTCTGGTTTTCACGGGGGGCATAGGCGAGCACAGCCGGGGTATCCGGGCTCGCAGCCTGCAAGATCTCGAGAAGATCGGCATTGCCGTCGACTCGCTGGCAAACGATCGTTGTCGAGTAGACAGCGAGAACGTCGTATGTGACATCAGCGCGCGGCATTCGCGAGTTGCGGTTCTGGTGGTCGCCGCCAACGAAGAGTTGATGATGGCGCGCCATTGCGCAGAGGCTCTGAATCTGGAACAGTCGGTAAAGCGCACCGAGTTGTCCACCGACCAGCGCCCGATCCGCGTGGCACTATCGGCACACCACGTTCACCTGTGCCGCCGCGACGTCGAGACCCTGTTTGGACCCGGGCACCAGCTTACGCGCAAGAAGCCGCTCTATATACCCAGCCAGTTTTCCTGCGAGGAAACCGTGAACCTGATTGGGCCACGCGGCCGGGTTGAGAATGTACGAGTGTTGGGGCCGGAGCGCTCCAGAACCCAGGTGGAGATCTCTCGAACCGAGGAATTCAAGCTCGGAATCGACGCACCCATCCGCGCTTCGGGCGACCTCGACGGCACGCCCGGGATCACGCTGGAGAGCCCGACGGCCAAAGTTGACCTGCCCGAGGGTGTCATATGCGCCCGGCGCCACATACACATGACGCCCAAAGACGCTGAAATGTACGGCGTCAAGGCCGGCGATACAGTCATGGTCAAGCTGGGAGGAGAACGAGAGTTGATCTTCGGCGACGTGTTGATTCGGGTCAGCCCGAGCTACAAACTCGAGATGCACATAGACACCGACGAGGCCAATGCCGCCGAATTGCCTCCTGTATCCGAGGGCTACCTGGTGATGATCGAGTCCCGGCGATGAGCGCTCGTATCCACCAGGCCAGGAGATACAATTGACCCGACTATTTATCATTCGACACGGGGAAACAGAGGGCAACAAGAACAAGATATACCGTGGCAGGTGGGACTTGCCGCTAAACGATAAAGGTCTGAAACAGGTCGAGAATGCCGGTGCGGCGTTGGAGCAGGTCAGACTCGATGCAATATTTGCAAGTCCACTCGAACGCACCCTGCAGACCGCGACGGCGGTCGCCAAATTTCAGAAGGTCGAGCCCCAGATCGAACCGGGCTTGATCGATATCGATTACGGTCAGTGGACCCGGATGCCGGACTCCGAGGTCGCCCGGAGTCACCCCGATATTTACACTCGCTGGAGTCAAAGACCCGAGACGGTTTCTTTTCCGGACGGTGAAGGCCTGGCCGATGTGCGTCGGCGGGTAGAACCTCTTTTGGCCAGGGTGGGGAAGGAGTACCCGGGGCAAAACGTTGCACTGTGCGGGCATCGAGTTTCGGTCAAGATGATACTTATGGTTGCGCTGGGCTTACCGGATTCGGCCTTCTGGAGAGTAAAGGTGGACACGGCCTCGATTTCGGTCGTGGATTTCGATACCGAATTCAGCCTGGTCTTCGCAAACGATACTTGTCACCTCAAGCCGTTGGCTGACAAGTTCACCTCAGCAGATTTCTGAACGTAGGGAGTTTCGATAATGAGAGTCATCCTGTACTGCTTGGTCTTGATGTTTGTTTTCACGATTGCCTGCGCCCCGACTGGGCAACAGCTTGTAGCGAATAGACCTCTTTCAAACGAGAACGAAACCGGACATGCCGCGACAGGCCTGGTGCCGGTTACCAAGCAGTCGACTGCAGAAGACGAAAAGAAGACCAATCCTCAGGAGATTCTGGACGAGGCGTTGGCCTTCTGCCAGGCCTCTCAGGATTACTGGGAGAAGGGCGATTTCGACAATTCGTTCGAGGCCCTGGACAAGGCATATGCCCTGATTGTGTCGGCTGACTGCGGCGACGATGCCGATCTCGAACAGCAAAAAGAAGACATCCGCCTGATGATCTGTAATCTGGTACTGCGCATCCACGCCTCGCAACACACCGCGGTGAACGGGGCGCGCAAGGCCATTCCGATGGAGCTAAACCCGATCATTCAGCATGAGATTGAGACATTTCAAGGCCCGCAGCGAAAGTTCTTCATGGCCTCCTACAAAAGGTCGGGACTTTTCCGGCCGCTGATTCTTTCGGCCTTCAAGAAGGCGGGCTTGCCGGAGGAGCTTACCTGGTTGCCGCTGATTGAGAGCGGCTTCAAGATCCGTGCTTTCAGTGCTGCACGCGCTCTGGGACTATGGCAGTTCATTCCGACGACCGGTTATCGCTTTGGACTGAAACGCGATCGCTGGGTTGACGAACGTATGGACGTTTCAAAGGCAACCAAGGCGGCTGTTGCCTATCTTCTGGATTTGCACGGTATCTTCGGCGATTGGACAACGGCGCTGGCAGCTTACAATTGCGGAGAGAATCGCGTGCTCAGGGTCATCCGCAGCCAGAATATTAACTACCTGGACAACTTCTGGGATCTGTACGAAAAACTGCCGGGTGAAACCCGTCGTTATGTCCCGCGCTTCCTGGCCACGCTGCACATTCTCCGCGATCCGAAGAAATACGGATTCGACTTGGGCGATCCCGATAAACCACCCGAGACTTCGGAGGTTGCCGTAACCAAGCAGATGGATCTCAAGCAGGTTAGCAAGTCATTGCACATTCCAGACCAGGTGCTGGCCTCGTTGAACCCGGATCTGAGAATCGGAATCACACCCCCGCGCGAGTATTCGCTGACGATTCCCAGGAAAAAAGAGAAGCTGCTGGTGTCCAACCTGGCAAAGATTCCCGTATATACACCGCCGAAGAAACGCTTCACCATCCACCATATCCAAAGCGGCGAGACGCTCTCCCACCTGGCGCGAAGATATCACGTGAGCATCGATGCCATAGCCCGCGTTAATAAGATCAAAAAGACGACTTTGCTGCATATTGACCAGAGGATAAAGATACCGGTATCCACCAGGACACATAACCGGTCAACACAAAAGGATCGTCCCCGCAAGGCGCCCGTCACAAAGACGATCAATTACCATGTCAGTCGGGGTGATACTCTTTGGAAGGTTGCACGGCGTTACAATACCGACGTGGCTTCGATAAAGCGCCTGAACAAGCTGACCGACGATCAACTGCGTTCTGGGCAAGATCTCGTCATTCACCCCAATGCGCGCACGCACGAGATTCCCGCCAACGCCAGCGCCTACGAGGTCAAGCCTGGAGATAGTCCTTATTCAATAGCCAAGCAGCATAATATGAATTTGGAGGATTTCCTGCGCCTCAATCGCTTGAAACCCACAAGCCGTATTTTCCCCGGCCAGAAACTCCTGGTTGAAGATCGGTAGTGCCTTAAGTAGAAACTCAGTCGGTTCTGAAGCGGTTGGCGATGAACAGGAAACGGGTGCGGCCGGCCTGGATCTCATCGAAGTTCTTCAGCCTGACGGGAGTCGCAGTTGACAGGTTGCCGTTCACCAGGGTGCCGTTGGTGCTGCCCATGTCGAGCAGGCTGTAAAGATGGCCGTTGATGCGGATCTTGAAGTGCTGGCCGCTGACCCTCGGATCCTCGACGACAAAGTCGGCTTCTTCCGAAGCGCCGACAGTGGTCTCGGTTGCGATGATGCGGTGGATGGCGTGGCGATCCGGTCCGGCAATGACCGCCAGGGCAAGGACATAGGGCGATCCGAAGGGGTCTTGATCCACGGTGATTACGTCAGTCGTTCGTCTGCCTTTTACCATTCTCCATTCCTCGGTAAGACTGTTTATCCAAGATACGGCGGCCATTCTATAATGCTGCGACCGGGATGTAAACACTGACGGCCAACTACAGCGAGGCGATCACTCCGCCGCCGAAGCCCAGCAGAATGGCTATGATTTTTCTCTTCGTGAGCGGCTCTTTTAAAAACAGCGTTGCAAAAAATATGACGAATATCGTGCTGAGCTGGTTCAGCACGCTGGCAACCGTGGTATCAGTGTACTTCATGCCCGCGATCCAGAAAAACATGGCTAAGAATCCGCCCAGCACCGCCGCCGGCATGACTACCTTCCAGTGAGGGCCGGGTCTGAAGCAGCGCCAGACTGGGCCGCGATTCTTGCGTGTCATGCCCTGAACGGCCAGAAGCGCGATCCCGCCCGCCAGGCGGACGGTCGATGCCCACCACGGATCGGTTCGGTCCAACACCGGCTTGGCCATGGAAATGCTCACGGCCATCAGCAGCATGGAAAACGCTCCCAGTAGTACGCCGACGTACATTATTTTGAGATCGGCCGGACCGCTGGCGTCTTCCGGCTTCCATGTGCCGATCACGATACCGGCGATCATCAGCACCAGTGCCAGCAACAGCAATATGCCGATTTTCTCGTCGAGAAAGAAAAACGAGCAGAGGATGATGAAAGGGCTGTACAGACAGTCGACGATCGCCGAGCGGCCGGCACCAATGCGATTGAGACTGGCGAAAAACAGAGTGTCGGCCAGTCCGATCCCGACTGCGCCTGACAACAGGAGAATGCACCAGTCTTTGAGTGGATGGTGGGCGGAGACAATCGGCAGGCCCATGAACAACATGACCACCACGAAGAGCAGCATGCCGATTACGTCCTTGAACAAGTTCAAGGCAACCGGGGGTACGTACTCGCCGCTCTTCTTGAACAGTATTACTCCGCTGGCCCATAGCAGAGCGCAAAGAGCAGAGTAGAACTCACCGGCATGGGGGAAAAAGGGATCTAGCATGGAGTCCTTATTTGCCCATTTGGTAAAGCAGCAGCCGGGTTTCTATATTGTCCACATCGGCATGGTATGCTTTTTCGAGCGTCTTTACTGCAAGTCGCCTCTTCTTCTCTTTTTGGTATATCCTGGCAAGTCCCAGCAGGGCGCCGGCGTCGTCCGGATGATCTTTGATAAAATCGATGTAGGCCATTTTCGCTTGTCTGTGTAAATGCGCCTCGAACATGGCCCGGGCCAACAGACGGCCGCTGGTTGCGATTGTCGGGCGCAACTCATGTGCCTTTTGCAGAAACGACAACGCCCGCTGCGGCTTGTGCCGCGAGAGCTCACAAACACCCATGTACAGGTGCGCCGCGTAGCAGTTTTGGTCCAGCTCGATAGCCCTGCGCAAACTGCGACGCGCCTGTCTTGGGTTTTCGAGGCGCAGGAGAATGATTCCCCTGAGCGCGTGCACCTGGGCGATGTCATCATACTTTTGCATGGCCTCCGACATGCGCTCGGCAGTATTACGCAATAACCCGGGCCCGTCGAAGAATGCGGAAATCGTCCGGTGGCTATCATGGAAAAATGGATCCAGGGCCGCGGCACTTCGAAGATATTCGAAAGCGTCGTTGGAATTATCAAGAAACAAATTCAAGGCCGCCAGCATCAGCAGTATGTCCAGGTCATCGGGCTGCATATCGTGCGCCATCTTGAGATTGCGTAGCGCCTTCTCAAAATCGTGAACCATGCAGTTTGCCTCGGCCATTCGGGCCAGCAATCTTGCGGATTGCGGCAGTAGCTGTCTCAACTTCTCGGCAATCTGGAGCGCAGACTTGCCGTGTCCGGTGTCGATCTCGAGGACCGCCTGAGCGTAAATGGCCGAGGCGCCCGGCGAGCTCAAGCCGGATGCCTCGTTGAGATCCTTTCTTGCCTGCTCGTAATTTCCAAGCAAACGTTCGACAATCGAACGCTCACAAAGGACCGTGGCACGATCGGCAGCAGAAATCTTGTCAACTTTCTGCAAAAATCCGGTCAGAGTTTTTTGCGCCCATCGTGGGCGCTGAAAAACCTGATACTCCAGGCGCGACATGGCGATCACCGGCTCGGGTCGCAAGGGCTCGAGCCCATGAACTCGTTCGAACATGTCGCGGGCGACTTTAGGCTGACCCAACTCATTATGTATTTCTGCCAAAGCCACCATTGTCTCGTATTCGCCCGGAGTACGTATCAGACGCGCCTCAAGCGCTTCTATAGCCTTCTGAAAGAGCCCTTGGCGCATAAGAGCTTTCGATTGCAGCCTGTAGGCCAGCATGATATCCGGTCTGCTTTCGATGATTCTGCCGAAAGTATCAGCTGCCTGCCCTGGAGATGAATCGATACTAGTTGCGCCCAGGACGAGATTGGTCAGGGGATTGTCGTCTCCGTTCTTTTGTGCCTTGCTTGCCGCAATGCGTGCCTGAACCGGATTTCCCAGGCTGAAGAAGAGATATGACCTCGCTCGCAAAAGCGAGTTAGATTCCGGCCAGCGTCGCAGCGCGAACTCGACCAGATCCAGGCATTTCTTTCTGTTTGTGACGTTTGCATCGCCGTAGTCGAGCATGGCCCTGTTCAAAACCCAGCTAGCCAAAATCTCGGGATTGTCGCGCTCGAGGAGGATGGCCATTTTCAGGGTCTTGTCAGCCCGTAGATATGCTTCCTTTCGGTCTAGCAGAAACAGCTTGCTGCCTTCCTTGAAAAGATCCTGGCTTGTGCCGGAAGGCGAAGAGATCTCACGCGAAAATTCAGCCAGAGTGTGTTGAAGGATATCATCATGCGCATTTCGGTTCGCGGGCCATAGCCAGATTCCAAGACCGAGTGCGAGGGCCAGCACGAGGGTCGCCAAGGCGGCCAGGGCGGGAACACCCTTGAGCGGGCCTATCGCGAATGCGCGTTTTTCGTCCTTTGGCTGATATTCCTGGCTTGGGCGCTTGAAAAATGGCTTGAACTCCGAATACGACGAAATCAGCCTGAAGTTGTTCCGGTTCTCGCCCTGGGCGAGCATGTCTCCTGCGGAAATCTCACCGGCCTCGAATTTCCTGAGTACTTGCCTGGTGGTCAACGGACCAAAGGTATGAAAGTCCGGTTTTCTGACCAGCCATTCGGGACCGGATTCGACAAGCGTAACCTCATGTGCCGACTCCTGGCATTTGCTACACAGCCGGGCGCGTCCCGTAAGAGACTCGATTTCGGTTCCACACCATTCGCAGCGGTATTCCCTTGGCTCGGGGATTTGCAGAGACACAGGTGTCGCGCGTTTTTTTGCCTCTTCGGCGGGCGTGTAAGAGCCCCCAGAATCGTTTTCGTTGTTGCCGATTTCAACCGCCGGAAGTTCATCCTCGAGATCTCCGAAAAGAAACTCCTTCAAGGCTACCTCATTCTGCACGAGATCGACGATGGCGGCTTTCTTCCTTTTCCGTCCGGCAAGCACGTTCTCCGCAAAGAGCTGCAATTCGTCGGGCCGGCCTTGTTTGTCTCCGTAAAAAAGAAAACTCGTCAGAGCAGAACGCAATTCGACGGCACTTTGAATTCGGTTCTCGGGTTTACGCTCGAGACAACTCATGACGATTGAATCGAGCGCCTTGGGAATGTCCGGACGAATATCCCGCGGCGTGGGAATGGGATCGTCGCGGATCATCTTCAGAATCTTGTACTCGTTTTTCCCCTTGAACAGTTTGACCCCGGTAAGAAGCTGCCAAATGACGATACCAAGCGAAAACAGATCGCTGCGTCCGTCCAATGCTTCCCTGGAAATCTGCTGGGGCGACATGTAACTCAACTTGCCCTTGATTGTGCCCGCCTGGGTGGCCTGGCGTCGCCCCGACACGAGGGCTATCCCGAAGTCGAGCAGTTTGATGCGACCGTCGTAACAAAGAAAGATGTTTTGCGGGCTGATATCCCGGTGTACGAGTTCCAACGGGTTGCCCTGCAGATCCTTGGCCGCGTGCACGTAAGCCAGGCCGTTGGCTACCTGAATGGCAATGCGGGTCACCAGGGTGTAAGGCATCTTCTGCTTGTGCTTCTGCGCGGCCCTGAAAAGAATTCCCAGATGGTCACCGGCCAGGTACTCCATCACTATATGGGGACGGCCGTCCTTGTAGTCGCCGGTGCCAATCACCTTGACCACGTTCGGATGGTCGAGGTTGATCATGATAGCGGCCTCCTGGCGGAACATCTCCATCAGTTCGGCTTGATCCAGGAAGGGCTCTAGCAGCAGCTTGACCACGGCCAGTGAATTATCATCGGGGTTATACGCCAGGTAGACCTCGGCCATTCCTCCCGTATCCAGGTGCGCAACGGCTCGGTAGGGGCCGAATGTTTTTGGTTCGATCGTTTTCAAGTCGCCAAATCTTTCAACACGCCGCTGTCAAATCAGTAGATTACCTTCTGCGATGTCACCTGGTTTTTGCGAATTCTTACATAGAAGATCTTGGAGATGCCCGCCTTGCCGTTTAGCAATTGCAGTTTATAGCGGCCAGGCGCCAGGCGCAGATCGACTATCGGTGTTTTACCCAGAAATCTGCCATGCAGGTAGACCTCGGTGGGCGGGTTGGAATCGAAGCGCAGGAAACCCACGTTTCCTTCGTCCGGCGGAAGTTCATTTTCGTCTCCGGACTGCTCGATCTCCGTCTCTCCGTCTCCGTCCCGGTCGTCTATCGGCCCGGCATCCACAACCGGGGCCTGCGCCTCGTCACCTGGGCTGAGAGTGGCACCGGCATCGATCTGAACCGTCATCCGGCCGGCGTCTATGTGCAATGAGCCGGCGTCGCCGGCTCCCGCAGGTGCTTTTGCATGCATGGCCCGGCAGAGTAACCAGCCTGCTCCTGAGAACAGAAGCAAAAAAAGCAGACCGAGCATGATCAACATCAGCGGAAAGCGACCGCTGCCGGGCTCGCCCAGCGACTGCGGGGGGTCTTGCGGAAACGGGGAACTCGGGGGTTGCACGGGCCTGAAAGAGTCGCTTGGTTTGTTATTTATTTTGTACGATTCCTGACTCGATTCGTCCAACCCGTCGCCCAAGTCTCCAAAGAGATACTCCTGCATTTCTGTCTGGTGATGTAAGCCCTCGATGAAGGATTTCTTCTTGGCGGCCCTTTCGCCGAGCAGATCCTTGGCTAGCTGTACAAGCTCATCGGCGCGGCTCGTGCCGGCGGGGGAAAATAGAAACTCGGACAGCGCCTGGCGCAGGGCGGCCGCGCTCTGGAAGCGATTCTCGATCGGTCGTTCCAGGCACGACATAATTATTGAGACAAAATCGTCCGGAAGATCGGGGCGCAAGGATTGGGGTGACGCGATGGGATCCTCGCAGACGAGTTTCATGGTCTTGTACTCGCTGGAGGATTTGAAAAGCCTCTCCCCCGTACTCAACTCCCACATGACTATGCCGAGTGAGAAAATGTCGCTGCGCCCGTCAAGCGGCTCTGAGTTGATTTGCTCGGGCGACATGTAGCGGATCTTGCCCTTGAGCATCCCGGTTCTGGTGAAGACTTCACGATCGTTCGCCAAGGTAATCCCGAAGTCGAGCAGCTTTACCCGGCCGTCGTAACACAATGAGATATTTTGCGGGCTTACGTCTCGATGCACCAGACCGAGCGCTTGTCCCTGACGGTTTTTGGCCTGGTGAATATAATCCAGGGCATTGGACGCCTGCATGAAAATCCTTGCCAACACCGGGGCCGGGAGCATCCTGCAGCGCCTGCGAATGATATTGAATAGAACGCCCAGGTGGTCGCCGTCGAGGTACTCCATGACGATATACGGCAAGTTGTCGTGTTCGCCGAGGCCCAGTATTCTGACGACGTTCGGATGACCGAGGTTGGCCATGATCCGACCCTCTTGACGGAACATGGACACAAGTTCAGCCTCGTTCTCAGCCTGCTTGCTCAGCATCTTGACCACTGCCAATTCGTGCGAGAGGACGTCGCGGGCCAGGTATACCTCCGCCATGCCTCCCGTGGCCAGGTGCGCCACTACCTCGAACTGCCCGAGTTCATGTCGTCTTACGAATTTCAAGCCCTTGCGTATCCCTGGAAAAAGTAGATTCGACGATTGTTTTTCATGGCACGGTCCGTGTCAAGTCCACTGTCGTAAAAATTGGATGACTCCGTCCGCTGTTGGTATATTAATCGGCATGGCCAAATACGAAGAAAGAGTGCTTGACAGCCTGGAGAAGATGGTCGAGGAGTTCGAGTCCGGCACTTCGGCCGAATTGGTGGTCGTCCTTGCCCACAGGTCCGAGTCTTATGCCGACGTGCCTTACAAGGCGGGAGGCATTCTGGCCTTTTTGGCTATCGTCATGCTGATCTACCTGCCGATCGATTTCCCGGCCGAAATGCTGCTGGTCGATACCTTGCTGGCGTTTGCACTGGGATTCGCGGCCGGCAGGTTCTCTGCCGACCTTACCCGTTTGCTCACCAGTCGCAAGCGCCGAACGGCAGCCGTGCAGCGGGCGGCCCAGGCGGCTTTTGTCGAGCGCGGGGTTTCACTAACAAAGGAGCGCAGCGGTGTGCTTTTGTACCTTTCGTGGTTGGAACGCGGGTTGCGGTTGATTCCGGATGTTGGCGTAACACGTTGTGTGCCCAGAGCTGTATGGAACACGGCTGCTAAAAGTCTACTTACTTCTCCGCTCGAAAAGGAATTTCCCGAGACACTGCTAGAGGGCATGCGCCCGCTGGCGGCGGTTTTTGCCGAGCACATGCCTCCCGGCGCGGAAAATCCAGACGAAATTTCCAATAGACCGGTAGTAATCTGATGTCACTCGAAAAGCGCAAAATTATCCGCCGTGTAATTTTTGCAGTAGCACTGCTTTCAGGTTTGTTGCTCTGCGATCTGTGCCTAGCCCGTGTCGGAGGGGGCGGGGGCTTCGGCGGCGGAGGGGGAGGGGGAGGGGGAGGAGGTGGTGGTGGTGGCGGTGGCGGCGGTGAACTGATCGCGCTGCTGATCTGGATGCTAATGCGTCACCCGAGTATCGGAGTTCCGATCTTGCTGATTGTGATCGCGGGAGCGTTCGTGATCAGCAAGTCGAAGGCGCGTGAGCTCAGGGGGCGCCAGATGCGCAACATGCAGCTATTGCGGTTGGGCAAGGCCAAGGGGCGACGCAACGCGATTGAAACGGTCCGTCCGCTGTTGCTCGAGGATGACCCCAATTTCTCGGAGATTCTGTTTCTGGATTTCGCTCAGATGATATACACGCGCTTTGAAGAGTTGCGAGGCGCGAGCGATATTGAGTCTCTGCGCCCCTACTTGGAGAGCGGCATCTTCGAGCGCCTCGAAAGTCTGGCCGGTCATTTTGCCGGATCACGCTTCAAGGTACACAGCGTCATCGTTGGATCGATAACGCTTACCGAAATATCTTCTGATTCAGACTGCTGGCGGTTGCGCTGCGAAGCGGAGACGAACTATACCGAATCGAGTAAGGAGGCCGGAGGCGACGTTTCTGAAACGGCCTGGTACACGCGCACGCGGATGACATTTCGGCGCGACAAGGGTGTGCTTTCCAAGGGACCGGAAGAGATACACGGTCTGGGCTGCCCGAGCTGCGGCAGTTCGATCAAACTCGATACCAAGGGAGTCTGCGCTTATTGCGGAAAGGCCGTCCGCCCGGGTGAGTTCCACTGGGAGCTTGTCGAGATTGAAGAGATTGAAAGAATGCCGCGCGTGCAGGTTCCTCTGGAACTGGGCGGCGTCGAGGTCGGCACTGAACTGGATACGGTTCGCGACGCCGCTCTGGAGGTAAAAGCCAAGGAGTTTCGCATGCGTTATCCGGGCGAAAGCCTGCAGCATCTGGTGGATCGTGCCAAGGAGGTCTTCGAGAAGTTGCAGCAGGCCTGGACCGACAATAACTGGGAGCAGGCCCGGGCTTTTGAGACCGATCGCCTGTTCCAGATGCACACCTTCTGGATGGAGCGCTATCGCGAGAAGGGACTCAGAAACGTTCTCGAACAGATCCAGGTGTTGAGAGTCACGCCGGTCAAGCTCGACAGCGACGCCTTCTACGAGCTGGCAACGTTGCGCATAAAGGCATCAATGCTCGATTACACGCTGGACAAGAAAGGCAAACTGGTGGGCGGTTCGAACAAGGTGGCCCGGGTGTTCTCCGAGTACTGGACCTTCCTGCGCCGGGCCGGTTTCTCACCTGGTGAGAACAAGGATACAACCAGCTGTCCGAGCTGTGGCGCACCCGTCAAGGTTTCCATGGCTGGACGCTGCGAATACTGCGATGCCAACCTGACCCTGGGAGATTTCGACTGGACGCTTGCCAAGATCGAACAGGACGAAGTCTACGCTGGTTGACCCCTTGGTTTTTTTATACGATGTTCAGTAAGTTTCGATATGGGAACAATCAAGTGAAAATGCCACGCATGGTCATTTTGGTTGCGGTTGCAGCTTTTTTTCCCCAATTGACAGCCAGTGCCGGTGACGCGTCGCCCGATGCAAGCCTGCATTTCGCCGAGCACTTGTTCGCCGAACGGGACTATTACCGGGCCATCACGGAATACAAGCGTTACTTGTTTACAGAGCCAGGCTCGCCCCGGGCGTCCTGGGTGCGTTTTCGTATCGGCGAGGCCTACCTGGAAGGCGGCAAGCTGGATGCGGCCGGGAACATCTTCGCTGAACTTGCCCGTTCATATCCCGGTACGCGTCTTGGCTATTGGGCTTTGCTGGCGCGCGCCCGGGCTTTTTACCTTCAGGGGCGCCTGATGCAGGCCTGGGGCGTGCTGGACGATTTGTCACTTGACGGGACTTCGGATGAATTGCGTGGAGTGGCGCTTTACCTCAAGGGTTGCGTGCAGCTAAAGGCCGAGACCCCAGACAAAGCGCGCCGCAGCTTCTTGTCGATCGCGGCCACCCACAAGTTGGCCGACCGGGCCGGCCTACTTGCTGCAAGAACGCAAAAATTTTCAAATCTTCCCTCGAAGAGTCCGGTCTTGGCAGGTCTGCTGTCGCTAGTGCCCGGACTTGGGCACGCTTACCTTGGCGAGTACTCGATTGCTCTGACGGCGTTCATGTGGAACGGTTTGTTCGGCTTTGCAGCCTACGACGCGTTCAGCCGGGGTTACTATGGCCTGGGGACACTGGCGGCGACGCTCGAGTTGCTCTGGTACTCCGGCACTATTTACGGAGCAGTGTCCGGGGCCGAGCGCTACAACCGGGATGCCCGAATGAATTTTCTCGATGATTTGGACAACACGGTCGGGTTGGACGCTGTTTTTCCCGATCCTGAAGCGGTGGGCGTAATCTTACTGCAGGGTCAGTTCTGATAGCCGGCTATTTTTCACGTTCGAACAGACCGGCTGCGCCCATGCCTCCACCGATGCACATCGAGACAACGCCCCAGCGCAGATCCTGACGTTCCATTTCGTATAGCAGCTTGCAGGTCAAAAAGCCGCCGGTGCAGCCCAGCGGGTGGCCGAGCGCAATCGCGCCGCCGTTGACGTTCACCTTCTCCATGTCGAGCTTCAAAACGTCTTCGCAGCAATACAGGGCCTGTGAGGCAAAGGCCTCATTGACTTCCCAGAGATCGATCTCCTCTTTTTTCATTCCGACCTTGCCAAGCAGCTTGGGGATGGCGAAGGCCGGGCCGACGCCCATGATTTCCGGCGGAACACCGGCAACCTGGTATCGGCGGTAGACAGCCAGAGGTTTCAGCCCCAGTTCTTTGGCCTTCTCGCGGCTCATTACCACCACCATGGCCGCCCCGTCGTTCATCTGGGAAGAATTGCCGGCCGTCACCGAGCCTTTCGGGTCGAAAGCAGGCCGCAGCCGGGCAAGGGCCTCGAGACTCGTGCCGCGGCGCGGGCCCTCGTCCGTGTCCAGGGTGATTTTCTTGGCAAGAGGATTGCCGTCCGGGCCTTGCTCGAAGACCTCTGTCTCAATCGGCACGATCTGCGACTTGAAACGGCCCTCGTCGATGGCCTTCAAGGCCCGCTCCTGGCTGCGCAGGGCGAACTTGTCCTGGCGCTCGCGGCTGATGTTGTACTTGTTGGCTACGTTCTCCGCGGTCAGGCCCATGGGAGTATAGGACTCAATCCAGTCCTCGACCAGCTGTGGATAAGCGACCGGTTTGTTGCCGCCCATCGGGACGTGGGACATGTCCTCGACTCCGCCGGCCACGACAACGTCGCATTCAGCGAGCATGATCCGTTCAGCGGCCTGGGAAATGCTCTGCAGTCCCGAGGAGCAGAAACGGTTTACCGTGAAGGCCGGGGTTGTATACGGCAACCCGGACGCCAGGCCGACCAGTCGTGCCAGGTTCATGCCCAATTCGGCCTCGGGCATGGCGCAACCGACGATCAGGTCGTCTACTTCTTCGTCCTTGAGACCCTTGCAGCGATCGAGCGCCTCGCGTACCACCTTGGCGCCGTAGTGAATCGGATGGGTGTCGCGGAATGAGCCCCTGCGATAGCGGGCGATCGGCGACCGGACTGCGCTGACTATGACGGCTTCTCTGGTCATGTCGATTCTCCTTCTCAAGTGCCTAGTTGCGAAGCGGCTTGCCATTCATCAGGAAATAAGAGATACGCTCCTGCGTCTTTTCGGTGCCCAGCAGGAACAAGAAGGCCTCGCGCTCGAGATCGAGCAAGTACTGTTCGCTAACTTCCACTCGCTGGCTGGTCTTTCCCCCGCACAGCACCCAGGCCAACTTCTCGGCGATCAGCTGTTCGTGTTCGGTTATCTGGTGTTGTTTGCACATCGAGTCGATCACCATCCGGAACGTGGCGAAACCGTTCTCGCCCGGCAGCTTGAGTTTACGCCTGAGGGGCTGCTTGTAGCCTTCCAGGTGCATGGCCTGGACCATGCGCTTGGCGGTATGCAGCACGTGCTCTTTGTTGGTGACTACTTTGTCCGAGGAGCGCAGGAATTTCAGCGCCCTTGCCTCATCGGCGCTCATCGAAACCTTGGCCATGCCGATGGCCTCGAAGACGCCTTGCAAATACGGCGTCAAGTTGGGGTTCTGGACGCTCTCGGGAATGCCCTCGGTGTAGCGTATAAGCAGTTCCTTGTTGCCGCCGCCGCCGGGAATCAGTCCGACACCCAACTCGACCTGGCCCATGAACAGGTCGGCGTGTGCGCATATGCGATCGGCTCCCATGGAAATCTCCATGCCGCCGCCCAGGGTCATGGCGAACGGCGCCGCCACCACCGGCTTGGGCGAGTACTTGAGCCGCATACAGGTATCCTGGAAGGCCTTTACGGCGAATTCGACGTCGTCCCAGTTGCCGGCCTTGGCGTTCATCAGAAGCAGCATGACGTTGGCGCCGACGCAGAAGTTCTCGCCGTGATTGCCGATGACCATGCCGATGTAATCGTCGTTCTTTTCAACCAGGTCGAGCCCGGCGTGCATCATGCGAATGACATCATCGTCGATGGCGTTCATCTTGCTGTGGAACTCGCAACAGATCACACCATCGCCCAGATCAACCAGGGTGGCCGAGGTGTTGCCGTCTATCTCTTGTTTCCGCTCCTTCAGCGTGGGCAGCCAGATCTTCTTGGGATCCTCCGGGATGGGCTTGTAGCTCTTGGAGGCAAGGTCGAAGAACATGCGTTTACCGTTATCCGACTTGTAGAAGCCTTTACCCCCGGTCGCGAGAATCGCCTCTGCGATGGGCGGCAGCTTCTTGCCGTCTTTTTTCATGCGTTCGCAGGTGTCCGCAAAACCGACCGAGTCCCATGCCTCGAACGGGCCGGAATCCCAGTTGTAGCCCCACTTCATGGCATTGTCGATCTGCATGATATCGTCGCAGATCTCACCGACTCGGTTGGCCGAGTAAATCAGCGAATCGGACATGACCGCCCAGGCAAACTTGCCGGCCCGGTCATCCGCGGCTATCAACCCCTTGACCCGCTGATTGACGTCGTCGGTGTTCTTGGCGACGCCGATCGAGTCGAAGCGCACCTTCTGCTTGGGCCGATACTCGCCGGTCTTCCAGTCGAGCACCATGATCTGTTTTTTGCCCTCTGCGTCCTTGCCCTTCTTGTAGAAGCCGCCCTTGGTCTTGTTACCGAACTGCTTGCGCTCGATCATCGTCTTGATGAACTCCGGAGGTACGAAGATCTCGCGCGCCTCGTCCTTTGTGAGGCTTTCGTGACAGTTGTTCATGATGTGCACCACGGTGTCCAACCCGACCATGTCGATGGTACGGAAGGCCGCGCTCTTGGGACGGCCCATGGGTTGGCCGACGATGGCGTCGACCTCTTCGATAGTGTAGTCGTTGTCGATCATCTCCTTCAAAGTGCGCATCATGCCGTAGATGCCGATCCGGTTGCCGACGAAATTGGGAGTATCGTTGCCGAAGACCACGCCCTTACCGAGCACGTTGGTGCCGAAATCGGCCATGAACTCGACTATCTCGGGATCGCTGTCGGCACCGGCTACGATCTCCAGAAGGCGCATGAACCTTACCGGGTTGAAGAAGTGAGTTACCAGAAACTGGCGCTTGAATGCCTCTGAACGACCCGCGACCATATCCTTGATCGGCAGTCCCGAGGTGTTGGACGAGATGATTGTTACAGGCTTCATGTGCTTTTCAACATTGGTGAAAACCTTGCGCTTGATCTCAAGGTTCTCGACCACTACCTCTACTACCCAGTCGCACTCCGAAAGCCAGTCCATGTTGTCTTCGAAGTTGCCGCAGGTGATCAATTCGGCGAAAGAGTCGTGATAGAAAGCAGGGATCGGTTTGCGGTTCTTCAAGGCCGCCTTGACGGCATCGGTGGCCAGCCTGTTCCTGAAGGCCGGAGTCGAGGTATCGACTCCCTTCTTTTTCTCCTCGTCGCTGGGACGCGGTACGATGTCCAGCAAGTAAGAGCGGATCCCGCAGTTGGCCAGGTGGGCGGCGATGCCCGTGCCCATGATACCTGCGCCCAGCACCGCGGCCTTTTCGATCTTGCGACTCATGAAAAAAACCTCCTTGGAAGGGGTCCAAGTATTTTGACGCATGGAGTCTAAACATGGGTTGACTGAAATGTCAATCGCCGTCTTGGCTTCATTACTACGGAACTTGACGTCTCTTGATCGGGGTGTTTAGTAAAGATCAGAGGTTATAGTATGGTGGATTTCCTGTATTTAGACTGGCAGCAGGCAAGGGGTCGTCTATGAGCGCGGCGTTGTTGCTTATAGTTGCATTGGTTTTTTTCATAGGCGGATATGTCGTATACGGGCGCTACGTAGCACGCCGCATCGGACTCAGACCCGACCGTCCCACCCCGGCTCACACCATGCACGACGGGATCGATTACGTTCCGGCCAAGCCGCAGATCTTGCTGGGACATCATTTCTCTTCAATCGCCGGCGCGGCGCCGATCATCGGGCCGATCACCGCGGCCGTGTTCGGCTGGTTGCCCGTCTACCTGTGGATAGTACTCGGCGGCGTGTTCATGGGAGCCGTTCATGATTTCTCGGCCCTGGTGGCCTCGGTCCGCCACCATGGACGATCGATCGGCGAGGTTATCGACAAACGTCTGGGCAGCGGCGCCAAGACCTTGTTTCTTTCTTTCGCCTGGGCCACCTTGATCCTGGTAATTGCCGTTTTCACCAATGCCGTGGCACTGTTGTTCAACAAGGTGCCCGAGGCGGGAAGCGCCTCGTTACTACTGATGGTCCTGGCAGTTCTGTTCGGCCTGGCAGTCTATCGCCTGAAGGTTCCTCTGTGGCCCGCGGCGCTGGTGGGTGTCGCGCTAATCGCCGGCACGCTGATTGGTGGACATTATCTGCCGCTTAGGCTTTCGGTGACCGCCTGGAAGTTGCTGCTTCTGGTATACATCTTCGTAGCCTCTGTGACTCCTGTCTGGATCCTGCTCCAACCACGGGATTTTTTGAGCTCTTTCCTGCTCTATGCGCTCCTGGTCGCGGGCGTGGTGGGAGCGCTGGTCGTGAACCCCTCCTTCAATCTGCCTCCCTTCGTGGGATTCATGTCGGACATCGGGCCCCTGTTTCCCATCCTTTTTGTCACCGTCGCCTGCGGAGCACTATCGGGTTTTCACTCCCTGGTGGCCAGCGGCACGACCGCCAAGCAACTGGACAGCGAGGCACACGCCAAGCCGATTTCGATGGGAGCCATGTTGATCGAGTCGCTGCTTGCGGTCATTGCGCTGGTAACTGTCTCGATGCTCTCCTCCGGCCAGTACCAGGCTCAAGTACAACACGGGGCGGTGCCCATATTTGCAAACGGCATCGGTGGATTCGTTTCGATAACGGGCCTGCCAGTCAGTGTCGGGGTAATCTTTGCCTCGATGGCGGTTGCCACGTTTGCGCTGACATCGCTGGATACCGCCACGCGCATCGGCCGCTTCGTTTTTCAGGAACTCTTGCAGACCCGCCCGGGTGCTTCTGGGACGCTGGCCGGATTAGTCGGCCTCTTTTCCAAGAACCGGTTTTTAGCTACCACGGTGACGGTCGCGGCCGGCGGTGCCTTGGCTCTTTCGGGAACCGAGAGGTCGATCTGGCCGGTGTTCGGTGCCGCCAACCAGATGCTCGCGGCCTTGGCATTCCTTTCGGTGCTGGTCTGGATGATGCATCGTGGCCGCAAGGCAACCTTCATCCTGGTGCCGACTTTGTTCATGTTCGTGGTCACGCTGGGGGCGCTGGGCTGGATGGCGTTAAAATTCACCCGTGAAGGGAAATGGTTGTTGGCCGTGATCTCGGTTCTGTTGGCCATACTTGCGCTGGTGCTGATCCGCGAGGCGGTCGTAGCTTTGAGAAAGGCGCGTGGCGGGCAGAAGCAGGGCGGCCCGCACCAGGACGAGGGCCAGGCGGATGGGCAAGAACAATGACTCACCCGGCGGGCCGATCGCTCGGCTGCGCCGCTTATTCAGCAGCCTGCGCCAGGGAGTGCGTTCAAAAGCGACAGGCATGCTGGCCTGGGAATGCAGGGAATACGAGAATCTCTTTGCCTTGATGGTTCTCGCGCCAGCCGCGGGAATTGCCGGGCCGCCCACGCTGCTTGCGCTCGATCTCTTGCCTGATCTGGAGCGCGAGCTTCTGGTGTTGCTCGATCGCGCCAGAGAGTCGGGCGATCCTTACGGTGAACTTTTCTCGATCTTCGAGGTCGGCTGATGTCCGCTGTCGGAATGTACCTGTTCACCGGCAAGGGCGGCGCCGGCAAGACCACCTGCGCCGCCGCTTTCGCCCTGCTGCTTGCCTCCCGTGGGCAAAAAACCCGGCTTGCGTCGCTCGACCCGGCGCACAACCTGGGCGACGTTTTGCGGGCCAGCCTGGGACCAGAGGCACTGGAGATCGCGCCGAATCTTACGGCGCTCGAAGCGGATCTGGCAGCAGAGCTTCAGGCCAAGACGGAGAAAACCCGGGCGCTTCTGAAACAGCGTTACCGCTACCTGACTGTGGCCGCGCTGGATCCGCTGGTCGATCTCTTCGGGCAGTCGCCGGGAGCCGAAGAACAGGCTGCGACTGAAGTGCTTGCTGATCTTCGCAACCAGGCGGCCGCGGCGGGAGAAGTGCTGGTGGTCGATCTGCCGCCCTCGGGGCAGGCCATGCGCATGCTGGCGCTTCCGGATCTGACGACCCGCTGGTGCGGATCGCTTCTGAAATTGCGCGCGAAAATTCTCGAACGCCGCGGGACACTGAACAGGATCCTGAAGGAAGACAGCCCCGCCAAGGATCCCGACGGTGAGGCTTGCCCGGAAGATCCCAAACATGACCCGGTCACGGCTTCGCTCGAGAGGCAGTTTACCCGCAACCAGGCCCTGGCCGAAGACATCGGCGATCCGGCCCGGGCCATGGTCGTGGCTGTCACGCTGCCGGCAGCCATTTGTCTGACAGAGACTCGCCGCCTGATAGACGGCCTGGCCGAGCGCGGCATTCCGGTGAGCGCCCTGGTGTTGAACCGCGCGCAGGCTTCAGCGGTCAAACTGGAGCCAGACCCGGGCATCAAACCTGAAGCCGTCCTTCCAGATCTCCCAACTGAACCCCGGGGCGTCGATGCCTTGATGAAACTCGGACGTGCCCTGGAAGGATTAGTGTGAAGGATGCCGCGTTTTCATCTTGCCGTTCCCCATCCCCATCCCGAGGCGTTCGGGTTGACTACCCGATTGCTTTTACACGGTAAAAATGGTACATCAAAATTATGGAAATGGACAGGAAGCAGACAGCAGTATACCGAATGTCGGACGGCCGGAACGACGACTTTGTTCCCGGCAAGCCTGCAGACCGCATTGAACTCGTCTGGATTCTGACCAGAGAAATCGCATCTCTGAGTAAAAGACACGATGCTGAACGAAGACTACAAAGACATGTTACAAGCCTTATCCGACGAGAAGGTTAAGTTTCTCCTCGTCGGTGCCTATGCAATGGCCGCTCACGGTTATCCCCGGGCTACCATGGATATAGACATTTGGGTCATGCCGTCGCCTATGAATGCTGATGCCGTGCTACGAGCACTGCGCCGCTTCGGTGCATCTCTACACAATTTGACCAAAGAAGACCTCCAGAAGGATGGTACCATTTTTCAGATCGGAGTTGCCCCGAGGCGAATCGACATCATCACTACGGCATCCGGGCTTCAGTTTGAGGAGGTATTTGGGCGATCCCTATCTGTGAACATCGAGGGAATCGAAGTACATATTCCATTAATTGACGATCTGATTCGAAACAAAAGGGCATCAGGAAGAACCAAGGATTTGGCTGACGCAGAAGCATTGGAATCCCTGAAGAACTCCGAACAAGCGCATTAACTCGGGCTGGCAATTAAGCTACGCTTCATTGCCAGCCGGTTGTGCGGAGCGTTTGCTGCCAAGATTATAACGCGTGTGCCAGCGGGGAGCATATTCCAACAAAGTTGGAATTGTTGGAATATGCTGATTACCGGCGTCATGGTTTTGATAATTTGTGCGTATTACGTCTATAACCACCAATATCTCTGTTTGCAGGAATTTGAAGGCCAACCCGTCATTGCTTGTTGGAATTTGGGCAGAGAAAGCTGAGGCCACGTACTGGTCCGCCTCTCCAGTAGGACAAATCATGTTGATCTCGATCGCGAATTCCTGCGCGGGCCGCGGTCGAGCGTCTACTTGATGGTGAAGAGAACGCTGTCGGTGTCGCCCTGGTAGCGCTGCGGCAGCGGGTGGAAGTGGCCGCTGATAGCATAGTTTCCCGGTCGCAGTTCCGGTCCCAGCCGGTTGATGGTCTTCCCGTAGTCTCCCCGGGCCGCGCCCTCCTGGGTGCGGATCCAGGCCGGAACGTCCACCAGGTCGACCAGCAGCAGCAGGCGGGATTGACCGGGCTCGATTACGACCGGCTTGTCGTTGGCCAGTTCACGCGGGATGCCGGTCTCGATGCGAATGAACCTGCCGCCCGGGGCCTCGATCTCGAGAAAAGGCGGACCCGCGGCCGAGCCGGTCTTGGGGATCACGCCATCCAGGGTGATCGGCTCGGAAGCCACGTTCTCGAACCGCAGCGTCACCGGAATTGATTCGCCACGCCTAAAGACACTCTTGTCCATTTCCAGAAGTAGCTGGAACATGAATTCACCATACTCCCGGCGGCGGGTGTCCCGGGTGGCAGCCTGTTTCGGGGTGCCGCGAAAGCGATCGTTATTTTTTCTTGGACACGGCCAGGTCGGGTGTGTCGCTCTTCGACTGGCACACCTTGACGTTGGCGGCGGTCGAGCATGAACCTGTGCCCGTGATCTTGCAGCCCAGGTCCTTGCAGGTCTTGCGATCCTGTTGCGTGTCCTTGCCGCTGCGCGATTTGCACTGCTTGCAGCCGTTTGAGCTTCCGCTGCCGCAGTTGAAGCACAAGTCGCCGGCCATGGCAGGGGCGGCCAGCATCAAAGAGCACACCAGGACGGCCAGTACCAGAATGAATTTACGCATCGTTCCCTCCTCATGATCTGTGGACTGTTTGTAAGCCAACCCAGGTTAGGCAGGCTTTGCGGCCAAGTCAACTACGATCTAAAAAGGGGATGGAGGTTGCCCAATCCCTTGAAATCACCAAGGATGATCCTGCCTCTGTCCCTTTTTCTTCAGCGTTGGTAGGGATTGGGATCGCTTGGCCACAATCCCAGCTCGGCGAAGTCGCGCCGGTCGAAGCCCTTGCCCTCTAAAAACGCCGCCAGTTCTTTTTCGATGTCGGCCAGGGCCTGCTCGGCCCTCTCGCACTCGCGGCGGTCGGAGTCGCTGACCTTCCGCCGACGGCAGGTGATTTTCATCTTGTCCAGCGCCTGCATCCAGCGGTCGATGTATGCCTTGAACTGGGCATCGGCGAGTATCGCCTTGGCCTTGTCCCTTACAGCGTCGCGCCGCTTGGCGGCGTCCGGATCGAGACTGGCGTACTTGGCCTCCAGGTCGGTGACGCAGGATAAAAGAGGAGTGAGCTCCTGCTCGCCGCACCTTTTCTTGAGGCCCTCGTAGCCGCGCCGGACGGATTCGGCGTAGCTCGGCGGCAAGGGATCGGGCGGGTGCTGGCAGTAGGTGACGAGCATCTGGTTTATCTGGGCGGTGCAAACATCCGCGTTGGTGGGCACGCCACTCGGGCTGGCTGCCTGGCCGGGAGCCGGCTGCGGCGCGAACAAGCCGCAGCCCATAAGCGCCGTCAATGACAAGCAGATCGAGTAATAGACAATTTTCACCCCGAACCTCCTTTGGTTGAGAGGGACAGCAATCTCAA
This sequence comes from uncultured Myxococcales bacterium, assembly GCA_964513625.1. GTDB lineage: Bacteria > Myxococcota > B64-G9 > B64-G9 > B64-G9 > DATKYQ01. The sequence goes on along the minus strand of CAZENH010000006.1, from coordinate 94,263 downwards.
AAGTCATTTTTCCTAGTTATCATATACTCGACTAATGTCGTATACTACGGATCAAGTCTATTTCTTCCAGGGTATCTGACATCCCCTGAGGCCATTTTGGACTGAAGAGAAAAAGGGACGAATGGCGCGGCAGCAAACAGCATCGTCGGCCGGGTCACGGCAGTTCCAGCCCGAAGTACAGCCGTAGCCACATTTCGAGGTCTTCCAGGTAGACGGCCTTGCCGGTCGACAGCAGGAAGGCCTTCATGTTGTCGGAGAAACCCTGGCCGTGGAAGACCACCAGGCCGTCTATGGGCCAGGCGCCGATGTCTTCGATCACCGCCGGGATTTTCTCTTCGGCCGTGCCCGCCTGGCCCTGGAACTTGCATTCCAGTCCCAGGCGCTTGCCGGCGGCGTCGCTCAAGACAAGATCGATTCTGCGCTCTGCGCCCCAGATACGCCGCCCGACACGCACCTGGCGCTTGACCTCGAGCCCCAGGTTTTCCGCTAGAGCCTGTGCTTTCTGTTCGAGTTCTTTTCCATTCAAGGGCGCGGTGGCTTTACCGGGCATCGGTCACTCTCCCTGAGAGTCGTAGCTCATTACCACAACTTCGTTTACCAGTCCCCGCCTGTCTGCCCTGGAGTTGATCCGTCGGGATGCCCTCACTTTTTCGATGCGGAACTTTTCAGAATACAATCTTCGAACGGCCCCGGTGTCGGAATTGGACAGCATTACCCTGGTGCCCTTGGTAACCAGCTTTTCCATGGTCTCGGCTAACCTCTTCTGGTCTTGCTGGTCGAAGCCGGCTCTTGCGTAGGAGACGAAATTGGCAGTAGTGGACAGTGGAACGTAGGGCGGGTCGAAGTAGACGAAGTCTCCACGGCCGGCCGCGTCCAGTACGCTCTCGAAGGAGTCGTTGGTCAGCACCGCTTTGCCCAGAGCCGCCGATACCGCCCGTAAATTTTGAGCATCGCAAATCAACGGATTCTTGTAGCGTCCGAAAGGCACATTGAACTTGCCCTTGCTGTTGACCCGGTAGAGACCATTGAAACCCGTCCGGTTCAAGAAGATCATCCGGGCCGCCCTGGCGGGCGGCTGGAGATCTTCCGGGGCTCGCTGTCTTACCGAGTAGAAGTACTCGCGTTTTTGCTCCTCGTGCTCAAGGCTGCGGAATTTCTTCTGGTGTGTCGCCAGGCGGGCGATGACCTTTTTGAGATCATCCCGGATGGCCTGGTATGTGCCTACCAGCTCCTGGTTGACATCAGACAGAAAAACTCGTTTTCCACTAAGGCGTCCATCCCGGTAGAGGGCAAAGAAAAGCGCCGCGCCTCCCATGAAGGGCTCGTGATAGGCATTGAATTCGGTCGGCGCCCGTTTGAGCAACTCTCCCGCCAACTGCCCCTTGCCGCCGACCCACTTGATGAAAGGCTTGGGAAGCGAGTTCTGGTTGCCTTGTCTTTCGTCCTGCGTCTTTCTGGCTTCGATGCTGGTTGGGCTCATTGATTGGGCATTATACGTGGTGACCCTGACACGCACAAGAGCGGGTCCGGCCCTTATGTTGACAGGCGCGGACAGGCGGAGATACGATTTATGAAGATCAGGTTTTATTCAATTGTCTGCACGAGGTGTGCCGGATGAACCGTTTGATCAGGCTTACAGGAGCCGCGCTGGTCTTGATCTGTGTGATCGGCCCGCCCGCGGCCGGCCAGCAGAAAGGTCCGCTGAGCATCTTGATTCTCAACCCGGAAAGCAGGTTCTTGAATGCGGTCAAGCTTGAAAGCCTTGGTGAAGAACTGCGCTCGTTGGCCAAGCGCTACCCATCGTTGACCATCAATGAAGATCCCGGGGCGCAGGGCAAACTCTTGCGTATCAGGGCCCGCTGCCAAGGAACGGGGAAAGACTGCCTGGTCAGGATGGCGAGGCTTGCCAAGGTCAGGCGGATTTTGTCCTCCGAGATCCAGAAACTGCCCGGCCGCTACCTGGTGGTGATGAAACTGGTGGACGCCGACACCAAGGATATCGTCGAGCAGTCGCGTCAACGTTGCGCAAAAGAGTTGGCGTCTATTCGAAACGCGCTGCTCAGGGGCTGGGTCGAGATCCAGGGTCCCCTGATTCGCAGCCAGCTCTCAGTGGTTGCCAATGTCACAGGGGCGGATGTCTTTCTGGACGGCAACAATATCGGCAAGACCCCGTTGGTGCTGACCAAGGATATCGGCAAGGGAACCCACCTTGTGGAAGTCAGGCAAGATGGCTACAAATCCGCCCTGCGACAGATCGAAGTCGCAGGCGGGAGCCTCAAGGTCTCGCTGAAATTGAAAAAAACGATGATTGCCGCGGCTAAGCCGGCGGTCGAGGAACCGCCGACCTCCGCTGCGGCCGGTCAAGCCGGGAATTCACAGCAGGCCGCCGGCGGAGACGTTGTCGGGGCTAAGCTGGGTGACGGCAAGCAGGTCGAGGCCCCGGGCCAGGTTGACAAGAGCGATATTGTCGGCACCAAGCTTGGTCGACAAGCGGAATCCAACGGCGGCGAGAAAGACGCCGGTTCTGGCGTGATGGCCAAGCGGCCTTCCTTGGGAGGCAAGCCTTACAAGGCGGAAACAGGGCCGCTGGCAACCGAGCAATCAAAACCCTTCATGCCGCGGCCGGCCGAGCAAACGACACAACCGCACTCCCGCCCACTTTACAAGCAGTGGTGGTTCTGGACCGCCATCGGAGTGGCCGTGGCCGGCGGAGTGACCGGCCTGGTGCTTGGATTGTCGCCTGAGAGCGGGATCCCGTCGGGCAAGGGACGCCTGGCAATCGAGTTCTGGTAGGTAGTGTGCTTCATGGAGGAGTGTGGCGTGCAAAACATACCCAAGACGACATCGATTGCGCGACTTGTGACTTTGACCCTGGTCATGTCTTTCCTGCTTTCTTGCGGGCCGGTACCTGCGCCCGGCGTGGCCGTGAAGATACGCTTCGCACAAAGCCGACAGGCCGAGACTGATCCGCGTGGCTTGCCGTTGGGCATCCATAGCTTTAAAGTCCAGGCATTTGCGGTCAGCCTGAGCGGGAGCCTACAGGGTGACAGCGGATGCATTGATATCGATGCCGATGACTCGAGGCGCAAGTCGCTGACTATGGATCTGATTCCGCAGCAGAACCTGGTCGTTGTGGCAAGTGGATACGCCGGGCAGGGTTGCCTGGGCGGTGCCGAGCCCGAGTGGATGGGGCTGACCAAGGGAATAGAAGTTATCGTTGGCCGCGAGGTGCAGGTACCCGTTTACGTAACCAGGCGCGGGATGGCCCTGAATAACATCCTGGATGAACTGCGACCCGGGCGCGCCTTTGCCAGCGCCAACGAACTGCCCGACGGCAAGATCCTGGTTGCCGGAGGGTACACAACCATCCTGAGCACATCCGGCGGAGTTGAACTCGAGGCTACCAACGAGGCTTTGCTTTTCGACCCCTCGACGGCCAGCTTTGAGAGAGTCGGCAGGATGATCGAAAGCCGCGGTTTCCACGAGGCCCTGCCAATCTCCGACGGTCGGGTCATGATGGTCGGTGGATCACGGCGCATGAGCGTCAGCTACACTGAAGGATCCATGTTCCAGATAGCGCTTTCGGAGGCTGCTCAGACCGCAGAGGTGTATGATCCAGAGGGACGGACCTTCTCTCTGGCAGGCAACGATCCGCTTCTGGCGCGCATGGCTGCGGCCGCAGTCGCCCTCCCGGGCGACCAGATTGTCTTGTTGGGAGGGCAGACGGCTCTCAGCCGGACCAACGATATAGTGCTGGGTTTGCCGTCGGGCACGGCAAGTTGGGACTGGACCAGCCTGAGCGGCCGGTTGGCCGCGCAGCTTCGGGGGTCGCGGGCAGTGCTGCTCGATTCCAGGATATTGCTGGCGGGCGGCAACCGGGACGGCGATCCGCCGTTGGAGATGGGTTACGCTGAGACTCTCAACTTTACACCACTGTCGCTGACGGTCTCCGCCTACCTGTCTGTCAGCGGACACTCGTTAACCGAAAGCGGCGACCGGCAGGTGCTGGTCGCCGGGGGGATTCCGGATTTCCCTGGAGCGCCCGCGGTTGGCGATCTTACAAGCCTGTCGTTTAGCGGGGCCAGCCCTCAGGCCAAGGAACTTAGCCTGACACACGCCCGTGCCTACCATGCGGCGGCGGCTATGGCCGACGGTGTAGTGCTTTTTGCCGGCGGCGTTGATGGGAGCTTCGATCTACGGCTCGACATGGAAACCTTCAACTCCGGAGACCAGGCGCCCATGAGCCTGGATGGCACTCTGAGCACCGGGTCAGTTGGCCTGGCAACGGCTCTCTTACCCGATGGATCCGTACTGCTGGTCGGAGGCCTGGGCCTCGACCCAGGCGGGTCGCTGGTGCTTTCAGCGGTAGCGCAGATACTCTCGCCTTAGTTTCCCGTCAGTTGGCGGTTCCGGTAAGATCTCCGAGGGACTGGGTCATCAAGGTCGGCGAATACTCTCCAGTGGCCGGGGCGGGTGACCATTCGACCTGGGTATGCATCGTCACCGGCTCTACGGCCTCCGGGTCGGCGTCATCCAGGGTAACCTGGTAGGAGCGATCTCCACTATCTTTATCGAGACTATTCATGTTGATTTGGCCGTCCTCGTTGAATTCAATGCCCATGCTCTTGGTCAACGCTATCGTGCCGGTAACTACATTGGCGCCGCTTTCCGTGCTGAACTCGACATGGTCGCTGCCGGTGTTTGTGGCTATCGGATTGTGGTTGATGTCCATCAGGTAGAGCGTGAACGTCTGGCTGCCGCCGCTTGCTATGTTGATTCCCGACGGTTCGAAATGGGTGGTGTCGATGCTCTCGTCCGGTTTGCCGGTGAACATGATGTGTACCTGACTCCAGATCACGGTCTCACCATCCCAGCGGCCGTTCGCGTCGCTCCACTGCCCGTCCCCGTCTACGTCAATGTAGCCTTCTCCCGTATCGTATTCTCCGTTGTCGTTCGCATCAACGAAGGGCTCGGCCAGGTCATCGCCAAAGAAAGGCTCGCCGCTGTCATACTTGCCGTTGCCGTTGGCGTCAGTGTAACCCTCTTCACCGTCCACGTAGAAGACTATGCTCAGCAGGCCGTCTCTTGGATTGTGAATGATTCCGCTCACCATGTGACTGGGCTCTCCGGAAAGTGGCTCGACATCCATCGGCTCACATGAGGGATTGAGTTCGAATGCCGCCTCGCTGGAGTTAGCGCTCTCTACTCGCTCCATGCCGCAGGCAGACTCGACCATGAAACCTATACCGGGCGTGACAATCACCTGGGTCGAGTCGCTGATGGAAGAATCGCTCATGGTCATGAAGCTGGCCGTGACTCTGCCTTCCTCCTGCTCACCGGGGAAGGTGTACAGGTTGGCCGTGGCGCTGCCGCTCGAGATCTCGGCATCGGTTTCCTTTACAGCGGCGGAGGAGGCTTCGACGAACGGCTCGAAGCTGCCCTTGGTGGTCGTGAAGTGAACCATTTCCCCGTCCGCAGGCGCGTTTCCCTGGTCTTTTACCTCGGCCACGATGCGGATCGAGGCCGAAGTCGGAAGCGAGGCTCCACTTGCATCCTTGGGCAATACCGTACAGCTGATTCTCATCATGTTCGTCTCGGTACTGTCTGCCAATGCAGCGGCGTTCTGCGTTGAGCAGGAAGCCGACAGGTTCGAGCCGGAAGGCTTGGCAGAAATGTACTTGACTACATTGCCGTCCGGAAGACTCAGCTTCAGCGAATCCTCCCCGCAGCCGGCCGCGAATACCGCTAAAGCGGCGAAGGCGATATAGATCAAGCCAGAATGTGTGTTTCTCGTACAGCTCATGGTTTCTTCTCCTTGATTGCGTCCGTTACAATAATACGGAATCCAGGATGAATCCGCAAGCGCCTCATTCTCCCGTCTGCTCGCGCAAATTCTTGATAAGTGCGTCGGGCATGTGTAATGCTCGTTTTGTATGGAAGAAGAAACCCAAGACAGAAGGCGTCACGCGCGCGTGCCTGTCGCCGTCCGCGTACGCATCGAATATACAGGAAAGGAGTTCTCGGCCGATTCGTCGAACGTGAGTGCCGGGGGGATGTTTGTCGAGTGTAACCAGAAACTGCCTATCGGCACCAAGGTTCTGGTCAGATTTTCGGTGCCGATGATCGCCAAGTATCCTTTTCACGCCGAGGGAGAAGTCGTTCGAGTCGGCATGGACAGTATAAGCGGTCTGGCGATTCGCTTCACGAAGATTTCGGAAGATGACTGCGCCCTGCTGGGCGAACTTGCTGAGAGCCAGTCTCAGGAGAGTTGACCTGACGCTGTTACCTGAATATGATTCTCCCGTTGAGTACGGAGGGCGCCATGGAGAAACAGTTTGAAGTTGATATTGACAAGGAGCAGGTGTGTTTCGAGGGTGAATGGCTGGATACCAAGGGTCTGGCTGAGAAAATTCGCAGGATGATCGACAGCCAGGATTTCAGAATAGGCATGGCCGGGGTTGCCCTCGAATACCTCCAGAAATCAGTCAGCAATGCACGCGAGTTCGCAATAAAGCTTGCGCCCGACGATGCCGAGTTGCTCGAAGCGCATGCTGGTAAAGCCAAAACAGAAATCCCCGCTTTCATCAGGCAGGCGATCCGGGCGTATTTGGCGGCCCAACCGCCGCTGGAACAAGGCTCAAGCGAAGCTTCGCAGATGACGACCATTACTACTGAACCGGCCAGACCCGAGGAAGAACAGAACGCAGTAGAGTTGACCGAGCTAAAACAGCAGGCCTCATCCAAGGTGCTGGTTGACCCGTCGCTGAGCACGGGGCAAGGCGCCAAGGGCGTCATCGAGGGTTCCTGGTTCAACAAAAAGTGAGGTTCACAGCGATATACTGCCTGGTGCTTGTCAGTCTTCTGGCCTGGGGAACGGCTGTCGCTGACGGGATTCCTGACGAGCGTTTGGTGATCGGGCGGCTGCCATGCGCCGGCGGGGAGAATCCCAGTGCGCACGGCATCAGGCAACTGGTCTGGGAGCTTACCAAGAGAACCAGTGTCGAGGCCGAGCCGGAGACGGTTGCGGTCGATCCGGCCGACCCGGATCTCTCGAGGACGCCGTTTCTGCTATGGTCCTGCGAGGGGGCTGTTGCTGAACTAGATCAGCAGGCACTGTCCAACCTGCGCCGCTTTCTGGTCATGGGTGGCTTCCTGTGGGTTGACGACCCCTCGGCTGCTCCAGGCGGGGCATTCGATCGCAGCATTCGTTTCACTGTCGCCAGGTTGTTTCCCGGCAAAAACCTCGAACAAGTTCCGGCCGGGCACGTTATCTTCAAGACCTTCTTTCTGATCTCCAGGCCGACCGGGCGTGTAGCTACTGCAGGTCTGGAGGGACTGTCTGTCGACCAGCGACTGGCCATCGTCTACTCACACGGTGATTTGCTAGGAGCGCTTGCCAAGGACCTGTACGGCAACTGGGAGAAAGTCTGCGAACCGGGGGGAGAGGTGCAGCGCGAAGAATCGTACCGCATGGCAATCGATATTGTTTTTTACGCCTTGTGCCTGGACTACAAAAACGATCGCGTCCATCTGCAGTTCATCCTGAAGCGCCGGAGACTGTGACGATGGCAGTACACGACTGGGTCCTGGTGCTGGAATGGTCATCTACCTGGCGTATAGTCCTGTTGGTTGCGACCGCTGCTTGTGTCTTTTTTCTTACCTGGCAGGGGCTGCGCAACTCATCGCCGGGAAGGCGTGGGATGCTGCTTTTCCTGCGTGGCTTGAACTTGGCGTTGATAGCCGCCATGTTACTTGGACTGGCCATCAACTATCGCCGGCTCAAACCGCAAAAAAGTCGCATTGCCTTGCTGCTGGACTCATCGGCCAGCATGAGCGTCGACGACGGCGGCAGTAGTCGTCGACAGCGGTTGTTGGATTTTCTGACGAATAACGCAAGCGAAGTCGACCGACTGAGCAAAGACTATTCGCTGCAAATGTATTCGTTCGCCGATAAACTGATCCCGATAGATCCTGGTAGATTGGAAGCCGACGGCGACAGTACGGATATTGTCGCCGCCCTCTCATCGCTCGCAGCAGATGCTTCCCGGCAAGCCGGACAGTTGGCATCCGTTATACTCGTGAGCGACGGGGCGGATACAGGGCAACTTAAGGGTGTTGTTGCTGAGGGAAAATTGCCTCAGGTTGTGAACAAGCTCCTTAGTGAACTCGGCTGCCCTGTAAATACTTTTGCCGTCGGCCGCCGTGAGCGTTTCGCCGATTTGGCCGTTGGTGATGTCGTCTCCGACGATTTTGCATTTGTGCGCAATGCCGTTGAGGTAGAAGCCACGCTGCGTTCGGAAGGCCTCGATGAAGTCAGCCTGCCGGTTACTCTCGAGCAGGCCGGGCGCAGTCTGGCCACCAAGGTAGTTAGCGTGCCGCGCAACGGTTCGCGCAAATTCAAATTGCGTTTCGTTCCGGATGACGTGGGCAAGTTCGTTTACCGCATAACGACACCGCCGCTTGAAGGAGAGACAATCATCTCCAACAACGACGCCACATTCGTGATGCGTATCATTCGAGACAAGATCCGGGTTTTACACGTGGTCGGTCGGCCTGGCTGGGACCAGCGATTTCTGAGAGAGGTCCTTAAGCGCAATCCGAATATTGATCTGGTCAGCTTCTACATCCTGCGCTCGGTTGTCGATGCCCCTGGCGTCAGCGAACAAGAGCTGAGCCTGATTCCATTTCCGATCCACAAACTGTTCGGATCCGAGTTGAACACCTTCGATGTACTCATTTTTCAGAACTTCAATCATGGTCCATACTCGGTCGGCTTCTACTTGCCCCAGATCGCCGACTATGTCCGCGGGGGGGGAGCTTTCTGGATGATCGGCGGGGATCTTTCATTCGGCTCAGGGGGGTATTCGGGTACCGCACTCGAACAGGTACTCCCGGTAGGCCTGAGCCCTGCAGGCGACTGGCAAGTGGAACAGGTACGACCGGTGCTCACCAGTGTCGGGGCAGGGCATCCGGTGCTGGATCTGGGTGACCCTGGAGTGTGGGAGCGACTGCCTCCGCTGGGTGCCTACAACAAGGCACGTTCAGTTGTGCCTGGGGCCGAGGTCTTGCTGGCACATCCCTTTGAGCGCTCCGGAGGCGAGCGGGCACCTATTTTAGCTTTACGTGAGGTCGGGCGTGGCCGAAGCGCGGCACTGCTGACCGATGGATCGTGGCGCTGGAGGTTTCAGCTGGCTGGTGGAGACAAGGGAGTGAGAATCTACCAACGTTTCGTAAACAACTTGTTACGCTGGTTGATTCGCGATCCTGATTTTGATCCTCTCATTCTGCGCTCTAGTAAGGCAAGATATGCTCCTGGCGAGAAAGTGATTCTGCTTCTAAAGGCTCACGGTGCACACGGGGCCAAGGCCGGGTTGAGCATGCAAACCGGCGGCCGCGTAGTCGAACGCAGGATAGTGCAGCTCAATGACAATGGCGCTGCGCGGGTCGAGTTGCCTCCCCTCGAGGCCGGGGCATACGTGGCCGAGGCGTCCGTAGAGTACGGAAGTTCTGCCATCAAGGCGGGCGACGCCTTTGTTGTAGAGGATACAGGAATCGAGCATACCCGGCCGTTCCCGCGCCCGGATCTTTTGCGCAAGCTTTCCGGTGCAACGGGCGGGTCGTTCGCCGCCGTCGAGGAAGGATCGCTTGATGACATTAAAATAAACGAGCACAAGCACTATCGGGTAGAGTCGAGCACGACGCAGCCATTGCTGGCTATTTGGTGGGTACTCTTGACAGTGGTAGTACTATTAGGCATCGAGTGGTGGATGCGAAGAAGATGGGGATTCAGTTGATGACCCGCATGATATCGATCATGTCGCTTGCCTGGATGATCTGGGCAACGGCGCCCGTACGGCCTGCGATAGCCGAAGCGGCCCAGTCCAGGGCCTGCAGCGGGCGTCCGGCGGCTGCCGCGGATGGATCGCCCGCTGACATGGATGACTGTACGGTCGAAAAGTACTTGCGCCGGGCAGACTTGCGCGATCATTTGCAATCTTGTGTCATGCAGGCGGAAGCCGGGCAGACCAGGGTTTATGGTGGCTTCGATTTCTCGTTCGACCTGCTGCCTGGAGGAGGGGTGTCGGGGCTCTCGACCTCAAAATCCGTTTTCGATCGTACTTTGTTGCCGGCTTGCCTGAAAAAGGCGATCAGAAGACGACTGGGCAGGGGCGGGTCTGGCAAAGCCGCCCGGGTTATCGGGCGAATCACCGTTCGAGAAGGAGCCGCGAATGATTTCTCGCTGTCTCTTTCATGCCGACTGGTGGCCAGGCCCAAACGGCCCAAACCGTTGGCCGGTCTGTTCAAGGCCGGACGGGGAGGCTTGACGGCCACTTGCGCGCTGGGAGATACGCGCCTGGTCCTGCGTCTGGGAGACAGGGTTAGGGCTATGCACCCCAGAGACAAAACCGAATCCGTCGAGGCGGCTCAAGTGGATGGTTGTGAAGATCCCCTGCGCCAACCTCGCGAATGGAAACGTTCGGAGTGGAAGAAGGAGCGCCAGAAGGCGCGTAACTGCCTGGCGGCCTTTCTCGACGATACCGATCTCAATCTCCGGGTGGTTGCAGCGGAACACATCGCCCGCGGCCGATACTGGCGCAGCCGTCGCGCTCTGACCGCTATGGTACGCCGCATGCTGACTCCCGAGGATTGCGAAGGGAGTGATTGCAAATTGGTTGCACCTCGGGGTGCAGCGAAGGGATATGCCTTGGTGCGGCTGGTAATGGCACAGATTAGGCTGCGCCGTTTCGTGAAAGACGACGTACTCGATGCGCTGGCTAAGCATGAGACGGTCGGAGTGCGTCTGCGGCTGGTGCGTGACATATTGCCGCTCTGGAGGCACGAGTTGCCGCAAGCCGCCGGAATTCTGCTGCATGATAAGAATAACCAGGTACGGCTGATCAGCGCGGATCTGGCCTGCCAGCGGGAGGATCGTCGCGGGCGCGAGGCGTTTCTTGAAGCCTTGTCGGATAGCGACCCGGTTCAGCGCGCCTCAGCGGTTATCTATGCCGGAAGTTGCGCTCGGCATGCTCGCCTGAAAGTGATCGCCGCCGCCGAGAGGGAGGAGATTGCGGCGGTGGCTCTGTTGATGTTGCAGGCGCTGCCGACGGCGCCGGACGAGCTGGTGAGACAGCGCGCACTTGATGCATTGCTGGATGCCTGTCCAGTAGTCCGTTATTTGGCCGTAAGACTGCTCGGACGCCTGGAAGAACCTCCGAAAGAAAAAATAATCGCTGTCTTGCCCCGCGAACCGAACCAGCTAATCAAGAAGGAGCTCAGCGCCTTGTTGTCGGGGAATCACATTCCAACGACTTCCAGCCTGCAACTCTGGCTGCAGCCCGCGGCCAAAGATGGCCGCTGAGGAACCATTAGATCCTTACAAACCCATGAACTTGGCGGCGATGGTCTTCATGATTTCGTTGGTTCCGGCGAAGATCGACAAGACCCGGGTGTCGCGCCAGGCGCGGGCGATTGGGTATTCCTCGCAGTATCCGTAGCCTCCATGAAGCTGGACACACTGGTCGGCAACCCGCTTGGCCATCTCGGTGGTCCAGTACTTGGCCATCGACACATCCACCACAATGTTTTCGCCGGCCATGTGTTCGACGATCAGCTTTTCGAGGAATGCCCGGCCCAGTTTGGCCTCGCAGGTCATCTCGACGATCTTGAAACGCGTATTCTGGAACTTAGAGATAGGCCGGCCGAAAGCCTTGCGCTCCTTGCAGTAGTCGATGGTCAACCCGATCATGTACTCGGCCGCGGCCACCGCCACGATGCAGCACATGAGTCGTTCCTGCTGCAGCTTCTGCATCAGCATCATGAAGCCCGAGCCCTTCTGGCCCAGCCGGTTGGCCTTGGGCACGCGGCAGTCCGAGAAGAAAAGCTCGGCCGTGTCCTGACTGTGCCAGCCGACCTTCTTGATTCGCTTGGCCTTCTCGAAGCCGGGAGTGCCGGCCTCGACCAGGTAGAGATCGATGGCCTGGTAGGGATCCTCGACGGCGGGATCGCGGGCGGCCAGCACCAGCAGGTCGCAGTTGATGCCGTTGGAAATGAAGGTCTTCTGCCCGTTGATGATGACCTGATCGCCGTCCTCGACGGCGGTGGTCTTGATGCCGGCCAGGTCGCTGCCCGTGTTGGGTTCGGTCATGCCGATGGCGGTGATGCACTCGCCGCTGATGCAACCGGGCAAGTACTTGTGCTTCAGTTCCTCGGAGGCGAATGAAGTGATGTAAGGCACCACAACGTCGCTGTGCAGCGGCGCCGCCAGCCCGGAGTGGTTGGTGCGCACCAGTTCCTCCGAGACGATGACCGAATACAGAAAATCGGCTCCCAGGCCGCCGTACTCCTCGGGCACGCTCATGCACAGGTAGCCCTGCGCGCCCATCTTGCCCCAGATTTCCCTGGGCACGATCCCGGCCTCTTCCCACTCCTCGATGTGCGGGATTACCTCTTTCTCGAAGAACTTGCGCAGCGACTGTCTGAATATCTTGTGCTCGTCGGTATATTTCATGATTTCCATAAGCTTTCTCCTTGTTATTTCTGAAACGGGCGAAATTCGTCCGGGCCGTAAATATCCAGGTAATCGGCTCTCGGTCCGAGGCAATCCGGACGCAGCCGGCAGCCGGCACATCCTTCGAGGTAGGCGCCGCCTTCCATTGGGGAAAGCTCTGCCATGAAGGGCTCCGAGCCGGGAGGCACTACCAGCAGATTCCAGTTTCCCGAGTGGACGTAGCGGTCGCGAAAGTTCTCTGTCAGCACGCAGGGAGGAGTGTGAAACGAACTGGCTTTCACTCCGAGCCCGTCTGCGGCGGCAAGGGCGCGCTCGAGATGGGGTACGAGTTCGCTCATGCGCGGCAGTAGCTCCCTCAGGTTTAAATCGTCTGTACCGTGAAGCGAAAACAGCCAGAAGGCGAAGTTTTCAACGCCGCGCGGGGCCAGAAGTTCGACGATCTCATGCAAGCCGGTTATCGAGCGGCTGCTGATCAATACGTCGGCTTCGACGCTCACGCCCATTGAAACCAGGTTGTCGAGACCGGCAAGCATGTGTTTGTGCGAGCCCGGGGTGCGGGTAATGCCGTCGTGGGCGGCGGCGTCCTTTCCCATGATCGAAAGCGCAACCTGGTTGACCCCGGCCGCAACGCAACGTTCGGCATACGGTTGATACGCAAAGCGCATGCCGTTTGTCTGAACGCGGATATGCCGGTAGCCGAACTCGCGAGCCGATTCACATGCCGATACCAGGTCGGGATGCAGAGTCGGTTCGCCGCCCCCGAACCAGACACCGACAGCACCCTCGTCCCGCCCGCGCTCGAGCCAGTCTCGCATCTCGTCTCGGCTCATGCGCGTTCCTGCCTGGCTGTATGAGGAACACACGAGGCAGCGGCAGTTGCACTCGAAGCAGGTGATGAGCTCGATCCACTTCATCTTAAGTGACTTCAGAAGATCAGCAACAAACCGATCTGGATATAGTATGTGCCGCTGGAATTGTCTTTGGAATCGTCCGCGGGCCAAAAGAACCAGCGGTATCCACCTGAAATATCGATGCCGTACCAGGGCCCGAAGAGGTACAACAGGCCGCCGCCCGCCGAGACCATCCAGGCGTCGAACTGGTCGATCACGAACAGGCGTCCAGCGCCGGCCTGAATGTAGGGTGTAAGCTGCAGGTCCGGCAGGGGGATGAAACGCAGGCCTCCCTCCAGTAGAAACAAGGTCGGCTCGCCGCCGCCGGTTTGAAACAGTGGGGAGATCGACAGCTCGAGCCCGTGGAGTACGAAGAAACCGAAGGAACCGTCGATCGAGAAAGTGACACCGTCATCCCCGCCGCGCAGCCCGAGTCCCGCTCCAACTCGCATCGTGCCTGTCTCGAAGCGCGCCCGGGCCGGCCCGCCGATGGTCAGCGCCATGCAGGCTGTCATTAGTCCAACTGTCGCGAATTCGAGTCGCACGATATCGAGATAGTAGCGCATTCTACAGCGACGCGCCATGCCTTGACTGGATTTTCTTGACGCCTGTAGAATCTTTCAATCACGGGGGAAGAAAGGAAAATCCGATGAAGAGAGGTTTTTTGATCGTCTCGATAGTCTTCCTCGGCGGGTCACCGGTTTCGGCCGGACCATTCTACATTAATAGCCAAGGGGCCAGGATAGACCTGACACAAGCTGGTTCCACATCCGTGACTGGAAGCCTGGCATCAGGCAAGATGGTTTTTTCTGTACCCGGTAGCCAGTTGACCTTTTCTCTCGGCCGCCAGTTGATAGTCAGGCTCAGAGAAGGTCAAGACCTCGAGAGTGTGATTGCCGGCACCGGTCTCCAAACGGTACGAGAGCTGGGACATGACGGGAGGACCTACCTGTGCCGGGCGGCCGGCGCCGACCAGGCTCTTACGGCCTCGGTCGCCGTGAGCGGGCAGTCAGGTGTCGAGTGGGCCCTGCCAGACTTCCGAGTGCCGATCAAACTTTACTACCAACCGAGTGATCCCTACTACGCAAACCAGTGGCATCACCACCAGGACTCCGGCGCCGACATCGGTTCGGAGGACGCCTGGGACATTACCCGGGGAGACAGCCAGGTCGTCGTGGCCGTGATCGATACAGGGGTGGACACCGGCCATCCGGACCTGGAGGCGGCCCGCATACTGACCGGTTACAACGCGGTCAACGGTTCCAACGATCCCACGCCCCTGAGTAACGCCGTCGACGGCCATGGAACATGCTGCAGCGGTGAGATTCTCTCTAGCGCTGACAACGCTGAAGGCGGGTCGGGTGTCTGCCCGAAATGCAGCTTGCTGCCAATCAAGATGATGGACGGCCAGGCTTCGACGGCCCAACTGTCTCAGGGCTACCTGGCTATCCAGTACGCCACCGACCACGGCGCCTGGGTGCTCTCGAACTCCTGGGGCATCGACGAACAGGTGATCGGGCAGGTCGATATCCAGCCCTACTACCAGGCCGTCCAGGATGCCGTGAACAACGGCCGCGACGGAAAGGGCGCGGTGGTGCTCTTCGCATCGGGTAACGGCAACCAGTACACCGGCCAGGCCGAGCAGATCGGCGCTCACGAGTTGCAGGCCCAGTCGTATGTCATGGCAGTGGGAGGGACGGGGACCGGCGACACGGTGGTCAGTTATTCGGACTATGGCCCGAACCTCTCGGTAGTGGCGCCCACCGGAGCGGTCAACATGACCAACCCGCAGGACATGTTCGACGGTCCGCAGATAATGACCATCGACGTACGCGGAGACGGCGGTTTCTCCAGGGGCGGATGGTACTACACCATGGGTCTCTGGGGCGATCAGAAGACGAATTTCCAGGAGATCGATTCGACCGGCAACTACACCATGTACTTCAACGGCACTTCGGCCGCTTGTCCGATAGCCGCCGGAGTAGTGGCGCTGGTCTTCTCGGCCAACCCCAATCTGACCGGGGCCCAGGCGCGGGCGATCGTAGAGCAGACCGCCGACAAGGTCGGCGGCCCTTACGATGCGAACGGCCACGACGATCATTATGGATTCGGAAGGGTGAACGCCGCCCGGGCGGTCAAGGTTGCCGGGTTGGGACTGGACAACCCGGACGGCATGGCCTGCGCCGAGGATATCAACTGCGCCTCGGGAAGCTGCCATGTTTCAGGCGCGGGAGCGACAGGAACCTGTATTACTACTTGTTCTTCCGCCGCCGATTGTCCGCCGGGAAACACTTGCGAGGATCTGGGAGACGGAACCCTGGCCTGCTCGCCGCACTGCGACTCGGATGCCGAATGTGTCGCACCGCAACTGTGCCTGCCCTCGGGCGGCGACAACAGTTGCCAGGCCATCCAGTGCACGGACGGCAGCCTGTGTCCGACAGGAACCGCCTGTCCGCCGGGAGGCGGGATCTGCGGGCGAACCTGCGCCGGCGACTCGGATTGTGTGCAACCTGAGCTGTGCCTGCCCGGCGGCGGGGGTTACCTGTGCCAGGAGATTGCTTGCACCGACGGCAGCGAGTGTCCGGACGGCACGGCCTGTCCGACAGAAGGCGGCGACTGCCTGCGCAGTTGCGGCTCCGACGCCGATTGTGACGCTGCCGATCTGTGCTTGCCCGCCGGAGGAGGCGATCTGTGTCAGACGATAGCCTGTACTACCGGTAACGAGTGCCCGGCCGGCAGCGCCTGCCCGACCCAGGGAGGCAATTGCCTGCGGGTATGCCAGTCTGACGGCGACTGCGCGGCGCCTGCGTTGTGCCTGCCGGCCGGGAGCGGCGATCTGTGCCAAGAGATTAGCTGTGCCTCCGACAGCGATTGTCCCGAAGGCAGCGAGTGCGGCTCGGGCGGAACCTGCCAACGCCCGGGAGGGGGAGGCGGCTGCGGTTGCGCCGCGGCCGGCCGAAACCGCGACGGGCTGATTGTCCTGTTGCTTCTTATCGGGCTTTGTATCCTGCGCGGAAAGAGTCGCTGATGGATCGCAGAACTTTCGTAAAAAGTGTCGGACTGTCGTTGGCACTGGGAACGACTACCGGCGCCTGCGCCAAGGAGAACCGGCGCGGCCGAGTGCGCGGTAAAGGCGATCCCGGCCGGGTGGCATTGATGACCGATGCCAAGGTGCGTCGGGCAGGTAGTTTGGACGCCGGCAGGGTCAAGGCGCTTCTCGATCGCGCACTGAAGGCGGTCTTGGGAGGTCCAGACGCTACCAGCGGCCTGCGCGGCATAATCGACCCTGCCGATGTGGTCGGTATCAAGCTCAACTGCCTGGCCGGACCGCCGCTGTCGCCGACGCGCGAGTTCACCCAGGCCCTGGTCGCGGCCCTGGTATCGGCGGGAGTGGCGCCGGGACGAATCGTCTTTTTCGAGCGCGGCGAGCGTGATATCCGCAAGGGCGGCTTCGAAGTCGGAGGGGGCGGCGAGCGGCCGGCCTTTCTGGGTAACGATAGCCGCGCTGCCGGATATGAGAAGGAGATCGCCGTTTCCGGCCAGGTGGGAAGTTGTCTGAGCCGAATCTTGACCAGGCGCATATCGGTGCTGATCAACCTGGGCGTGCTCAAGGATCACAACCTGGCCGGCGTCGGCGTTGCAACCAAGAACCTCTTCGGGCTGATCCACAACCCGAACAAGTTCCACGACAACGGCTGCGATCCCTACGTGGCCGACGTGCTGGCCTTTCCGGTCGTGCAGAAGAAGTTGCGCTTGTCGCTGGTCGATGCGCTGACCGCCCAGTGCAACGGCGGCCCGGGTTACCTGCCCGAATATGCCTGGGAGATGAACGGCATCATGGCTTCAAAGGACCCGATTGCGCTCGACAGGGTGGCCTGGGATGTGATCGAGAAAAAGCGCCGGGAAAAGGGCCTGAAGACTTTGGCCAAAGAAAATCGAGCTCCCAAGTGGATTCACACGGCAGCCTCGCGCGGCCTTGGCCTGGATGATCTTGAAAAAATAAAGATCATCCGGGAGAGCTGATGCTCGAAGCGATCGCCGGAAGATTTCCAAGCGGACCGACCCGTGGCCCGCTACGGGATTGGTTGGCATTTCAGTTCGGCAAGACCGGGCAGCGCCTGGCGCGATTCATAGGCCGCCGTGCGCGGGTCCGGCCGCACCCCGAGGTTCTATCCGCGGCGATTTCGGAAGTTGTGCGCCGGTTCGCCGAACCCGTCTGTATTGAGACCGGCTGTATTCGCAGAGAGGAAGAGGGCACGGACAGCACCCTGGCCATTGCCCGGACCCTGGCCGGGCGCGGACGCTTTTTTACGTTCGAGTTGCAGCCCTCCCATATAGAGGTTTGCAGGTCGGTCTGCGCAGGGCATCTGGACCAGATAGAATTTGTCGCGGGTGACGCGGCTGCAAACCTTGCCAAGCACAAGCGCGCTGGAATTTTCGACGAGTTGCATTTTGCCTTCTTCGATTCGGCCGACGATCCGGCGATTACAATGGCCGAGTTTCGGGCCGTTGAGGATCTCTTCGTTCCCGGTTCAATTGTCATCGTGGATGACGCCGTGCGCGGGGTGAAGGGCCGGCAAATCAAACCCTACCTGAGTGCCCATCCGGCCTGGCGTACCCGCCTGGTCTTCGCCGGCAACGGCATGCTGCTGGCTCGCCTGGCAGAGAATACATCCTAGGCGATAGTCAATCGGTTCTTCTTGTCAGCATGACGTTTAAAAATCCGGCCGCCGCGCACAACAAGGTAAGCAGCAGGCAAGTATGAAGCCGTCCCAGGACGGGGAACAACAGGACTCCTGCCAGGAATGCGCCGGCGGCGGCGCCCAGGTGATCCGCCGCGTCGAGCAGGCCGGCTGCCAGGCCCACCCGGCGTCCCGTGCGCACCGCGATATGACCCGTAAGCGGAAAGATCGTCCCGGCCCCTATCCCGGCTGCCAGAATCAGAAACAATATGTAGACTTGCTCGACCCACAAAGGCATCAGCACAAGAATTTCCGAGGTCAGCAGCAACGGCACGGCCGCCGAGAATGCGGCTAGCGTAAAAAGCAATTTTGCAAGCAAAGTTACGGAGCCCGGCCGGTGCACCAATCTGCGCTCCATGACGTATGAACCCGCCGCAAGGCCGGCCATGAAACAAGCTACGATCAGACCCATCTCGCGGTAGAGGCTTCCCAGCATCGACTGGTAGGCGAAAGTCAACACTAATTCGACGGTCATGCCGTACGCCCCGACTACCAGCAAGGAGAACGAGACTGCGCGTTGCGTACGAACAGATCTGTCAGCCCGGCCGGCGAGGATGCGCACGGAGAACATGGCCGCGATAATCAACACGGCGATATACCATACCCAAGCCGGCAGTCTTACTGCCTTGGCGAGCCAGCTGGCGCTCGTCTCGCCCATCAAGTGCGCCCAACGCGCCACGCTCTGCAGATATGTCACCGGCCTGGCGTCGCTGTTACCGAACGCGGCGCCGCGCTCTGTGATTTGCTCTTGCAGGTCGGAGACCATGTTTGATTGAAACAGTACCTTGAAGTGGTAGCGGGTGAAATTCGGGTCATTGATGCCGCGGGCCTGGTAACGATCTCCCAGGCGATCCGGATCGGCCAACAGCACTCCGGCGGTCTGGCAGGCCAGAAAGAAGCTCTCCTGTCCCGGAAGCACTTCGACCTGAGCGAAAACCTTGGCCAGGGTAGCCTGGACCGTGCGCACCAGCGAGGCGGTTTCACGACCAAGGTAGTTTGCGCTCGAGGAAAGTCTTGTCACGAACACTCCGCCCGGCGCAAGGCGCGAGCGGACCAGCTCGAAGAACTCGTGCGTGAAGAAACGGTTGCGCGCCGCCGTAGTCGGATCGGGCACGTCTGCGAAGATCACGTCCCAGACCTCGTCCGCGCGACGCAGGAAACGTCGCCCATCAGTCAAGTGCAAGTGCAGGCGCGGATCACGAAAGGCCTTTCTTATGGCTGGATCGAGAACGGGTTCGACGAGCCCGTTCACAGCGGGGTCGATTTCGACAAGGTCGAGGCGCTCGACCGGATACATCAATGCCGGCGGCAGAAACTCGAAGGAGGCCGAGCCCAGAAGCAGAACCCGGCTGGGCCGGGGATGCTCGTTCATCACCAGATGAGCCCGCGGGCGGGAACGGTAAGGATCTGGAAACGTGCGAGTAACCTTGCCGTCGGCGAAAAGAGTGTACTGCTCACCGGATTGGCCGAGATCGAGATACTGGTAGGGCGTATCGGCCCAGCCGATTCTCCGGTTGCCGCTGCCGAGTTCGTCGAAGCGCAAAAGCGAAAGGGAAGCGTCCAGGGATCCCAAGGCTCCGCTCATTAAGGCGAGGCAGGCTGTTATGAAAAGCACCCCCGTAGCCAGCGCCGGGATCCTGGCTTCGCGCCGGCCGAACCAGATCAAACCGGCGCTGAGCGGCAGGCCGGTTATACAGATCGACTCCAGAGTCGTAACCTGTCCTGCCAGCAATACCCCAACCGCAAATCCGCCCGCAATCGCTCCGGCCGACTCGAAGACGTATACCCGGCCTATGGCCCGCGAGTCGTCGGTATCGGCCGCCAGCCGGCAGACCAGCGGGAAAGCCAAGCCGATCAGCAAGGCAAAGGGCGAAATCAGCACAAGGCCGCCCATGAGCAGGCCGGAGAGGCCGGGAACTTCGCCCGCTCCTATTCCAGTAAGAGCGCGCCAGGTTCTGAGAAGAGCTACCAGGCCGGGCAGGAAAACGAGCATTGATATGCAGCAAGACACGAACCAGGCGGCGGGATGCAAGACGCGTTGGGCCAGGCGTCCCCCTGCCAGCGCTCCGGCGACGATGCCAGCAAACCAGCAGGCCAGGATGACTCCCAGGCAGAGTTCGTTTCCGGCGAAGATGACCAGGAACTCGCGGATGTAATCAACCTGGGCGGCGGTCGCAAAGCAACCCAGCCCCGCCATGACCAGGGCCAGCCCAGGGGCAAGCCGCCTCTGGGAGACGGCTTTTGCAGACGCGTTCACCTTGTGAACCTATGCCGTCAGCGTTTTTTCCACCAGTGAATAGAATGTTACACAGCCCTGCTCGAACTTGGCCGGGTCGCCGCCGCCGCCCTGGGCGAAATCGGGCCGCCCGCCGCCCTTGCCGCCGGTTACCTCAAAGACGGCTTTCAGCAGGTCGCCAGCTTTGAGTTTTTCGCAAAGTCGCTTGGGCACGCTGCAAACAGCCGAGAGCTTGCCGTTCTCCTCGCTGAAGGCCATTACGACTCCATCGAGGCGATCTTTGAGGTTGTCCGTGAACTCGCGCAGACCGGATAGTCCGATTCCTTTTGCCATGACGGCAAGCGCCCGGACGCCCGCGATCTCGCGGGCTTCCGATGCCGGATCGGTCGTACCCACGGCGGCCACTTTCTGCTTGAGCTTTTCGATTTCGCGCTCCGCTTCGGCCTCGCTTTTCTTTAATGTTTTGATCCGTTCGACCAGCAGGCGCGGTTCGGTCTTCAGCATTTCACAGGCCGCGCCGGTGAGCGAGCGCAGCATTTGCAGGCGGTTGATCGCTTCGGCTCCGGTGAGCGCCTCGATGCGTCGCACGCCCGCCTTGATGCTGCCTTCGGAGATAATCAAAAACGCACCGATGTCGCCGCTGCGCCCGGTGTGAGTGCCTCCGCAAAGCTCGAGGCTCTTGGGCCCCATGCGCACCATGCGCACTCTTTGGGCGTACTTCTCACCGAACAGCATGGTGGCCCCGGCCTTTCGAGCGCCCTCGATATCGGTCAGCGTCACCTCGACCGCGTAGTTGGCTCTGATCATCCTGTTGACCAGGTGTTCGACCTGGTCCAACTCCTCGCGAGTCATGGGAGCGAAATGCGAAAAATCGAAACGGAAACGATCGGGTGCTACAAGCGAGCCGCTCTGGTTGACGTGTTCGCCTAGCACCTGTCGTAGCGCCGACTGCAACAGGTGGGTGGCCGAATGGTTGCGTCTGATTGCGTCGCGGCGCTCTTGGTCGACTTCCAGGCGCACCTCGTCTCCCACGTGGATCTTGCCTTGATCGAGTTTCACACGGTGTACGATAAGTTCCGGCAACGATCTCTGGGCATCCAGCACACTGCCCCGGCCCTGCGGCGCGACAATCTTGCCCTTGTCGCCGAGTTGCCCGCCCGTTTCTCCGTAAAAGGGAGTTTGTGATACCAGCATCTCGAATTCGTCGCCGGCCGCGGCCTGTTCGACGCGCTTGCGGATTGTTGCGATCGCCTGGCCGTTGTCGTCGTGCCCCTCTACAAGCGAGACAAGAGCCAGGACGTTACCCGTGCCCTGCATTTCATCGTAGCCGATAAATTCGCTCGGTCCGACCTGTCCGAGAATAGATTTGAAGATTTCGTCGGTCGCCGCGATTCCCAACTCGCCCGCACTTACCTGCTGGTGGTGGGCAAACGCCTGTCGATAGGCTTCATCATCCAGGGTCATTCCGTGTTCGGCGGCTATTACAGCGGTCAGGTCGGGCGGAAAACCGTCCCTGGTCTGAAGGTCGAAGACCAGCTTGCCGGGCAATATGCTCGAGCCTTGCTTTTCGAGCGAACCGATCTCCTTGTTCAGAATCTTCAGGCCTCCCGAGAGCGTGCGCCGGAAGGTTTCTTCTTCCAGGCGGGCGGCCTTGACGATAAGTTCCTCCCGCTCGGGCAACTCGGGATAGCTCTTGCTCATCTGTCGCACGACCTCACTGCAGATCTCGGAGAAGAAGATATCACCGACTCCCAGCTTGTCGCCGTGGCGGATGGCACGGCGCATGATGCGCCTGAGGACGTAGCCGCGCCCCTCGTTCGACGGCAACACACCATCCGCCATCAAAAAAGCGCAGGCCCGGGCGTGATCTGCGATGACCCTCAGAGAGACATCGCCCTCTTTGTCGGCGCCGTAGCGCCGGCCGGCGATATCTCCCATGCGTTGCAGCAACGGCAGAAACAAATCGGTCTCGTAGTTCGTGTTGACTCCCTGGACTATTGCGCACAAGCGCTCCAGGCCCATGCCGGTGTCGATCGAGGGCGCGGGCAGATGCGCCAGCTTGCCGTTGCGGCCGCGGTCGAACTGCATGAAGACCAGGTTCCAGACCTCGAGGAAACGATCGCACTCACAGTTGACTCCGCGGCAGCCACCCGGCTCGCCGCAAGCAACGGACTCTCCCTGGTCGAAGTGGATCTCGGAGCAGGGACCGCACGGGCCCGTGTCACCCATGGACCAGAAATTGTCTTTCTTGCCGCAGCAGAGGATCCTGTCCGAGCCCAGACCGGCCTCGGATCGCCACAATTCGGCAGCCTCGTCATCGGCGGGCAGGTTTTCGCGCTGGTCGCCGCCGAAGACTGTAATCCACAAGCGCTCAGCCGGAAGCTGCAAATGATCGACCAGAAACTCCCAGGCGAAGCGGATGGCTTGTTCTTTGAAGTAGTCGCCGAACGAGAAATTGCCGAGCATTTCGAAGAAGGTGTGGTGGCGCGCGGTGCGTCCGACGTTCTCCAGGTCGTTGTGCTTACCACCGGCCCGCACGCACTTCTGGCTCGAGACGGCCCGGGAGAAATCGCTTTTCTCGCGACCGGTGAAGACGTCCTTGAATTGCACCATGCCGGCGTTTGTGAACAGTAAACTGGGATCGTTGGGCGGAACCAGGGGGTAAGACCGACAAACCCGATGCTGTCTCTTTTCGAAGTAGCTGAGAAACTCCGCGCGGACCTCATTGGACGACAAGTGTTTCATCGGCTGCTCCCAGGCTGCCAAAACCTGCGAAAATTAACACTCCGGGCCGGCACTGTCAAACACTGCATAATTCATCAGTTTCTTGTCTGGACATAAACCTTCGTGTACAATTAAAAACTATCAAATTGCGGGAACAAGCATGCATGGTTATTCGAAAACAGTTACAACGCTGACAGTCCTTTTCCTTGTCCAGTTGACTTTGACACCGATTGTTCTTGCAGGCAAGCGGTCGAGTATTACCGATTCTGACTCCGAAAAGAAGGAATCTGAAACCGATTTGTCCGAAGAATTCGACTTCCTGGAAGATGCAAACGTGGTCGAATTGGCCTCACGCCATCGCCAGGAGATCGGCATGAGCCCGTCAGCCGTCACCGTGCTCACCCGGGCGGATATAGAGGCATCAGGGGCTACTAATATTCCGGATCTGCTGCGGCTGGTGCCCGGTATGGACGTAGTAATGGTCTCGCCCTCGTTTTACTCCGTTTCCTCGAGGATGTACTGGACCAATTCAAACAACCACTACCAGGTGCTGATCGATGGAAGAGACGCCGTAAACGAGTTGCTCGGCCAGGTGCCATGGGAAGCAGAGACGATTTCGTTAGACGACGTGGAACGAATCGAGATTCTGAGGGGACCAGCTTCTTCGCTCTACGGAGCCAGCGGGCTCGCCGGTGTGATCAGCATAACAACGCGGGTAATACCCGAAAAATCTTCCGGCTCTGTGCGTTTCAGCGGCGGAGAGGTCGGCACGCTCGAAGCGGGCGCGCGAGGATTCATTCGCACCGGGAACTGGGGTTTTTCTCTGAGCGGCTCGAGCGACATCGCTTCTTCTTTTTTAACGCCGCGTATCAGGAGCAAACGAGTGTACAAGCTGCGCTCGGTTGCCGAATATCGCTGGTCGAAGTCGAGACGACTGCTGCTCGAAGGGGGATTTTCGGAAACTGAAGGCGGTATGAACACCAGTATCGGTCAGATCGGGATGGACTTCAGCATGAGGACGCTCAGACTCTCCTATGATTCAGAAGACATCCGGACAAGACTCTTCTGGAGTCAGGCGCCTATTTCCTTGGAGATCAAGGCTCCTATGGAATACAGGAATATCCGACTGGCTAACTTCGTTCCGGTAACCGCGGACAGCCACATCGTGGATGCAGAGGCCCAGTGGACCTTGCCCAAGCTGGTCGATCCCTTGCTGCTGATAGTCGGCGCCAGCGCGCGAGTTTCCTGGATCGGTTCGGATCAACTTCTCGACGGAGACAGCTTCGCCGATCTCACCAGCCCTGGTTACCACAAACCGGGCATCAGCTATTGGGAAGGGCGCGGCGGAGCTTTCGCCCATGCCGAGTATGTCCCGGGAGACTGGCTGACTCTGACCGGCAGCCTGCGATTCGATTACAACACGGAAACTCATGAGTTCATCAGCCCCAGATTTGCTGCGGTTTTTTGTCCCAAAGAAGGGCAATTTATCCGCATCGGGGTGGGTCGGGCATTTCGCAAACCGGCCTTTGTCGATTCGCGGCTGCATGCCATGGTCGAGTTTCCGAAAGACAGTCCGATTATCGGAACGGATCAAGACAAGTTCCAGGAATTCATGTCGCGTTCAATAGGAAACAGCGATCTTGCAAACTCGGAATTGATTTCGTTCGAGTTTGGCTATTTGGGGAGGTTCCTGGACGATAGTCTCAGTGTTGCGGTGGATCTGTACTATAACCAGCTTCGCAACCGGAGCACGATGGCTACCAACATCGTTGCCGGCGAACAGAGTTTACCCGATCTTGAAAAGTCGACATTGATGGTGACCAATGACGAGGCTGATGTCGACATCCAGGGCATCGAAGTCGTCATCCGCTACCAACCCACGGAGTCGATATTCCTGCTGGCTTCCTGGGCGCATCGAGAAGTGTTCGACCATAAACTGGCCGCGGTCTCTGAAACCACTCCCAAGAACCTGCTTACCATCGGAGGACGTTTTTCTACTGAGTCCGGCCTGATAGGCAGCCTGTATTTTTTCTCCCGCTCCAAGTTTCTGGAGGAAAAGGTGGAAAATCCAGAGGGACCCCTGTATCCAAGCAGGAATGTGCGCCTCGGAAGCGTCTTTCTCATTATGAGCAAGCTGGGTTGGAAATGGCAACCAACGGAAGGGTTCGAACTGGAAACGGGGGCCAAGCTGTTTCTGCCGGTATCTCCTTTCTCATCGCCCCATTTTCATTATTACGAAGACGCGGGCGGTGTCAGTGCCAGCGGAGAGAAGTATGGGGGAGAGCCGCTCAGCCGGATGGTTACCGTTTATCTGCAAGGGACGTTCTGAGTGCCTCGCTTCCGCGGCTTGATATTACATGCCGGAGACTATGAAGCCCGCCCACAACAAGGGATTCGCCAGGCCATGCTCTCGCCGCAAGCGCTCGATCATCTCGAGCTTTGCCGCGCGCAGGATTTCAGCCTTGCCTTCGGTCTTGGTCACCAGGGTCTTTCTGTAGAATGATTCCATCAGCCGGCGGGTGGGCTCGTCGGGAATCTTCCACAGGCTCATGATCTCGGCTCGGGCTCCGGCTATGAAGAAAGCCCGCCTGAGTCCCAGCACTCCTTCGCCGGCGATTGGTGTTCCCACTCCGCTCTCGCAGGCCGAGAGAACGACCAGCTCGGTTCCCCTCAGATCCGCCGAAGACACCTCGTCGGCCGTCAACAGACCGTCTTCTCCTTCCGCCTGTCCGCCGTCGTTGGCTCCGGCAAGGATCAATCCCGAACCCGATGCCAGGAACCTGGCTAAAGGAGCCTCGACCGTCATGTTGCCGAGATCTACCGTCTTTACCGGTTGAGCCTGCTTCTCCGGAGAGAAGTAGCCGTGGGTGGCCAGGTGAATGAAGCGTTTTCCTGAAAGTTCTTTCTTGACCCGCTCCTCGGTGGCGCTGCCTCCCTCGAGCAGCACTAGCGCCTGGCGCGGGCTGGTCTTGCGGAAAAGTGCGGCCAGGTTCCTGGCCTCAGTCTTGGTCTCCGGCAGGGCTTGTACCGGCAATAACCCGGAAAATGAACCGGCTTGTCGACTTCCGGCCGCCGCCGATTTCTCGCTCGCCGTGCCGTAGTCGATCCCGCCGGCAATCAGGACGCTCTTTGTCGGCGACCCGTCCGCCTGCTCGGGCCGCGCAAGCTCCTGGGCCGCCGACAAGTATCCGAATGTCAGCTTTTCGATCAGGAAGCGCCCGTCGCTGTCAGGCAGGGCGCCAAACGGTACGCCCGCTAATGCGCTGTCCGGCACTATCCACACCTTGCGCCGTTCGTGCAACCGTTCTGCCAGGGGATCCCAGATCAGCCGGCGCAGGTTCCGGCCGACGGCGGCCAGCCTTTTTGGGGAGGCGTTTTTTTGAACCAGGTCGATGTATCCGCCGATTGCTTGTTCGATAGATTCGGCATTGCCGAGTTCGACACGCTCAGGTTTCCTGCAACTATCAGGTTTGAGAATGAATGCCAGGTAGACCGGCTTCCAGCTGCCTTCTGAAGCCGTGCCGGCTTCAGGGGGTTGATACCTCTGGTAGGCCAGGTAGTCGATCAGGGCTTCGTTCTTGTGCAACTGGCGGCAAATATCATTTGCCCCGGCGGACAGCATCACCCGGTTTCGTCTGATACCCTCGCTTCGCCTGGCGATCTCGCGCTCCAACTCATCACGGCGATTGATCAGATCGACGAAACCGGCCGCGGCCTGTTGTTGTTTTTCGGCGGGCCCGGGCATGCTCAACATCTGTTCCGCCAGCTTGCGGCGAACCGTGTTCAGTTTTTCAAGCAGTTTTGCAAGATCGGGATCGGGACTGGCCAGGGCAGCGGCATGCTGGGCGGCCATCGTTGTCATCACCACGCCCTTCCACGCGAGCAGCGCGGCATAGGCATTGGTGCCGTCCGATTTACGATCGAACAAGGACAAGTATGTGTTCAGATAAACGCGGCGTGACGAGATCAGTTCCAGGCGTTCACGATCGCTGGTCGCGTCGAGCAGAGGATCAATATTGCGGGCAGCCAGAGAAAGTGTTCTCTCAGCCGCCTGGCGGGCCATCTCCTGGTTGCCCAGCCTGAGATTGGCTAATACCAGGCAGCGCAGGTTTTCGGCTATGCGAAAGTGATCCTTGCCCAGCACACGCTCGAGCCCGGCGATGCAGCGTCGGCAGACGGGCAGGGCCTTTTCGGCCCGACCCGCGAATGTCTGGATCAAGGCCTGGGCACAGCGAGTCTGAGCCACCCATGGGTGGCCGGGGCCGAGAGTCTTCTGGTAGCGCTCCAGCACGAACTTGTATTGTTCCAGGGCCAGGTCATACGAACCCGCCATGGCCAGGGCGTGGGCCAGGTTATGCCTTAGTGTGTACACCTGCTGATTGTCCGGTCCGAGGATTTTCTGGTAGGACTCGATTGCCTGCCGGTACAGTTCGTCGGCGTGCCGTGCATCACCGAGGTGCAACGCAATCTCGCCGAGGTTGCCGAGAACATTGGCCTCGAGGATGCTGCCCGGCCCGTAGGTTTTCTTGGCGATCGACAAGGCGCGGGCGAAGAAACCCACTGCGTCCTCGAAGGAACCCATCCTGCGGGATACTTGCCCAAGCCCGATCAGGATAGACGCGACCTGAGGGTGCTCGCCCCCGAAGGTCTTTTCCTGGATCGTGAGCGCCCGTTGATAACTTGAGTGCGAGGCCCGGTAGTTCCCGGCCAGCATCTCCAGGTATCCCAGTGAGTTCAGTACGATCGCGGCCTGAGGATGATCAGAACCCAGTGACTTTTCGACCATCCGCAGCGAGCGCTGAAAAAGATCCCGCGCCTCGGGCATTTTCGCCTGTTCGGTTTTCACCCTTCCCAGACCGTAAAGACAATAGGCCACCCACGGCCCTTCGGGGCCGGACGAAGAAGTGAAAATGTCGATCGCTGAGCTGTATTCTTTTACGCAGGCGTCCAGGCGATGTAACGCCAGATCGCAGTCGGCTATATAAGCGAGGCAAGCGCCTGCCGCCTGGTTGCGGGGACCGAGGTTTTTTCCGACAAGTCGAGCCGATCGTTCGTACAAGCGGCGGGCTTGCAAATAATGGCCATATTGGGATTGCAAGCCGGCTAGTGTATTCAGCGTATCGACCAGAGTCAGGCTTTCTTTGCCTTCCGCCTTTTCCTGGACCGCCAGCAGTTGCCTGTAGAGATTCTCGGCCCTGGCTGCATCTCCCAGGCGCAAGGCCTCATCCGCTCCTGCCCGCAGGCTTTCGATCATCGCCGGGTGGCCTGGTAAGGCTGCGCATGAGCACAGTCCCAGAATCGCGATTGTGACGAAAGAGCCGATCATCGACATCGCGACCGATCTGTGACCGAGCGTCATGGTGGCCTCCTAGGCTCGCCAGAGAGCCTTGAACCTGGTTCCAAGCAGTCCACATGCCGCTCCCATGATTCCGATCCCCAGGTATATCTGATCAATTCCCAGCCACTGGGACAACAGGCCGGTCAACAGCATACTCAAAGCGGTAAAACCGACCACTGCCAGGTTGACTAAAGCGAAGACGCGCCCGCGGCGATTGTCGGGAACGATTTGCTGAATCAGAGTGGCCCGCGGAACGATAATCAACGGCACGGTCAGGCCGTGCAGGAACATCGCAACGCAGGCGATGGCGAAGTCGTCGATGAAAAAGAAGGGTATGAAAGTGGCGCCGTCTAAGAACATGCCCGTGACTATCAGCTTACCCTTGGGCCAGGTTCTCCCGCGCAGGCCGATCAGCAGGCTCGAGGCGATCATCCCGGCAAAAAAGGCGCCGGTAATCAGCGAATACTCTTTCGCGCCGAGACTCAGAACCTCGCGCACGTAGATCGGAACGCCGAAAATAGCCGGACCCATAATGATCAGGTTGTCCACGGCGGTGATGAACAGCAACCCGCGCAGGCGCACGTCTTCCCAAGAGGTTTTCAGGCCGGCAAGCACTTCGTCCATCGTTCCGCCGGCGGCCGGCGGAATCTGGGGCAGGGGAATCGGCCCGGCCTCAATGTGCGGCAAATTGGAACGACGTGTTCGCATCAAGAGCAGGCTGACCAGGCTCACCAGAAACGTCACGGCGTCGATTGTGAACAGGCCGATGGTTCCAACCCGGGCCACCATGATTCCGGCCGCCGTGGGCCCGGCTAAAAAGGCCAGCTGGGCCGAGATCTGAACCAGCGAGTTGGCCCGGTTCAAACGCTCATGTCTTACCAGTTGTGGTATGAGCGCGTCGCGGGCGGGGTTGAAGAAGGCAGCCCCGGTGGCCAGCGAGAAAGTCACCAGCGCCAGAACCGTGCCCGAGAGCAACTGGAAGTGATCGCAAACCGGCACCAGCGCGACCACCGAAGCCTGGACGGCCGTGCACAGGATCATCAGCCTGCGGCGATCGACACGATCGACGACCAGTCCCGCGAAAAGCGACAACAGGATGGCCGGAAGGTACCCGGCCGCCACAATCAGGCTCGCCAGCGGCTTGGAAGCGGTCAGTTCGAGCGCCAGCCAGAGCAGGCCGATATGGAAAATGGAATCTCCGAACTGCGAGACGAGCTGTCCTATCCACAGCAGTACGAAGTTGGACCGCCGGAGACCGGTGGATGTCATGAAGTTTATTTACCCTGGGAGATAGTCGCCTTGCCAGAAAAAACCAACTGACGGGTGTTTATTCGGTGGAAGGTTTAGGCTTGGGTTTGGACTCTTTATCGGGCTTGGGGCTGGACTCGGTCTTGCTCTCTTTCTTCTTGTCGTATGCCTTCTTCTCGTTGGACTTGTCCTTCTTGCCGTAATCGGTTACGTACCAGCCGGTGCCCTTGAGCTGGAAGTTGCACTCCGAGATCAGCTTTTCGAGTTTTCCGCCGCACTTCTTGCATTTTCTCAGCGGTCTGTCCGAAAAGCTCTGGATCGCGTCGAACTCGTCGCCGCATTTCGTACATTGGTATTCATAGATGGGCAAGTTTGCGACCTCCTCGCTCCCGGAGCGAAAGGAATATAATTCCCTGAAAACACGCTGTCAAGATCGGGCCGGCCGGGCTTGTATTTTTAACATAGGGCAAGCTATCATTCGGCTGTGGATGAATCAGACGGCAAATCAGCTGGTTGGAAAGGCAGCTTCGCCGACGCCCAGATACGCAGGCTAGGGAGCCTGGTCAAGCTGTCCAGGGAACTGACCGGTGATCACTTCAAGATGGGCCACGAAGAGGCCCTGCGGGTTCCCTACGAGATCAGAACGCTGGAAAAGTTAGCGGATTCCGAAATTCACGAAAGCGGCGTGCTTGCGGATATCGCTCGCTACCAGTACACAGAGCCTCGCTTCGGCCGCAAGCGCGATCTCTACCGGGTCAACTTGCAGGATCATAACATTCTGGCTGTGCTCGGCAGGCGGCCGCGCGAATTGAATTTTTCACCGCTTGTGCTGTACGTGCTGACCCACGAGATCATCCACGTGATCCGCTTCGTCAAGTTCATGGCCCCGTTTCACCAGGATGCCGGCGAGCGCTCGCCCGAGGAGCGGACGGTTCACGCCCTGACCCGCAGTATTCTCTCGCATATTCCGTTGCGTGGCATGAAGACTGTTCTCGATCACTACGAAAGACACTACGCGGAGCCCATAGAAGCTTCAGCCGAGGAAGGCTGAGATTCACTCGGCCGGCTTGTCGCCGTTCTCCGTGCCGGGCGGCTCTGCCACGTCCCGCTTGCTCATCTTATCGACCCATTCCTGCGCGAGTTTACCTGCCCGGCCGCCTTCCTTGGCCTTCTTGTGGATGAACTGGTAGAAAGGCATCTTCTTCTCGCCATGGATGGCTCCGACCATGATGTTGGCCACCGGATCCATCTCGTATTTGTAGTTGGTTCTCATAGCGGCAGCCAGTATGTACTCGGGTTGCTTGTTTGCCATTTCCACGACCTGGTCGACGTATTCGCTCCTGGCGCCGCCCTCGACGTTGTAACATCCTTTGTAGACCTTCAGGGCGATCTTGGAACTCTTGGATTCGGCGGCGCACTGGCATAGCCCTGAAAGCAATGTACGGAAGCTCTCGGTATCCGCGTCGTAGAGCTTTCCCTGGCTCTCGCCGTCGATAGGAAACGCATTGGCGAACGGTTCGCAGTCGGCGCCTGTTTTCCAGGCGGCGTAAAGCAAGGCGGTCTTGGCCCACGGCTTCTTGGCCGCGGCCGCGAATTTCTGTGCGGTCGCCTTGTCGTTTGAACTAGCCAGTTCTATGGCAGCCTGGACTACGTCGGTCTCGCTCGCCTGCTGATCCTGCAGCACTACCATCGAGGCAAGGATGGACGGTTGTTGAGCCGGCATGTTGCCCTTGAGATTGACTTCCGTGGTATAGTCGCCGAAGGCGGATCCGACTTCGTCGATCTTCCAGCCGTCGGATGTCTGCACGAATGGAATCACTCCCTTGCCGTCCGCGGTTTTAATTAGCAGCACCCGGACCTTTCCCGGTGAACGGGCTCCTATGATTTTGATATTGTCGAGGCCGCCGGAGGATGCCTTGGAAATGAACTCCTTGGCCGCATTCGTGAAGGCCTCGGGTTTGACTTGCGTCAAGGCGGCATGGCTGAAATGATGCAGCAGGTGGAACTCGTCGCCGGGCTTCAATTTCTTGGCCTCTTCTACAAAAGCCTGATAACGCTCACTGAGAGCCTGCAACTCTTTCTGGGTAGCTTTCGGCAAACGCTCGTACTTGCTTTGACAACCGGCCAGGAACATGCAGCCCGAAATCAGTAACAGCCAGGACGAGAGTCGATTGGATATTTTCGGCGACATGATGGTTCCCTCCTTACATTACTTTTTACAAAAATATTGGGAACACAGCGAAAGTTCCCCCTCCAACAGCTATTCTTTAAGCTCTTTTAAGAATTCGTCCTTGGTAATCAAACCCTTCTTTGCCATCGAGCGCATCAAGGCCCAGAAATACTTCTCGAGTTTTTGAATGGATTCCAACTCTGAAGTCTGTACCTCCTCAAGGTAGTCTTGCATGGCCTCTTCGGAGGAAATGGGCTGCGATTTCTGGCGCAACGCACGGGCCGCCCGGCGCGCCTTGATCCTCTCCACTTTACTGCGGGTATCTTCTCCATTGTCATCGGAAACCTCGTCGACCAGGTTCATTACCTTTTTGCCTTCCTGGTAAGTCGAGGTATCCACTCGCTCAACGTTTCCGCCGGGACGCACCAGTTCCATACGGCCGGTGTCGCTTATCTCTTCGCGGTACAGCGTCAGCGGTTTGATCTGAGTGTTTTGCCCGCGGTAATACCTGCGAATCGCGGAGTTGATGGCCGAGATCATGGCCAGAACCGGGCGGATCTTGCAACCCGTCGTAAATTCGATTTCGTCTATGGCCGCCACGTTCATCGGATCGGACATGGCCACAATCAAGGTGCGTGACTTGCCCCTTTGCTCGATTGCGATCGGAATCAAGTCGTTGTTTTCACAAGTGTTGAAAGGCACAAGACGCAGGGCATCGGTGTCCACTTCAATTGTGGAGAGGTCCACGGTGGGCAACGACATCACCTCTCCGAGTACTTTTACCAGCATTCCCTCGGTGATAAAACCCTTGGCAACCAGGGCGACTCCAAGCCTGTGACCCCACTGGCGCTGATAGGCCAGAGCGGAGTTTAGTTGATCTTGATCGATGATGCCCCGCTCGAGCAATACCTCGCCCAACTTCTTGCGTGCCATGGTTTTTTCCCGTCTTAAAGTCAAGCGGATGCTATCAGACTGACAATTGGCCGTCAAGAACGTGAGGCAGCTCCTTGACGGGTTTGCGGTTTTACTATAGTAGGAATCGAAGCAGTGCGGCGGAGGTTATTCTGTGGCGACTCTTTTCTGGTTCGTGGTTCTGATTGGCTTATTGATTTTTGCCCACGAGGGTGGTCACTTCTCTTTCGCTAAATTGTTCAAGGTAAAAGTTCTGACCTTCAGCCTGGGATTCGGAACGCCTGTTCGCCTAGGCAAGTTCAAACTCAGCTTTAAGCTGGGCGAAACCGAGTATCGTATCGCCTGGTTCCCGGTCGGGGGTTTCGTGAGGATGCTCGGGGAAGATCCGACCGAGGAGATAGCCCCCGAGGACCTTCCACGATCCTTCACCAGTCAGGTTGCCTGGAAGCGTTTTCTGATAATTCTCGGCGGGCCGATGTTCAGCGTCTTGCTGGCCGTTCCGGTCTTCTTCTGCTACCACCTGCTCGAGGATACCGCTCCGGCTGCGGTTGTCGGCAGAGTAATTTCCGGCTCGCCGGCCGCTGCGGCCGGCATCCGTCCCGGTGACAGGTTGCTGAAGGTGGGCGGAACCGAGATCGAGACCTGGGATGACGTGGATGACGGGATCCAGGATTCGTCGGGAAAACCGATCGAGATCGTTTACGATCGGGATGGACACGAGATGACCAGCCTGTTGACGCCCGAGCGGGAACTGGATGACACCGGCTTGGAACTACTGGGTGAGCGCTGGGAACTGGGACTGAGGCACCAGCGTCGCGGAAATATTATTGGAGTGGTGTCACCTGACTCTCCGGCCGGCAGGGCCGGCTTGCGAAGCTGGGACAGGCTGGTCAGCCTGGCGGGTGTTCCCATTGACGGATGGTGGGATGCTAAGGCAATCCTGGAGAAGAACGGCACCAACCTGTTGCCGGCCACTGTGGTCAGGGCGGCAGGGATCGAGATCGGCGCGGTGACCATCAAGGTTCCCGCGGTAGTCGACACCTTCATCGTACCGCTCGACGCAGCTAGCACACCCGAAGGGGCGTCGCGTACCGGCAGTTCCTATACCGGCCTGGAACCCGTCGACCTTTACATCTCGAGCGTCAGCAAGAAATTGCCGGCAGCCAAGCACGGGGTTGTCCCGGGTGACAAGATTGTATCGGCCGACGGCCTGCCCGTTTCAAGCTGGGAACAGTTCTCGCGTATCATGGCGCAGAGCGGTGACAAACAGATCACCCTGCGCCTGCGCCATGATGGAAAG
Source organism: uncultured Myxococcales bacterium (assembly GCA_964513625.1). GTDB lineage: Bacteria > Myxococcota > B64-G9 > B64-G9 > B64-G9 > DATKYQ01. The sequence continues at coordinate 60,195 of CAZENH010000006.1, read as the reverse complement.
CTGCGCTCGTTCGAATTCAAGCCAGAGACAATTACACAGAAAAACGAGTTCAAGCAGGCGACAAAGAAACCCGGGCTCGGTGTTGGTTACATCATGAACCTCGCCGCCGGAGAGAGGATCCCGCGTCCTGACCGGCTCGAAAATGCCTTCAAGCTGGCATTCGTGGACACAGGCACCGCGATCTCCATGAACGTGATGGGATTCGTGCGCATCTTTCAGGGCAGGGTCAAGGCCAGTGATGCCATCGGCGGCCCGCTGATGATAGCCGATATCGCCGGCAAGTCCGCCAAGAAGGGTTGGCGCTACTTCGTGCAGATGATGGCCTACCTGAGTACGTTGTTGGGCATACTGAACCTGTTGCCGGTTCCCCTGCTTGACGGTGGACAAATTGCTTTCATCGCCATTGAGACGGTCATGCGCAAGCCTTTGTCACTCAAGGCCAAGATAGCCGCCAACTACGTGGGTCTGGTTCTTCTGGCCAGTCTGATGTTGTTCGCGTTCGGCAATGACATTCACAGATACTGGTCCGAGATCTCATCGCTCTTTGGTTGAAGATACGGCATGCTGATACTTGCCATAGATACGGCCACCAGCTTGACGGCGGCCGCATTGCTGAAAGACGGCAAGTTACTGGCCGAGTCCTCCGAGAGCTCGCGCAATCACTCACGCACGCTACTGGTAGCGATCGAGCGCCTGCTGGCTGAGAACCGCTTCTCGGCCGGCGATCTTGGGGCAGTGGCGGCGGGCGTGGGGCCGGGTTCGTTCACCGGCGTTCGGATAGGGCTGACTCTGGCCAAGACATTGGCCTACGCGCTCGATATTCCGCTGGTGGGTATTTCCACATTGAGAGCACTTGCCGAAAACGTGCATGGGGACAACTACTCTTTGATCTGTCCGGCGCTGGACGCTCTCAAGGGCGAGGTCTTCGGCGCAGGCTATAAGTTGTCAGGCGACGGCCTGACGATCTCGCAGGAAGAGGCGGCACGGGATCCCGCCGCCTGGGCCGCCGAGCTGGCGCAAAGAGAAGAACCATGCCTGATCCTGGGCAGTGCCGTTGCCCGCTACCGAGAGGTTTTCTCAAGTGCCCTCGCTGAGCGGGCTTTGTTTCCCAAGGACGAATCGCTGCACGAAGTGCGAGCCCGGGCGATCGGCAAACTGGCCGTGATTAGGCTCGCTCGAGGTGAGAGCGACGATCCGCGCACACTGGAACCGAGTTACTGTCGTCTGTCTGAAGCGGAGTTGGGTGCCCGCTAGCACTCCCAGGGAGTGCATCCGCCCGTCTGGTAGCACTGCTGGTAGGTGCACTGCCAGGGCTGGCCGGCCGGGTGATCGCAGTCTTTTGTGCCCGAACAGGCACGGAAGCACGAGCCGCCACATGTGCCCGGGCAGGTAGAGCCGGAGCCGCTGTCCACGATGTCACATGAACTTGAACTACCACAGTTGCAAGCGCCGAACTCGCAATCGCTTCGGCAGGTCATCGAACCGCACTCGCCACAAGGCCAGACCTCGTTCGGCGTGCAAGTGCCTTCGTTCTTGCACGATCCCCAGTCGCACTGATCATTGCAGGTCTGCTCGCCGCACTTGGTGCCGCAATCCCTGGTGTTGCCCGGGACGCAGCCGCTTTCTCCCTGGCATGGACCCCATGTCTGATTAGCCTCACAGGTTTCGGTGCCGCTGTCGCAGCGTCCGCAGGATCGCGTGTCCTGCGGCGTACAGCCCGCCGACGAACCGCTGCAGCTACCGCCTGCGCAGGTGTCGTCCGTCGTGCCCGGGTCACCGTCGTCGCAATCCAGCCCGTCGCACTCAGGATCGGCGCAGTCAGTCAGGTTGTCACAGTCGTTGTCACGTCCATCGGCACAAGATAACTCTTGGCTCTCATCGGGTACGCAGGCAGCCCAGCATTCTCCAGCGACACAGATGAGATCCTGCGGGCAGTCTGCATCGGCTTGGCATACGCAACGACCGTCCACGCACTCCGTGGCCACACAGATCTCTTCCTGACACACCTGCCCGGCGGCGCATTCCTTCGTAGCGCAATCCTCCGCCCAACAGAGGCCGTCTGCGCATTGTTGGTCCGCTGAGCAAACGACTTCGGCGCAGTTGCGCTCTATGCAATGGTCTTTGTCACATATTTCTCCCGGGTCACAGTCCTGATCGACACAACCGGGCGGGTAACAGTATCCGTTAGCGCAGATCAGGCCTGGCCCGCATTCCACCCCTTCGCAAGTGCGCTGTCGGCATTCGTCCTCGATGCACACTTCGCCATAGTTCAGGCATTTCTTAGTCTGGCAGTCTTCCGGATAGCATTGCCCGTTCGCGCAGGCCTGGTCAAGCGGACAGGTTACATCCGCGCAGCTGATTGGCAAGCAGTCCTCGTCGATGCAGATCTCACCGAGCCCGGGACACTGACGCGTGTCGCAATCTTCCGGATAGCAAAGTCCGTTCACGCAAGCGTATCCGTCCTTGCATGGGATATCCGGACAGCGGTCAATGATGCATCGGCCGTTTTCACATGTCTTTGCGCCCGGACAATCGATGTCCACAGAACACTCGCTCGTGTCGCCGAAGCAACGGACAACTCCCATGGCAAACATGATCGCTAAGAGAATTGCCGATGCAGATTTAGCGTTCATGATTTCTTTGGACGTGGCCTCGAGTGCCTTGGCCCGCGTGAGTCTCGCCTGGGTCGTGGCGACGGTCCGCGAGTATCACGAGAGGATCTCCCGGGCGATCTGCTGTCCCTTGCGCGCCTCGGAGGAAGTTCCAGCTTGCCTATGGAAACGGGCCATACGTCGCCTGAGCGAATGCGCTCGATCAGATCGGCTTCGTTTTCGACAGGGTCAATTGTCAGGGTTGCTGATTTACCCATTGCCTCGAGATCATCGTGACAGTTGCTTCCGCCGATGCCGGGCAGGCCGAACCCGGCCGCAAACTCCTCGGCCAGTTCGTCGGCCATTGTTTTACGCCCGCCGCTGAGCACCTCGATTGCCGCGATTCCCTCGAGTTTGATCAGTCTGTCACAGGGAGATTCATCGATAGCGCGATCATAAGGATGGGCGGCCACGAGTACGCCCTGCCTGGATTGCACCGAATCGATAAGCGAACTGAATACAATCCTGCTCTTCTCGTCGAATCGCAACCAGCTTGAGATCTCGGGAAGCTCATCAGGATCGGGCACGAAGACCAGATAGTGCCCATGATCCGTCCGGGCCTCGAAACCTGCTAAAACAGTGATTTCGGCCTCGCTCCCCAGACGCTTGGCTTCACCAGCCCCGGCCAAGGTGTTGACATCAGTCAGGCAGAAACCGTCGAGTTTGCGTTCCTTGGCACGCGCTACCAGATCGGCCAGTGAAAAAGGAATACCCTGGGTATGAGAAGAATGGACGTGAAGATCGATCAGCACGAGCGCCTCCGAAGGTCTGCATGGACGAAACAGCCCATGCTATACCACGAAGAGGGAACTCGCTCAATGAGATTCGGCATTCTCGATAAGCGACAGCTTGAACCCGTCCAATTTCATTCCGGCCGATTTCTCTGCCTCTGAGAGCAATTTTTCCGGATCCATGTCCAGTACCGAGAAATCCACAGGGTAAATCTTGACGTCGTTGCCGTCACCCATGGCCAGCCGTTTTCCGTCAGGGGAAAATCCAATCGCGACCACCTCGCTGCTGGCGTCAATCCTGAGAAGTGGTTTGAAAGTTTTGGATGACCACAGTCGCACACTGCGGTCATCGCTGGCAGTAGCCAGTAAACTGTCATCGGGTGAGAACTTGATCGAGTTGACCCACTGCTCATGTCCAATCAGGCGTCCCATCTCGCGCCAGCTGGCACAATCCCAGACGATGGCCAATCCGTCCTTGCTTGCAGATGCCAGCCGGTCTCCCCGATGCGAAAAAGAAATACCGGTGGTCCAGTCGCTGTGACCGCCAAGGACTTTTAGTTGTTCTCCCGTGTGCGCGTCCCAGATGCGCACAGTCTTGTCCCAACTGGCCGACGCCAACCACTTGCCGTCAGGCGAAAATTCGATGTTATCGACGTCGTTCTTGTGGCCTTTCAGAGTAGCCAGTCGCTTGCCCGAGTTTGCATCCCAGATGGCAATTGTCCTGTCGCGGCTCGAAGATGCCAGCATGCTTCCATCGGGCGAGAAGGCGACTCCAAACACTGCGCCGCTGTGGCCCCGCAGTATCAAGCGGACCTTCATGCTGCGCATGTCCCAAACTCGCACGATCTTGTCACGCCCGGACGAGGCCAGGCTCAGACCGTCGGATGAGAACGCCAGTCCGTCTATTATGTCGGTGTGTCCCGAAAGAACCGCCAGCGGCCTTCCGTCGGAAACACGCCAGACACGCACGGTCTTGTCCCAGCCGGCCGAGGCCAGCAGCTTGCCGTTACTGGAGATGACCAGGGCATAGACGGTTCCCCTGTGGCCCTTCAAGGTCAGTAGCTTGCGTCCGGGCAGGAGCTTCCACATCCTGGCAACCTTGTCGTATCCTGAAGTGACCAGAGTCGAGCCATTGGCCGAGAAAGCTGCGCCGTAGACAAAGCCGTGGTGGCCGATTGTAAGAAGCAGCCTGCCTGACGTTACCTCCCAGATTCTGGCCGTCTGGTCATACGAGGCCGTAGCCAGCCTCGATCCGTCGGTCGAGAAGTCCAGGCTGAGGATTCCGTCGGTGTGCCCCGAAAGAACGCGCACGGTTTTCCGTGAGCGAGTGCTCCACAGGCGCACTTTTCTATCGTTGCTGGCCGAGGCCAGCAGGCGGCCGTCAGGCGAGAATGTGACGCAATACACCTCGGCCGCATGGCCGCGAAGCACGGCTAAAGGTTTTGCTCGCGGCATTTTCCAGAGCCGCAGGGTGTGGTCATCGCCGGCCGACGCCAGCAGCTTACCGTCCGGCGAAAAGGCAACGGCGTTCACTTTCCCGATATGCCTGGAAAGAACCGCGCGAGTTGCGCCGCTGTCCAGCTCCCAGATGCGCACCGTCCCGTCGAAGGATGCCGAGGCCAGCAGGCGGCCGTTGGGCGAAAAGGTTACTCCATGCACCTCGGATGTGTGACCTCTTAGCGTCAATAACGGAGAGCCACTGGCCGTGTCCCAGAGTCTTACCGTTCCGTCATGCCCGGCCGAGGCAAGCAACTTCCCGTCAGGGGAGAAGGCGACGTCATAAACCCTGTCCTTGTGGCCCCGCAGGGTGAACAAGGGTTTTCCTGCGCTGTTCCAGAGATGGATACTTCCGTCGTAGCTGCCGGCCGCGAACATGCCGCCGCGAGCGCAGGCTACCTTGGTCAGCACCTCGCTTGAGGCTAGCGAGCGTTCCAGTGAAGCTTGCAGGGAGAACGACGCCCGGTATACCTGGGAGGCAGCCTCCACACGCAATTCATGGCTGCGCGGGAAACGCTGGTTGAAACCTGCATCATGATAAGGACTCTTGGGATGGGCGGGATTGTGCAGCAGCGAGGCCGCCGAAAAGATGTTTGCCGATAGGAAGCGCCCGTCCTTTGCCAGCCGGTTGGCCTTCTCGGCGTAGGCTTCGGAAAGATGATAGTTGGCCACCAGACGTTCAGAGTGTTCCTTCTCCCGCGCTATTTGTTCCTTCTTGTGGGCCTGGCTCTCGCTTTGGCGGGCCCGGGATTCGGCCCGCAACGAGAGGGAGACAGAAACCAGCGCGCCTATCATCACTCCCAGGATCACCGCCACGGCCACGATGATCGGTTTGTGCTGTGTGGCGAACCTTTTTAGCAGGTCCCAAGAGCTGTACTCGTATGCCGTTACCTTCTCACCGGTCATGTAAGCGCCTATGTCATCGGCCAACTCGCGGGCCGACTGGTAGCGCTTGGTCTTGTCACGGTGCAGGGCCTTGCGGGAGACGGCCGCGAGTTCGGCCGGGGCGTTTGCGCACAGTTCGCTGACCGGCTTAACCGGCTTGCGCCCGACCTTGAGCAGTATTTCCATACGACGCTTGCCCTCGAATGGGGGATGTCCTGTCAGGATCTCGTACAGGACCGCACCCAATCCCCAGACGTCGGAGCGCTCGTCGATCTCGTCGATTTCACCCTTGGCCTGCTCGGGGCTCATGTATGAAGGTGTGCCCATGGCGGCGCCGGCCGTGGTCTGTTCTACGTTTTCGTCCCTGAGAACACTGAGATCTCTCTTGATATCGCGGGCGCCGATGTCTCGCTTGCCGCGGACCTTGGCGATCCCCCAGTCCAGCAGGACGGTCTCGCCGAACTCGCCTACCATGACGTTGGAAGGCTTGATGTCGCGGTGAACGACGCCGCGACTGTGAGCGTAAGCGATAGCCTTGCAGATGTCCCAGAAGGCTCCCATCAATTTCATTCGCTCTTGCAAGCTGCGGCACTCTGAAAGTTTCTGGGCCATTGTCTGGCCGCGGACCAGGCGCATGGTGTAGTAGAGTGTGCCCTCCTTGCGGCGGCCAACCTCGTAGACCGGGACGATGTTGGGATGCTCGAGCTGACCGGTGACTCGCGCCTCCCTGAGAAAGCGCACTACGCCCGGAATCGAATGAGGACTGGCCCAGGGCGATGTCGACTCGCCTTCGGCGCGATCCGGCAAGAGTTCCTTGAGAGCCACGTCCCGGCCGATGTGGGCGTCTGAGGCAAGTAACACCCGCGCCTGTCCACCGCGCCCGTGCACTCCGTGAATCGTGTAGCGGCCCGGTTGTTCCGGTGTGACGCTACCGATGGTTTCGTCCATTGATGTTGCGGGTTCGGCCTGCGTCTGGTCGCCTTCTAGCGGCTCCGCCGCCTCTGCCACGGTGCCTAGTTGGTCGGAGAGCATCTTGTTGATCTCAGCTTCGATCTCGTGGCGCTGAAGCGCGCTGATGACACCCTCGGCCTCGAGCCTGTCGGCCAGTGAAACTCCGCCCTGGCCAAGGCAGGCGGTGGCGGCAGCGGCCACCCGGGCAGGTGTTGCGTAGCCGCGGGCGATCACGCTGGTTGCAAACAACAGTTGTTCGTCCGGTTCAAGTAGCATTTCGTGGGGTCAGCATACTCCAAAAGGCAGGCAAGCTGAAACTTTCTTGAAAGCTTGCGATCAGCCAGAACCGGTCCCGGCAAAAAACTTGATCCCTGTGGGATAATGTAGTATAAACAACTACAGATGGCTACATTGCCGTAAGCCTTTGAAAACCAAAGGAGTCAGTCATGGCACAGTCAGATGTTACCGTATTCATGGAAAACCTGAAGATGTGGGATCGTCCGCAAGTGGGGACGGAGTTGCCGGCCGTGCTGCGCCTTGAAGACAACGTCGATAAAATCGTCGACGAGATGTTCGACCACTTCTGCGATCTGCAACTCGAACGGATGCAGGTCATGGTCGGAAATTGCTGATATCTTCGATATCAGAAGCCTTTTCTGTCGATTTCGGCTAATTCTGCTCAAATCACGATTGATCTTCTCCTCCCGTCTTGTTATAAGCCTTTCCCGAACAGAGATTGTGTAAAAATTAGTACAAAGGTTTGTATTCTGGCAACTAACCGATCGCACAACTCGCAAGGAGGTTGAGGCATGATCAAATTCGGCAAGAGCAACCTGCGGGCTCCCAAGTGGTCTCGCCCGGTCTATCTGGTTGCCGCGGGCATGTCCGATTTTCGCAAGCAATACCCCGAGAAGAAGCTCGAGGAACTCACCATGATGGCCTTCAAGATGCTGCTCGAGGAGAACGATCTGAAGATGGATCCGCTCGAGGTCAAGGGCTTGATCAACTTCGCCTGCTACGGCGAGTTCGCCGACCACTTCCAGGATCAGCTCCTGTGCGAGGCCAAGGTGCACGACTACCTGGGGCTCGATCCGCTGTTCAACATCGGCATCAAGACCGGCGGCGCCACCGGCGGCAGCACTATTTTAGCGGCCGCCTCGACCGTGGCTGCCGGACTTTCCGACTGCACCCTGGCGCTGGGCTGGGAGCGCATGGACGAGGTAATCACCTGGACCGGCAACTATTACATCTCGACTGCGGCCTGCAAGGATTTCGAGACGCGCTTGGCCCGCAATTACGCTTCGTACTACGCGCCGATGGCCCGGCGCTTCCAGGAGATGTACGGAGTCGACGAGCGCATAAGAGCCGAGATCGCCGTCAAGAACCGTGGCTATGCCTGCCATTCGCCCTTCTCTCAATCGCCGGGTAAGCACACTGTTGATGAGGTCCTGGCGGGCGACATCGTTTCGGATCCGCTCAGGTTTTTAGAGTGTTGCGTGATGTCGGTCGGCAGTGCAGGCGTATTGCTCTGCTCGGAGGAGCTGGCATATAAGCTGACCGACAATCCGGTCAAGCTGTATACCGCCGGAGGCAGCCATACCTTGCGAACCGGCGACCGGCGACCGATGCAGATCCCGCTTTTACCGAACGAGACGGCTTCCGACTACGAGAAGCTGTATGCCGATATGGAGAAGCAGGACGGACGCTGGCCTGGTTTCGAGAGCTTTGCCGCCACACGCTTCGCGGCCTACCTGACATACAAGATGGCCGGCATCGAAAACCCGATTGAAGACCTCGATTTCGTGGAGACCCACGACGCTTTCACCATCTCCGACTTGCAGACTTACGGCGACATTGGCTTGACCCTCTACGGCCAGGAGCAGGAGTACATCAAGTCGGGCGATTGCTACCTGAAAAACCCGCACACCGGCAAGCCGGGCAAGTGCCCCTCCAACCTGTCGGGAGGCCTGCTGGGCAGCATGCATGCCGTGGGCGCCACCGGCATTTTCTCGTGCAGTGAAGTGTTTTGGCAGCTCCAGGGCAAGTACGACAAGTTCCATGGTGATCCGAAGATGTGGGAGCGCTTTGGCAAAAAGAAGCCTGCTGACTGGGAGAGCCTGCAGGTGGCCAATCCGAAACGCGGCCTGTATGTCTCGCATGCCGGCGTAGGCAGCCACGTTACAACCGGCGTACTCGAAAAGGCCTGGTAGGAGGGAGGATGTCATGAGCGATAAGGTAAAACTGAATACGACGAAATCCGAAATCAAGGAAAAAGGCGACGCCTGGGTTCTGATCTGGCCGCGGGTCGGTGACGAGCGTGGCTCGCACCGCCACACCTACGGGCTGTTGACTCCTTATTTCAAGGGGCTTACCGAAGGTCGCCTGATGGGCACGCTGTGTACCAATCCCGGCTGTCCGATCTCGAAAGGTAAAGGTGAGATCTGGCTGCCGCCGCGGGCCGACTGTCCCGATTGTCACGCCAAGATGGAATGGGCCGAGGTCAAGAATCCAGCGGGATACGTCTACGCCTATACTTTCGTCGAGCGAGGCGGCACCGGGCTGGAGATCGAGTGCCCTTACTATCAGATAGACGTGAAACTCCCCGGCGTGTGCACGATTGTCAAGGGTTGGCTGGTAAACCGCGACAAGAAGGTCAAGATCGGCGACAAGGTAAAAGCGCGTTTCAGGACGGGCGCGGATGCCACCAACACCTGCCTCGATCTCTACTGGGAGCTCGTCTGATAAACGCTGACCATGGACTATGATCGGGCCTACCGCGAAGTATGCGGATTCTTCGGTGAAGAGCCGGAACCATTCTTCAAAGATCAGGCCGGCCTGATTGCCAAAGACGGAATAGCCCTGGATATCGGAGCCGGCCAGGGACGCCATACGCTCTACCTGGCTCGGCATGGGATCCGGGTGGATGCCATCGACCAGTCCAATGTTGCCGTCGAGTCCATCCGCAAGGCGGCCGGGCGCGAAGATCTTGCCGTGCGGGCTTTTTGTTGCGCCTTCGAAGACTTCGAACCAGAAGTAGAAAGCTACGACGCGATATTGCTATGCGGTATCATCCAGGAACAGACCTGGGGTGAGATCGCAAAGTTGGTAGCCTCAGTAAACACCTGGACCCGCATGGGCAGCCTCTTGTTCGTAACGGCCTTCCGCACCGATGATCCGGCCGTTGGCGATCTGGAAAAAGATGGCCGAGGTGTGGCCAAGAACTCCTATGTCAACGCGGACGGGGCCATCCGCACCTACCTCGAACCGGGGCAGATCATGAAGCTGTTTCCGAAGTTCGAACCCGTTTATCACCAAGAGGGCCTGGGCCCCGAGCACTGCCACGGCGACGGTCCTCCCGAACGTCACGCTCGAATCGAAGCCGTCCTGCGCAGGGTCTAGGCCTTGTTGCGGGTCGCCCGCAACGCCGGGGGTTGCCGGTCTCAGGGTGCCGGGTAGCCGTAGAAACGGCTGGGCAGCGAGCCGAGATTGCCGGTCGAGTCGCGATCACAAAGGTGCCCCCCTTACCCGGCGCAACGACATTGTGATGGGCATCTCCTACACCACGCTGGCAACTCGGCCTGACCGGAAAAACGAGTGCAAAAAGGGGTCTCATCCGGGAGGACGGGTAGGGGGACGGAGGTTTGGGTTGCCACGCTTCCCGCAAGATGACAAGCTATCTGGCATGGATTATGGAAACCAAGATCCAGTGGTCGTCTACGAGGAGATATTCCCCGGCGACACCAATCCCTACGGTACCGCTTTTGGAGGAAAGATCCTGGCTCTGATGGACAGAGCGGCGGGGCTGGCGGCCTCGCGCTTCGCCAAAAGGCATTTCGTCACTGCTTCCCTGGATGCCATGGATTTTCGCTCTCCGGTGCGCCAGGGCCAGATTGCCGAGGTTACAGCCCGGGTGGTCTACACTTCGAGTCACACCGTGGGAGTCGAGGTCAGCGTGGCGGCCGTGGACGGGACCGAATGGCAACCGCGTTGCTGCGCCCGGGGGCTGTTTTTCATGGTGGCCATCGGCGAGCATGGCAGTCTTCAGACCGTTCCCGCGCTCGACTTCGATAGCCTGGATGAGAGTGGACGGAGGTCAGGGCAGGAAGCGGCCGAAGTCCACCGGCGCATGCTGGCGCGGCGTTCAGACAGGCTCAGCCAAGCGGACGAGTAGATGCCTTGACTGGCGGGGCCGGTCCGTGTTGCGATCGATTCCTTGAAAGCATACGGCCACAGCATGTTCGTCCATTGCGCGGCGGCGATCTTTTTACTGCTCGTCGGCTGCTCTGGGAGCATCGGCGGATCCAAGGACTCCGGTACGGACGGCGGAGTAGCCGACGGCATTGACGGTTCCGGACAAGAGGACGGCGGCGCGGACGGCGGCCTGGACGGCGGGGCGGGCGACGGCGGCGGCGACCAGGGCGCCTGCGTTGATCTCGACAACGACGGTTTCTGTCGGGACGTCGACTGCGACGACCTGAACGCAGGCGTCAATCCGGGCAAGAACGAGCTGTGCGGCAACGCCCTCGACGACAACTGCGACGGCTACGTCGACGAGGGCTGCCTGGCGGGCAAGTCGTACTACGTCGACAAGGATTCGATCGGCGGCGCCTGCTCGGACAGCGGACCGGGCAGCCTAACCCAGCCATGGTGCAGCGTCGCCAAGGCCAACGCCACGCTGCAGTCCGGCGAGACCGTTCAGATCCGGGCCGGCAGCTACGAAGAGACCATCCAGCCGGCCAATTCGGGCTCTTCCGACGCCGCGCGCATCCGCTACACCAGCTACCAAGGCGAAGCAGTCACGTTTCAACATGCCGTCTACTGCGTGCGGTTGGTGGACAAGTCGTACGTCACGCTCAGCAACATCGAGTTTCACGACTGCGAGCGCAACCTGTACCTGCAGAATTCCAGTCATAATAACATTGTCTCTTGCGAGTTCGACACCCCGGCCGGCCCGACCACCTGGGCCGGCTCGCGGGTGTACGACGGCTCCTGCTACAACCGCATCACCCGCTGCACCTTCTCGAGATACGGGGATGAGTCCGGTTCCAGCGGCGCCTGGGACGACAACGGCTGCATCCTGGATCTGGGCAACGACAACCATGTCGATCCAAGTGATCACAACCTGGTCACCGACAGCACCTTCTTCTACGGCGGCCACCACATCCTGGGCGTCTACTCCAATTACAATGTGGTACGGAACAACACCTTCCACAACGAGGAGTGGTACGAGTGTCACCGTCCGGAAATCGGCGATCTTTGCGGTGACCGAAACGTTATCCTCAACACCAGCTCCCCACAGGAAAACGTTCACAACGTCATCGAGGACAACTATATCGTCTTTGCCGGTGTGCCGCCCGACCAGGTGTCCTCGGCCGGATTGAGCGTGCGCACCCGCTCAAACATCATCCGTCGCAATATTTTCTACTACAACGACTCGTCGGGAGTGGCACTGTCGGTTGACGACGGCAACACCAACGACGCCAGTGGCAACTATATCTACAACAACGTCTTCTACCAGAACGGCTACCTGTTGCTGGACGACTGGGATCCGAGGAAGAACGGTCTGATGCTGGCCCGCTGGGTGGACGACGCCGGGCACAATCCGATGACCGGCGTGGTCATCAAGAACAACATCTTCTTCGAGAACAACGTTCATGCCATTTACTACTACTACGTCGACCAGGCCGAGCAGACGCTGGCCGACAACTGGGAAGAAGAGGGAGATCCGCGTTTCACTGATCTTACAGGTCAGGCCGACCCGTTCGATTTCGAAGTTTTCGATTTTAGCCTGCGGTCTGACAGCCCCTGTATCGACAACGGCGGCTTCCTGACCGTAACGGTCGGCGCCGGTGTCAACAGCACCGAACTCCAGGTTGAAGACGCCGGCTACTTCAGCGACGGCTACGGAGTGACCTGCGGCGATATCATCCAACTCGAACAACAGAGCGCCACCGTCCTGATCACCGCCGTCGACTACGCCACCAACACCATCAGCCTGGCAACGCCTCTGAGCTGGGAATCCGGCACCGGCGTTGCCCTGCCTTACTTCGGCCTCCGTCCCGACCAGGGCGCCTTCGAAGCCGGACCTTAGGCTCCGCCGGTTTCATGTATCGACGTCGTCGGCGCCTCGTGGCTTCTGCGGACGTCAAGGCGCGATCAAATCGATGTCTGGAAAGTATGTACGGTATCGAGTTGCATCCCGCGTAAGCAGCCGATAGTCAGACACCGCTGCGTGAGCTCCGATGTAGAAGTCGGGCATTGGAGAAGTTTTCTTGCCGCCCCTGCGCCGGTATTTTCGAAAGCATTTCCCCGCAAGGAAAGCCGCCTCGTAGGGCAGTGCGTCCCTCCTGAACACATCCGCCGGCATGGCTTCCTCGATGTCTTCAATACGTTCGAATCCAACGGAGACCTCGGCGTATATCAGGGGATTGATGACGAGCACCGACTCCTGGGCTGCTTCGAATAGAGATTTACTCGACCAGGAGAACCACTTGGGATCGCTTGTGGCAACATCCAGAAGTACGTTGCTGTCGACCAGGATAGGCCTCATGATCGACCGCTCACTTCCTGGTCAGCGCCATGATTTCGTCCGTGCTCATCTTTACCGTGGCCCGGCCGCGCAAGCGGTTGACCACTCTTCGGCCGCGGCCGTCGTTGTTGTCGGACGAGTTTCGAACGATTCGGACTGTGTTTCCCTCAATCTCGAAATCTATATCGACGCCGGGAAGAAGACCGAGACTTTCCCTGATAGAAATGGGGATGGTTATCTGACCCTTGGAAGTTATTTTCATCGGAATCTACCTCAATTAGGTAATACACCTACTTGTAAGAGTATTACTTTTCCGTCGCCCCGTCAATTGAAAAATTCGGCAGCTACGAAAAGGGATTATACGAGAACACCCAAATGGCTGCTTGGTCCGAACTGGAACACGACATGTTTCTCTACCAGAAAGACAACGCAATGTATGTAGGCCTGAGCATGGCCAGAAAGCATCCATTTCACGGCTATGTTGAGCCTGTTACGGGATTCTTCGGATCGTTGGCCTATCTGGTCCGAAAAACACGAATATCGTTCAGGGAACTGAACTCGATGGTCGTTTTTTACACCAACTGAGGTCAAATTGCTTAAAAATTTAGGTGAGCAATTGAAGCACTTGGCCTTCAACGTTTCCTCTTCGGATCATGCAAAGGAACCCATGATCTGTATCGTACGCATCTTGAGAAAATACTATAAACGCCAAGGTCTATACGTCGGAGTGGACGTCCTTTGAAATTCCTGTCGCCTTTAACTTTTAGGCGCAAATTGTGACCCCGTTTGCGCCTCTACTCGGAACCTCAGCCAAGCTTCCGCTGTCATATGGTATGATCGAAAGAACAGAATGAACCGGGAAAAGCTTCAGATCGAGGCGTTCTTCTGGCTCGTGGTAATCGGGCTGGGCGTTCTGATCGCTGCGGCGCCACCGTACGTCGAGATGACGCACCTGGCTGGCAGGAGCACCATCGAGAACGTGCCGGACCCGGTGCCCGAGCCCTATCCGATCCGATCCAAGTTCTCCGACTTGGCAAACTATCCCGTTGTCAGCCATAAGCAGATCGAAGCGGCCTTCGATCTAATCCGGACAATGGAGGGCGACAAGCACCTCTGCCGGCCGGAGGATAAGGCCATTTTCGCGTTGCTCAGTAAGTATAAGAACGGTGACGACCTCTACCGGATCACGAAGAAGGTCTTCATCGACAGTTACGATCCTGTCAACCCGCTGGTCGACAGGATGGTGTTCATATGCCGCGACCACGAGTACTCGGTCAACCCGGGCATCCGATCGAGCGACGAACTGCTGGCGCTCTCTCTGTACCACGAGTTGATGCACGGTGTTCAGTGCGACGCGGGCAGGCTGGCGTCCGAAGTCGAGCGGGAACCCTGCGGACAGGAAGCCGAAGCCTTCGCCGCCCAGGTGCGCTTCTTAGTGGCACTGGAGAAAAGGAACATGTTACCGTCGAAGACGAGTAAAGACGATACCGGTGAGGCGGGCCTTGTTGTACAGACGCTGGAGGCATGGAAAGCTCTTTCTCTAGGAGAGGAAGAATTCTGCAAGTGGTATAAGCGATCTAAATCGGGAAAGGGGTTATGACCCCTGACGTTAGTTTATTTTCAGTGAAGGGGACGGATGACTGGCGGGGCCGGTCGAACCAAGTCGGAGAAAGGAACAAATCGATATTGACCTTGACTGCTCGGCCGGGAGCTTCACGTCGGCCGAAACCTGCGCCGACTGTCTGTGGGTATTTTTCTCCGACTATGCAGTCTCATCCATGAATCCGCAGACTTCCTGCCAGGAACACTTCGGCTACAGCGATCTGTGCACCGACGTGGATTGCGACGGCCACGGCACCTGTGTGTCGCACGACAGCTACGCCTCCTGCGACTGCGAGACCGGCTACGCCCCGGACGGGCCGGCCTGTCTGGCTGCACCTTAGTTCTGAGAGGGCAGAGGGGGCAGAGAGGGACGTTGCTCCGACATTCACATTAGTATTGACGTGGAGACCCGCCAGTGAAGGTCCCGGGTGTCAGTTGTCCGTCTTTTGGGCGGCTCTTATTTTCAGGTTGTCGAAGTAGAGCGGCGACTGCCAGTCGTTGAAGGCGAAGCGATCGTTGCCCGGGCCGCGGAGGGGATCCGAGTCGTAGTAGTCGAGCAGCAGCTTGCCGTCCACGTACCACTTGATCACCTTGCCCCGGCTCACCACCCGCATGTGATAGGTCTGCCCCATCTTGACCTGATCGCGTCTCTTGAGTTCCATGCGGTCGGCGCCGTGCTCGTCCTTGCGGGCTATTACCGAGATGGTGTTCTTCCAGCCGCCGAAGATCAGGATGTAGCCCGAGGCGTGGTTGCGGCCGTCTGCGAATATCTCGAACTTGATGTCACCAGACGGGCTTTCGGTACGGGCGTCCAACTCGATTACGACGTCGTCAGGCAGGCCGGCCTTCAGCCAGAGCGGATGGTTCTGCGTTCCGGCCGAGAAAACCTGGCCGTCCTTGATGCTCCAGCCGGGATCGCCGGTCCAGTTGTCGCCAAGATCGGCCCGGTTGAAGTCGTCTGTAAAGGGCAAAGGCGCAAGCTTCTCTTTTTTGTGAGAACAGGAAAAGGCCGCAAACGCACAGATGAAGACGCAGACTGACTGCTTGATTCTCGTGCAGTACATGACGCCCCCCTTACATCTTCGGTCGCCGCTCCTCGTTGTAGTACTCGGCAAACTGGGCATCGAGGTCGACGATGGTCAGGTGGTGGTTGTGGCAGCCTACCGTGGGACAGGCGCGGATCTCGCCGCCGTCCGGCAACTGGATTGCAAACATCGGTACGTGGCACATGTTGCAATGCTCGGGCACGGAGAGAGACGTGCCGCAGTGCGGGCAGTAAAGATCGACGACGTCACCGTCGCGAGGATCGAGATCGCACTCGTAGTCGAACTTACCGTAATAGGGGTCGAAATGGATCATGCCGCTTTCGCCCCTGAGGCGCACCAAGGCGCTGACAGCTGCTTTTCCGGACATCTTCTTGTCCGGGTTCATCAGCGAACAATCGTTGGGACAGCGTCCATCCTTGATCAAGACACTGCCGGGCGGGATCTTCAGGATTACCTGTTCCATGTCAGCGCCACTCCAGCGCCCCGTGGGGGCAAAACATTGCGCAGGCGGGCTGGCCGCCGCACAGGTCGCATTTTATCGGCCGCCGGGTTTCATTCGAAAAGAACATGTGGCCGAAAGGACAGGCCGCTTCGCACAAACCGCAGCCGATACAGCGTGCTTCCACGAGATCTACGGCCCGCGTCACGGGATTGCGCACCAGGGCCTCGGTTGGACAAACCTTGATGCATGCGGCCCGCACACACTGCATACAAGTTATCTGGACGAAGCGCTCGGGTGCGACGGCGTGCACCTTGATGCGGCTATGGCCCAGCCGCCCGGCCGACGAATGCGCGAAGGTGCAGGCTACCTCACAGGTACGGCAGCCGACGCACTTGTTTGGTATTACGACCAGCGTCTTTGCAGCCGTCGCTGGAATCTCACCAGGCGACAGCGGCGAAACGTTTGCTGGTTGCTGCCTGTTTGCAGGATTCGCAATTGTCATAGTAGTCCTCCGGCAATCCCTTTTCTCTTATCGCGAAATCTCGGTGGGCCGCAGTAATCACAGGAGCACCGCAGCCCTTGCAGAACACGAACGGAAAATTCTGCCCCCAGATTGTGCGAGCGGTCGAGCTGTCCTTCATGAAGATGCAATCCGTCGGGCAGACCGAGACGCACGAGCCGCAGCCGATGCAACTGTCGGACGGCTGATTGAACGGCAGGCCTATACGCTTGTGCTCGCCGCGGCCGATGGTATTCAGGGCATGATGGCCGAGCTTGGCGCAGACCCGGACACACAGTTCGCACAAGATGCAGTCGGGAAGCTTGCTGTCGACACGCGGCTTGAAGCGCGGGGCAGCAACCCCGTATTCAACCGCCAATTGTCGCAGCCGAGCCGAACCCGGTGCCCGCGCCAGCAAAAGCTCGATGTTGGCCGCCCGCTGTTTCCTTATCTGCTCCGAGTCGGTGACCACCTCGATTCCCGCAGCGACACGGAAGTCACAGGACGTGGTCAACTCTTCCTTTCCGCCCGCCTTTACCTCCACCAGGCACAGGCGACAGGCTCCGATCGGTTCGAGAGCCTCGTGATGACACAGCGATGGAATCGAAAATCCGGACCGCCGAGCGGCGTCCAGAAGGCTCTCTCCCTCTTGCGCCCTTACTTCGGCGTCGTTGATGCGGATGGTGACTTCCATCTGTGGCGACCTCCTATTCAACCAGCACGGCGTCCTGATTGCAGACGTCCTTGCAGATACCGCATTTGATGCACTTGTCCTGATCGATCACGTGCAGCTTCTTCTTTTGCCCGCTGACAGCGCCCTCAGGACAGTTCTTCAGACATAGCGTACAGCCGTTACACAGTTTGGCATCGATGCTATAGGTAATCAGCGCCTTGCACACCCCGGCCGGGCAACGCCCTTGCTCTATATGGGCCCGGTATTCCGGGCCGAAGTACCTCAGAGTGGACAGTACCGGATTGACAGCTGTTTTGCCGAGGGCGCACAGACTGGTCGTCTTTACGGTTTCGGCGAGTTCCAAAATCATAGGGATGGTATCGGCGTTTGCGCGGCCTTCGCAGATGTCCGTCAGCAGTTCGTGCAGGCGCACCAATCCCTCGCGGCATGAGGTGCAATTGCCGCATGACTCGGATTTAAGAAAACGCAGGAAGTATCGCGCCACGTCGACCATGCAAGTGGATTCGTCCATGACGATCATGCCGCCAGAGCCCATCATGGCGCCCTGCTCCAGCAGCGTATCGAAATCGACCGGGGTGTCGAGCTTGCTCTCCGGCAGGCAGCCGCCCGACGGCCCGCCGGTCTGTACCGCCTTGAACTTCTTGCCCCCGGGAATCCCACCGCCGATATCGAAAACGATTTTGCGCATGGTCATTCCCATCGGAACTTCAACCAGGCCGGTGTTGTTCACCTTGCCAACCAGCGAGAATATCTTGGTGCCTTTTGAGCCGGCTGTGCCGATTTCGGCGTACCACTTGGATCCCTTGTCGATGATAAGCGGCACGTTGGCCCAGGTTTCGACGTTGTTAATATTTGTCGGCTTGCCGAACAAACCCTCCACGGCGGGGTAGGGCGGCCGCCTGCGGGGAACACCGCGCGCACCCTGGATCGAGGCGATTAATGCGCTTTCTTCGCCGCAGACAAAGGCCCCGCCGCCGCGATTAATCTTCACATCAAAGCGCGCTTTCGAACCGAGGATGTTCTTGCCCAGCAAACCGAGCCGGCGGGCCTGCTTGAGAGCAATCTCCAGGCGCTCGACCGCCAGTGGATACTCTTGGCGGACATAAACATAGCCTTCGTCCGCACCGATGGCCAGAGCCCCGATGATCATGCCCTCGATCACCGAGTGAGGGTTGCCCTCGAGCACCGAGCGGTCCATGAAGGCGCCCGGGTCTCCCTCGTCGGCGTTGCATATGAGGTAGCGCTTGTCGGATTCGGTTCGGCTGCATATCTCCCACTTGGTTCCCGTGGGAAAACCGGCCCCCCCGCGGCCGCGAAGGCCCGAGCGCTTGATCTCAGAAATGATTTTCCGAGATCCCATTTCGACGGCCTTGGCCAGGGCCGAGTAGCCGCCGCCGCGGATGTAATCGTCGATCGAGGTCGGGTCGAGATGCCCGTTGCTTGCCAGCACCATCCGTTTCTGGTGCTTGTAAAAGGGAATCTGCTGCTCTTTGCGATATTGCTTGCCGTTGTTGGGATCCTTGTAAAGCAGTCTGGTTATGATCTTTCCGTCCTTAACCGTCTTCGAGACGATCTCGGCCACGTCGCCATGCTTGACCCTCTGGTAGAGTACTCCCTCTGGATGAAACAGCACCAGTGGGCCACGTTCGCAAAACCCATGGCAGCCCGTGGCGACCAGATCGATATGGGAAGTCAGCTTGTTCTTCTTCAACTCGGACGTAAAGGCGTCGAAGAGAGAAAACGAGCCAAGGGCCTTGCAGCCCGTCCCGGCGCAGACGGCAATCGTCCGCCGCCTGGCAGAAGTGGTTGATTTCAACTTCTTGCGGTAATCCAGCAGTTGCCTGGCGCTCTTGAATGCAGCCATCACTTCTTGCCCTTTTTCTGCATGCCGCCCACCAGGCGCGTCAGCCTGGCGGATGTCATGTTGCCGTTGTAGTTGCCGTCGATGATCACCAGCGGCCCCAGAGCGCAGGCGCCGACGCAGTTGACTTCCTCGAGCGTGAATTTCAGATCGGCCGTGGTCTGCCCGGCGCTGATTTCCAGATCGCGCTCGAGTTGCTCCAGAAGCCTAGGGGCTCCGCGGACGTGACAGGCCGTTCCCATGCATACCGTGCAGATGTGTTCGCCGCGCGGCTTCAGATGAAAGCCCTCGTAAAAGGTGGCCACCTCAAACACCCGCGCCGGACTGAGCCCTACGTGCCGGGCGGTCATCTGAAGCGCCTTCTGCGGCAGGTAGCGAAAGGCGGCCTGTATGTCGTGTAGCAGGTTCACTAAGGCGCTACCGTCATTGGGCGGGTAGTTGGCCAGGATCTTGCGCACGCTGTCTGTCTTTATGGCGGGCGCCTCTGTCATTTGCCGCCCCGCTTTCTTGCGCTCGATCCCTGCTTGTAGCCAGCCTCGAAAGCCGCCAGGTTGGCCGGTATGAACTTGGCTTTTTTGGCGAACTGCTTCTTGATCATCTTGGCGGCCACGTCTTTCTCGACCACCTGTGTAAAGCCGACATAAACGCCCAGCATTACCAGGTTGGCCGCGCGCGCCGTTCCGACTTTCTTGGCCAGGTCGTTGGCCGGGATGTAAATCACCGTGCAGTCACTGCGATCGGCCTTGATCGGAACGAGCGTGCTGTTTACGACAATCAGGCCGCCTGGTTTCACACGCGGGCCGAATTTCTCGAGTGAGGGCTGGTTCATCACCAGCAATGCCTGAGGCTTGGAGATGTAAGGCGAACCGACCGGCTTGTCGGAGATGCACACGGTCACGTTGGCGGTGCCGCCTCGCATCTCGGGGCCGTATGACGGCAGCCAACTCACCTCGAGCCCCTTTTGCATCGCCGCGTAAGCCAGCAGCTTGCCGCTGAGCAACATGCCCTGGCCGCCGAAACCGGCCATTAAGACTTCAGTGCCTGCCATCGCTCCACTCCTCGCTGAAATCTTCGGGGCTCTTCTTGATCCCCAGTGTGTAGTAGGGAAGCATCTCCTTCTGTAGCCACTTTTCCGACTCACGCGGAGACAGGCCCCAGTTAGTGGGGCAGATAGACAGGACTTCGACGAAGGTAAAGCAACGGTCTTCTATCTGATAGCGGAAAGCCTGTTTGATCAACTCTTTGGTGCGGATGATCTCCTTGGGCGAATGAGTGGATGCCCGGGCCACGAAAGCGGGGGTCGTGAGCTTGCTCAGGATCTCGGCCATGCGAGTGGGGTAGCCGACCTCGGCCGGATCGCGGCCGCTGGGCGAAGTGGTGGTGTACTGACCGGGCATGGTGGTCGGCGCCATCTGACCTCCGGTCATGCCGTAGACCGCGTTGTTGACGAAGATGACAGTGATCTTTTCGCCCCGGTTGGCGGCGTGGATGATCTCGCCCATACCGATCGAGGCCAGGTCACCGTCGCCCTGGTAAGTGAAAACAATCAACTCCGGCCGCGAGCGCTTGGCACCGGTGGCCATCGCCGGAGCCCTGCCGTGGGAGGCCTCAAACATATCGCAGTTGAAATACTCGTAGGCCAGAACCGCGCAACCGACCGGGGCTATGCCCACGGTACGCTCGCGAATGCCCAGCTCTTCGATTGCCTCTCCCACCATGCGGTGGATTACCCCGTGAGTACAGCCGGGGCAGTAGTGGGTCGGCTTGCTGGTCAGGCCGGTTGTATGTGCGAAGATCTTCTTCATCGCGGCTTCCTTTTCTTGGCCGTCTTTTTCTTGGCAGTCTTTTTCTTGGCCGTCTTTTTCCTGGCCGTCTTTTTCCTGCTCGTGGCGGGCGCCTTGCGCTTGAAACCGCCCGGGATCTTGTTCAACGAGAGAAGAATATTCGCCTGGGCCTCGTCGGGCGAGAAGACGACTCCGCCCGCTGTGCCATAGAAGTCGACTTGCTTGCTGCCCTCGCAGGCCAGATTGATGTCCTCGAGCATCTGGCCCATGTTCATCTCGATAACTACTACGCGCTTGGCGCGGTCGATTGCCTGGCGGCAAGCCTCATAAGGGAATGGGTTCACGGTAATCGGCCTGAACAACCCTACCCGGATGCCCTCTGCCGCCAGATCGTCGATGGCCGTCTTGCAAATACGCGACATCATGCCGAAAGCGCACACCAGCAAATCATAAGGCTGGTCAGTGTTGTAGACTTCCCAGCGTTTCTCGTTTTCGGCGATCAGATCGTACTTGGCCTTGAGCTTGAGATTTATCTCGTTGCACTCGACCGGATCCAGGTAGAGCGAGTTGATAATACGCTTCTCGCGCCCCTTGCAACCGGTCAGCGCCCAGTTGCCGGGATCCAATGGAGGCCCGACGCCGGCTACCGGGAACTCGACCGGCTCCATCATCTGGCCGATCATGCCGTCACCGATCACCATTACCGGAGTGAGATACTTCTCGGCCAGTTGAAATGCTAAAATTACCAGATCGACTGCTTCCTGGACGGATGAAGGAGCCAGAACAACCAGCTGATAGTCGCCGTGTCCGCCGCCCTTGGTGGCCTGAAAGTAATCGCCCTGGGCCGGTAAAATGCCTCCCAGACCCGGGCCCGATCGCATGATGTTGACCAATACCACGGGCAGTTCGCAGGCGGCGATGTACGAGATGGCCTCGGCCATCAGGCTGATCCCGGGCGAGGACGAGGTGGTCAGCACGCGGATGCCGACGCCGGCCGAGCCGTAGATCATGTTGGAGGCCGCCACCTCGCTCTCGGCCTGTATATACTTGCCGCCCACCTCGGGCAAGCGCCGGGCCAAATATTCGGGCACCTCGCTCTGGGGAGTAATCGGGTATCCGAAGAAGTGCACGCAGCCGGCGCGGATGGCGGCCTCGCCGATTGCCTCGTTGCCCTTCATCAGTTTCTTTGCCATTCTCAAGCTCCTGGTTCCCGAACGCGTTGGTGCGTGGGTTCGGATCAGTATTGAAAGAACTCGTACTGCGTGCCCTCGACGAAGACCTCGATGGCCACGTCGGGACACGTAATTGCGCATAGCCGGCAACCGATACAGCGTGACTCGTCGCTCACTACCGAGTACCTGTAGCCCTTGGTATTCAGCTTCTCGGACATTCCAAGGATTTCCTGGGGGCAGGCATCGTTGCAGCGCTCGCAGCCCTTGCAAAGTTCGATGTTTACTTCTATTGCCGGCATCGTCTCGCTCCTTATGGCCTACCGATGGGCGCGGCCCTTCCTTCGTTGGTGTTTTTCTTGCCCGCCTCGTCCTGCGGGCGAATCCAGGGCGGTAACATTCGGCGCGCCAGACGGAAGAGCGGCTCTTTGATGCTTGACAGAGCCTGCGCGTCGGCTAACTCTTCCATGGCGGTAACGCATACGATCGGAATCCCTGCCCGACGGGCCACCTTGGATGTCAGGCGGTAACCTTCGAGAATGATCTCGGGGGTCGTCTCGTTCATCAGGTGAGTATTGGCTATCAGCCCCGTTACCCGCAGTCGCGAGGCGGCCTCTATCTTGGCGAGCATATCGAGGCAGCCCTCGACCGTCTCGGTAAAAGGGCGACGCGCGTTGATCACCTGCCACAGCTCGTAGGGAGCGTCTCCCAGGGCCGGAACCAGGCTGGATACCAGTCTGGCACCCACGTCGTCTCCGCCGACGTCGAAAATGCTGGTATGTCCCTCGGGCGGTGTGAGCATGCCTTTGATCTCGGGCACTACTATGGGCAGGTCGGCCCAGGTTTGCCCCGGGGGCGGGGCCACCACCCGGATGTGGTGGTGTTCCATCAATTCTCTGACCTCTCGGCACCTGAAGTATGGATTAACTATGTCGAGATCGGCTATATCGAGCTTTTTATCCCCGGCAGCCAGATTCAATGCCAGGTTGACGGCTACCTCGGTCTTGCCGGAACCGTAGTTTCCAACCACCATGATCAGTGGATGGCTCTGTAAAAACACGTGTTTTTTTGACTTTGCACCGCTCAAAACGCTGACCCGGCCCTTCATAACACCTGCCCGTGTCGCGCGCAAGGGAAAATGGGATGCTCTGACGCGCTGCGTGGTTGCAAGCTTCTTCAGATGAAGGTATAAACGCCGCCTACGTTTGTGATGACCAGAAAGCGGGGAACAATATGAGTCGGGATTTTGAAAGAGAATTCACCGCTGCCAATAGACCCGATATCGCCTTGATCACCAATCACGGTTACGCCGGGGTCGAGATTCCCTTCGGTGGGGCGCCTGACACCGGCGGGCAGAACATGTATGTCAACTCGCTGGCCCGGGCACTGGACGCCCTCGGCTACCGGGTTACGATCTTCGCCAGGGGCGGGTTCGCCTATTTCGAAAGCGAGCATACCAGAGAGTGCCCCGAGTATCTAACGCCACACGTGCGCTACATTTTCGTTCCCGGGGGCGGGGACGAGTTCATCCACAAGGAGGACATCGCCATCGCCCTGGACGAAGAGGTCGACTGGCTCGACAACTTCATTCGCCGTGAGGCCGATAGCCGCGGCTGCCAGCCCTGGGAGTATTACGAGATAGTCAACACCCATTACTGGGACGCTGCCGTCATGGGTATGCGGTTGGTGGAGCGTTGGCGCAACGATGCCGTATCTCGGGCGTTGGACTCCTTGCTTGGCGGTGTGGTGTCCGAAGAGTCGATCGAGGCGATAAAAGATCAGCGACACTGGCTGGCGCTTGGAGAGGCCCCGGCTTATCATCTGGGCGCGGTGCTGATCGAAAACGAGGGTTCACCGGCAACGCCTATTATCCAGCGGGTGCGCGTGGCTGCTTCCAAGTGGGCCGCCGTCCACGGCTGCGCCGAGGGCACCGAGGTCGACCAGTTGGTGGGCGCTGTGGCTTACGCCTTGGCCGATGTCAAAGACAGCATGGCGCCGGCCCTGCATATCCTGGCAGCCGCAGAGGCGCTGGGTATGGCCTTGCTCGACCTTGCGCCTGATGTGGCCGATAGGCTCGAGCGAGACATCGACGCGGTCGAGCGGCACGTCTGGACGCCGCATTCACTGGGAGCGCTCAAGGAGGAAAATTTTCGGGACAAACCGCCCGAGGTGGTCAGGCCGCTCAAGTTCTGCGAGCGGCGAGATCACGAGCGGGCGATCTGCGACAGAACGGCGGCCTTCGCGGCTACATCGGCCGAGATTGCCGACCGATTGTTGACCCATTACCACGTGCCACGCGATCAGATCTTCTATTTCCCGCCCTGCGTCGACCGCCGCATTTTCAAGCCTTATAGTGAGGACGAACTGGTTGCGGTCTATGACTACCTTTCGGGAGTAAGCGGGGTACCGGTCGAGAAGCTCAAGGCCGGCCACATAGTCTTCGAGACCAGCCGTATGGATCACACCAAGCGCAAGGATTTGTTGCTCGACGCATTCGCCTTTGTGGCCCGCGATCGTGACGATGTCTATCTTTTCATCGGCGGCGGTCCGGAAAAAGAGCTTTATCGGGATCTCAGCAAGCAGCGCGACTCCAAGGCCGAGCTTTCCGGTCGGGCCTTTCTGACCGGATTCATCCCGGACGAGTTCATCGGCCCGCTCTTCTCGCTGGCCGACATCTATGCCTCCGCCTCCGAGATGGAAGGTTTCGGAATGTCCGTATTGCAGGCGGCCGCCGCCGGAACGGCAGTGGTCTGCTCCGACCTGGTTCCTTTCGCCGTGCAGTATGTCTCGGACGACGCTCTGGTAGTTCCGGCAGGAGAGGTGTTCGATTTCGCCCAGGCCATACAGAATCTGCTGGATGACGACGATAATCGGATCGGACGCGGAAAGAGGCTGGCGGAGAAGACCAGGGCCTTCGACTGGGAGGCGCAGGCGGACGCCTTTCTCGATTACCTGAGACAGCGCGGCTACGCCGTGGCCGAGGGGAGCAAAGAACCATGATCGGAGACAAGCTGGTCATTACCGACTACCACCGTCAAGGCGCGGCCAAAGTGATGGATGTCTTGCGCACAAGGCTGGCTGCCACTCCCGGGGCCACCCTGGCAGTGAGCGTGGCCGGTGAATCCGGCTCGGGCAAGAGCGAAATCGCACACTGCCTGGCAGAGTTCGTGGAGCAAGACGGCGGCAGGACTTTCATCTTCGGCCAGGACGACTATTTCAAATTACCGCCGAGATCGAACAACGAGAAGCGCATCGAGGACATCTCCTGGGTGGGCCCGGGCGAGGTCAAACTCGATCTGCTCGACGAGCACATCGCGTTCTTGAAGAAGAACGCGGGTATTCCGCTGACCAAGCCGCTGGTCTATTTCGAGGAAAACGAAATTCGCGAGGAAGTCGTCGAGCCGGGCAGGCTCGATGTGATTATCGCCGAAGGCACCTACACCAGCCTGCTCAAGAACGTCGATCTCAGGGCCTTCATCGATCGCGACTACCGCCAGACCAAGAAGGCTCGACTCAAACGCGCCCGCGACCCCGACGTGCAGTTTTTAGAGCAGGTACTGGAAATAGAGCACCAGGAAATATCGCGTCACAAGGCCCGCGCCGACGTGGTGATCGAAGCTCCCCCCGAAGAACGCTGATTTTTCGACCGGCAGGGCGATTAAAAATACCGTCCGGCTGCAACCCATCCGTGTCATGTCCGTCTGTAAAAATGTGCGAACTACGCAAACTATTGGGCTAAAATCGCCGATCGCTGATGGTGGATTATGTCAAAGAATAGCTATTTCAAGATGTTACAAGAACCAGCGACATGGCGCGAGAATTGCAAATAGAAATAGATGGAATGAGGAGCCAGTCATGAACAACCTTTTAGTATACACCAGACAATCGCCACGCTACCCGACCTCCATGTTCGTGCGAACGGAGGGAGAACGGGACATGCGCGAGTGTCGCGGTAACGTCAGCGCCGGGGGGTTTTGTTTCGAGGGGGCAGAGAAACTCCGGCCTGGAACCAAGGTAGAAGTGTTATTCAGAGTTCCCGGGGCGGGAGTCTGGCTGAGCGGCGCGGGAGTCATTCTGGGTTGCGTCGAGGGTGATTCTGTGTTGGCAATCCGCGGGCGCTTCACCGATTTCGATCTCGGCGATCCGAGATTCTTGGACGGCTGGTTCGATATGATTCACAGGCAGCGCAACGGGAAGGAACAATCCAAATTCGTAGAAGACCCGGACGAGATAACCCTCTACTCGACAACGGTTTGATTGACACGACGGGATTCGGGACGTTTTCGTCTCCGGGTGTTTCCGACTCCGAGAATTCCTAGCAATAGTATTAGCAAGAGCCCTGCCGGGGTCGAACGCTGTGTCGAGCAGCGGCAGCCGGTTTCCTCGCCGTTCTCGTCGGCAGGTGCGTTGTCAGAAGCGTCAGGCGCAGAATCTGTCGGACCCGCGTCGACTTCGGCGTCCGCTCCCGCGTCGGTTTGGCTGTCTGTTCCCGCATCCACTCCCTCGTCGGCACCGGCATCCACACCGGCGTCTGGCTGTTGTTCGTCGACGACTATCTCCACCCAGACGCGGTCGCCAAAGCGGCCCACTCCGAAGTTGTCCATGCGAAAATATCCGCGGTATGTGCCGGATGCGGACGGGGCGGTCATCGGCACGTCCCAATCGTGGGTCTCTCCCGGTGCTACCGAGACCCCGTCGGGCAACAGGGTTTGCTCGGCGGCGCCGAACTGTTCTTCAGCGTCCCAGGTCCACAGGTAGTTGCCGTCCCGGGTCCAGCTGCTGGTGCCGCTGTTGCGCATGGTCCAGCGCTTGGTGAAGGTTGCCCCGGGGGCAAAGTGGGTGCCGTCGGGAATCGTTTCGGAGACAAAGGTCGCGCCGTCTACGTCGGGATTGTCGGGGTCGTAGATGAAGCCGCCGGTGGCGAATCCGGCGGCGCGATGCTTTTCCCAGGTGCCGCACGGGCCGCCCCAGTACTGCTCGGTGGAATCAAAGCTGCCGTCTGGATAGGCGCTGACTACCCAGCCGACGTGGCCGTAGTCGCTGCAAGTGCTCGACGGGTTGCAGACGAAGACACAGGCATCGTGCGGATCGTCGCCGGTGG
>CAZENH010000006.1:2039-32653 GCA_964513625.1 uncultured Myxococcales bacterium | reverse complement strand
TGGTGAGTCGTCAGATCGAGCATGAACAGATCCGCGCCCGCGATGCCATGGGCCGTGCCGCCGTCGTAGGCCGCCTGCGGGCGGGTGAACACCAGGCGCTTGCCGTCCGGCAGCCACTCGGGCTGAGCTCCATGACCCGAGTATTCAACGCTTCCGTCAAGCCCGAGGACGTGCAATTCGGCGGAAGCCAGATGCCCGGTGCAAAAGGCAACCATCTTGCCGCCCGGGGACATCCGGGCACCCCAGGTATTCTCGGCCAGAAAGCGGCTTGTGCCTCGCTCGCCGACAATCAGTCGTCCTCGGTACTCATCGTACGAGACGCGAATCATGTCGTTCGAATACAACAGCCGTAACCCGTCGTCGAACAATAGGGGCAGTTCGGTTACCCGGCCGACTGCGTCCCAGCCTGTGGCTACGCGGTTTTTGGGATCCAGCTCGTCGATCTTGCCGGTGTCCGGCTGCACGACGTACAGTCCGACGCCGCCTCTGCCCGAGAGCAGCAAGCGCTCGCCGCCCGGCGACCAGCGCGGCGACACCAGGAACCGCCCCTGGCTGTCGATCTCCGTCGGTGAGTCGAGCAGGATGTCGCTCCCCGTCTGGCAAGATGCAAACAGTGAACAGAACAACGGCAGCAGGCACACTGAAGAGATTGAGCGCATCGCGATCTCCCGGTCGAGATTCGAGTCTCGATAATATCACAGGATGATCCGCAGAGATATTGTCCTTTTGAGATGCTTTGCATATTATCAAATGCCTATGCTTGACTCGATTGACAACATTAGATGGATCGCCTTTCTGTGCGGGGTTGTTGTATGCATGCTTGCCGCCGGGCGCGCGCCCGGGGCCGGAACTTGCCCGGAAATGTCGGGAGCCGATCCGGCTCTGGCCGCGCGTGACGCGGACGAGCGTCTCGATTTCATCCGCGAGCGGCTGGCCGGCGAGGCCTCGCGGGGGCGGATCTGGAACGACGCCTGGAGCATCAGCTATGGATTGCTGACAGCCACCCAACTGGTGCTGGTGCCGGTCTTCGAGGACACCGGCACGCGCGCGGATCTCTACGTCGGCGCGGGTTCGTCGGCCGTGGGGCTTCTGGCCCTGGTGATATTGCCGCTCGAGGTAATGAGCGACAGTTCCGAACTCGGGCGACAACTATCCGAGCAAGGCGACCAGCCCGACCGCTGCGCCGTGTTGGAGCGGGCCGAGAGCCTCTTGCAAAGCGCCGCCGAGAGCGAGCAGTTGGGAGTGAGCTTCTGGATGCACGCGGCAAGCGCGCTTGTCAACATCGGGGCCGGGCTGATTTTGGGACTGGGCTTCGATCGCTGGGAATCTGGCGCGATCAACGCCGCCGCCGGCATAGCCATCGGCGAACTGATGATCCTCACCCAGCCCAGCAGGCTGCCGGGAGAGCTGCAACGCTATCGCAGCGGAGAGTTCGAATCGGGCGGCGAGCAGACTGTGAGCTGGGCGCTGCTGCCCGGCTTTTCCCGGTCTGGCGGCGGGCTGAGCTTCGTGCTTTCGTTCTGATTGTGCAATCAGGGCGAATTGAACACCAGGTCTATTTTTACATCTTTCCTTTCGGTCATCGAGAAGGTCAAGGTCAGCACCTGGCCGTCCAATTCGGTGTTTACCGTTCCCGGGGCCGCGCCGTTTAACTGGGTGTCCTGGAGCGTCCATCCCGTGGGAACCCTGAAACTTAGTCGGTGCTCGAACGGGGCCTTGACGCTTCCCGGTGCGGCGTCGTAGGTCACAGACAGGGTCTTGGTCGCCTGGTTCCATCCCGTCCCGATCAGCTCCACGGCTCCCTGGAGGAAATGACGGTTGTCGCCGATGAACTGGGGGTGATCTTCGATTTCACGCAGCGCGAACATTTGAACGGTATGAGGAGCCACGCTTCGTGCAAGGCTGCCACGCAACGACTCGATTACCTCGCCCGTCCAGAATTCACTGGCGACATAGTCCTTGTCCGGGTCCATGCCCACTTCGGCGAGATCGAGTGACAGGTCCCGCGCAGCATCGGGCATCTCGCTGTAAGGATTGGTTGTGAGATCGAAGTTCTGGCCCCAGTTGAAAAACGCCACCACGTCGTAGGCCGGCCCTGCTCCACGAGTATTCAATCCTTGTGCGGGATCGACTCGCATGTGCCAGACCTCGCAGAACTCCCGTTCAAAAAGATCCACAGGACGCGCGGCCCTGCCGAACACCGGAATCACCCGCCGGTAGTCGTTTATCCAGTCGGGTTCCATCTCAACGATCTTCTCGCCCAGCTTGGCCACCCCCCCGGAGAGCCCGATGGCGGTCAGCAGGCAGCGGGACTCTTCGGCGGTAAGGGGCGGCACGCTCGGATCGGCGTGCTTGCGGAAGAATATCAGGTCATGGTTGAAGATGAACATCCGGTTGTGCTGGTAATAGCGCCGGGCGATGATCCTGGCCGCGGGCTTGACTCCCTGGGCCGCCTTGCGCCCATCGCCTTCGTGTTCCTTCTCCCAGGTCGGCATGGTGTCCAGGTTGGGCCTAAGTGAATCGACATATCCCAGATTAGGACCCGCCATGGCTACGGTCAGCCAGAAGGTGTCCCCCGGACTGCCGCCCGCATCGACGGCCCCCTGATCCAGGCCTTCCCGTATGGCAGCAAGACCGCGGTGGAAAGCTTCTTCGCGTGTCACGCTCGGATCATGGTAGTTGGTACCCCCCAGTGCCCAGTAGCCGAAGTCGGTCTTGATCCAGCGGTAGCCGTCGGAGCGTATCTTCCGGAAACGGCTCCTTAGCCAGTCGAGCACATCCGGATGGCTGAGATCCAGAACCGGGCTTCCCCCGGTTGCCAACGGGATCTGGTCGGGAAACCAACCGTCGTCGACATGCTCCTGGTAGGTTTGGGAATTCTCAGACACCTGGAAGACTGCGATCCACACCCCGGGAATCAGGCCGTGGTTCTGGATCTGCTGGCTGAGCCATTCGGAGCCGTCCGGGAACCGGTCTTCTCTCCAGTCCCAATCGCCGTAGTGATACTCGTAGCCGTCGTCCATCTGGAACCACTCGCCGCCGAAGTCCTTGAACTCGGTGGCCATGGCCTCGAGGTTGTCCAGCATCAGTTGCTGATCGATGCCCGTTCCGTATCCGCCCGAGGAACTCGATCCGGTCCATGAATTCCACCCGGTCGGTACCCGGTTTTCGGGGCCGCGCTCCGGCCAGAGTTTGATTCCGTTCCAGGTCTTGACCGCGTCCGCGTAGGCTTCCAGACCTTCGAAGGTATGCTGGGTGGAGGGAAGAACCCAGATGGGACCCGCGCTTAGCTGCTCTCCGGGTTCGAGCGGCTTGCCGTTGTACATGTAGGGGAATTCGGCCGACCAGTAACTGAAGGCGGTTCGCCCGTTTGAAGTCCGGGCCTCGTCTGCGACGAAAGAGGTATTGAACATTGGCGACGAATACTCGAAGTCGAGCGAACCGGCCACGAAAGTCCGGCCGCTTTCAAGATCCTTGATGGCGTGGTTGTTGTTGCTGATCGAATGTCCCTTCTGGTAGCCGTGTATGTAGCCCAGCAGGCCGGTCTCACCGGTCTCCTCGATATCTCCCGGCACCAGGTCGACAAAGAAGTCGAACAAGAAAAACGACCCGTCCTCCAGGATGCGGTGATTGGATGGATGTTCGCCCAGCCAAAGGCCGCCTTTCCGTTCGGCTTCGACCTTGGCCGGAACCAGGCGGGCCAGGACTATCGAATCGCTTCCGTTGTTTATGGCCTTGAGGCTGGCGGTGAAGAACGGCTCGTCGCTGTAGGCGGACAACAAGAGAACCAGATCCGGAGAGCCTTCCAGGCCGCTGAAAGTGATCTCGCCTCGCTCGGCGGCTCCCAGTTTGTCGCTGCTCACCTCTTTGGTACCCGCCCTGACGAAGTCGTCTGTGGTGCGGAAGACAACCGGTTCCACCTCGCCCGGGATCCCGGTTTCCACTTCGGCGAATGCATTCTCCAGAATGAGGGTTCCGTCATCCATAGAGACATTGTACCGGCCGTACAGAAGATCGAATTTCAGCTCGAAACCAGAGCCCGAAAGCGTGACATATCTTTCGTCTCCGGTTCCGGGCTGGTCGGTCGCGCAAGCCTGTGTAAAAAACACTGCGATGCCGACAACGCCGACAAACAAACTTCTGCTCAATCTCATAGCGACTTCTCCCGTCATCTCTAAATAGTCGTTCAAAGGTCCGGATCGATCAGATTGTGGTAACGCCCCAACCAGTAAGCGATCAGGTAGTCCTCCGGCGAAAACACCCGGCGCCTGTTCTCCTGGCGCTCGTTCTGGATTTCGAAGAAGTCCAGTCGCCACAGGTAATTGTCGAAATGATATTCTTCCAGCGGAATGAGTTCGGCCGCGATCGGCACATCCAGGCGGTTTCGGCAGACTTCCTCCTGTTGGCCGGCTGGAATGTAGCGGTCGAATTTTTCGGCCGGGAAACGCTTTAGCGTGCAGACGGCGTCGTCGACGGCCTGGCGCAGCACCGGATCGGTCGCGGGATCGTCACCCGTCAGACCGGCATAGATGAAGGTAATCATGGCGTTGCCGATGACAGCCACGCTCTGGGTGTCCGGTTCTTCGGTGTGAAACATGTTTCCACGCAGCACGCCCAGCAGGCGGCTGCGTAACTCCGGGTCTTGCTCGCGCCGCAGCAGAGGATAGATGGCCTGGTAGCACATGTCGAAGTTATCGTAGTTCTGCCCGCAGCCCGGGAAAAACAGGAACAAGTAGTCTTCCATAGACTCGATGTAGGATCCGAATTCGAAGTCCTCGATGTCCGGGCATTCCACGTGCTTGCGCGTATGCATCAGACAGCCATAGTAGAAATCATCGAGTTCCTGATCCGAGTTGGCCTGCTGGATGACCTTGATGAAGCTCGAGGCCAGCATGGCGTTGAAACCGGGAAAGTTGTCCATCGCGGTATGGTACAAACGTCCGTGCTCGGTGACCTTGCCGTCGGCGTCGACGATCTGCAGGCCGTTGCGGACGAGGTGGTCTCCGATCTGCGCTAAAAGCTCGCGCACCTCGGTAAGCAACTGCGGATCGTCAAAATGCTCCACGGCGGCGGCATAGCCGAACATCAAACCTGCATATCCATCCTGGCTGACGTCGTTGCGGTACCACCAGCCCGAGTAGCCCGCGGCCGGCGATTCGGTCCAGCCTTGTGTTCCCCTCCCGTCGTAGTCGTAGGCGACATCCGGTCGATCGAACGATCGTCCGTACAATCCGCTTACTCCCGTGACCTCGGTCAACTGGCGAAGCGCCGCCACCACTATCCGCGCGTTCTCCAGTGCCTGGGGATCCCCGGTTACACTGTATCGAAAAGCCTGGGAGGCTAAATACATCCCGCTCCACAGGATCGTATTTTCGACATGGCACCAAGTTTCTACGTTTTGCAGGTCTTCGGTAAGGATGATGTTGCGCAGCAACCCGTCCCCGGCCAGGTGTCGCTCACGGGCCACACGGTCGAATTGAGCCGCCTTTTCAGCCAGCGTCACCTCCGGCTCTATTTGATCGCAGCTGGGCCAATCGTAGGTCGGCCCTGCATCCCGGCCTTGATCCCGGCCGTCGCCGCAAGCGCACGAAAAACAGAGAGCCAGACAGAGTGAAATTCCAAAACCCGAAGTGCGGGCGGCATGCGGCATGCTATTTCCCCTGATGGTATTGACCACAATCTATCAGGGGTGACTGTCCAGGTAAACCCCGACTGTTTTTCCACTGGTTAGGCACCGATGGCGCGCGGTGATTGCTCGTTGTTGCCTTCCGTTGCAGCCGGCGACACAACGACGATCGAGCCTCCCTGAATTCCGATGGTGTGAATTTCAACCGGGAGTCGAGGGGCCGCCAGGTTGCGCGCCTCGACCACGGCGTGGGTGATTCCGCCGCAGCAGGGCACCTCCATGCGCAGCACGGTGATGCTTCGCGGATCGCAACTTGAAAATATTTCTTTTAGCTTGTGTCGATAAAGATCGATGTCGTCGAGTTTGGGACAGCCGACCAGCAACGCGCGCCCTTGCAGGTAGCGCGAATGGAAGTCGGGCACGCTGAACGGCACGCAGTCCGCGCAGATCAAGAGATCCGCCTGCTTTAGAAACGGCGCTCCTACGGGCACGAGTTTGATCTGTATCGGCCAGTGCGAAAGCGCCGATTCCGGTATGGTCGCGGTCGATTGCGTGCCCTTCACGGCTCCGGGCGTAAAAGTACGCAATGCCGAACCGGGACATCCGCAGGGCAACTCGATCGGCGTCTGTGGAGCGGGCTCATTTCCTTCTTGCGCCTTGGTGCTGTCCATGTGATCTGCGACGGCTTGTTCGTCGAATTCATCGGCCTCTCGCTCCTCGATCGAGATAGCGCCCTGGGGGCACTCTCCCAGGCAAGCGCCCAGACCGTCGCAGTAAACCTCGCTCACCAACTTCGCCTTGCCGTCAATGATCTGAAGCGCTCCTTCGGCGCATGACGGCACACAAACTCCGCAACCGTCACAAAGTTCCTCGTCTATTCGCACTATTTTTCTTTGCGCCATGTCCAGTCCTCCACGAGTTCTTTTTGCCCTTTTCCCCCCCTACGAATATCGCAAGAAAAGTGCCAGCCTGAGATTGCCAGGTAATACCGTATGTTTTCAATTTGTTACGCGAATGTTCAGGCGGCCCTGAGGCAATATTTATGAGACACAGTGTCTCATCATACAGCTTATCTGAGAGCTCTCGCTATTCGTCGGGCGGGTCGAAACGACCGTTGCCGTCTGTGTCCACCTGGATGGCGTTGGTCATGCCGGACGGGCGGCAGTTGCGAAAGACGGGATCCATGGTCGCGCCCTTGTCGCCGTAGGCCACGGCGGCGTACCAGGTGTCGAGAGTGGGCGATACGCTCACAATGCCGTCGTAGCGAAGGGCGGTGTGGGAGGGGTCTAGCTGGCCGGGCTGCGCAAGCTCGATGCTTTCGAGCGTCTCGCCGTTGGCGATCAGGTCGAGCCTCGAAGCCGGGACCCAGTCGGCGGCCTCTACGTGCAGCTGAACATCCAGCGGGCCCGGCGACGAAAGCAGGTCTCCAGGGCGGCTGCCCGCGATCTCGATGGTCACGAATATTCCGCCGCCGACCAATGCCCTGCGTTTCTTCAGGTTGGACCAGATCTGCTCGAGATCGATATCTTGCGGCTGGTCGCTCGATGATACGACCAAGGTGCGGCCGAAGCCGGCCTCCGCGTCTCGCTGGTGCGCGTCGGAGACGCCGACGGCGGTGCGGAAGACTCCCTGGTTGTTCATCGCCGACCATAACGGCAACACCTTCTCGATCATCAAGTCGACATCGTTCTTGTTGAGCAGCTCGATGGTATCGAACTCGGTCGAGAACTTGTCGGCGGGCAGGCTGTCGAGCCTGGGCATGGCATCCGGCGGATCGAAGCCCAGGTAGGTAAACCAGGCATTGTACGACAAGGGGTGGGCTGCGTTGATCACCTTGGCACCAAGCTCGCGAACCTTCGGCCAGATCTCGGGAAACTCCAGATGGCGTATGAAGCGGCCCTGCTCGTACAGTGTCCAGGGAACCTGCCAGTAGATCCAGCCGACAGGATGGCTGGGCATGGGAAAGACCGTGCTGTGCCCGAAGTGGGGCGAGACTTCGTTGCCGGTCACAGCAACAAGCCAATGGTCGAGATCGAACGACAGTCGCTGCTTCAGGTCATCGACGTAGGGTGTGAAGTCGGTCGAGCAATCGTGATCGGTGATCACCACGATCTCGACTCCCTCGGCCAGGTTCGAAGCGATCTTGTCCTCGATGTCGTAGGTCGAATCGATCGAGCGCGTGCAGTGGGTGTGCAGGTCGGCGGCGACGTAGCCTGTGGTGTCGACCTGGCGGGTCAGGACACCAGTCACCTCGATCGTCTGCCCGGCTACAGTCGTTACGTTCTGCCTGTGAATATCATACTCCCAGCCGCGCGAGAGCGTCACCGTCCAGTCACCCGGCGGGACAACGAACGAACCCTGGCCGCTGGCTCCGAAGGTGAGCGAATCCATGTCTACCGGGGCGCTCATGGCGGCGTCGTGCCCCGATTGCAGCGATATCTTGCAGGGCAACAACGCACCTCCCTCGTCGTTGCAGCGGTATGCGAGTCGTGCGGGCTCCGGAATCGTTATAGACACCGGCAGGCTCTGCCCGGTCGCGAGAGTTATCGGATCAGATGAGATCTCTCCGCGGCCGGGCGGTTGAACGCGAACTCTGTAGTCGTCCGGCGGAAGTTGCATCTCAAAGGAACCCTCGGCGTCGGTGTAGGTCTGGTCGATGACGTCCCCGGCGGGCTCAGACTCGCGGGACGCAATAACAGAAAGACCTGTTTGAAGTTTACCGGAGCTATCTGCAACTGTTCCGGCCAGCCGGCCGGTGTCAAGATCGCCTTTGTAGTCTGCAAGGATTCTCAGGCAGGCGTCCAGGCCCCCTCCGCCCACGATCAGGATGCGCTCGGCCACCAGGGGCTCATCGGCGCCGCTATCGGGAGGAGCCGTGCCTTCTACAACTTTCAAAAGAGACACCTCGTGCAGTCCGAATGTGGCCTGAATGCTTCCGGCGGTTCCGGCATAGAGGTTGCAGCCGTCTTCTGCGGCGCCTGCCAGGTAGTCATGCTGCCCGGGCGGGATACCACTGCCTGTGAAACTTCCGCCGGGCGTGAAGTCGGTGGTCGTGTCGCCGTTGAGCACAACGTCCCCGGCATCTAGAGCGACACCGGTGCGGGCGCCGGTGGTGATAGTTGTGCGGATGCGCAGGTAGTCTGCGTCCGGTTCGAGAATGTAGTCCTGGATGATATGCAGATCCTTAGGCTGGATGGCTCCGTCGATCGCGGCGTCCAGTTCGGGAATGCCCTGGTCGCGGCCGCTGATGCGTACTATCGCCGCCTGGCCGTCGCTGCCGTCGGCAACTACTTCTGCCTGCTCGGGAAAAAGCGTCAGCATGCCAACTTGTAAAAATACCTCGGCCAGCCTGTCGCGCCCGGCTTGTCCTTCCGGCCTTACAATGTCTGCGTCTATCAGGCTGCCACCGTAAGGGCCCCAAGCGCGCGGCTGGTCTATGTTCTCTACGATGAAGGCCACCCGGCCGTTGTAGAGCTTGAAGTCCCCGATCCAGCCCTGGGCCTCGGGCCCTCCGATCAGTTCACTTTCTGCGCTGATTACTCCCGCGCGCACCAGGCCCGGACCGAGACGCTCGTCCAGTGGTGCCCCCGGTCCGTTGGACGAACAGGCGCAGGCCAGGACGGCGACAGCTGCCGCCATGAAGACTAGTGTTCTTCCTGTCTTCACGGACCGGCCTTCTTCCATCAAGGCATGAAGCGCATGCGCCGCTCGGCGTTTTGCACTACTTCGGCCTCTTTGAAGAACAGCGGCGGGGCCTCGTTCTTGCGCCAGAGTTCGGCATCGTCCGCGTGGTGCGGATCGGCCGGATCCATCGCCTGCCCGCCGGGACGGGCGTTGCTGACCTTGGGCCCGTCGGGTGTCATCTCGATCACCGCTCGCTGCTGAGGCCCTGAGTTGTATTGGAAGTTATCGGTGCTCCACAGGCCGAAGTTGGAGGCGTCGACGCCGAAGCTGTCGCCGTGGCGCGGAAAGCCGTCAGGGAACTGAGCATCACCGTCGGGCGGTATCGAAAAAGTCTCTCCAAACAAGCCCGAGATGTCCGCGAATCGGACCGTGTGCAACATGCCCCAGCGCCAGCCGTCCATGTCCGTGCCCAGCTTGCCGGTAAGGAAGCCGTACGCGCCGAGCAAGGCCCTGAGTATGCGCTCGTCGCGCGTCTCTGTGACATCGGGCGTATCGAGATCGTCCCACAGGACTGTATCGCCCAGGGTCGCATCGTAAGTGTTCAGCTTTTCGGGATCGAGCATGGCCCACTCGAGAGTCTTGGCGGCGATCCGGTCGCCCGGGCGCTGGCCGACCCGGGCAATCTCGTCGTCGAGTGCCAGGTGAAGCAGGCGGGTGATCGATGCATTGAAGATAGATGTGGCCACGCTATCGGCTATCTCGTCAGCCGAAGGAGTGCCTTCGACGGCCGCCGGCGTGTGCATGCCGTCCCAGGCGGCCAGCCTGTCGCCCATGGCGGCAATGTCGTCGAAGTCCGCCCCGATCTCGGTCACTACCGCCGTCAGGTCTGCGTGCGTGCCGGGCGTGGCGTGCTCTTGCTTGGCGCGCTCGACTGCCGCGGCCATCACCGGCGCCAGTCCGACTCCCAGCGGCGAGCGGTCGTCGCCCTGCAGCGTTGCCATCTCTTCGCGCGTGACGTTGCCTCGCGAAGTCAGTTCAGAAAGCACCGAGTCGATGCGTGCATTGCGGTGGCCCAGGTCGAAGTCCCAGCCGATGTAGAAGGCGTCGTTGAACGGATCGCCGTCCGCGGTCACGCCGACCTCGTCCTGGTTGGCGGTCGACATGTATCCCTTGGCGGGGTTCAGATCATGGGGGATGTAGCGGTCGGAGAGATCCTCGCCTGTCCATTCATACTCACCCGTTCCGGGCAACACGAAGCAAGGAGCATAACCCGCACCCGTGGCCGGATCGTATGTCATGGCGCGCTGGTCACGAATGGGAATCCGCGACTCTGTCGACCAGAAGATGTCGCCGTTCGAGAGCGCCACCATCCAGTTCTGGGCACCGGCTTTGAAATCGTCGAGCGCCTGTTCGACCTCATCGACGTTTGAAGCCTTGTTCACGCCCAGCACCGCCTTGAGTTCGTTGGATACCTCGAAGCCCACCCAGCGTCGCGAAAGGGCCTCGGTTCCGCCAGGCTGATGTGTGCCGGGAATGATCGTGCCGTGGTGCGGAACGACTTCGATCTCTACCGTCTGGCTGTCGCCTCCCATGATATTCAGTTGCTCTTCGATCTTCTGGATTGGCACCTGCTGCCCGTTGAAGAGCACCGTGTCGGGATTGCCGCCCGAGCCCGGAGTGATCGTCTCCTGGTAGACATCCTCGACGTCGTAGTTGGCGACCGTCAGTCCCCAGCCGACATTGTCGTTGTAGCCCAGCAGAATGCCCGGTGTACCGAACAAGCCCAACCCGGCGACATTGAGATCGCCGCCGGCGCGCTTGGTGTTCAGGTGGGTATACCAGAAGAAGTTCGGGCTCTGCAGAGAAAGGTGCGGATCGCTCATGACCATCGGGTTGCCGCTGGCGGTCTTCGAGCCGGACACCGCCCAGTTGTTCGATCCGCCCCCGAGACCCTTGTAAACCGGAAAGTAACGATCGAGCCAGGCGAAGTAGTCGAGCGCCCGATGCAACACTTTTCGCGAGGGGAGTCTGGCCGGCCGCGGATCGCTCAACGGCTTTCGCGGATCCCAGAAGGCCCGCGAGCCCGAGTCGCTGTCCAGGTTGGGAAAACCGTCTCTTGAGAAGACTTTCTCGGCCGGTTCGAATGGCCACAGGTCGTGCAATATGCCGGCCCGTGCGGCCAGTGCGGGATCCTGTGAATCTGATGGAAACTCTTCGGCCACCGCCAGGCGGGTGGCGGTCAGGGCGACTTCCTCGGAGGCTGTCTTCGAAAGATCGTAGACCATGTAGCGCGCGATGCACAAGGTGTCGGTCGGTGTCCAGTCGGCCATCTTGTCGGCCGGAAGAATGCCGCCCATGCCTCCCGGCAGGTCCGCCGTGCCGGCCTTGAGCTCGGCGATGTAGTGGTTTACGCCGTCAGAGAAAGCTTGCATCGCCAGTAACGAAGGATCGTCGTCTGCCAGCGAGGCGCGGATATCCTTGGCCATACGGTGAAAGCCGAGTTGCCGCGCGCCGATGTCCTGTTCGAGCAGCGAAGGGGAAAGCACCGGAGAGATGATCTCGGTCATGGTTCCCTGCAGCCCGCGCCGGAAGAACTCGAGCTGCGCCATGCGGTCGCGGGCCATCAGGTAGCCCTCCACTTCGAGTGCGTCGTGATCGCTTCCCGCATAAATGTGGGGCATACCGCGGGTATCGGTGACCACATTGACCGGCCCTTGAAGTCCGCTGAGGGTCATCTCGGCGTCGATCGGCAGGCTCTCGATCTTGCCGCTGTTGCCTCCACCGCCACAGGCGGCAATCAGGCAGCTGGTAATGACCATTGTCATGGCCGAAATGATGGTTTTTGTCATTTTTGAGTCCCCTTTTTCTTGAGCTTGTCTAAAAAATCACTTGGGCCAAGCATGATCAGCAAATCGCTTTCCTTGATCTTGAATGCCGCCTTGGGAATCAGATCGAGATGATCGGGAACCGATTCCTTGATGGCCACCACCTGGACGCCGAATCGGTTGGTCAGGTCAAGATCCTTGAGCGACTTTCCTACAAAATCAGCAGGCGGCGACAACTCGATTATTCCGTAGCCCTCGACGAAGGGCAGGTATTCGAGCATGTTGGGATTGTGCAGTTTCTCGGCCACCGATACGGCCAGGTCACGTTCAGGGAAATAGATTCCGCTAACTCCCAACTTCTGCAGCACTCGCTCATGGGCCTCACCTATTGCCATGGTCTGCACCCGCCTAATACCCAACTCCTTGAGGTTCAGAGTGGCCAGGATCGACTGGCCGATGTTCGATCCGATGCATACAACCGCCGCGTCCATCTGGTGGACGCCGAGCGAGCGCAGCGCCTCCTGGTCGGTGGCATCTGCAACCACGGCCTGGCTGACGTCGTCCTTGATGTTTTCCACTCGTTCCGGTTCGGTGTCTATGGCCAGAACCTCGTGACCCTTCTTGAAAAGGTTGATCGCCAGGTAGTGCCCGAAGTTACCCAAACCGACAACGGCGAACTGAGCCATCTTTCACCTCATCCGACCAGGATGGATTCCTCGGCGTAACGGTAACGGCTTACCTTTCGCCGGCTGATGGCCATCGCGATCACCAGCGGTCCCAACCTGCCAACGAACATTACCAGGGTTATTATCAGTTTGCCAAGCGTGCTGAGCGTTCCGGTCACGCCTGTCGAAAGCCCGACCGTGCCAAAGGCGGAAACCGTCTCGAAAAGGATCTCAATCGATTTTCCCCGGCTGGCAGTATGCGAGACGCCCCCGATCTCGGTCATCAGCAATAACAAGGTGGCTATAATAATCACCGAGCCGCTGATTATGAAAATACTGATTGCACGCGACATGCTCGATTCTGAAATGCTGCGTCCGAATGCATGGGGCCGCTGATGCCCGCGCAGGCGCGAAAGACCCCAGACGATCAGCGTGGCGAAGGTACCGGTTTTGATGCCCCCCCCGCACGAACCGCTGGAAGCGCCGATGAACATTAGCACCAGCATCAAGAAAAGAGTCTCGTTGGCGATTTGCCCGATCGGCAGTGTGTTGAAACCGGCAGTCCTTGTAGTAACCGACTGAAAGAAGGCCGCTAGCAGGCGCTCGTGCCAGGGCAACTCACGCAGCGTGTTGCCCCATTCCATGAACAGGATCAACAGCATTCCACCCACGATTAGCGCGGTCGTGGTTGTCAGCACTAGTTTAGTGTGCAGACTCAGGCGCGCCCAGCCCTTGCGACGCAGCGGATTGTTGCGCCTGGTCTCGGCCAGTACGACGAAACCGATACCCCCCGCGATAATCAACCCGGCCACCACGAGGTTGACGATCCAGTCTGAGCGGTAGGCCGCAAGGCTGTCGGCAAAGGGCGAGAATCCGGCGTTGCAGAAGGCCGAGACGGCGTGAAA
The DNA here is from genome assembly GCA_964513625.1 of uncultured Myxococcales bacterium. Taxonomy (GTDB): domain Bacteria; phylum Myxococcota; class B64-G9; order B64-G9; family B64-G9; genus DATKYQ01. Next base: position 19,008 of record CAZENH010000006.1, on the reverse strand, counting down.
CACGCCCAGGTAGATGCCCTTGGCCACGCCGTGATCGATCGAGAAACGCGCAGTCAAGATGATTGCGCCGACACCCTCGAGCATGAAGGTAAAGCGGATCACGTCCATGATCAGCGAAAGTAAATTCTGATGCCCGAGGGCCGAGATGCTGGTCTGAACCGCTGCGCTGCCGGTCAGGCTGAGCCTGCGACCGGTGGCTACCAGGAAGGCGGTCGAGAGCGTCATGATACCCAGGCCGCCGACCTGGATCAGCAGCAGCACAACCAGCTGGCCGAAAAGGCTCAACTGCGTGCCCGTGTCTACGACGATCAGTCCGGTGACACAGGTAGCCGAAGTCGAAGTGAACAGCGAATTGCTGAAGCCGAGCGGTTCGCCGGTCGAGGCAATCGGTAAACTAAGCAGCACGCTTCCGGCCAGGATGATCACAACGAATGCCGCCACCGATAGTCGAGCCGGCGTCAGAAGAGTCCTGGGAATTAGATTTTTCAGTCTCATTGGCAACTCTTACGGAAAAGCCTACATGTTCGCGTCGATGAAGCCGTAGTAGCGGCCCATCCAGTAGGCCAGCAGGTAGTCGCCGGGCGGCCTTATACGGCCGAGATCCTGGCTGCAACCGTCGAGATCGTAAGGATTGCCCCACCACAAGAAAGTCCCCGGGCAGCGCTCGGCTACCTGGCGCGCGTATGAACCCAGTTCACCGCCGAGCCGATCAGTGCAGACCGGGTCGCATTTTCCGGCTGGGCATTCCAGGTCGGGCACGTGCTTCGATGCCGGGAACTGGCGCAGCATGCAAATTCCGTTTTCTACCGCAGAAAAAGCCGGGCCGTTCGAGTTCGGACCGAGCGCCTTCTGCGAGGCGTAGATGAAATCGAACCAGGCGTTGTTCTGCGCGGAGACCGGTCGCGGAGTATTGACCGGGGCGAAGGCCTCATGCTCGAGGTGATCCTGGATCAGCGCGCGCAACTCGGGATCGTGCTCGAACCAGATCAGGTTGTGCAAGGAAGCGAAGTGCATCGAAATGTTGTTCCAGTTTGACATGCAAGAGTCGGCACCGACGTACAGGCCGGCGTTGTCCAGGTACTCGGTGTACGGCCGCGGCGTCTCGGTCGGGCTCTGGATGCAATCCGTCTGGCCGTGCTGCTGCAGCAGGCAGCGCGAGTAGAAATCCTGGATATCCTCGTCGCCCGTAGCCTCCGCGCAGATCTTGATGAAATCCAGCGCCATGGCGGCGTTGAAGCCGGGAAAATTATCCAGAGCCATGGCGTATAGCCGGCCGTGCTCTACCGATCGTGAATCCCAGTCGTGGATCTCGAGGCGGGTGCTCACCAGCATCTCGCCGATCTGTTGCAGCATGTCGCGAACCGTTGCCTGCACCTCACCGTCATCGACCAGCTTGAAAACCGCGCCCAGGGCGAACATGTGCCCGGCGTACTCGTCCTGGCTGACATTGTCCAGCCAGCAGTAGCCGGCGTAATCGCCCAGACCGCAGTGATCGGTCGTGACCCACTCGAGCGTCCCGGGGTCGCTCACCTGGACGCAGCCGTCCTGGCCGACTTTGACCCACTGGTTGTCGTCCTTCTCGACGTCCGGCACATAGCGCGCGGGATCGCTCGGGCACTCGATGCCGGGAATGCCGGGCGGGATGAACTGCCTGGTGAACAGGCCGGGCACGCCGGTGATGGCCATTCGATCGCGTTCGCCCTCGAGAAGCAGCTTGACGGTCTCGAGCGCTTCGGGATCCTTGCTCGTGCCGTAGCGGAAGGCCTCGGCCGCCAAAAAGAGCGCGCTCCATAACCCGTCGTTCTCGCCGCTCAACCATTGCTCTACGTCGGCGTAGCCGGCCTGCGATTCGCTTACTCCGTCTTTGAGCAGTACACCGCTTGCCCACTTGAGCCCGGGGTGTATGTGCAGGCGCCGGGCAATTTCCTCGTAAGAGATCATCTTGTCGTACAGGCTCTCGGGTGTGGCCAGGGGATCGTCGAGACAGCTTGAAAACTGTGGTGACCCGTAGCGCCACGGATCGACACAGGCTCCCGCCTCGCACAGTTGCCCGCGCTCGCTCATGCACTCGATGGTCTGCCAACGGCCGTCTACGCAACTGGTCAGGACGAAGGCGTCGTCCGAGCAGCTGAAATCGCCCGTCTCGCACTCTGCTGGCTCCGAGTTCCCACAGGCCGCACAGGTTGCGGCCACTGCGGCGAACAGCAGGCAGATGACTGAACGCGGCATGGGGGGCCTCACGGATCCGGCACGTCCATCATGTGGGGCGTGTGCCTGAGCCATGAGGTGTTGAGGTGCCCCTCGCGGATCAGGTCGGCGCAAGTCGTGTCGTCGTCCATGCGCATCAGGCGGAAGTAGGTGCGATCGGCCTGCGCGTGGATTTCGGTCATCGTGTCATATACCAGGGATTGCTTGGAGGCCGAGATTACCAGTTGCTCGTTCTCTATGGTGGACAGTCCGCGGATGTGATCGGCATCGAGGATGATGCCGTGGTAGGTGCCCTTCCAGCGTTGCACGTTGTAGATCTCTCCGCGCAGCACACCGTCCATGTAGGTCGTCATCGCAACGTGTCCGTCCTCGTCCTGGTCGATGAAACGCGGGTCGTCGGGATCGGCGTCGAAGTCGAAGCGATCGGGTAGGGGATCGTTGAGTGGATCGGCCAGCACGCAGCCGCGCACCTCGACCGACTGGGTCGTTTCGAAGGGGTCTCCGGGATTAGCCGAGGCGACCCGGACCGACTGGGTGACGAGGGGCAGAGAGTGCAGGTAGAAATTGGGGATCAGCACCCAGGCCAGATCGTCGAACGGCTCGTCCGAGTCGATGAAGTTGATCAACTGGATCTCGCAGACTTTCTCCTCGAGTTCGAGCGTGTCGTCCTGGTTGTGCGAGATTTTTACCAGGAACAAGTTAGACGAGTAGGTGTTTTGCTTGGTGACCAGCGGCAGGCCGACGGTCACAACACCGATCTCCATGCGCATGCCCCATACGCCTCTGAAAGCATGAGCCGAGCTGGCGGCCGGGCCGTCGCCGAAGTCGATCGCCGGGCCTTCGACGCAGACGCTTTTCAGCCCGCCGGTGCACACCTGAAGGCCGGTCTTGGGATCTGCTTGCTTCTCGCAGTCGCAAACGAAGCTGAAACCCAGGCCCTTACACTGCGCGTCGCGGCTGCAGGCGGTGGGCGGCAATTCTCCCGGCGGAATCCATTTTTCCCAACCCTTTTCGAGACACTGTCCCACCGGGGTGCAGTTCTCGTCTTTCAGTTCGGTGCAGTCGTCGTCCAGCTCGCATTGATCGCCGGTCAGCGAGCAAGCGCCGTCAATGCACGATTCGCGACAGTCGTTGTCGTTGCCGCAGTGGGCTCCGCATCTGCCCTTGCAGACGTCGCCGGCGGCTTCGCCGTAAGGACAGACCTCTTCGCCGCCGCAGTGGGCGCCGCTGAGTGCACAGACGCCGTTACAGAACCTGCCCTGGCCGCAGTCCTCGTGAGCGGAGCAGCGCTTACCCCCATCAGGCTCGAGGCACTGGCCGTAACGGTTACATATGAAGTCTGCCTGCGCGTCGCAGTCGCCGTCGCTATCGCACCTGTCGCCCGTGAGATTGCAGCGGCCCTGGTCACAGTATTCGCGGCAATCAGCGCTGGTGCGGCATTCAGACCAGCAGCGTCCGTCCTCGTTGCAAAAGCGCCCGCTGCCGCAATCGAAATATCCCACGCAATCGCTGTAGCCCAGTTGGCTCTCGTTCATTGGTGTGCCGCTGGTCGATGAACAGCCGCAGGCCGCCACCAGGATGTATGCGAGTAACAACGTTCTTCGCATGCCTTTCTCCCTGTCAGGTTACGCAGTTAGCCTGACTTTTCGCGGCATGGATGTCAAGGGAAAGGCTTCATGTTTACGGTTGGCAGAAACAGATTGGAGTAGTAGTATCGCATAAATCAGTAAGGAGGTGCGCTCATGAGAAAAGCTGCCTTGTTGCTCTTTTCATTGGTTTTCGCAATCGCCGGGTGCAGTTCGAAGTCGAGAGAATGCTCCCAATCATGCGAAAAGGCCGACGACTGCACGGCCGGCCAGTATTGCAGTGAGCAAGGCTGCTGCGAGACCGGCTGCGCCTCGAACGCCGATTGCCCTGACAGCATTTGCAACCTGGTCACACATCAGTGCCAGGGCAGCTCCTACGACGGTGACGATGGCGGCGAGGACGGCGGTCAGGACGGGGGAAGCGACGCAGGCGCCGACAAAGTTGCCGACAACGGTTCCGATCCGGGACCGGGCGACCAGGCGGCCGACACCGGCGGCGGCGACGCGGAGTGCCTGGCGACCCACGACCGGCAACTGGGCGAGGCCTGCGACTGCGACGACGAGTGCCTGGCCGACTATCCCTTCTGCTTCGCTGATGTGATGAACGACTCGGGCCCGCTGTACTGCACCGTTCGCGACTGCACCGCCGGCTCATGCCCGACCGGTTACCTGTGCAACGATTTCTACACCAATGCCGATCCTCCCCAGCCGCCCTTCTGCCAGAAGTGCCTGGGAGGCAACCCGCGCGGAATGGGCGAAGAGTGCCTGTGCGATACCGACTGCGGCCAGGACGCGCCCGACTGCTTCAAGGATATTACCGATGATACGGCACTGGCGATGTGCACCATCACCGGCTGCACGATTGGAGACGGCGACCAGTGCCCCGGCAGCTACGAGTGCTCGCTGTCGATCGACATGACCCAGCAGAATAACCCGGTGATCAACTTCTGCAAGGCTTGCGACCCGGGCGACCATAGCCTGGCCGAGGGCGCCGAGTGCGGCTGCAACAAGGACTGCGTCAGCGGGGCGATCTGCACCAAGGACATCGGCTCGCAGGATCCCAAGAAGTGCGTGATGTGCTTAGGCGGCGATCCGCGAGGATTCGGCGAGGCCTGCGAGTGCAACTCGGACTGTGGCACCGACTATCCGGTTTGCCTGACCAACAACAACTACTGCTCGATCCTCGGCTGCCTCGACGATCCCAACATAGAGTGCCCTACAGGCTCGACCTGCACGGACGTATTCGGGGTCTTTTCATACTGCAAGAAGGATTGATGGCCAAGACCGATGAATACTGCATCTGAAGCCTTTGTCTAGAAGGCCACAAGCGTGATTCATATCTTGCGAGAACGGGCGACAGAAAAGCAACTTGAAGAGATGCTTCAAGAGCTTGGATCGTATGTCAAGTTTGCGGTTGATATCAGTCAAGAAGTCGCTGCCGGAGGCGGAGAGCTCCACGCGGATTGTGAAGAAGTTTTGCTGGAGCAAGGCAGCAGGCAGCGAGACATTTGGGGGGCGGATTGGATTCCCGCAAGCAATCAGGTTACTTTTGAAGCATTGATCAATATTCGTTCCGCGCAAGACAATCCATCAATGGAAATCCTGGACGATTCGATCAGGCACAAGGTAGAGAAAGTCATTCGTCGACTCGTGGAGGGAGTGTGAATCGCTTTGCTCATCGCAAGGAACGGTTTTTACGCGATTCGAACGCGGTTCGCCTGGGTAACATTGCCGCCAATCTCGCGCGGATAAAGTCGTTCTCCGAAAATCCCGACAACCAGGCGGCGGTCCGGGACCTTCTCGAAGAAAGCCGCTATTTCATCGAATGGTCGGCGGTTGAGCTGGAGTTACGGCAGCAGATATTCCTGCGCAAGCTGATGAGAAGGTTGACACGCTGGATGCGTACCCAGCCCTGCTGGAGCAACTCGCCGCGATCGCGCCGGCAGCTTTCCGTGGAAGCCGGAGTGTGGTCCGAAAGGGCCCTGGCTCAGTCGGGATTGGGCTAAGTGAAGACGAAGGCGCCGAGCTTGTGCCTTTCCCATATGAAGCGAAGTTTTTCGATGCGACCTCCCTCAGCGGCCCGGTATTTGGATGCTGATCTTTTTGTTGCCGGCGGCCTTTACTGCTTTTCGGTATTGTTGCACGGCTTTTTCGCACGAACCGAGCTTGAGGTAGGTTTCTGCAAGATGTACGAGCATGTCCCAGTCATTCGGAACTAGTTGGACGGCTTTTTCCAGTTCTTTACGCGCCTGTTCGTACAGGCCCTGTTTGTAAAACAGCCACCCCAGTGAATCGATAAAGAATCCGTTTTCTGGTTCTATGGACAACGCCTTTCTGATGAGACGTTCGGCCTCTTTGAGATTCTTACCCTGTTCGACAAGGGCGTAACCGATGAAGCTCATAGCCTTGGCGTTATCGGGATCTGACTTCAGGATGCGGCGCATCATCGCGATGGACCGATCGGCCTTGCCCATCTGCCGGTAGACGTTGCCCAGGGCAAAGAGAATCGAAGCGTTGTTCTTATCTTTGGACAGGGCCAGCTTTAATATCTCTTCGGCCTGCCTGGGCCTGCCGATTTGGGCAAGCACGATAGCCTGCGGGACAACCCGGTTAAGTGACTTTTCTTTCTGGGAGGGAAGTTTACCTGCCCGAGCGAGTTCAATGATCTTGCTTTTTCGCTTAATGTAAGTCTTCTTGCTGATTCCTGATTCGAAACCCAAAAAGCGATACATCTTGCCTTTGGCGTCGATGACAACGAGGAGCGGCAGCTGCATCTCAGGCGGCGCCTTGGAGACGGCAACCGGTTTGGATCTTGATTTCTTTTTACCGGGGTTGCCCCTGCCAGGTGAAAGGCAGCGGGCAAGCGACATTTCTTGATCCACGAGGACCGGCATTTCAAGGTTTCTGACCTGGTTTTTAATAAGAGGCAGGCTATCTTTGGCATCGCTGAAATCGACGTTAACTGAAAGGACACTGATCTGTCGATCTTTCTTGTAGTATTGAAAGAGAGCTTCAACGAAGGGAAGCTCCAGGATACACGGCTGGCACCAGGTTGCCCAGAGTTGTACGACCGTGACCCTGGCACGGTAGTTTGCGAACTCGACCTTCTTGCCGTCCAGGGCCAGCAAGGAGATTCTTTCAAAATTATTTTTTGGTCGAGGACCAGCGGCAGAGATGTCAGGAAGAGAAAGAGCGAGAACACAATAAACCAACATGATCTTCTTCATCTCTGGACCTTTCTTGATTCAGAAGATACGAATGTGCGATCTTACGGAATCTTCTGATACTTTTTCCTGGCCACCTGGTTAGGAGCGCAGTTGAAGTGCCACCACTCCGAGGCGATCGGCAGGAAACCGGCCCTGATCATTACCTGTCTCAGAAGCAGCCGGTTGGCGAACTGCTCGGCCGTCAGTTTACCGGCTCGCAGCATGGACATCTCGTGGCGCGGCTGGGCGAGCTTTCCGAAGAAGTCGAACGGGGTTCCCAGATCCAGTGGCTTGCCTTTCAGCGTTGCCAGCGTCAGATCGACCGCGCATCCGTAATTGTGGATTGAGCCGGTTTTGGTATTTGGATTTGCCACGTATGATTGCTGAGGTGTGCCCTTGACGATTTCCCACATCTGGCGCTGGACGGAAGAGGGCCGGGCGCAGTCGTAAGTCAACAGTGTCAAGTCCGGCCGCATTCGCTTGAGGTCGGCCGTGGCCGCAGAAAGCATCCGTACTGCGTCTTTTTGCAGGTAGCATTTTTCCAGATCACCATAGACATCTCGCTTGAGAAAGTTGTCCGTCGTCGAGTACTTGAGTTCGACTCTTAGACCGGGAATCTTTTCAGCAGCGTCCTCAATGCCCGGAACGCTCGAGTAATCGATCTTGGCGCCCTTGTTCGATGCCAAAAGCGGTGGGGTGAGAAGGGCGGCAACCAGAAGCACTATTCCTGTTCGAGACATCAGCAACCCCTTCTGCTACTCGTGTTACCGGTTCAGGCGAATTCTGGCAGGTACGAATGGCCCGCTCTTGCCGTAGCAACCCCCGTTGTGAACCTTGTCGAGCGGCGTCATGTTAACCCATGGACCGCTGAAGCCCTGAATTTTTTTGGGCACTTCGATCCTGAAATTCTTGCCCTTGCGCTTAAAGCTAAACCGCATACGGTGCTTGCTGACCGCGGGCGTCCCGCTGCATAGATCGGGTTGATTTCGCTCCGGTTTGGTCTCGCTGTCATCTTTATCGGACTTGAGCTGGAGCTGCCGTCGACCGCACCTACGCGTGTCGCCTTCGGCCCAGCGGGTGATCCGGTATATGGCGTCAACGGTGACCAGGTTTCGGTCCTGACGCACCGGGCAGACCAGCACCTGATCGACAGCTACCCGCATGCCCGGACCGTCGACGCAGGCGCTCGATTTTGTTGCGTGACTGGCCGCCTTTGAAAGCAGGCGCGTTACTTCTTCGGTCAGATTGAGATTGGCCTGGCAGTTTTGCGAAAGCGGTTCAGGCTCCGGCTGTTTTTGCTTCCCGGTCGAAGCGGGCGGCGGCTGGACCTGAGCCCGAGGGGAAGAGTTTCCGATAAGCAGCAGGGCTGTCATGACTGCGGCTTTTCTCATTGATCTCACCTCACAATCTCTAAAGAAGCCTAGCATGGACCCGGCGGGCCTGAGAAATCTTTTGTTCCCGGTCGGCGTACTGAAATGCTATTCTGTATCACCGAGCCGAAGAATTGCGATGCGCTTCTAGGGCTGGGTGTTTGCAGGGCCAAGCAGGGGATGAACCATGAGGCTCTTTTGCGATATGAGAGATTCGTCAAGATTTGCCCGCGCGCCCGCCGGGCGCGCCCGGTCAGAGACATTATCAAGCAGTTCAAGGAGTACGAGAGCCGACAATGAGTTCATTGATCGACGATGATTCAAGACACTCCATCGGCCGGCATAGACTTGCGGCTTTACTCGTTTGCGCGCTGACAGGTTGTGCGCTTTCGGCCTGCGATAAAAAGTCCGAGTGGTCCGAGGGCGACAAGACGCCCGTTGAAACGGCCGCCCCGGCGACAGACCGGCACAAGGCGGAGAAAAAGAGCGATTCAATCCGAATCAGCAAGCCCAAGCCCATGATGGGGGTCTACAAGTACATAGATGATCAGGGGGTAGTGAACTACACGGACGACATCCGCAAGGTTCCCAAGAAGTACCGCAAGCTCGCCCATCATCCGATGGGCGGCTCCTACACGATCTACAAGGCCAGCCCGGTCGATGATCTGATCGAAAAGTACGATATCGACGCAGACAACTACAAGAACGCACCGGCGAAGGAAAACGTCGGGGTAGCCGGTGGCCCGGTAGTGTTGTACTCGACCTCGTGGTGCCCGTATTGCAAGAGAGCGCGCGCCTACCTCGAACAACACGGAGTGAAATTCCAGGAAAAAGACGTAGGTCAGTCCCGGGCGGCGCTGGAGGAGATGCTAAAGAAATCAGGCGGCGCCCGCGGGGTGCCGGTGATCGACGTCGGCGGCAAGATTATCCGCGGCTTCAACACCCGGGCACTCGACCAGGCCCTGGGCGGTTGACTTCCGACGCGTCATTCGTCTTGCGAACTCTTTTCTCGTTTTACGAGCAATCCCAGCAGAAGTAAAAAGAGCAAGCCCCGGTGTCCCGCGGCGCTCGTTGAACAACCCGCGCAACCTCCAGATACCGTGATTTCTTCCTCGCCGTCGCTTCGGGCGTCCTGGTTTGCATCGGCAAGATTGTCGTCCGCGGCGTCGCCCGCGCCGCCGTCGGCATCGGCCGCGGGACCGTCGTCGTCATCGGCAGTCGAGCCGCCGTCGGCATCGGCCGCGGAGCCGTCGTCGGCATCGGCAATCGAGCCGCCGTCGGCATCGGCCGCTGAGCCGTCGTCGCCGTCCGTTTGCGGCTCTTCAGCCACCCAGATGTCCGGGTAAGAATCCAGCGATGTCGAGAAGCTGTATTTGACGGGCGTGCCGGTCTGCAGGAACGTTTGCGAATCGATCGAGACAATGAAGATATCGTAGTCCGACTCCCAGTGATCGTGCTCGGAGCGATCCCGGGAAACTCCCATGGCCAGGTAGCGCTGATCGAGGCTGAGCTGCGGGAAATAGATGTAGTTTTGATCGGCCGGCAGGCTGTCGCTCAGGCACTCGAAAAAGACCTCTTCTTCCCAGCTTCCAAGCCGCATGCGCGTGAAATCGTGGCCGGGCCAGCCGCCCTTGACCCGGTAAGCAAACAGACCGTCGGCCGACATGTTGCCCTCGCAGCCGTCGAAATCCTGTTCCTCTGTGAGAGTGCCGGAGGGTCCCGGGTTGTTTACGGTGAAGATGCGGTTCTCGCCGTCGATCGCGAATGTAAGCTGCCGGTTTGGAATGGCGCCGAAATCACCGTAGGGATAGTCGAACAGCTTGTCGTCGCTGTCTTGCGAGACAGAGTGAACATAGCCGTTGTGATCACTGCCGATGTAGGCGATTCGATCGTCGTCGAGCCAGCGCGCCACCCGGCACTCGAAGTAGGTTCGAACTCCGGAGACCAGCAGGCGCGCGCTGGATCCATCGGTGTCGTCGGCGTCCACCAGCATCAAGTCGCCGAGGTGATCCGAGTAGTAGTTGTCGCCGGTCAGCGGAATGTTGGTCTGAAAGTACAGTATTCGCGTACCGTCCGGTGAAATCAACGGGGCCAGGTGATCCTTGCCCGGAACGTCGGGTGATACCTGCCGCAGGTTGGCCCCGTCCAGATCGCAGGCGAAGATTCTGAGCGCGCCCGTGCGCCTGGACTGCCAGCAAACCAAGCCCGTCTGGCCGTCGGCCAGATTGGCCATGGCCGCAAGCGCATTCGCGTCACGGTCACCCCGACCGAAAGAAGGTTCTTCGAATGCAGCCGGCAACGCCAGCAAGATCAAGAAACGAAGAAGCCATCCCGGTTCGATTCGCATATTTCTATCCGGTCTTATGAACTATCAGACCCATTCTATGCCGACAGGCGATGATTTCTCAACTTGTGCCGGGCCTCAGAAGCGCGGCGTACGGATGTGGCAGTACGGCTCGGAATTTTTCTTGCGGTAGTAGTCTTGATGATAATCTTCAGCCGGCCAGAACGTTGAAGCAGGCTCAAGCCGGGTGGCGATCTTCAGGCCCCTCTTCTCGAGAGCATCGATCAGCGACTCGGCCACTTCTTTCTGGTGCTGATCGAGATAGAAGATCGCCGAACGGTACTGGTCGCCGACATCCGGACCCTGACGATCGAGTTGGGTCGGATCGTGAATCTCGAAAAACAACTTGGCCAGATCCTCGAAGCTGGTTTCGCGGCGATCGAAGAGAACTTCCACGGCCTCGGCGTATCCAGTCGTGTGACTGCACACTTCTTCGTAGCTGGGACTCTCCCCCTTGCCGCCGATATAGCCTGCCGTGGTCGAGATCACTCCCGTCGCCCGCTCGAGCTGGTACTCGACTCCCCAGAAGCAGCCGCCTGCGAAAATCGCCCGGCCCACCTGTTCTCTGGGGATGAAATCCATGGAGATCGAGTTGACGCAGTGGCGCAGGTTTTTCGGGGTCAGTCCCTCGCCTTCGAAGACATGCCCCAGGTGCGCGCCGCAGCGGGCGCAGACGATCTCGGTGCGCATTCCGTCCGGATCGGGACGGCGCTCGACCGAGCCTGGAATCTCGTCATCGAAGCTCGGCCAGCCGCAGCTCGATTTGAACTTTTGCTCGGAGAGAAAAAGGGCTGCACCGCAGCGCTTGCAGCTATAGATACCCTTTTCGAAGTTGTCGTTGTACTTTCCGCTGAAGGGCGCTTCTGTGCCGCGCTGCTCGATCACTATTGTCTCTTCGGGCGAAAGCTTTCTGAATTTCATGTTCGTATCCTCCCGTGCCGGACCGCCGCTTGCCGGTGCCGCCAACAAGCCCGCCAGCGCTAGAAAATATACAATCCTTCTGGCCATGGAGCCTCCTATCTTCCGCCCGGAAAGCGATCTCGCCGCCGACGGAATAACTAATGTCATAAAGTTAAGTCCATTATGTCGATTGACAAGGCTAAAGATAGGCAAAGAATAGCAATATTTTTTGCCTTGGGGTAATGAATAGTGATTGGTATTGAGGTGAAAAATGAGCGGCGCAGACTACTTGAAGCTTACCGACAAGATCTACCTGGTTACGGGCGGGACACAGGGACTGGGCGAAGCAATAGCCGGGCACCTTGCCGATCTGGGCGCGGCCGGCATATGCATTTGTGGGCGCAACCATGATGCGGGCAAGCGTGTTGCGGGCGATCTGTCCAAGCTGGGAACGCGGGCGCATTTCATAGCGGCCGATCTGGCGCGGGTGGAGGATTGCCGGCGAGTTGTCAAAGAGTGCGACGAGCATTTCGGCCGCGTTGACGGGCTGGTAAACGCCGCGGCAACAACGACTCGCGCAGGAATCGAAGACGCCACTCCCGAAGACTTCGACCGCATGATGGCTTTGAACGTGCGCGCTCCCTTTCTGTTGATGCAGGGTTGTATCAAGATCATGAAACGCGAGAAACGCGGCGGGGTAGTGATCAACATCCTCAGCATTGTGGCCCACGGCGGCCAGCCCAAGCTGACGATCTACTGCACTTCGAAGGGGGCGCTCTTGACCATGACAAAGAACGTGGCCAACGCCGTGCGCCACGATCGCATCCGGGTCTGCGGCCTCAACATCGGCTGGATGGCCACTCCCGGCGAGGACGTTGTGCAGAAGATCGAGGGCGCGCCCGAAGACTGGCTGGATGCGGCAGACCGACAGGCCCCCTTCGGGCGCATCCTCAGGCCATTGGACGTTGCGCGCCTGGTGGGTTTCATGGTCAGCGAGGGAGGCCGGATGGCCACCGGTTCGATAATAGATTTCGACCAGATGGTAATAGGTACCTTCGAATAAGCCAGAAAGCCTCTAGCACTCCCGGATTTTACAATGCTCGCAGGAATTCGGGCCTGAGCAGCGGCGAGTCGGGGTCGTCGAGGACCTTGTCAATGGTATCCAACAGGCGCCGGCGGTCTTTTTGCAGATCGCCTTTGAGTGCCAGGTAGTTCGAGGCGTGGTTGGAGCGGAAGGTGATTCCGTCGGCGTGCATGTTGTCGAGCAGCACGCGGCACTCGACCAGGATCTCGCGCTGGTCGAGCATGCGCCAGTCGGGATCGCCGAAGACTTCCTGGTAGCTCGGCCGGCGCGGAGCCAGCATCAGAGTCAGCGCCGAGGCGTATTTTGGCTTGATGCGATCGAGCGCCGCGGCTGTGGCCCGCGCGTGGCGCTCTGAATTCTTGGGCCCGGCCGCGCCCAGGATGACGGTAATCGACAGATCGAACTTTGCCTTGTGCGCCTTGCCGCAGGCGGTCACCATCTGCTCGCAAGTAGCACCCTTGTCGATCCGTTTCAGAACCTCGTCGTCGCCCGATTCGAGCCCGAAATAGAGCATGCTCAGGCCGGCCGAATGAATCGACTTCAGATCCTCAATCGATTTGCCGAGCAGGTTCTGCGGCGAGGCATAACATGTGACCCGCTCGAGCTTCGCGAAGCTGCTGTAGAGCCTTTCCAGAATGCGCGTCATGCGCCTGGGCGATAGCGCCAAGGCGTCTCCGTCGGCCAGGAAAATCCGCCTGGTGCGAGGCATATGGGATGCCGCCCAGTCGATCTCGGCGAACAGTTCTTTCTCGGGCCGGGCCCGGAAACGCTTGCCCTGGTATGCCACGCAGAAGGCGCACTTGTTGTGAGTGCAGCCGATAGTAGCCTGGAAGATCAACGAGCGGGCCTCCGAGGGCGGCCGGTAGAGCGGCATGTCGTATTCAATTTCTTTCATTTATCATCTCCGGGGTTTTCGAATCCCCAATTCCGCCGAGCTTAACACGCGAGGCGAGCGAGATCCAAGACGCTCTTGCGGCTTAGTGACCCTGGTGATATCTTTCCGGTATCAGTGGAGGAAGACATGACCAGCAAGAAACTAGAGCGTTACCTCGAAGACTATCAATTTTCCGATGCCAGCCTGATTCGCAAAGACGGCGATCGGATGTGGATCCCCGACCTGTACTGCCACAACGGCCATAACCTGAAAGTGACCGCCGTGACATTCGACGATCTGCCGGCCATGCACATCGAGGCCGAAATCGGCGAGGGCGGGCCGATCGAGGATTTCTACCTCTCTCCGATCATCAACGATCCGCGCAAGGAAGGCCCCGACCTGCCCCAAGGCACCAGGCTCAACTTGCGCTGCCCGGTCTGCCACGAGGAACTCAGAGAACTCGTACCATGCACCTGCCGCATCGGCGCCCACCGCCGGGCGGTCTATCTTACCCGTGATCCCGATGAGCTCGGCGCGGTCGGCATCTGCGATACATTTGGCTGCCCGCAGTCGTTCGTCACCGAAGACGGCGAGCTGCTCTACGAAGTCGTCGTCGAGCAGACAAAAGACTGAAGCCTAGCGTAAGTCACCTGCTGATAGCTGGCGGGCGACGCGGTCCATTGAATCGAGAAGTGAATCAGCATCGCAGTTTGTCTTGACCAGGGCCGAGGCATCGGCCGTCTCGGTCTTCAGATCGTACATTGTCGAGGTGATCGCGCAGCGCCGGCCCACTTTCAGGATCTTGGTGGCCAGGGTCTTGCGCGCGGCCAGCGCCTTGCCCAACTCAATCTGGCAGCTCTCGTCGTAACACTTGCGATAGCTGCCCTTCTTCTGCCGCGCCCGTGCCGGCGTAAGTCACGTACTTGCCGGCGTCCGAGTTGCTGTTGTAGAAGGCCGCTCCGACCCCGGCCACCACCGCCGTGCCGCCGACCACCACCATGGGCTGAGCTTCTTCTTGGTAACCTGGTAGCGCGTGCTGGCCACCAGCGGGGCCTGGCCCAGGACGTGTTCGCCTTTTTCGTCTTTCTCGTATACCCAGGCGCGCGGCGGGCTGGTGACCACCCGCACCGGCTGGACCCTCTGCTCGGTGTAGCTCGTGGCGCAACCGAATAAAAAAAGCACGGCCACAAGAGCAGCAACTAATCTGCGGTATCCAAATCTCGAGTTTTGCGCCTTAATCATGAACTTGCTATCATCACCTGCTTGTTTACGTCAACTATGATTATTTGTATACGGACAAATACAGGCCATTTTAGATGTCTGCATAGTTTTTGAAGTATTTGACGATGGGAGGAACTCAGGTGAAATCCAGATTGCCAGTCACCGGCCTGCTTTTTGTGACCACTGTCGTCTGTATGACCAGCAGGCCCTCGCAAGCCATCCCGGCTTTCTCCCGCCGGCACGGAATTTCCTGCAGTGCTTGCCACAATCCGTTTCCCCGGCTGAGACAGTACGGCAAGCAGTTTGCCGCAAACGCCTTCGCGCCCGACGACAAGCAGATGCCGTCGAGCTATTTTCGGGACGTCGGGGACGACAAGCTGTCGTTGCTCGATTACTTGCCGCTATCCGTCCGTGCGGATCTGTATTTCGACATGCGTATGCGCACCAATGACCCGAAAGGAGACGGTTACAGCGACTTCAAGCTTCCCTGGGGAATCAAGCTTCTCAGCGGCGGACGCATCGCCGACGACATCGGTTACTATTTCTATTTCTACTTGAACGAAGCAGGCGCGCTGTCCGGGATCGAGGACGCCTATATCCAGTTCAACAATATATTCGGATCTCCTTTGGACATAGTGGTCGGTCAGTTCCAGGTTTCGGATCCCTTGTTCAAACGGAATACGCGCATGACCTTCCAGGACTACCTGGTCTACAAGGCAAAACCCGGCCGGAGTCTGACCGACCTGACATACGACCGCGGCCTGAGGCTGAGCGCCAACTTCGATTTCGGGTTGGATCTTACGGGGATCATCGCCAACGGCAACGGCAAGGGAGAAGCGGACATCAACCGCGATTTCGACCCGGACAGGTTCAAGCACTTCATGCTGCGGGTTTCCGAGAAGCTGGGCCCGGTGCGCTTCGGCCTTTTCGGATTCTACGGCAAGGAGGAGCTTCGCAGCGAAACCGATGACCAACGATGGGACAATGAACTTAACATCTGGGGCCCGGACGTCACGCTCTGGCTGGGCCGGGCCATGTTGAATGTGCAATACCTGCAGCGCAGGGACATCAGGCCCAGCCCGGACACGACCAGGCAACAGAGCCCGATTCTGACCCACGGAATTATCGCCCAGGGTATAGTAGACCTGCTCGGAAGCCCGCCCGAGATGTTCGTGGTGCTGCTGTTCAACTGGGTCGACAGCGAGTTTTTAGTCTTGAAGCAGGAAGCCTACACGGTAAACCTGACCTGGATGCTGCACACCAATATCAAGCTGATGGCCGAGTACACCTTTGCCCGTTTCGTGAACGGCCAGGAGAAGAAAGAGCACCGGGCCACGCTGGGCATTGTGACCGGGTTTTAGGGGCTAGCTTGGCCGATTACCGTGATGCCGGCCTGTTCGAACACTCGTCCGCAGCGGACCACATGCTCGGGGCTCATAAGCGCCTCGTGCCGGTAGGGAAGATCCATTCCCAGCGCCAGGCGTTTGGATATCCATAGCGGGTTGTAGGGCAGAAGCGCCACGCGCTTCAGGCCGTTTTTCAGAAGCAGCTCGGCGATGGCCTGCAGGTTTTCTTTGGTGTCCGTAATACCGGGGACCAGCGGCACACGGCAGAGCAGGTTGACGAAACCGCTTGCGACCAGCTTGCTCAGGTTTTCCAGAATGCGCTCGTTGCCGACGCCCACGTAGCGCCTGTGGGCGTCGGAGTCCGCCAGCTTGAGATCGAAATAGACGCTATCGATATAGGGCAGCAGCTGGCGTTCGAACCCTGCCCAGTCGATGTGCCCGGCTGTCTCGACCAGCACCCGGATCCCGCGCGCGTGCAGCAGGCGGGCAAGCTCGCCCGCGAAGGCGGGATACATGGCCGGTTCGCCGCCCGAGAGGGTCACCCCGCCGCCAGAGTTGCGATAGAAGGGCTCGTCTTTTGCCAGCAACTCGAACAGCTCGTTCGCTTTGTAACGCCTGCCGGCCACCCTGCGCGCGCCCGCCGGGCAGGCTGCCACACAGGTCGCGCACACCCGGCACTCTCCGGCGCGCTCGACCTCTTCAGAGGTACCCGCGATCTTTTCGGGACAGGCCTGTGTGCACTCGCCGCAGCCCAGGCAACGTTCGGGCCGTAGTTGGATCTGCGAAAGAGGCGAGAGCGCCTCGGGGTTCTGGCACCAGACGCAGCGCAG
>CAZENH010000006.1:0-1939 GCA_964513625.1 uncultured Myxococcales bacterium | reverse complement strand
GCCAGGCTGTCGATGACGTCGGTCAGCCCGATCATGGCTGTGCCCGAGCTGTTGTAGATCGCGCCGCCGTCGATCAGGTCTTTTCCCTTGTCGAGCGGGCCCTGGAAGACAGCCGACAGAAAAGGAGTGGGCTTCAAAGCCTGGTGCGCCCGGCCGAGCATATTGTTGGCCTCGACCGAGAGGTCGATCATGTATCCGAGTTGTTGCAGGTAAGCATTCTTGAACTCCTCGTAACTTTTCATCGCCCGCGGATCGGGCGTCTGGGGGCCGACCTGTTCTCCGAGCAACGGGTGGACGCCTCGATTGAAGGCCATCTCTAGCGGGGCCACCATGTTGAACATCATGCTGTTGGTGTGCCCGAAGTGCTTGCCGCAAACGGTCGGTTCGACGCAGCCGGTGGCGCTGTAGTCGCGGGCATCCTCAATGGGAAATCCCTGGGCGACCAGCGCGTCCAGCACCGCGGCGTCGTTGTGCAAAGACGGCGTCGCGTGAGTCAGCATGTTGACCTCGCACAGCCTGCGCAGGTAGGCCTGTGAGTTGATCCCGGGGGCGAAGCGGGCGTTGACGTTGGGATCGCGCAGCCGGAGCATCTCGACCGCCTTGAGGAAGATCCAGGTCATGTCGCAGACGGACGACGAACCGTCCGGTTTCTGACCGCCGAGCGTTATAACCTGGTCTGACGACGAGCCGCCGAAAAGGCGATTGCCCAGGTCCGGCACCAGCGGCAAGTGGTCGGTGTGCTTGAGCAGGTAGGCGCAGGTCAACTCGATGGCCTGCTCGACGCGTCTTCGAAGATCGTCGGCGTCCGTCGCGCCGGCCAGCGAGCGCTGCAAATATGGTTCGAACCAGGTGTCCAGGCGCCCGATCGACAAGCCGGCGTTCATGTTCTCGAGGTGCTCGCACAGAAACACGACCCAGGCGGCCTGCAGCGCATCGCGCAGGTCGCGGGCCGGGTGAGCCGGAACACGATCGAGGCTCTCGGCCATCTCGATCAGAGTTTGCTTGCGCTCGGTGTCGGATTCTTTATCGGCCTGTAGCCTGGCAGTCAGCGCGAGGCGCCGGGCGTAGTCGATGACGCCGTCCAGAGTGTGGCAAACGCCCTGGTAGAAGGCGCGCTTGGCGTCATCATCGCAGGCCTGCTCACGCTCGGCCGCATCACGGCGGATGTCGAGCAGGCCGCGCGAAAGGACTTGGGGCATGTCGGCCACCGTGTGCGAGACCGCCTGCGTCTTCCACATGAAGTAGAGCACGAACTTCTCGTCGAGCAGCAGCGAACGCGGGTTGCCGTTTGTTCTCTTGGCGTAGTCGCGGATGTTGTCTTTCATCCAGAAGGGAAACACCTGACGATCGAGGATGGCGATGTCTTCCGCCGAGATACGGTAGGGGTTGAGCCGGCGGGCCTCGAGCGTGAGCAACTCGGGCCAGATTCCAGTACCGCCGGTCTCGGGGTAGATCGCAACCCCGATGCGTCGGCTGGTGGTCGTCCCGGCCAGCAAATCGTCCGGGTGGATAACGGCCAGCTTGCGCTCGAGCATGTACTCGAGGGCCTTGCCCTGGCGCAGGACAACCGGATCGGACCCGCCGCCGTTGGTCCGCTGCTTGAGCATGAACTCGGTCAACAGCCTGGCCCGCTCTGAGCAGATCTCGGGCTGAACGGTTCGAAATGCCCACAGCAGTTTCTTGGCCCTGGGAAAGTCGTCGAGCGTATAGCCGGCCAGGTAGGGATCGTCCAGGTGAGTCGTCTCGCCCTCGGGCTTGTCGACGCACCGCTCTCCGGCCGCCGGGACTTCGAGGTTTTGCCAATCGGCCGGACCGTGAGTCGCCGACCATGACACCTCGGGCAGGGTGGGCCGGTTGCCGAGGCTGACCGCGGTGGACATGTGGCCGAACTTGAGCAGGTAGCTCAGGTTGCCCTCGAAAGACAGGCTGTTGTCCAGCA
>CAZENH010000005.1:200190-213534 GCA_964513625.1 uncultured Myxococcales bacterium | reverse complement strand
TCTGACCTTGCTTGTCTTCCCACTGGCGGGTTTGGATGCGGCCCTCGACGTACACCTGGCGACCCTTGGAAAGATAGTTCTGGCATGTCTCCGCCAGCTTGCCGAAGGTGACGATGCGGTGCCACTCGGTTCGCTCCTGCTGCTGGCCGTCGCGGCCGGTCCAGCGCTCGCTTGTTGCCATGCGGAAGTTGGAAACAGCCTGTCCGTTTTGGGTGTAACGAGTTTCGGGATCGGCACCCAGGTTGCCTATCAGTATTGCCTTGTTCACACCAGCCATCTCGTCCTCCTTCGTTTTGCAAAACTACACAACGACCGCGACTTCAAGTCAAGCCCTGAAAACCGAGGTTGGCTTGCGCCCCTTCTGCACCAAATGCTACCATGCCGCCCTGACAAAAATAATCTGCCTGGGAGATTGGTGATGAACAAGTACGCTTTTGTTTTCATGATTGCCGCATCGGCAACGGCCTGGGGGCTACCTGGAGATGTAACTCACGAGTTGCCTGCTCCGGGTCGTACTTGTACCGGCTTGGCCTTCGACGGCAAATTGGTCTGGGTTGCCGATCACTCCCTTACCGAACTTCTGGCGGTCGATCCGTCAAGCGGCCGAGTGGTCCGTAAGATCAAGAGTCCGGGTTATCGTCCGGCAGGACTGGCATTCGACGGCAAGCAACTCTGGTGCGTCGATACCCGCGAGGCCAAAATCTACAGGATCAGCACCACACAAGGAATCGTGACCCGCACAATCCCGTCTCCGGTCACCGTTCCCGGCGCGCTGGCTTTCTCTGAAGGGAGCCTGTGGCTTTCCGATGATGGAGGCAAGAGCATTCATCGTGTAGACCCTCAGGACGGCACCACTATTCGCGAGTTGCCATTCCCGGGCGCCAGCGTCGATGGATTGGCCTTCGACGGGCGTTACTTATGGGTGGCCGACCGGCTAGCCGATCGCCTATACGCGGTGCACCCTGTCTCGGGCGAGGTAATTGTGACACTCGAGTCGCCGGGGCCCTACCCGACCGGACTGGCATTCGACGGCAAAAATTTGGTCAGCGTGGACTATCAGACCGACAAAATATCTTTTGTCAAGCGAGATGATAGACAGTTCTTGGTCCGGAAAGATCCCCGCGATCTTTGGGTCGTATTCACTCAACGGATACGCAACTTCGGCCCGGATCCGCTGGTCAAGCTTGAGCTCTTCATCGCCTTGCCCCGGGATCTAGCAAGTCAGAAGCTGCTCGAACCCGCGCGCTTCGATCCTCGCCCGTCCGGAGTAGTTACCGACCAGTGGGGCCAAAAAGCCGAGCACTTCGTTTTCGAGAACCTGCAAGCGGGCGCTAGCGCCAGCGTCAAGATGAAGGTTCACGAGCGGGCCTTTTCGACCCACTATGTGATTTATCCCGAAAAAGTCACCGAACTTCGGAAGATACCGGCAGCCATCCGCCATAAATATCTTGCGAACTCACCCAAGTATGACCTGAACAACCCGATCATCAAAGAAGCGGTGGCCGAGGCGCTGGGCGCCGAGCGCAATCCCTACTGGATCGCTCGTAAGATCTACCGCTACGTCCATAAGCATATGCACTACGAAATGGTAGGCGGATGGGACGTGGCGCCCAAGGTGCTCGAGCGCGGCTCCGGCTCCTGTTCGGAGTACAGCTTCGTCTACATCGCCATGTGCCGGGCCGCAGGCTTGCCGGCGCGCTACGCGGGCTCGCTGGTAGTGCGCCGGGATGACGCGTCATACGATGATGTCTTTCACCGCTGGGTAGAGGTATACCTGCCACCCTATGGATGGATTCCCGTCGATCCCTCCCGGGGCGACAAGCCGACGGAGGCCCAGCGGGCCGACTCTTTCGGCCATCTCTACCATGATTTCCTGATCACTACCCTTGGCGGCGGCGGATCTCGAACCCTGGGATGGAACTATAACTACAATCAGAACTATAGTTGTAAGGGACGCTGCAAGGTCGAGGAGGATCCGATTGCCGAGTGGTCGCCCGAGGATCCGGACGCTCCGCGTGGATCTCCCGCCAACGGGACCAAGGAATCGACGTCAATTGAGCCCATACAAACCACACCAATCCCCGACAAGCCGACAGAAGACAAGACCTGTCAGTGATAGTGACCTGATAACGACTGAGAAACTGCCAAGAACGAATGTTTAACTGTTTATGGATTTTCATATTAAGGCTCGCCTGGGCCGGAATATCTTGACGCCGGTCGCTTTCTTTTGATATATCGGGGCAGTCTGAGACAGGCGCTTATAGCAAGACTAAGGAGACGAGCATGCCATTCTGTTCTTCGTGCGGAACCGGAAATCCCGATAATGCGAAATTCTGTGCCAAGTGCGGCTCTTCGTTGGCGGCTCCGGCGGCTCCGCAACCGGCGGCTCCAGCGGCCCCTCGGCCGGCGGCACCTAAGCCGGCGGCTCCTCCGGCACCGCAACCAGTGCGCAATGCCGAGCCGCCAACTGCTCCTCCGGCGCCCCGACCCGCCCCGACCCCGGCCAAGCAAGCCCTCTCGTCGCCGCCCGTCAAGGCTCAGGTGGGCAGCAAGAAAGAACCCATTCCCGGCGCTCCAAACCAAACTCAGTTCTTTATGGCTGCGGCCGGTGTGTCGACCGGCGCAAAGTTCAAAAAACTGATTATCTTCATCGTCGTCGCATTGATTGTGGGCACGGGCCTGTTCTTTTTGGTCAGGTTCGCAATGCACCAGCAAGAGCAGAAGGTCCAGGCCACAAAATTGGAGAAAAAGACACACACCTCCCCGGCACCCGGCCCGGCTGCGGCTCCTGAGGCAGTACCGGCAGAGCCGGCCGCGACCGCTGCTGCCGGTGAAGCGGCTGCGGTGGACAAAGACGCCAAGGCGGGTAACGAAGAGGCAAAAAAAGCAGCCGCCGACTCGACAGCCAAAAATAAACCCGTGCAGCAAAAGAATAAGTAACTGTTCAGATTGTGCCCGGACCGGACGGGGGATGGTGAACGGACGTAACTACGATGGTGCTTGCTTCCCTTGACAACGTCCAACTTTCCTACAGCCAAGAGATCATTCTCAAGAATGTCTCTCTGCAGGTGCGCCGTGGTGAGCGCACGGCACTGATCGGACGCAACGGGGCGGGTAAGACATCGTTGCTCGAGATCATTGCCGGAAACACCGAACCTGATTCAGGCTCACGGGTAATCGAAAAAGGCGCGCGCATCGGCTATCTCAGGCAAGTGCCCGATCCGGGTGATGCCCCGACTCTGCTCGACGTGGTCATCTCGGGCCGCGCCGAGATCATCAAGCTTCGGCGCGACATCTCCCGACTCGAGGAAAAGGCTGAAGCGGGCGACACGCGGGCCGCAGAGACGCTTGGCCAGGTTCGCGAGCGCTACGAGCACGAGGGAGGGGACGATCTGGAGCGCAGAGCAACGCTGGCCCTGCAAAACGTGGGCTTCGACCGAGCCCAGTTCGATCAGCCAACAAACCTCTTGTCCGGGGGAGAGCGCAGCCGCCTGATGTTGGCCCGAATCCTTCTCCAGGACGCCGATCTTTTGCTGCTCGACGAGCCAACCAACCACCTCGACCTGCGCGGGATCGAATTTCTCGAGCAATTCTTGTCAACCTTCAAGGGCGGCGCGCTGGTTGTCACCCACGATCGGGTCTTTATCGACAAGTTCGCTTCAACCATCGCCGCTATCGAACCCGACTGCACCCTCGTCACTTCCAAGGGCAGCTACGAGAAGTATACTCGGCTTCGCGAAGCTCGGTTTGAACAAGCCCGCAAGGAATACACAAAGCAGCAGGCAGAAATCGAGCGGCACGAAGAGCTGATTCGTCGCACCCACGCCGCCAAGGGGCAAAGGGGCCGTCAGGCAAAGAGCCGACGCAAAGTGCTCGAGCGCATGGAGTTGGTCGAGGCTCCAGTTCGCGACGGAAAGGCCATGGGCCTGTCCTTTCCCGATGTCGAACACAGCGGCAAGGTGGTTCTGAAAACCAAGGATCTGACTCTGCAGCCAGGTGGTCAGATTCTTGTCGAGAAAATATCTTTTAATATTCAGCGCGGTGAACGGGTGGGCATTATAGGGCCTAATGGCTGCGGCAAGACGACTTTGCTCGAAGCGCTGGCCCTGAAAGAGCAGCCGGCTCAGGGAACCGTCCAGCATGGCTACCACGCCATGATTGGATACTACGATCAAACCCTGTCAGGCCTGACAACCGGGCGCACCGTTCTCGAAGAGTTGGCAGCTTGCCGTCCGGAGCTTTCCGAACAGGCACTAAGAGACATGGCCGGGCGTTTCCTGTTTCATGGAGACGACGTCGATCGCCGGGTCGAGACTTTTTCGGGCGGCGAACAGAGTCACCTGGCGCTGGTCTTGCTGGTGCTAGGTCGCAACAACGTGCTGTTGCTGGACGAGCCGACCAATCATTTGGATATTCCATCGCGTGAAGTTCTAGAAGAAGCCCTGCTGGCTTTTCCTGGCACCATCGTTACCGTCAGTCACGATCGATTCTTTCTCGACCGAGTGGCCGAACGGATCCTGTCCATCGAGAACCGCAGCCTGGTGGACGAAAGCGGGGTATACAGCGAACTACGGCGACGGCGTAAGATCATGCACGACGTTCCGCAGGAAGCTGCCAATAGCGATCCGGGCAAGCAGCGCCAGCGTGAGGAATATCAGAAGCGCAAGCAGAACCAGCGCTCCAAGGAAGGCGACCGAAAGCGTCTTTCTGAGTTGGAAACCCTGGTGCACCAGCAAGAGAAGCAAATCGAGAAGCTTCAGGAAAAAATGGCCGATCCATCCATGGCCCTGGACTGGGAGGGTCTCGAGAAACTGCAGGCTGAGAAGAAAGAGATAGAACAAGAGCACGAGACCAACCTTGCCGAGTGGGAAAGTCTGGCGACACAGATGGGTGAAGGCGACGACTAGGAACTTGAGCTGACGTTAGCCAATAGGTGATCTGGCGTCGCTCTTCTCCTGGACCAGCGCATCGCGCCTGGTTCGCGCGTCTCGGTAGCTCAGACGTACCGCAACTATCGATTCGTAAAGCTCACAAGCTTCTTGCCGCAAGGGCTGACTGCCCTGATCTTCCAGCAGGCGGGCCAGTCGGTAAAAAAAATCGAGATTGTTCGGTCCGGGTTCGATTCCTTCCACCGATCGGCGGGCTGCCTGCAGACCCAGCTTGGATTCTCCAAGACTCGACAACGCCCATGAAAGGAGGCTGCTGGCTTCCCGGTAGTGCGGATGCTCCTTGGCCACCTGCTGCAGTTGCTCGGCGGCCCGCTGAAAGTCGTGCATGTTCAGCAGGTGTTGCCCGGCTTCGAAATGCAGGCCGGCCTTTAGCGCGGCATCGGCCGCCATGCCCAAATCGCCAGCCCGAATAAACTCCTCGCGAGCCGCTGCCGGGTCGCCTGCCTCGAGATAGGCCTGGGCGGCCTCCTTGTGCCGACCCTTTTCGGAAAGCAGCTGGGCGGCCTGAGACGGATCGTGTTTCAGGTAGAGCTCCAGGGCACGATCTTGCTGCTTGATCTGGAGATATATTCGAGCAGCCTCGTCATGTCGGCCGGCTTGCTCCATGGCAGCCGCAACCTCCGCGGAAGGGGCGCTATCCGTCTCGTTTTCCAATTGCACAAGACGCAGGTAGTCCTCTGAACGTCCGGCTTTGCGGTAGATATCCGCGGCCTGCCGCCGCCGGCCTGCCCGCTCCAGACAACGGGCGGCTGCAGGCAAATCGCCTGCGGTCTGGTAAGCCGAAGCGGCCCGCTCGAAAACACCAGCCGCCTCAAACAGCCGGGCAGACTTATTGTGCTGATCTCCTTTTTCGAAAACCAGTGCGGCCCGTTCGAATAGCTCGGCCTCTAGCTCCGTGACGTCCTGGCTGGAGGCAGTAACCTGTTGCAGCATGACTTCAGCAGCTTGCTCCGCTTGACCTGCCTCGAACAATGCCTCGACCGCCTTGCGCTGCATGCCCGCTTGTAAAAAGAACTCCGCGGCCTTCAGTAAGAGTCCGGCTTGCATGCAAAGCCGGGCGGCCGCAAGCGGCTCACCCTGTTCGGCCCGCAACTCGGCCGCCAATTCCAGTCGCCCGTCCCGCTCGGCCACCACCGCGGCCTGGGCCAGGTCTTTGCTCTGGCGGTAGAGTTCGATTGCTCGCTCAGTTTTGCCCAGGATCTCGGCCATCTCGGCGGCCTGGTGGTAATCTTCCGTCTTCAGGTAAAGCGAAAGCGCGCTATCGAATCTCTCGGCCCGGCGCCAGGTGTCGGCGGCAAGCTTCAACTCTCCGTTCTTCTCATACTGACGAGCGGCACGAGCGGCCAGTTTTCGTTCATCACCGGGCCGAACCACGGCCCTAAATATAAAGCGCAATAACAACAATAGAAAGACAAGAAATAAAAGCGCCACCACCCAATCCAGGTGGTAGCGCAGCCAATAAGGTCTTATGGGACGGAACCAGTCGGCCCAAAGCATGCGCCGGTACCAGTCCATGCGATGGATGAACCCCAGCGGATCCCAGCCGGCCAGTAGAATCCTTGTGCCTGGAGAAAGGGCCTGCATTACAAACTAGGGGCGCTCAACTATCATGGCACAGCCCATTCCGCCGCCGATGCACAGGGTCGCAAGCCCCAGCTTGAGATTCCTTTTTTTCATCTCGTACAGCAAGGTGATCAGGATTCGGGCGCCCGAGGCGCCTATCGGATGGCCCAGTGCGATTGCCCCCCCATTGACGTTGATCTTGTCCGGATCGAGCTTTAGATCACGGATAACCGCAAGACTCTGCGAAGCGAAAGCCTCATTCAACTCTATCAGATCGATGTCGCCGACAGACAGACCTGCAATCTCCAGCGCCTTACGCGTGGCTGGAATTGGCCCTAATCCCATGTACTTGGGATCCACGCCTGCCGAGGCATAGGAGCGCACGCGGGCCAATGGTTCTACACCAAGTCTCTCGGCGGTGGCGGCCGTCGTCACTATGACAGCGGCGGCCCCGTCGTTGATGCCCGATGCGTTTCCAGCGGTAACCGTGCCGTCGGGCTTGAAGGCCGGGCGCAGGGCCGCCATTTTCTCAAGTGTCGTCTCGCGTGGGTGCTCGTCGACAGCGAAGATCTTTGGCTCGCCCTTGCGCTGCGGGATCTCAATCGGGACAATCTCTTCTTTGAAGCGCCCCTCGGCTATGGCCTTAGCGGCGCGGTTCTGGCTTTCAAAGCTGAAGTTGTCCTGTTGCTTACGTCCGATGTCATACTTCTCGGCGATATTCTCGGCGGTGATGCCCATGTGGTAGTCGTTGAAGATCTCGAACAGTCCATCATGAACCATCAAGTCTACGAGTTGCGCATCTCCCATACGCGCGCCCCAGCGCGCCCTGGGCAGGGCAAAAGGGGCCGCACTCATGTTTTCGACTCCGCCGGCCAGCACGATTTCGGCATCCCGACAGCGCACCGCCTGGGCAGCCAGGATGACCGACTTCAACCCCGAAGCGCACACCTTGTTGACCGTCATGGCAGGTACTTCGATCGGAATTCCCGAGTGAACCGACACCTGGCGGGCGACGTTCTGGCCCAACCCGGCCTGCAGCACGCACCCAAGGATAGTCTCGTCCACTTGCTTCGCTTGCAGCTTGCCGCGATCGAGTGCCTCTTTAACTACGGCCTTTCCCATCTCCACCACCGGCACTCCTGCCAGGCTGCCACCAAAGGTTCCGATCGCCGTACGCGCGCCGGACAGAATCACGACTTCATCAGACATGGCACGATCCTCCATTTCTACCAGTCGGGTTAGGGACGCTCGACGACCAGGCTGACCGCCTCGCCGCCGCCCAGGCACAGCGAGGCCATGCCACGCTTCAGCCCACGGTCTTTCAGTGCGTATATCAGGGTCGTCAACACGCGGGCACCAGAGGCCCCGATTGGATGTCCAAGCGCCACCGCGCCGCCGTGCACGTTTGTCTTGTCCTCGGGAATGCCCAGCTCAAGCAGTACAGCCAGCGTAGAGACTGCGAAGGCCTCGTTGACTTCGTGCAGGTCGATATCGGAGATCGAAAGTCCAGCCTTGGCAAGCACCTTGGGAATGGAGAGGATCGGACTTACCAGGACATCCTTGGGATCCTGAGCTGCCGCGCCCTGGGCCCCTACTCGGGCCAGTATGGGCACGCCGATCTCGGCGGCCTTCTCGGGCGTAGTGACCACAAGCGCGGAGGCGCCGTCGGAGATTCTCGAGCTGTTTCCGGCTGTCACCCGGCCGTCCTTTTTAAAGGCCGGCCTGAGGGCAGCTAGTGTCTCAAGACTGGTTGGGCGAGGAGCCTCGTCGTTCTCGAACACCAGGGGATCTCCCTTGCGCTGGGGGATTTCGACCGGCACGATCTCCGAACTGAATTTACCTTCCCGTTGCGCAGCAAGCGACTTTTCATACGACTTGGCTGCGAAGCGATCCATCTCTTCGCGGGTGATACCGAACTTGTCGGCGATAAGTTCGGCCGTGTAGCCCATGTGAAAGTCGTTGAGCACGTCCCATAGTCCGTCGTGCACCATGCCGTCGACGATGTCGGCAGTCCCCATGCGATAACCGCTTCGGGCCTTGGGCAGCAGGTAAGGACACAAGTTCATGTTCTCCATACCGCCGGCCACCACCACCTCTGCATCTCCGCAGGCTATGGCCTGAGCGGCCAACATAACCGCCTTTAGCCCGGAGCCGCAAACCTTGTTGACGGTCAGACATTCGACCGAGAAGGGCAGATCCGAGGCGAAGCATGCTTGACGGGCGGGATTCTGTCCCTGGCCTGCGGGAAGTACGCAGCCCATGATCAGCTCGTCGACCTGGCCGGGCTCGATCCCCGCGCGCCGCACGGCCTCATTGATAACCAGCGCGCCAAGCTGAGGGGCGGGTATCCCTTTCAGGCTGCCGTTGAAATCGCCGATGGGGGTTCGACAAGCGGAAATGATGACTGACTCACTCATCACGATTCTCCTGTTGGTAGAGGTGTGTCGCTTTCACGACAGGCAAAGATAGCACCCGTCCTGCCGCGTCACAAGCGCGATTTTCCCTTGCTTCGGGCGACTATTTTTGAAAATGATTCAAGTAGAAAGTACTGGAGGAAGCATGTCCACAATCGAGGTCGGGATTTCCGGTTTGGGAAGTTATCTGCCCGGGAAGCCCATCGACGCCTGGGAGGCAGTAAAAGAGTCAGGCATCAGTCGCGATAAATTCGAGCATATCGGCGCGCGTAATATTCACCTGGCTGCGCCTGGCCAGATGCCGTCCGACATGGCAGCCGAGGCCGGGCGGCGTGCCCTGGCCGACGCAGGGCTTGAAGCCGGCGACCTGGATCTGATCATCTACTGCGGCTCAGTCAAAGATCACTCCCGCTGGCAGGCATCGAACAAGGTTCAGGCAGATCTCGGGGCATTCAACTCGTACGTTTTTGATCTCTACCAGAGCTCCTGTGGCCAGAATCTGGCCCTTTCGGTCGCTCGCGATATGATGCTCGCCGATCCCGAACTGAACAACGTTCTGGTCACCGCCGCCGAGCGCTGGGACACCTCGCTGGATAGACCGATTCTGGGACACTCGTTCATTTTTGGCGACGGCGCCTCGGCTGCTGTTATCACCCGCGGCCATCCCCGGCTGCGCCTGCTATCCTGGGCGCACACTACTCGAGGCGAGCACCACCTGGCTTTTTGCATCCCAGATGTAGGGGCTGGAACGTATTTGACGCCTGAGGTGTTCGCGCGCGGCGGCCACTTGTTCCAATTTTACCAAGCGCGGGGCAAATCGACGGGCACGACTGCGGCTTTCGTCGAAGAGTTCAACCGCGTGGGACACAAGACGCTCGAACTGGCGGCCCGGCGGGCGGGAGTGTCAATCTCCGAGATAGATTTCACCGTCATGCTGAATTCTTCGTACCGGCACAACAAAAGGTTTCTCAACGTCGCCGGTCTCGCGCTCGACAGATCGTCGGCCGGCTTCATTGCCTCGACAGGCCTGCTGGGGACTGCAGACGTCTTTTTCAATCTCGAAAAGGCTCTTCGCGAGAACCTGCTGCAAGAGGATGAACTGGTAGCCGTCTACACCGTTGGCGGAGGATATTCCTGGGGGGCCAGCCTGTTACGGGCTTGAGATTATTCGTGCTTTATGTTCTGCTTCCGGCCAGAACAAGGCGATAGAGATGAGTAAGCAATACACGCTCGGAAAATACGAATTGATAAAGCGCATCGCCGTGGGCGGCATGTCCGAGATCTACCTGGCCTCGCAAGGGGGCCTCGAAGGTTTCGAGCGGGCGGTGATCGTCAAATGCATTCGCGAAGACCTTGATACCGAAAACGAGGTCAAGGAGATGTTCCTGGACGAAGCCAGGATCGCCGCTTGCCTCAAGCACCCCAACATTGTGCACCTTTACGACGTCGGCCGCGACGGCGAGACCGCCTACTTGGCCATGGAGTACATTTTCGGCCGCGACATGATGTCGATCTGCGACCGGGCCAGGTTTCTCGGCCGCGAGATTCCCGTCCAGGTTCTGGTCAAAATCATGACCGACGTGCTGGCCGGCCTGCACTATGCTCATGTGGTTGCCGAGTTCGAAGACAGACCGCTGCACGTGATTCACCGCGATGTCAGCCCTCAGAATGTCCTGATATCGTTCGACGGCATTACAAAGCTGGTTGACTTCGGGATCGCCAAGGCCACCGCCAGGTTGTCCGAAACACGGGCCGGAATCCTGAAGGGCAAGTATGCCTACATGTCGCCCGAGCAGGTTCGCGGCAAGCCGCTCGACCATCGCTCCGACCAGTTTTCGCTTGCGGTCGTTTTCTACGAGGCCCTGACACATACCAGACTGTTCCAGCGAGATACCGACTACAGCACCATGGAGGCCGTCGATCGCTGCGAGATACCGCCGATCAAGGTCTTGCGAAAAGATATTCCCCGGCGCCTACTGCGTGTGCTGCGAAAGGCAATGCGTCGCAACCCGAAGCGCCGCTTTTCGTCAGCCAAGGAAATGGAGCGCTCGCTTCACAAGCTGCTCAAGGGCTCGGGTGTCGAGCAAACCGAACGCGTATCTGAGTTCGTGCGCGGTTTGTTCGCCACCGAGCTGCATGCCCGTGACAGAGCTATTGCAGGATCTACAGGCGATGAACGAGACATGATCATCTCGACAGGCTTTGAAATGATCTCGGAGAAGGGCACACTGGTCAGGGCGGCTCCCGAGCCGCCTCTGGCAATGCAGCGTTACGAAGAGATCATTGCCGAGAGACAGGTAGCGGCCACCGAGATCAAAGCCAAGCTGCTTGGAAGCCGCTCGAAGGTGCAGATCGACCAAACCAAGTCCGGCCCGGGCGAAGATCAAGTGACCACCGATCAGCACGGTTCCCCGATAGACGTCTCGAATGAAACCACGGCTGCCGGAAAAAAGCCTTTTTCGAGCCTGCTGAATGATTGGCGCTTTTTAGTGCTTGTGTTTGTCGCTGTCATGGTCGTGGCGCTATTCATCCTGCTATCGTTCAACGAGCAACAAAAGGTCGAAGTTCCGTTGCCCAACTCGGGTCAGCCGCAGCCCATGAACACAAGGGCCAGGCCGGGGCTGGACGGTACCCTGTCTGTCTCGGTCAATCCGCGTGTAACAGTGACGATCGACGGTGAGAGTATGGGCAAGGGAGCCTTCCAAAGACACCCGCTCGAAATGGGTCTGCACAAGATCAAGCTCGAAGACTCGCAAAGCGGCAATAAACGGGAGATAATGGTCAACATCAAGGCCGACAAAGACTTCTTGCTCAGTCCGATGGATTACCAGTAAGGAAAGCAGGCCGTACTTTCGCCATTCGTGTAATTCAGAATTCCCAGCCTAGTTCCAGATCGGCCAGCCAGCCGTGCATCGACTCGTAGAAACGGTAGCGTTGCTCCAGCCCGTCTCCTGTCAGGTCGGCGAAATCTTCACGTAACTGGAAGGTGTAATGGTAGCGGAAGTTGATGAACAAAAAGGGCAAGACACGCATGCGGGCAGCGGCGAAGATGATGCGGTTGCCGGCGTCAGATGAAAACAGATCGCCCAGGCCATCCATTGAGCGATGGTGATAAGAAGCGAAGAATTGCAGCCATGACAGCGCCGGCACTTCTAGGTGCGCCAAAAAGTTGTTACCCCCGTCGGCATCCGATCCCTCAAGTGCCAGCGTCAGTGCCAGGTAATTCACAAGGGAGTAAGTGAATTCTGCGTAGAAGCCCAGGTGGCGATCGCCCCCCTTGCGATTTATGAAGACATCCTCGAATTTGGTGGGTGGTAGGCGACCCTGTTGGCTGGCGTATTTCTTATAACGCGTGGAATCCACGAATTTCTGCACCTCATAAAAAGTATCGAAGTATCCAGGTAAGAAGTTGGAAGAAAATGAGCGGAACTCGAGTATCGCCCGGATGGCATGCAGCGGATCACTGCCAAAGTTGAAGCGTCCTAAAATTCCGGCCGTGAATCCCCCGCCACCCTCGGGATCTGGAGGTGTGGCGCCGTCGGGAGTAGCCGGCATGAACCAGGAGTAATCAAGGTAGGGTTTCAGATCGACGCTGGCTGTCTTGAGAACCTTGATCTCCATGTCGACGCCGAGAGCATGCAAGAAGGCGCTGGAACTGATCTCGGGGCGGTCGGTACCCGTCAGATAGTAACTATTGGGAGACGGATCGGTCAGCGTCTTGAGTGTGACCGGAGCGTGTCGATCTGCGATATAGGTCACTCCCAGCGAGAGGCTGCGCGCAGTGGGATTGTCCATGAAAAGGCTCAAGGGCTTAACAAAAGCAATGGCCCCGAAGAGATCCCAGTTCACAACGTCATTGCCCACGAACTCAAACCCGGCGTAGTCGTTGTACATGTCGAGTTCGACGGCCAGGCGCGTAGAGTTGGGCTCGATGTTGACGTTATAACGACGCATCAAGGTTCCGTGACCGATAGTAGTCGAGGAGTACTGGCTCAGATTGAAAAAGAGGTGGTCTTCCTTGTGACCGAACCGCAGGTAACGAATAAAGCGGACATACTCGCTGGGTTCGTTCCAATCTTCTTTACGGAAATCTCCGGCGTCGTCAAATCCCACCGGCTCGTTCTTGTTGTCGTCCCAGGCTCCATCGAAGATTTCGAGCGCCAGCGGTACACCCAGACCGAACTGGAACTTCCATATGCGAAAATCGGCTTCCGGGTTGATAGTAGCGTAGTGCGCCAAGTCGACCTTTCGGTAACCCAGGCGCACGCCTATACGATTGTTCTTGGTCACAAGCTTGGTTGAACCTATGAAATCGGCAAGCTCGCCCTTCACGAAATTATCGCCTTCCCGGTCAGCCGTTTCTTCTTTTGCTTCTTCTTTTGCTTCTTCTTTTGCTTCTTCTTTTGCTTCTTCTTTTG
>CAZENH010000005.1:180470-200090 GCA_964513625.1 uncultured Myxococcales bacterium | reverse complement strand
TCTTTTGCTTCTTCTTTTGCTTCTTCTTTTGCTTCTTCTTTTGCTTCTTCTTTTGCTTCTTCTTTTGATTTTTCTTCAGTTCCTTCTGCTGCCCCTTTTTCAGTTTTTTCTTTGGCTTCTGTTTTTACTTCTTCTTTGATTTCTTCTGTTTCTTTGTTTTTTTCTCCCTTTTCTTTCTCCTTCACGGTTTCGGCAGAAGGCGCCACAAGAGGAGGTCTGGAAACCTTGGCGGCCGGTGCCTCGGCAGGAGCCGCAGCCGGAACTGCGGCCGGTGCCGTAGCCGGAGCTGCGGCCGGCGAAGCGGCCGGCGCAGTGGTCGGCGTCGACTTGTCGTCCGCAGCTTCAACGGGCTTGTCGGCCTCGGCCTTACTGCAAACGCCCTTATCGTCCAGAGTTGTGCCAGGAGGACATTTCTTGGCGCCGAGATCGCCCTTGAAATCGTCCGGAACCTCAAAGCCGCCCAGGTCTTGGGGAGCAGACCTGCCCGGCAAGGATACGATCAGAGCCATCACGAAAAGAGCAGACAGGCGCTGCATGGGTATCTCCCGTTGGGACATTTTCCGTTCACAAGAGAATAACGCCACCCCACGCGTGCGTCAAACTGGTTACGATCTTGCCAAATAACCGGGTTGGTGTAGGATATGTGGCACGAAAAGAAAAGGAGGCAAGGCTGTGAGATCGAGACAAGTCTGTCTTATCGTTATAGCGATCATCGGCCTCGCGGGGGCGTCCAGCGCCGCTGAGGTATTCTACGCGCGATCCAACGGCTCACTCGAAAGCGGCGAAAAACCAGGACGATATGGAGCGCTGAACATCCTCGATGACAATCACGCTACAGCCTGGTGCAGCGCGGGAACCGGCGAGGGGTCCAGGATCGTGATTGTCTTCTCCGAGAAAGTTGATATCGATCGCATGGATGTCTTCACGGGCAACCAGGCCAGTAAAAAAACCTATGCCGCCTTCAGCAGGGTACGTGAAATGCAACTCAGGGAATCCGAAATGACGCACTCGGTGCGGCTTGCAGACAAGAACGGCTCCCAGTCCCTCAGCTTCGACCCTGCTATCAGCACAAGACGACTGACTCTCGAGTTGCAGGCGGGCTTCAGGGGCAAGAGCAAACGTCACAGCTGCATTTCGGACATTATTTTTTACAGCGGCAGGCGGGCCTTGAACGGAAAGAAGCTGAAGCCTTTCATCGCCAATAGCACGGCCTTCATCGACTTTCTGGACACCTGGATCTCCGGCCCGGAGTATGGAAAGAACCGTGAACTGGTCTTGGGCATCAAGAAGACTTACACTTTCGCCTACGTGCCAAGTGATCCAATGGAGCAGGCAGTCAACTTGAAGGGCGACTTCCGCATCAAGAACGGCGCTTTGGAGTTGAAAGTGAAGAAGAGCTGGATTCCTGTCAAGGTGCGCCGCGACGACATCGGCAAAGCACTGAAAATAAAGATAGAAGAAGGCAATGAAGTTCCGCGGGGAATGTCGGGCGTCTTTACCCGCTTCCGCGATAAGAAGATCGACTGACTTTTTCATTCGGGTTGTCTCTCAAATTTTTTGGTGATAGTGTGAACCTCCTTTTTGGATGATCTGTGGAGGTAGCGCGATGGATATTCGCAAGGAAGTTCTGGATCGCTTTATCAGGTACGTGAAAATCGACACCCAATCACAAGAGGGCGTGGAGGATCGCTATCCTTCTACCGAAAAACAGCTCGACCTGTGTCGCTTGCTGGTTGATGAGCTCAACCAGCTCGGGCTCGATGATGTCGAGATCGATAAAAACGGATACGTGACCGCCACTTTGCCCGAGAATATTCCTGCGGGTGGCGCCGGGGCCGAAAAGATCCCCGTGGTGGGCCTGCTGGCCCACGTGGACACCTATCCCGAGGTGAGCGGCAAAGACGTCAAGCCGGTGATACACGAAAAATACTCGGGCGGTGATCTCGAGCTTCCGGCCCTGGCCGGCGATCCTATCCGGGCCGCGGATAACCCGGACCTGGCCGCATACAAGGGCGAGGACATCGTCACCTCGGACGGCTCGACCCTGCTGGGCGCGGACGACAAGGCGGGCGTGGCCGAGATCATGACTCTAATGGCTTTATACCGGGCCGATGATTCGCTGCCCCACCCGCGTATACGGGTGGCATTCACACCGGATGAGGAGGTCGGCAACGGGACACAGTACTTTGACATCAAGGCCTTCGGGGCCGACCTTGCTTACACCATGGACGGCAGCGGCATAGGCGAAGTAGAGGACGAGACTTTCTGCGCCGACTCGGCCGTGGTCACGTTTTCCGGAATCGACGTGCACCCCGGCTACGCCAAGGACAAGATGGTCAACGCAGTGCGCCTGGCAGCCATGTTCGTCGACAGATTGCCCACGGAAGCCATACCCGAGACCACCGACGGGCGCCAGGACTACCTGCACGCCTACCAACTCGACGGTAACGTCTCCGAAGTGAAAATGACTGTACTGGTCCGCTCTTTCAGCGAAGAGGGCCTGGCCAAGATGGAGGACACGCTGCAACGAGTGCGCGGAGAGGTCTTGAAAAAAGAGCCCCGGGCGCAGATAGACATTGATATCAAGGAATCATATCGCAACATGAAGTTCGTGCTGGACAAACACCCGCAGGTAGTGCTCAAGGCAGAGGAGGCTGTACGGCGCGCCGGGATCGAGCCCAAGCGCTTGGCCATTCGCGGCGGCACTGACGGCGCCCGTCTCTCCTTCGAGGGACTTCCGACTCCCAATCTATCGGCCGGCGGCTACAATTTCCACTCGAAAAAGGAGTGGATCCCGGTCAAGGGCCTTACCACGGCAGTCGAGGTGCTGAAACAACTGATGACGATTTATGTCGAGCGCTGACCAAAGTACTATGCACGACAAGTTCGCCAGCCTGGACGAGTTTCTGGCCAACATCCTGCGAGGGGCAGCCAAGATCCTCGGCTGCAATTCCACCAACCTGATCGTATTCAACGAAAAGACGCGCAGCGTACAGGTGCGAGTGGGCGTCACCGAAGTCGACTACCCGATGCTGGCCCAAATGGAACAGCTTTTGGGAGTGAGCTTCAGCGGATTGTCGGTACCCCTGGATTCCGCCACCGACAGTCTGCTTTACCGCGTCTGGCGCGAAGGAGTCATGCTGGAGACTTCTTGCCTGGCCGACGTCGTAGGAAGCGCCATTGACCGGGAAGTGATCGATAATTTCAATAGTATGATCGGTGAGCACCGTTACATCCTGGTTCCGGCCGCCGGCGCCGGCCGAAACTTCGGAGTGCTGTTATTCGAAAAAGGCGGCCAGCAGCCTTTCAGCCGCCAGCAGCGAGAAGTGCTACTGCGGTATGCCCGGCGCATCGGGGACATCATTGAAAACGACCTGCGCGGCCGACCTCGGATGGACATCTTCAGACAGCCTGATGCCAGCGAATCGTCGTTCGAATTACAGTTGCTGCAGCTAACGCTGGGTGAACCCTCACCGGCCGTCTATATCGATCGCAATTTTGAGATCACATCTTGCAACGAGGCCTTTGAAAAACTGACCGGCAAAAAGGCCGAATTACTTGCAGGCCTTCCACTTGGCGAGCTGTTTCATGATCCGGCTCCCGTGGCCCGTATACTGAACCAGCAGTTGATATATCCAGGCAACCCGCTACACGAAGCCGAGGCATTTATCTCGCTTGGCGATGGAACTTTGTCATCCGCCTCGGTGGACGCCCTTTTACTGGCCGACAACCAGAAAAATGTGGTGGGCTTTTTAATGCTCATCAAGGCCGACCAACAGGGTCGCTACCTTTCTCCTGAACGCCTGATTCAACAAGAGCGTCTGGCAACTATGGGCGAGATGGCAGCGCAACTGGCACACGAGATCCGCAACCCTTTAGTGGCCATAGGCGCAACCCTTGAAGGACTCGGCCACGAGATGAAGGACGAGCGTCATATCAAGTTACTGACATCCGTGGTCCGCGAGATTACTCGTATGGACATGGTCTTGAAAAAATATCTCTCGCCCCGTGAGAACATGTCGCTGGCGCCCGTCCGTGTCCGCGAGCTGGTCGAAGACGTAAAACGCCTGCTGTCGGGCGCTCGCAAGCTGGCCGGCAAGAAAATTAGCGTGGAGATCGATCCACTGCTTGAGGTAAACGGAGATTATGATGCTTTGAAACATGTTTTTTTCAACTTGATGCTTAACGCACTGGAGGCGTCACCGGATGGGGGAGAGGTTGTTTGTCGGTCTCAAACAGCCAAGGGAAGCGCATCGATTTTCATAGACGATCGCGGGCCCGGACTGGCTGCAAGTTCCCAGAAGTGTTTCCAGCCGTTCTTCACTGTCAAGACGAACGGCACCGGGCTTGGCTTGCCCGTATGTCGTAAAATTGCCAAAGCTCACAGCGGGGCCGTGAGTCTGTCCGACCGCGAGGGCGGCGGCTGCCGTGCCACACTGGTCCTGCCTAGCTGTTGACAGCCAGCGGGTGCGCTGGTAATTGGGCCCTGATATGGTCGATAAAAAGCAGCGAACTCATGACACGGGCTTCCGCGTTCTTTTGGTGGACGACGAAGAACTGTATTGCCAGGCGATCGGCGACGAACTCGCACGCCTGGAAATAGCCTCGGATCTTGCTTTTTCAGGGGCGGAGGCGTTGGCGCGCGTTGAAACATCCGTCTACCAAGCCATCCTGCTCGATCACCGGCTGCCTGATGCGGACGGCATTCAGATAATTCCACGTCTGCTGTCGCGCCAGCCCGAGGCCGCGGTTGTCATGATGACCGCTTACCACACCATCCCCAACGCCGTGCAAGCCATCCGCCGGGGTGCCGAGGACTACATCGTCAAGGAACCCAGCATCCAGCCGATTGTCGATCGAGTGCTGGAGATCAAACGCCGTGCCGAGGCCCGCGCCACAGCCAACGGCTGGAACGAGCACGTTCGTGCGGGCCTGGCTGGACGTTCTGCGGGAATTGTCCAGGTAATCGAGCAACTGCAGAAGATCGCCAAGTCTCCCGAAACAACTCTACTACTGAGCGGGGAGACCGGCGTAGGCAAGGAAGTTGCCGCCCGCTACCTGCATAGTGTTTCTCGCCCTTCCAACAGCCCATTTATCGCCGTTGATTGTGCGGCATTGCCCAGCAACCTGGCCGAGAGCATTCTTTTTGGACACGAGAAGGGCGCATTTACCGGCGCCGAGCAAACCAGGGCCGGAGCCTGTGAAGAAGTCGCCGAGGGCACGTTGCTGCTCGATGAGATCGGCGACATGGGACAGATGCAGAGCAAGCTGCTGCGCGTGCTCGAGAGCCGTTCTTTTCATCGGGTGGGCTCGATGCGAGAGATCCCCCTGCGCGCCCGGGTAGTAGCCGCAACCAACCAGGACCTGCAGTCAAAGGTCGAACAGGGTACTTTCCGCCAGGATCTCTACCAGCGCTTGTGTGTCTTTCCAATCCACATCCCGCCGCTCAGAGAACGCGGCGACGATATTATGCTGCTCGCCAACCACTTCATCGATTTCTTTACCGGCAAACTCGAAAAAGAGATCAAGCCGCTCGATGAGGAAGTTACTCAGCACCTTTTGGCTTACTCTTATCCGGGCAACGTGCGCGAGTTGAAGAACATTATCGAGCGGGCGGTCATCATGACCGAGTCCGGACGCATCGAACTGCGCCATCTGCCACGGCGCGTGCTGGCTAGTCAAGGAGATAACTCGGCACTGACGGCATCGGTGCCCCTTGATTTTCGGCCCGGCATTGACACCCTGGAAGACCTTGAAAAACGGATGATCACTCACGCGCTGCTGCAGGCCAAGAATGTCAAGTCTGAGGCGGCCCGCCTCCTTGGCATCAGCCGTTTCCAGCTCATGCGCCGTATGGAGCGCCACGGAATCGGCAAGAAGGCTCCCCCACAACAGTAGTGTTTTCGTTTGACCGTCGTGCAAATGTGAACGAGTGTGCGAAATCGAACACCTCAAATTGCACCTGCGACATTGCACCGATGAATAACCGTCGTCCGATCAAGGTCTTCTGACCGACGAGGGTTGCGCCGAAAACAGAATTGCTTGGCCTGAAACTTGCTTATAAGTCTTTGTTTAACCACAATCGGCCCCAAGAGCCGCAAGCTGTCCGGAATACGGAGATTGCTTTTGAAAACACTGGCCCGCTGGATGACTAACCGTAACAATGCCTGGATCGTGGTAATCGGGGTGGCTGTTCTAGCGGCATTGGCCGGTCTGCAAGTTGGTAAAATTGCTCACGATGACAACATCCTTGCATTTTTACCCCAAGACAATCCGGACGTTGAAGCCTTCAACCGAGCCAACAGGCTCTTCGGCAGCCTCGACCTTGCGCTGGTCGGTATCGAGACCGACGATATCTTCAAGCCCGACTTCATTTCCAGACTGCGCCGGGTGACGAAGGATCTGAAAGAGACCCGCGGCATCAACCACGTATTGACCCTGTCCAATGTGGTCGACTTCACGCCCGACATCGAGCATGGAGGAGTTGTCACCACACCATTAATTCCAAGCGTGCCCGAGACGGAAGAACAGCTCAATTCCCTGCGCGAAAAGGTCATGTCTCGCGATCACCTGGTGGGACACCTGGTCTCTGCTGACGGTAAAGCGGTACTGCTGTATTGTTTTCTGGCCTACGGCAGCGACCCTCGGGAGATGGCCGGGGCGATATCCAAAGTCGTCAACGACACATTTCCCGGGCAGCGCAAGTACTGGGGCGGCGGTCCGTTCGTTTCGACGTACATCTACGAGGCCACCCAGCGTGATATCCGCCGACTGACTCCCTGGGCGGTACTGGCGATTATCATCATCATGACCATGGCCTTCCGCGATATTGTTGGCGTGGGGCTGGTACTGCTTTCCACTGCCTTGGGCACCTTGCTTTCGCTGGGTTTGATGGCTTTCTGCGGTGTGCGTTTCAATATCGTCCTGGGATCGATGCCGGTCATCCTCTTCGCCGTCGGCAGCGCCTACGGTATCCACGTTCTTGCGCGCTACTACAGGCTGGCCAAGGACTATGACCTGACGACGGCCCTGACCAAGACCATCGTCGGTATCGGCCCAGTGGTGCTGGCCGCAGGCCTGACGACAGCGGCCGGACTGCTGTCTTTTCTATGCATGGACATCGAACCGCTGAGAACTTTCGGCCTCTTCACTGCCATCGGCATACTGGCCACTTTGGGACTTTCGTTGACTTTCATCCCGGCAGTGATTTGCCTAGGCCGTATTAAACGCAAGGCCGCTGCCTCGCGTTTCCTGCGCGAGCCGACTAAGCGCATTTGCGTTTTTGCCCAGACACATCGTCTGCCGGTCGGGATCGTATTACTGGTCGTGGGCCTTTTTTCGGCCACCATGATTGGACAGGTTCGCACTACCATGGACAGCGGCTCCTTCTTCTGTGAAGACAGCCCGCCCGATCGGGCCGAAAAGTTTCTTGGGCGACATTTCGGCGGATCGCACTTCATCCAGATTCACGTCCAGGGAGACATGCAGGATCCGGCCGTCCTGCGCGAAATCCGCCACCTCGGCGATCGCATCTCTCTGTTGCCTCACGTGACCGATGTCACCCATATCGGCACCGCTATCTCTCAGGCTAACCAGGCGTTTGTAGGTCGCGAGCGCATACCCGATACACGCGCCCAGGTCGCCCTGTTGCACCGGCTGCTGTCTTCCGACCCGGCGGTCGAGCAACTAGTCACCCGCGACCGGCGGCAGGCGCTCGTGCAGATCAAGGTCGACACCGACCGGGCCGAGGACCTGGAAGGATTGCTTGCCGATATTGAGCATACGGTGGCGGGCATGTTCATCACCCGCTACACGATCGTAAAGGCCGGTGATCATGTGCGCCTGGCCGATGCGCGCAGGCTCGATCTGGTCAGCCTGCGTATCCAGGCCTTGGCTAGGGAATTTCATGTGTCGCTACCCGCCGCGGGCGTTACCCGGCTGCGGGAGAGGATCGAGGGCGGTGCGGTTCGGGCCGCTGACAAGTCCGTCTACGTGCGTCTCGAGCGCCTGCTGCACTCTGACGAATGCGCCGTCGATTTGGACGCGCTCGACAAGTCGCTGGCGCCGAAGATCTCTGCGGCGCTTGTGGCCCTGGGACCCGCGCCCTCAGATGAGCGCATCCTGTCCGAACTGCGACCAGTCCTCTCGGGAGTGACCCAGGGTGAGAACGCAGAGTTGGCAGACGACCTGTTGCTATCTGTCGCTGTCCCGTTACGCGGCTACTGGAAAGAAGAGGCCGCCGCTGCGCGAGCCAAGAACCTCATCGAAGCGACCGGAATCCGGCCGCCTGGCGCCGAGGGCGATCGTTTCCTGAGCGCAGTGCAAATGAGCATGATGGACCTCGACAGTCCAACTGTTATGCTCCCCGCCGTCGCCGGAGCACAGGCCGGTGGCTCCCCGGTTAGATCCCTCACGGCACACGTAACCGGCCTGCCGGTCATGCACCGCGGCCTATCGGCCAGCGCCGCCTCGAACCAGATAAAATCTCTGATCTTCGCTTTGGTGCTGGTGGTGCTGATCATGACTTTCTACAGCCGCTCGTTCTTGGGAGGCCTTCTCGTAGCCTCACCCACAATGCTGACTTTGCTGATCATCTACGGCGGCATGGGCATGATCGGCGTCAGGTTGGATATCGGCACGGCCATGCTGGCCAGCCTGATTCTCGGCGCCGGGGTGGATTATGCCGTGCACCTGGTCTCGAGTTGGGAGGCCCCGGCCGACGCTCCGCTGCGCGAGGCAGCCTCCCGGGCGGCGGAGAGATCGGGTCCCTCGATCTGGACCAATGCCATAACGGTTGCACTGGGATTCTTCGTGCTGACGCTGGGAGAGGCCAAGCCGCTGAAGAACGTCGGCGGGCTGACTGCGGCGGCTATGATCGTGGCCGCCATGGCCACTTTCCTGGCGATACCCGTCCTGGCCCGCAGGCGTTGCTACCGGCAGCGAGACAGCGACTGTGAGGCCGCGGAGGAGGGCGCGCTCAAAAAAGTTTTAGGCAAGGCATCTCGCAAAGCATAAAAAGGAGACTCCATGAAAAAAGCAATCTATTCAGTAATGACCCTGCTGCTTGTCCCGGCCGCGGCGTTGTTTTCGACACCTGCCCGGGCTGACAGCCGAGGCCAGCAGATCATCGACAAGCTCGACAAACTGGCCACGGGCCCTACCGACCAGTACTTTGTCTTCGATATGACCACTTACGAGAAGGGCAAGGACCCGAGCACAATGGTCTTCGAAGTTACCATCAAGGGCACCAGGTTCCGCTTGGTGCGGTTTTTGTCCCCGGGCGACATAAAGGGCACGCGCATGCTGGTGCGCTCGTTGTCCCAGATGTACATCTACCTGCCGGCCTACCGGCGTGTGCGCCGGATCGCCAGCCACGTGCGCGACCAGGGATTCATGGGTTCGGCCTACTCTTACGACGAAATGGCCATCGTCAGCTATGGCGACGTCTTCGACTGCGATCTGGCCTCGGAGACCGACACTCTCTACAAGCTGAAATGCAAGCGCAAACCGGGCAAGGAGTTTCACTTTCCAATCATGGAGATGGATATCCGCAAGGACATCCATCGACCGGCGGAACTCCGCTTTTTCAACGAGAAGGGCGTCAAGCTCAAGACCGACTACCGCACTGAGTATGACTGCAACGAGGACAACTCGATCTGCAACCCGAAAAAGATGAAGCTTGTGGACCACACCCGTGGTGACATCTACACAACCATGATCTGCAAGAAGTGGAAGAAGAACACCGGGGTCAAGGACAATTTCTTCACCCTGCGCTCATTGCAAAAATAGATCGGCCCTGGAGACTCTTGCATGAACAACTTTTTGAATATCTTGTTAAGCAGCTTGGTATTGCTATTGTGGCTCGGGCCAGAGGCGGGAGCCGATGAACTCGAATACAGGTTTGGAGGTAAGTTGCAAAGCGACCTGCGCTTCAGACCAGACGACAAGAGCGTCGGCTCTTATTACAAGCGCCTCGAGTGGAAGCCCGGCGTGGCGCGCAACGAGAACATCGTCAAGCTCAAGCTGGACGCCGTTTACGGCGACGTGTCCGCAATAGTCGATATCGATTTCGTCTGGCTGGGCCACCCCGAGCAGATAATCGAGGTGGGAGAGCTTGCCGACAGGGCCAGGATCGATCCCTACTACCTGCAGACCCACGCGG
Organism: uncultured Myxococcales bacterium; assembly: GCA_964513625.1. Classification (GTDB taxonomy): domain Bacteria; phylum Myxococcota; class B64-G9; order B64-G9; family B64-G9; genus DATKYQ01. The sequence goes on along the minus strand of CAZENH010000005.1, from coordinate 189,928 downwards.
CCTACATCCAGGCCAGCGACCTTTTCATAGAAGGCCTGGATCTCAGGATCGGGGAGCAACTGGTGCTCTGGGGAGTCGGCGACCAGTTCAACCCGACCAACAATCTCAACTCCAACGACGTCGAAGACGTCTTGATGTTCGGTGAGCAGGTTGCAAATTTCATGGTGCGCCTCGACTACACAATCGAGCAGTGGAGCATCTCCGGCGTGCTGGTTCCGGTCTTCAAACCGGCCCAGTTGCCCCATTCCGCAGGACTGGGTCTGGCACTGGTCGACCGCACTCCCTTTATGGAGCAGAGCCTGCGCTTGCGAAGCGACTTCGAAAACGCCTTGTCGCAGGCGCTGTATTATCCAACCGTCGTCTCGCGAGTGAGCACCCGTATGCCCGAACGCAACTTCGAAAACATGCCCTTTGCTGTCCGTCTTGCCGGCAACCTGTTCGGCCAGGACGTGGCCCTGTCGTTTTACCAGGGGCGGCACGACTTTCCGCTACCGGTGAAAAACCAAGTCGGCCAGACTATCTTCGACGAGGCTCTATGCGACCCGGCCAAGGATCCTTCAGATCCCGCGAACTGCATCAACGGCGTGCTTGAAACCAACGTCGAGCTCGCCTATCCCAAGATGAAGGTGGTCGGCTTCAACATGGCAGGTGAAATTCCGCTCGACTGGATTTCGAACTCGCTTCTGGGTCTCGGCTACCGGATCGAGCTTGGCGTCTACTTTCCAGATAGCGTCGACTATACGATAACCAAGGACGATATCGATCTCTTCGGCGTCCCTTCATTAGTGCAGCCGGGCGGTGAATACGACTACCATCTGGGAGGGCGCCGACCGTTGATCGTCGACGACACGCCCTTTGCCAAATGGGTGCTGGGCCTTGACTACACCTTCGGCTCGCACGTCATGATAAATTTGATGTGGGTGCACGGAATGTCCGACGAGTTCGGCGCCGGCGATTTTTTGAATTCCGGTTTTGTTGTTCGCCAGTCGCAGATGACCGCCGACGAGCCCTTGACCTGTTTCTTCGAAAACTTCGACATAACCGATCCCGATCCCGAAGGCAGCGCCGCAACGGCCGCCTCTGTTTGCGGCCAACGCAACGTCAAGGAGATCCTGCGCCCGCGCATCGGCGACTATGCCGTGCTGGGAATCGACTTCAAGTTCGCAGACGATCGTGCTTTATTGCGCCTGTTTGCCATCTTGGACCTGAGCGGCTACTACCAGAGCTACTACGACGAGGCGGCGGGCCGGCGGGTCAGGAAGTATCTCGATATCTTCGGCGACGGCTTTTCGATGATCCTGTTTCCCGAGTTCAACTACAACTTCAAAAACGGCTTCGATCTGGGCTGCGGCGCGCTCTTGCAGTTAGGCAAGAACTACACAAAGTTCGGCGACCCGGCCGCCGGCGGGTCGCTGATCTGGACCCGCGCTCGTTATAGATTCTGAGTTTGTTTTACAACATCCCCGAGCTCTGCGTCCTTGGCCACTTCCCTGACCTCTTTCAGCCAGCGCTGGCGCGGACCCCTGAAACGATCTTGCCGGATCAGCTTCAACGCGATCTCGAGCTGAGCACGAACCTGATCGAGTGCGTCTTCTTCTTCAATTTCCCATAGTGCGCGAGCGAGGAAGACGTGATTCAGAGGATGGCCGGGGAAATACTTGGCCACTCTTTTCAGCAACTTGAGCGCTTTATCGCCGTCGCCGATCCCTTGTGGCCAAGGCGGCGCAAGTAAGTAAAGCATGCCCAGCACCCGAAATGGTCCACCGCTGTCGACATTCGGCGCAAGCTGGCCGGCCTTTTGAAGCTGTGCCGAGATACGCTTGAGATTCTTCACCGCCAGAGCGGTGTGGCCGTAAACCGCCAGGCCCAGGTTCACCGCCAGGTAGTAATGCACCGCCCCATTCAGGCCGGCTCCCTGCGAGATGGCGATCTCGGCCCAGCGAACACCTTCCGCGGCCAGATTTTCGCGGCGCTTGCGATCCTTTTCACGGTCGGCCAGCAGAAAGCATATCCGAGCGGGCAGATCACCGCGGTGAACGGGCGCAGGCAAAGCATCACGCAGAACGTTCAGTGCGCACTCCAGTAGAAGGGTATCGCAGTTCTGGTCGAAGCGGATTTCCTCGGCCGCCAAAGCGTCGGTGTCCCAGTCGGGACATTTCAGGTTGTCTTCAAAGCGTACGATGTCCCGGGGCAAGGTCAACGAGAAAGGACAGCCCGGTAAGAACACGGCAGCCCAGCATAACAGGGCGATCTTTTTCATTCGACCGCTGATGGTTATTTTCCACCCTGGTAGAGTTTGATTACCGCCTGATATGTCTTGTCGTTCGAGGGAACGAAGGCTTCGATGCCGAACAGGGAACACAATTTCTTGCCTTCGGCGTTTACGCACATGGAGTCCAGGGCTTTTTTCATCCTGGTCATGTCGGCGGCGGCGGCCTTCTTCTTGTCGGCCACGACGCCCATCTGGGGCAGCTCTTCGGAGGCGAACACCACCGCCAGATCTTTTCCGAACGGCAGGGCGGATAGACCGTTATATTGAAGTTCGTTGACGATGACTGCATCAAGCTTGCCGCGGGCCAGCTTGCGCAAGGCCCTCAGAGCGCGGCGTGACGGCGAGAGCTTGAAGTAACTTGTCGGATCGAGATTTCCCCTGAAGACTATCCGCCGCAGAAACTCCGGCTCGCTGAGCCACTGTCCACCAAGAGTCTTGCCCTTGAGGGCTTCGAGGTTCGCATAGCTACCCTTGCGCACTAAAATACGATATTTGTCGGTGTCGCGGCCGGAGATCCTGGGTCGGGCCAGCGGAACCAGGTGATTTTTTACGTGATACTCTAAAAACAGTCCAAGAGACAAGATGGCGAACTCGGGCTTTTTATCGGCGAGCAACTTGCGGCATGTTTTGACCTTGGTCGTGAAGCTTACCTTGATTGTGCCGGCCGGCCAGCCGCCGATTGACTCAATCACCCCGATCATGTTCTTCAATGCCGGCTCGGCGTCCCGGGCGCGCACAGAACCACCCGGATAGCAGACTAAAATGCCGATCGAGCCAGAGGCCCGTGCTTCACCCGGCGTAAAAAGAATCAGCAGGATGGCCATTCCTGCCGATAGGTATTCAATCATCTGTTTCATTTCCTTCTCCCGAAAAATACTTCACTGACGGCTGGAGACACCAGCAAGGCGGCCATTACGCAGCACAGTAAACCGATGGTTACCGAAATGCCCATGTTGGCCACGCCCCGGTAGCTGGCCAGAGTGATTGCACCTAGGCCGGCCAGTGTAGTTCCCGCCGCCAGCAGGATGGCGCGTCCGGCCAGCCCGGCCACCTGCCAGGGGGCCAAGTCGGGCCGCTCTCGCCGCCTGTGTGCATACCACACCCCGTAATCGATGGCCAGTCCCATGACCAGCGGCAGGGCGATGATATTGGCATATGAGAACTCCATGCCTATCGTTGCAATGATGCCGATCATCCAGCCGCCGCCTATCAGAAGCGGCAGCAACGCGATGATGAATCCGCGCAGCCTTCGCACGATGAGCAGGATCCAAAAGACGGCCACGCAGACCGCGACGATTGTGCCTTGGCGGAAGCTATCGACCGCCATATGCGAGAATACCTGATGAGTGGTGGGAAAGCCGGTGGCTTGTTTTGAGACAGAATAGACGTCTTTCAGCAAGAGAGACAGGTTTACAGGATCGTATACCGAGCGGGCTGGAAAGGCGTAAACCGCAACGCTTCCGTCATTGGCGATGAATCGGCTCTTTAGCGAAGTCGGCAGGCCAGCAGGATCAAGGGGCCTGGCATCCTGCCAGTCCGAGATTACATTGTATGAACGCTTGGCCGCGCTCCAAAGCGCCCGGGCGAATTTCTCGGTGCGTTCACGGGCTCTTTTCGGATCGGCTTCGAGCTTGTCGGCCAGGCTGTCTACGCGGTTGATGACGATTTCGAGTTGCTCGACCAGTTTTTTATGATTGGACGAGAAGGCCATCTCCTGGGCATCTTCTATCAACGGCTCGACCTTGGCAACAGATGAACGGATTCGGGCCAATGTGCCGGTGCCTATCTTAATCTTCCCCAAATCAAGTATCTTGCGCAGGTAGGCCGATCCGGCCACAGTGGCGCCGATTGCGCGGGCCTGTTTCACGCGGGCGCCTGCATCGGGTGGAAACAACTTGGTCACCGACTGGACCTGGGAAATGGTTTTCAGTTTGGAAGCCTTTTCGCTTATAACCTGCGCCTCTTTCATTGAGTCGGCCGTGAAGATTATCGCCTCTGCCTGGTAGTCGCTGTTCTTGACCATCTCACGCTGGTAATGGGCGGCTTCACTACCGGCCGGGAGCAGTGATAAAACGTCATAGTTGAAAGGAATCTTCAATCCGATTACCACTCCTCCGATCATTCCGGCAAGTGCAACCACTATCAGAAGGACGTCAACAGGGCGCGAAACCTTCAATTGCCGACCCGACCCGACTCGCCGCGAAGCGTCGGCTGTCCGTGCGGACAGCTTGCGGGGGGGGGGCAGCAGGGCGAACAACGCCGGCTGGACGCAGAAGGTGCTAATCAATACGAGTAAAACGCCGCAGGCCGCGACCAGACCCATATCGGCGAAGCCCGAGAAAGACACCGTGGTCAGCGAAAGAAAGATCAAAACGGTCGCGCCTCCGGCGGTCAGTATAGCCCGGGCCGAGGAGGCCACACCGCGGCCTATGGCCTGCTTGAGATCATCCACCCGGGTTCGCTCTTCCATGATTCTGGTGCTCATGAAGATGCCATAGTCGACGCCCAGGCCGAAGAGAATGGCGGTGAAGGCCGAAGTGATCATCGTCAGGTGTCCGACGGTGAGGTAGGTCAGGCCGATGTTCCAAAGCACCCCGAGTCCCATTGGAGCGAAGACAACCAAGGCCCAGGTAAGCGAGCGCAACCAGATGCCGATCAGTAACATGATAAGCACGGCGGCCGTGGAAACCGTAAATACGATGTCATGCTGGATGGCGTCGAATTCCTCGTAGGTCACCGCTGGAAGTCCGGTCAGGTGAACCCGGGGCGCCTCGCCGCCACGCTTCTGGTACTCGTGTCGCAGATCTTCGGCTGCCTTGCGCACCCCGGCTATCAGCGGCTTTACCACCTTGAACTCTTCTGAAATTGCGGTTGGATGCACGAACAGAAAGAACATCTTGCCATCATGCGAGGTGAAGTAGCCCTTGCCTGCCGCAAGCTGTGCCCCTCCGTGGCTGGTCACCAGCCGCTGCCAATCGATTTCCTCGGGAACCGTCGGCGAGTCAATCCAGCGCAGCCACTCGTCCAGGGCAAAGATGACCATGCGCATACTGGCATCGGCGGTCTTGAGATCGACATCCACACCAGACAGCGCCGGGGGCTCATCCAGCCATTTATCGAGTCGGCTAAAGGCTTCCTCCCAGGAGTCCAGAGCCTTCGGCATGGGCACCGAGATCAGTTTGCCCAGTACTCGCTGAAATTGCTTAAGTGGCCCGGCCGGCACCAGCAGGTAGGCATGCCGCAAAAAGAAGTCGATATCGATCTTCTCGAGCACGTCCTGAATGCCGTCCTGTCGCCGTAGTCGGCCGGCCAACTCACTGACAAAGTGTTCCAGAACTGGGCGCGGGGCACCGTCAACGACTACAAAAAGGTCAGAAGCCGCTCCGAACTTGTCGATAAAGTTCTGTAGCCGCCGCGACACTTCGGTGTTCCTTGGCAAGAGAGCCTTGCGCGAAGTGAAGAATGGAATCTCGACCGCTCCCCAGACAGAAAGCCCGGACAGCACCAACGCAAAAAATACTACCCGCCAAGGCCGCGAAGCAAGCCAGCGAGCGGTTTTCTCAACCAGTCCGGAGGGTTCCATAGATCTCCAAGTTGTATGACATGATTGCAGTCACACCCCACCAAGCCGAAGCCATTCTCCGGGCTACGTGGGTGGTTGTCAAGGCAATCACGGCTGATACCGATCTGCTGAGGTCGGCGAGCCCGTCTTGTGTCGTTTCTTCTACAATGCTATTGTCTATCACGACGATTCTCTCCATGAGCACGTATCGTATGGACGAACGGCGGACTCAGCCTTGGTACCTCAAGCTGCACTGGCAGATTTTAGCTGCCATGGTGCTGGCGGTGCCTTTTGGACTGCTAACCGGGAGCGAGGGGGCCGGCGCCGTGGGCTGGATGGGTGAGCTTTTCTTGCGGCTTTTAAAAATGGTCGTTGTGCCGTTGATTCTGTTCTCCATAATCTCAGGCGTTACCGGAGTCGGATCGGTCAAGGGTGTTGGCCGTCTGGGGCTCAAGACCGTTATCTACTACGTGTTTACCTCGGCCGCGGCCATCCTGGTTGGGCTAATTCTGGTCAACATCATCCATCCAGGTGATCCCGGCCTGCTTCACCTGGCCGGGCGACCAGTCGAGATCGCCTCCGGCGCGCCGTCACTGCATGATCTTCTCCTGCGCCTGGTGCCGGAGAACCCGGTCGAGGCCATGGTATACACCGCTGATGACCCACACCAAGGGCCGGACATTCTGGGGATGATCTTTTTTGCTGTGCTGTTCGGTGCCTGCATTTTAGCGCTGCCAGACGAAAAGAGACGGCGCGTGAGCGGGATGTTCGACACACTGTTCGCGGTTATGATGAAAATGACCGGCTGGGTGATCCGATTGGCACCGTTGGGCGTCTTTGCCTTACTGGCCGATGTGATCGGCACGACAGGCTTCGACGCCTTTCGGGCCTTGGGCATGTACATGCTGACAGTGTTGCTGGCGCTGGCCGTGCATGCGGGTATCACACTGCCTTTGGTTTGTCTTCTGCTTGCGCGCCGCAACCCGCTGCGCTTCGCGCGGGCCATGTCACCCGCTTTAGCCACCGCCTTCTCTGCCGCATCCTCCAACGCGGCTTTGCCGTTGACGATGGATTGCGTCCAGCAGGGCGCGGCCGTATCCAACCGGGTCAGCAGCTTCGTCTTGCCCTTGGGCGCCACCGTCAATATGGACGGCACGGCCCTCTATGAATGTGTGGCGGTCATTTTCATTGCCCAGTGCTACGGTGTTCAGCTAGGCTTGACACAGCAGCTTGTAGTCATGCTGACGGCGCTCCTGGCCAGCATCGGTGCAGCGGGAATTCCCCATGCCGGCCTGGTGATGATGGGCATCGTCCTCGGAGCGGTAGGTCTGCCGCTCGAGGGAATCGGCGTGATCCTGGCCGTGGATCGGGTGCTGGATATGTGTCGCACCACGGTCAACGTGTTTTCTGATTCGATTGGTGCGGCCACCGTGGCGCGCTTTGAAGGAGAACCCGTGCACTGGCCGCGGGTTTCCGCTCTCGAGAGCGGGGAGGATTGATTATGATCACAAGACACAAGTTTTTTGTCTTTGTCTCGCTGGTGGCCCTTGCCTGCGGCTGCGGAAACAAGGACAACGGAGAGATCCCGTGCAGCGAGGCCGACGCAGGTAACGGATGCTATCCTGGTTTTTCATGCATCGACGGCGCCTGCGTCTGCAATATTGACTGCTCGCCCGGCAATCACTGCGTGTACGATCCAATCTCCGACTTGGCGGTCTGTGTCCCCAACGACAAAACGGACGGCGGCACGGTCGACTCCGACGAGGACGGCATACCAGACGACGGGGACAACAGCGGCGAATCGGGTGACAACCCCTGCAGCGGGGGCGCCAATACCAACTGCGATGACAACTGCCCGCTGAACAGCAACGCAGCACAGGCCGACCTGGACGGTGACGGCAAGGGCGACGCTTGCGACGGCGATAACGACAACGACGGCGTGGAAGACAAGAAAGACAACTGCTGGGACGGCAATCCCGACAATCCCGACAACTACAATCCGTTGCAGATCGACACCGACGGCGACGGCAGCGGAAACGAATGCGACGACGACGATGACGGCGACGACGTCCCGGACGCCAGCGACAACTGTCCCTTGGTGACCAACCCCGGCCAGGAAGACGCCAACCAGAACGGAATCGGCGACATCTGCGAGACTGATCGCGATGGTGACGGGGTCGACGACGGCATTGACAACTGCCCGGACGTGCCCAACCCAGGCCAGGGAGACGCTGATCACGACGGAGTCGGCAACGAGTGCGACCCTGACATCGACGGCGACAACGTGCCCAACAACTCAGACAACTGCCGCTGGCAATCGAACAGCAACCAGGCCAACAACGACGGCGATAGCCGGGGCGACGTTTGCGACCCGGATGATGACAATGACGGTATCTGTGATCCCGGCCAGCAGGACGCTTCATGCAGCGGCAGCGATAATTGCCGCTACACTCCGAATCCTGCTCAAGCTGATGCCAATGCCGATGGAGTAGGCGACATTTGCGACCCGGACGGCGATCGGATTCCCTCCTATCGAGACAATTGCCCTACCATCTCCAACCCGGAGCAGTGGAACAACGATCGCAATTTCAGATGCTGGGACGACGTCAACCAGACCTGGTTCGACTGCGGCGATGATTTCGGCGATGCCTGCGACGATGATGATGACAACGACGGCATCCTGGATAGCGTGGATAACTGCCCTCTCGTTGCCAACGCCGATCAGGCCCTGCCCGACGGTGGCGGCGCGCGAGGCGCGGCCTGCCGCACCGATTTCGACGGTGACGGAATGCCGGACGATGACGACAACTGCCCCGAGGTACGCAACCCCAACCAGGAGAACGGCAACGCGGACAACCTCGGCGACGCCTGCGACCGGGACGCAGACGGCGTGTCCGACGACGTGGACGACTGTCCAGACGACGCCGACGCTGAGCAGACTGATGCCGATGGTGACGGCATCGGTGACGCCTGTGATCTCGACGACGACAACGATGGCTTGACCGACGGAGCCGATAACTGCCCACAAGACTCCAACCCCGACCAGCTCGATACGGACAACGACGGCGAGGGTAACGCCTGCGATGACGATGACGATGGGGACGGGGTGCTCGACGGAGACGACAACTGCCCGCTGGTGGCAAATCCATATCCGGATTGCTCAACTGATGCTGACTGCACTAGTGCCGGCGGAAGCTGCGACACGGACGCAGGCCACTGTCTGGGTCAGGAAAACGTCTGCCAGAACGATCGCGACGGTGACCAGATTCCGGACGGCTCGGACAACTGCCCGGATGATCCCAACACCAACCAGGCTGATGACGAAGGCGACGGTGTGGGCGATGTGTGTGACAACTGCCCGAGCATAGACAACCAGACCCAGGACAACTCAGACAGCGACACACTGGGAGACGCCTGCGACAACTGTCCGAGCGTAGACAACCAGACCCAGGACAACTCAGACAGCGACACACTGGGTGACGCCTGCGACAACTGCCCAGGGGTGGACAACCAGACCCAGGACAACTCAGACAGCGACACGCTGGGCGACGCCTGCGACAACTGCCCGGGCGTAGACAACCAGACCCAGGACAACTCAGACAGCGACACACTGGGTGACGCCTG
>CAZENH010000005.1:171677-180370 GCA_964513625.1 uncultured Myxococcales bacterium | reverse complement strand
GCGTAGACAACCAGACCCAGGACAACTCAGACAGCGACACACTGGGTGACGCCTGCGACAACTGCCCAGGGGTGGACAACCAGACCCAGGACAACTCAGACAGCGACACGCTGGGCGACGCCTGCGACAACTGCCCGGGCGTAGACAACCAGGACCAGGCCGACAATGACAGCGACGGCAGCGGAGACGTCTGCGACAGCGACGACGATGACGACACGGTTCTCGACGACGGTGACGGCAGCGGCACCGAGGGCGATTTCAAGTGTCCAGATGGTGTTACAACCGCTTGCGACGATAACTGTCCTTTTGCGGCCAACCCGGCCCAGGCAAACAGCGATGCTGATAGCTTCGGTGACGCCTGTGACAACTGTCCACTGGTCGACAACGAGGATCAAACCGACACCGATAGCGACGGCATCGGTGACGCTTGCGAGTGAGGCATGGACGAAACGGAAGAGAAAGAGAAGGGCACAGGCTCATACAGCAAGATCATCGATGATGAGATTTCCTTCTCTAGGGCCACGGGCTACGATAAGGAGAAGACCGCCGTTGTTCCGTTGGCCCAGTTGGCCCGCCGCGAGGAAGAACGTTTGCGCAGGCAGGAAATCGACGGCCGCTGGCAATCGGAAGACGAAAAAAGCGAAAACAGGGTCATACCCGTGGGAGAAATAATTGATGTGCTCAGGGCGGCACGCAGTGTCGAGGAGGTCGCCGGTGTACTGGTGGAGATGGTGGCCAATCTTGTTCCTAGAGTACTGTTGCTCTGGGAGCGCAGAGGCACACTTTATGGATTCGCCTCCCGGGGTATGGGACTGGAAGAGGTCAAGCTGCTGACAATTGAGCTGCCCAGGTCGTTCCTTCGCGATCTGACCTGCCTAAATCTCGAGTTGGACAGCTTTCGTGGTCCACCCCGAATGACCGGAATGGTTGAACGCTTCTACGAGATCCTGGGCGGCCGTCCACAGGAGATCATGGTACTGCCGGTTTACGTGACTAGCGAGGACCGCTGGATACTGTACGGAGATGCGCTCGATCAACCACTTCCCCGCTTCGAACTACGCCTGGTGGAAGTCATCGTCTCGCGAGCAGGAGCTAGAGCCGATCTGCTGCTGGATGGCCAGAAGTGGTAATGGCGTCGGCAATATAAAAGATCACTTGTTGTAATGATACGTCTTTGGAGATATGCCGGGGGGAGCAGAAAAGGCTGCTGGTAACATTTGTTACCAGGAAGGTGGATCGATAGCGGCTATTGTCCGGATTTATGAAGACGGGCTTAGAAACACACGAATTTGACCGGACTCGATCCTTGCCATACAATGGTAATTTGGTGCTTTTTCTAGGGAAATAGATGTCTTTCAGGCCCACCGCTTTCGGTAAGTACGTGCTTCTCAGGCGCATCGCGATAGGAGGCATGGCCGAGGTGTTTCGGGCCAAGGCCTTCGGGGCCGAGGGGTTCGAAAAACTCGCTGCCCTGAAGCGTATGCTGCCGCACCTGTCAAGCGACAGTCAGTTCGTTGATATGTTCATCAACGAAGCCAAACTGGCTGCCAACCTGAACCATGCCAATATCGTGCAAATCTATGACTTCGGCTGCATAGACAACCTGTACTTCATCTCCATGGAGTACGTACACGGCAAGGACATCGCGGATATAATCCGGGTTCTCAGAGAAAGAAACCTGACCACGCCGCTCGAGTTGGCCTGCCACGTGTTCATCGACGTGCTCAACGGCCTCGACTACGCCCATCGCCTGAAAGACCCTTACGGAAGTCCATTGGGGCTGATCCACCGTGACATGTCCCCGCACAATATCATTCTCTCCTATGAGGGAGAAGTGAAGCTGGTCGATTTCGGAATCGCCAAGGCCGCCTCAAGCACTGTTCACACAACCGGCGGCGTACTGAAAGGTAAGTACTCGTACATGTCCCCCGAGCAGGCACATGGCATGACACTCGACCACCGCTCGGACATTTTTTCACTGGGAATCTGTTTCTTCGAGTTGTTGACATTAACCAAGATGTTTCACGCCGAGAGCGACCTTGGAGTGCTCGAGAAAGTCAGGGAGACCAGTTTTCCCAGACCTTGTGAGGTCAACGAAAACATACCCGAGGAACTCGAAGACATCATCCTAAAGGCGCTCGAGAAGAATCCTGATGATCGCTACGCGACGGCCGGTGAATGGCGCGATCGGCTCGAACGCTTCCTTTTTGAGCGCAATCTTCATTATTCCACCTCCTGGCTGGCCAGCTTCATGCGCGAGATTTTCAGGGACGAGCTCGAACGCGAGGATCATGATTTTATCGAGGAAGCAGCAATCGTTCAAAAACTGCGTTCTGAAGCTCGCCGCGCCGCAAGACTCGAATCCAATCCCTTGCCGGGTACCGATACGGTAGTCATCAAAAAGGGCACCGACAGCTCAACCGAGGATTTCATGGACAGCCCGGGCGAGCCGGAAACCCAGGAGGCCGAACCTTATTCCGGCGACACTTACACGGGTGAGCGCCTGCAGGAAGAACCAAACGAGTCTGACGAACCCTTGGAGGTTCCCGCTGAAGAAGTAATGGAGGTTGCTGACGAGGAGATCGAAGAACTCGACGGTTCTGACGACGATGAATACCTCGAAACAGCGAAGATGGAGCGTCCCGACCCCGCCCTTTTCAGAAAATTCGCCGGCGATTTCGACGGCGGGCGAAAACGTCGCTCGCACGTTCCTTCGCTTGCGCCAATCCGCGAGGTAAGCGGTCCGGACTTCGACGATACGATCGATGACTCCTTCTCAGACAGCGGTGAAGAAACCGACAAGCACAAGCGAGAGGCGCTTCGCTTCCTGATGGACTCTACGGATCCGGAGCGCTCCGACAGCGCTGCTCAGCCGCTGGCTATGCTCGATTTCGAGAAAAACCGCTCCACCGTCCCCGAGGGCAAACAAGGTTACATTTCCAAGGGCCCGCTGACCGAGAGAGATGCAACACCTTTCGATGTCTCGCCGTCAAAAGGCTTCCCCTTCGGTATTCTTTTCACCATTCTTCTGGTTGCTGTAGTGGCCGGGGGTCTTGCCGCTTTCTACCTGCATTCGGGAAAAAAAGGTGTCCTGGACGGCGGGGCCAACCCTTCTATTCTTGAGCAACCTTCCGAAGGTTCGGCAATCGACGCGGGAGGTTCCGGGATCGATGCGCGGGCGGACGACAAGCCCGATAACGAAGAGCCTGCCGGCACCAACCTCAAGCACCTCGCGGCGCCGGGCGTGGGACATCCCGAGCCGTCGGAGACCAAGGATGACGGCGGCGGCCAGACATCTGAACCGGACGGGGGAACCGCGGCTTCTAAACCGATCGCCGAGAAAGACGGTGCAACAACCAAAGCAACAGTCAAGAAAAGCGCCACGGTCTCCAAGAATACAAAGAAGAAGCCTGCCGTGATCAGGCACAAACACACCAAGCGGCACAAGCGCAGGCGCCACAAAGTAGCTTCGCGGCCAGTGCACACCGAGAGCGGTTTCGGCAAGTTAGACGTGGGAATTTCCGGCATATGGGCTTACGTTTTCATCGACGGCAAAAAGGTACGTGCAACACCGCTGTTCAACTATAGTATCAAGGCCGGCCGCCACGTTGTCGAGCTGAAAGATGTCGACAACAACCTTATTCACCGTTGGCGAGTGAATATCCGCGCCAATAAAAAACTCAAGCTTTTACACCAATGAAAATCTGACAATGAGGCTTTGAAATTGACCGAAGAAGCAACCAGAGAATTCGAGCGTCTTCCGGAGGCAGTCACCCAGCGAACGCTGTTCGTTTCAGACAAGCAGGACTTCAAGCTGCTACGCGCCAGCAAGTTGGTCATCGTCAAAGGAGATAACGCCGGGCATGAACTGCTGGTCGAGCGGGAGCGCGTAACCCTCGGGCGTTCTAGTGTATGCGACCTGGTGATCGCCGACGGATCGGTCTCGGGTATTCACTGCGAAATTCTGACCACACCGCAGGGACACCTGCTCCGCGATCTCGACAGCACCAACGGCATCTTCATGCTCGGCCACCGGGTGCGTCAGGTCTTCCTGCGTCCTGGCAGCGAGTTCCAGACGGGCAACAACCTGATCCGTTTCGAATCGCTCAATACCATGGTCAAGATCCCGCTCAGCACCCGCGATCACTTCGGACGGGCGCTGGGGCACTCGGTGAAGATGCGCGAGATCTTCGCCGTACTCGAGAAGGTAGCCGCATCCGATCTGAGCGTACTGCTGCGCGGTGAAACCGGCACCGGCAAGGAGCTATTGGCTGCCGGCATTCACTCTTACTCATTGCGCAAGAATCGGCCATTCGTAGTACTCGATTGCGCGGCCGTTCCGCCAAATATCATCGAAAGCACTCTCTTTGGACACGAGAAGGGAGCTTTCACCGGGGCCGAGCAAACCAGGCGCGGCGTGTTCGAGGAAGCACACGGTGGAACATTGTTCATCGATGAAGTAGCCGAACTCGACCAGTCACTGCAGCCAAAACTGCTGAGAGTGCTGGAGCAGCATGAAGTGCAGCGTGTGGGAGGCGTGCGTACCGTGAAAGTGGACGTACGCATCGTGGCGGCCACTCACCGCGACGTGCGTGCCTTGGTCGATCGGGGGCTGTTTCGCGAAGATCTATTCTACCGTTTATCTGTTGTCGAGGTCGACATTCCGGCTCTCAGGGAGCGTCCCGAGGACATCCCTTTGCTGGTTCACCGTTTCCTCGAAGAGGCCCCCTCCCACGGGATCACGACCAAGCAGGATTCCAAGCAGATAGACGCGGAGGCGCTACTGTTATTACAATCACATTCTTGGCCGGGCAACGTTCGACAACTCTACAACGTCCTGGAGCGAGCTGTTCAGCTCGGCGAGGGTCCTACCATTTGCAAACAGGATCTGAAGCTTGATATCCCCGCCTCGGAAGAGCGAGCGCACTGGCGTGTTGATTGGCGGATGCCCTACAAAGAGGCCAAGGCACGATTGATCGAGCAGTTCGAGCGCCGTTACTTGGCCAGTCTAATGGACGAAGTCGACGGAAACCTGTCACGCGCCTCACGTGAGGCGGGCTTGGCCCGGCATCACATCAGAAACATGTGCCGCAGATACAACATCCCCTGCGGAGCCGACAAGTAAGGCTTGCTGGCAGTCGAAGTTGATTCGTGAAGATATCGATTCGGCTTTTCTTGACCGCAAACAGCCACCCCTATAATATATTTTCCGGGAGGTTGGCGGGATCGTGATGCACCGGCAACTATTCATGACTATCGTGTTGACGAGCTTGCTCAATTTACCGGCGACGTTTGCCTACCCGCAAACGGCCTCTTCGAAGGCTTTTGTGACCGTGCTGCCACTGCCGGTCCGGGATATCTCCCCTCCCCTGGAAGATCAGATCCTGGCCTCGGTGGCCCGGCAGATCCGCGCTCAATATTCGGTCCGCGTACTTAGCGGGCGAGCGGTTGGACGTTCTGTCTGGGGAACGCTTGGCTCTGGCCTTGAAGAAGCCTCGATGCGCTTCAACTCGAAAGTTTCCGAGGGCCGACAGGCGTACCAGACGTTGCAGATCGGAAGATCTTTAAAGGCCATGCGTGAGGCAGAAAAATACCTTGAATTCTGTGGTCCTGAGGTTCGCGACGGCAAGTTACTGGTCGATTCCAAGCTTTACGCCGGGCTGTCACTTCTTGCCCAGGGGGCCCGGGACGAGGCGCTGAATGAGTTCAGGCAGGCAGTAGCCTACGATAACGATTACCAACTTTCAGAGCGAAAATTTCCGCCCGATGTCATACAGGCTTTCAACGCCGCCCGGCAGCAACTCCTGTCCGGCAACCCGACGCAAGTTACATTCATCTCCAAGCCGGCCGGAGCAACCGTTTATGTCGACGGGCACAGTCGCGGCGTCACCCCCCTCCGGGGACTGAAGCTCTATACCGGGCGCCATTTCATCCGTCTTGAGCAGGAGGGTTATTCGGCCTGGACGCTGAACCTGCCCGACGGCATACCTCCGGTCCAGATCAAGGCGCTTATGGTCCCCTTGTGGTCTGGAGACGCGCCCGAAGACCTCCTTGGGGCGGCCATCGCCAACGAGCAACTGAGCGAACCGGTTCTCGCACAACTCAGATTGCTTGCCGGGTTTTTCCGGGCTGACGCACTCGTGCTCATTTCGATCTCGCACGAGGGACGTGACTATCATGTGGGTACCCGCCTTTTCGTGGTACGGCCCGAAACCATCTCGCGCGCCAGGCTCTTCAACCTGGGCTCGGATCGGGACGCTTTCGAGCACAAGATCCGCGGAGTAATCAGTACCATGCGAGCCCTGCGCAAGATCGCAGGACGGCCGGGTGTTGCCACAAATATCGCGCCCGTTGAACACCACGATTTTTTGCCCGCCGAGCACTCGAGTTCGAATGATACTCGAAGCGAAACTGGCGGAGGCAGGACTAAATGGTATACCAGCTGGTGGTTCTGGACGGCTGTGGGTGTTGCCGCCGCCGGCGCGGCCACGGGGCTTTCGCTGTGGCTATTGAGGCCCGAGAGCCACTGGACCCTGGTGGTCCAGCCCAATTAAGGCTTCGTAACCAATTATTGTTTCTGGATTTTGATGAACGGTGCGCTATACAAAATCGCTCTAGGTTTTACCCTGGCATCCGCTTGTTGCGGGTGCGGAGAAAAAAATGCAACGGCGGTCTTGACGCTAGCGGCGGGACAAGATCATTTTCCCTGTCTGGGAGTGCGCAGGCTCAAGATAACCGCTTTCAGGAACGAAGTAGATGGGCGGAGCGCCGAGGTCTTCGGTGAGTACTACGATACCGACGGAAACTGTAACCTGCCCGCCGGCCTGCCGCTCGAGATTGCAGACTTGCCTTACGGCAGCCGCATGTGGGTACAGGTGGAAGGATTCGACTCGAGCCGCAAGCGCCGCATGTGCATGGGACAAACAGAGGTACTCCTGGCGGACGAAATCAAGGGAGGCGATCTGGGACAGTTGACCATCGAACGCGAGCGAGTCGGGAACGATTACGAGGTGGGCACGCTGGTCATCGACAGCCTGCCCGGAATCGACGGGCTGGGCCAAATCGACGAACTGATTTTCAACGTCAACTATGGCACCCCTGAAAAGATCAACGGGTCGTTTTCACTCGAACCCGGTAAAAGCTGGGGTGAGATGAAATTCGTGCTTTCCAATATGTTGCCGCGCCTCAATAACAAAATCATGGTAGTGGCATATACTGGCAACTCACCCATGGGAACCTGGGAACAGACAGGCTTTGACATCGCAGACGATCAAATGTTCATCCACTTGAGCCCGGAGTTGCAGTGACCGCTTGGTGCAAAAAAATCATTCCGGCCGTCTGGCTGGTCCTCTCGATCGGTTGCGGGGGCTCGAACCCGCAGGTATGGTTGAAGATCCAGGAGGACGGATCGCTTCCTTGCCTGGGAGCCTCGCACATGCGGGTCGAGCTACACGCCCCCAACAACGATTCCGGTGACTTAACTTTCGACGAGTTCGGGCTGTTCTTCAACACAGATAACTTCAACTGCGCCATCATGGGAGGCTTCAGTTTTCCGGACTTGCCGCTAGGCTCGGATTTTTCTCTGGAGATGAGCCTGTCGGATTCGACCACCGAGAACAAGGGTATTTTATCCCAAGGTACCAGCGTTTCTTTCAACGTCTCTTCCGGATCGCCTACACAGGAGGTGACCATAGGCCTCTACCGCACACCGGGTGTGCAGCAGGGTACTCTGGTGGTCTACAAACCGGATGATTGGAACAACGTTTCCGGGATACAGATTCTCCAATTCAGAATAACCAAGGATGGAGAAACCACACCGGCCCGGGCCTACTACCTGACCTACGATCCGGTCAGTCATCCCGATCCCTTTCCTTTGGTGATCTCGAACCTGCCAGCGCCGACCGACATGGAGTTATACAACTTCACCCTCGAGGGGCTGGACGGCCAGCAAAACGTGCTTCGCGCCTGGAACAAGGTGGTGGGACTCCAGGCCGGCTTTTTATCATTCCTTTCGCACCTGTCCGGCTAAACGAGGATACGGCGTCTACACCCTGCGAACCGGGTGTTGCACAAACACGGTCCCAGCTGGTGATGTAGTGTCCGCAGGGTGCTAGGGAAATTTCTTTATCACCTTGGCGGTCTTGCCGGCGACGATCTTGACCGAGATATTCAACGTCTTGCCCGTCTGGGTCTTGAAGGTGACCTTGTGGGTACCGGCATCGAGAGCAAGCTTCTTGTTGGCCGGAATGGGGGTTGATAAACCGGTGTCCTTGCCGTCGATGAACACCCGGGCCCAGGGAGTAGTGTTGGCTATCAGGAAGCCACTACCACTTCCGGCATGGGCCGCCGTCCCGCTCGCGGATTTCTGCTCCAGTTTGGCCATGATTTTCACTTGTTCGCCGCCGGAAAGCTTGAGCCCCTTGAAGAACGGTTTGTAACCGGCTTTCTTGAGCACGATGAAATAGTTTCTGGATGATTCGAGACCCAAAAACGACTTGGGGGTCTTGCCCGATTTCTTGCCGTTGAGCAGGATCTCGGCTCCCGGGGGCGAACTGTTGATCACGATGCCTGGTCCGCGGGCGGCGACTTTTTTTCCATGCCTGGTTTTCTTGATGCTCCTTTTTCGAAGGCGATGCCGAGAGTGTTTTCGACCAGCCAGATCAACAACCTTGGCAACCTTGGCCGGTTCTTTG
>CAZENH010000005.1:31330-171577 GCA_964513625.1 uncultured Myxococcales bacterium | reverse complement strand
AGAGTGTTTTCGACCAGCCAGATCAACAACCTTGGCAACCTTGGCCGGTTCTTTGGCCGGTTCTTTGACCGGTTCTTTGGCCGGTTCCTTGACCGGTTCCTTGACCGGTTCCTTGACCGGTTCCTTGACCGGTTCTTTGACTGGCTCCTTGACCGGTTCCTTGACCAACTCTTTGACTGGTTCTTTGACCTGCTCCTTGGCCGGCTCCTTGACCGGCTCCTTGACCGACTCCTTGACCGGGTTTGTCACTGCTTTTTCGACCGGCTTCGTAATTGGTCTTGTAATCGGCTCTGTTATCGGTTCTGTCTTGCCCGCAAGGCCCGGGCGAATAACCAGGAAATAACTAATCACTCCCGCGACCACTATGCCCGCGACGAATGCCATGATGGCGCCCAGCGATCCTCTCTTCCTGGGCGGCAATACTGGAGCTCCGCGCATCGGCTCGGTTCCCGTTCGCCCCTTGCGGGGATAGCTTTTTCGGGGCGCCCGCTGGCCTAGTCGCGTGCTGGCGGCCCCGGAGCGTGGTCCCGCGCCTCCCGGGCGCCTGGGTTTGTCGCGCTTCCCTTTAGCCGGACGATCGTCAATAGTCTTCTTGATGCTGGGCTCCGGCTCGGGCTGGATGCCCTCATTTCCTTCCGTGAACAGGCCGGGCATCACCATTGTGGCCATCTCCTCTGTATTCACCTCAACCAGAGCCGATGGACTTTCGGGAACCGGCGCCGGAGTCGAAGTCTCGTCAGAAGAAAAGACCACGGTTGCCTGTGAGCCCTCTGGCCCTTCCTGTTCAGACAGATCCGGAACTTGCTCATGATACCCGCTGTCGCCGGCCGCCGGTTCTTCGTCCAGGGCCGCGTCCAACCAGGGGTAGCCCTTACGGCGGTAGATGGCCAGGCGTTCATTCTCTTCGGCAATTTTCCTGGAAAACGTATCGCGCATGAAGGCGGCCAGGCTCTTGGTGGTAATCAACGAGCCGTCCTCGAGCAGGAAGCGGGAAAGATCTTCTTGCATGTCCGCCGGCCAATCGTAGCGCTCTTCTGGCTCGCGGGCTAATGCGCGCATGACTATTTTTTCTAGCTCCTTGGGAATCTTGCGGTTGTAGGTAGTCGGGGGTGTGATGATCGCATTGCGAACCTTTTCCAGAGTCCCAAAGTCACTCTCTCCTCCGAAAAGGCGTTCGGCGGTAAGCATCTCATAGAGCAAAATGCCTACCGAGAAGATGTCCGAGCGGTGATCGAGCGGCATACCGCGCACCTGTTCAGGGGACATGTATCCGAACTTGCCCTTTAAAGTGCCGGCGGTTGTGCGTCCCATACGGTTCTGTGCCTTGGCAATCCCGAAGTCGATCAGTTTGACTCCACCGTCATAGGAAACCAGTATATTGCCCGGGCTGACGTCCCTGTGGATGATGTTCAGGCTATTGCCGGTCGAGTCTGTCTTGCGGTGCGCATAGTCGAGCCCCTCGCAAATGCGGCTGATGATAAGCACCGCCAGCGAGATCGGCATCTTCTTTTTGTTTTGCGTCAGATGTTCGTAAATCTTGGACAGATCCTTGCCCTGGACAAACTCCATGGCAATGAAGTAGTCGTTATCCTCCTTGCCAAGTTCGTTTATCTGGACGATACAAGAATGGTTGAGGGTCGATGCAATACGGGCCTCATCGATAAACATGGTAATGAATTCCTGGTCCTCGGCCATGTGCGGCAGGATTTTCTTGATCACCAGGAGGCGTTCGAATCCTGCGGCGCCGAAGGACTTGGCCAGGTAAACCTCGGCCATGCCGCCTATTGCCAGCTTCTCGAGCAGATGATACTTGCCAAATGGTGCCGGTAACTCCAACTCTTTCCTTCCTGTCAGCTATGACGCGCGAGAACGCAAGTTCGCTTTTCACGCGCCATTTTTTCCCCATCCGAACGATAATGGTAGCATAGGGGATCGTCTGCGGCAAGAAGCTCTCCCATTCAAGCGTGTGGAAAACCTTGACATTATGTAGATCAAACCGTACTTTCCGGGTCCGTACCATGTGCGGCCTCAGGGGGGTATAACAGTTTTTCGATCGCGGTAAAGCCATGGACTACAAAAAGACCCTGAACCTTCCCCGAACCGATTTCTCGATGCGGGCCGGTTTGCCGGCTCTAGAGCCGCGCCTGCTCGAACAATGGAAGAAACAAGATCTCTACGCACTGATCCAGAAGCAGGGCGAGCAGAAATCAGATAGTTTCATCCTTCACGACGGTCCTCCATATGCCAACGGTCATGTGCATCTGGGTACGGCTTTGAACAAGATCCTCAAGGATTTCGTTGTCAAGTCGCAGACCATGATGGGCCGCCGTGCACCTTATGTGCCCGGCTGGGACTGTCATGGCATGCCCATTGAGCACAACGTCATCAAGGATCTCGGCCAGGCGGCCGGTTCCATGTCCAAGCTCGAGATACGCAAGCGCTGCAGGAAATACGCCGAGCGTTTTTTGTCTATACAGCGCAAGGAATTCATCCGCCTCGGTTGTTTCGGAGACTGGGAGAATCCCTACATCACTATGAGCCGGCAATACGAGGCAGAAACGCTGGGTGCCCTGGGCGAACTGGTTACGGCCGGCTACATTGAACGCGGCCTAAGACCCATTCACTGGTGTCCCTCCTGCCAAACGGCACTGGCCGAGGCGGAACTCGAGTACCACGAGCACACCTCGCCCTCGATTTACGTGAAGTTCCCGGTGCGCCCCAACCAAGAGAAGATCCGTGACCTGGGGTTGGATCCGCAAAAGACATCCGTATTGATCTGGACGACAACTCCCTGGACAATTCCCGCCAACCTGGCTATCGCCCTGCATCCTGAATTCAGCTATGTTTTCGTCCGGGTTGGAGAAGATGTCCTGATGCTGGCGCGTGATCTGATCGATTCAGTGGGACGCTCGCTCGGCTGGGGAGAGATCGAGACGCTGTGCGAAATCAGCGGTCGGGAACTAGAGGGAGTGCTCTGCAAGCATCCTCTCTACGATCGCGACTCAATAATCATTTTAGCCGACTATGTCACCCTGGAAGCGGGCACCGGCTGCGTACACACCGCACCGGGGCACGGAGCCGAGGACTTCGAGTCAGGCAGAAAATACAGCCTGGAAATACTATCTCCTATCGACGATGCGGGTCGTTTCACCAGCCAGGTGCCCGATCTCGAAGGCACCGGGGTATTCAAGGCCAACGAAGTGATTAACGAGCGCCTGCGGGCGTCCGGCAGCCTGGCAGGACTGCAGGCTATCAGCCACTCATACCCGCATTGCTGGCGTTGTAAGCAGCCCGTCATCTTCAGGGCAACCGAGCAGTGGTTTTTGAACGTCGACACCAAAGATCTCAGGCAGCGGGCGCTAGCTGAAATTGACAAGGTGCGTTGGATCCCTCCCTGGGGTCGTCTGCGAATCTTCAATATGGTGGAATGCCGACCCGATTGGTGCCTCTCGCGACAGAGGGCCTGGGGTGTTCCCATACCGGCATTGCGCTGCACGAGTTGCTCGAGTTCGTTCCTGCGGGCGGAGGTGATCGAAAAAACACGTGAGTTAGTCACCGAACGGGGCACCGACGTCTGGTACGAAGAACCTGTGTCGAGCTTCGTTCCCGCTGGTTTCATCTGCCCGGAGTGCGGTGGACGTGAATTCAAGAAGCAGGAAGATATTCTGGACGTCTGGTTCGACTCCTCTGTTAGTCAGCGGGCCGTGCTGGAAAAACGTCCTGAACTTTCATGGCCTTGCGACATGTATCTCGAGGCCACCGACCAGCATCGCGGCTGGTTCCAGGTTTCGCTCTTGAACGCGATCGGAACGCGCGGGTCGGCCCCTTACAAAGAGGTGCTGACGCACGGGCTGATCCTGGATGAATCATCCAAGAAGATGAGCAAATCGCTCGGTAACGTCGTAGCACCGGATGAAGTTATCGAGAAGTACGGCGCCGACGTGCTGCGTTTGCTACTGTCCTCGGTGGACTACACGGCCGACATTGCTTTTTCGCGCTCGCTGCTCGAACCCGTGGCCGATGCCTACCGCAAGATCCGCAACACTCTGCGTTTCATGCTGGGCAACCTGAGAGATTTCAATCCATCGCGGGCTCTGGCCGAAGCAGATCTCGAAGAAGCCGACCGCTGGGTTTTGGCCAGGATGCGCGAACGTGCCCGGCGTATCCGCGAAGCGTATTTGAATTACCAGTTCCACGTCATTCATCATCTGCTGCTCGACCTGTGCACCGTCGATCTGAGCGCTTTCTATATGGACATAGTCAAGGACAGGCTCTACGTGGCCGCAGCGGACGACAAAACCCGTCGCGCAGCCCAGACTACGCTATATAGCCTGGCCGTTGATCTTCTGTCTCTGCTGGCTCCGGTGTTGTCCTTCACAACCGAAGAAGCCTGGGGGCACTTGCCCGCGGACGACAAGCGCCCAGCCTCGGTGCACCTGGCCGCAATACCAGAGGGTCAAGAACTCGACGGCGACGAGGATTTGCTCGGTCGCTGGGCGCGATTGCGCGGAATCAGAGCCGAGATGCACAAGGCTCTCGACGTTGTTCTCAAAGCCGGCAAGGTGCGCTCGAGTCTCGATGCTCGCATCTCCATCCAGGCCAAGGGAGAGATCCGCGAGTTTCTGGAGTCGTTTGGAAAGACGCTTCCCGACCTTCTAAAAGTTGCCGGCCTCGAATTCGTCGAGCAGGCAGGGCCCGAGGCTTTCGATTCCGGAGACATCGCCGAATTGAGGATCGATGTTCATTCAGCCTCAGAGCAGAAATGCGCCCGATGCTGGAACAGGCGTGCAGATGTTGGTAATAATGAAGAAAGGCCCGATCTGTGCGCTCGTTGCATCGAGGTGCTTCGACGGATCGAACCGCAAGGCTGACAAGAGGATCGTGTGAAATTTCTCACGCTCAAAGGCAAGAACCTGATTTTAGCGTTGACCGTCCCGCTGGTGGTTGCAGCCGATCAGATTACCAAACTGTTCGCGGCAGCCAACCTGAAGCCCCTCATTTTCGAGGCAGATCCGGCATCTCGCTACCTGACAGTCATCGACGGTTTTTGGAGATTCAAGTACGCCGAGAACACCGGTGCCGCCTGGGGATTGTTTCGCAGCACAGACGCATCGTTCCGCGTGCCTTTCTTCATCATTGTATCGCTCTTGGCGATAGGCTTTATCCTGTGGTTCTTCAGGCGTATTGAATCGCGTCAGCGCTTGCTGCCTCTGGCTGTTTCACTGGTGCTGGGCGGAGCGCTGGGGAACCTGATCGATCGCATCTACATGGGCAAGGTGATCGACTTCATCGAGTGGTATGTAAAGTTCGACAAACCACTTAATCTCGGACTGTTCACTATTTCGGCAGGCGAAAAGCACTGGCCGACATTTAACATCGCGGATGCTGCCATTAGTGTCGGGGTGATCTTGTTGGTGATTGAGATGTTCGGCGCCAAGAAAACAGAAAATCAAGCCGAGTGAGATACGTCGCCACCGTGAATAACACCGCAATCAAAATCGAAACCAGCAATGCGCCCCTGGCTTTTCAATATCGGTGACTTCGGCGTACCGGCCTATTGGGCCATGACGCTTACGGGACTGATTGCTGCCGTCTACCTCTCTTTTCACCTGGCGCGCAGGGCCGGGATCGATCCGCGGCAGATTCTCGATCTTGATTTGATCTTGCTGGTAGTGGGCATATTCGGGGCGCGCTTGATGCACGTACTGGTTGAAGACGATCCGCTCAACCCAGGCAGGCGCATACTACTCCATTACATCGATCACCCCACCGAGATCTTTAAGTTTTCTAACGGACTGGCCTTCTACGGAGGCTTGATTGCCTGCATCCCCGTCGCAGTCTGGTATACCCACCGCAAGAAGATTTCATTGCTCGAGGCGGCTGACATTTACGCCGTCTGTATTCTGCTGGGACTTTTCTTCGGACGCCTGGGGTGTTTTTTGGCGGGTTGCTGCCATGGAACTCCCACAGATTTGGCATGGGGCGTAACCTTCAGCGATCCTTCGTGTTTGGCCCGCCCGCTCGGCGTACCGCTGCACCCGACTCAACTCATCAGTGCGGCCTTTGCTCTTGTTCTATTTGTCTTCTTGCTGTTTCTCTACCGCCGTCGGCGCCAGGGCCGGGTGTTCTTGGCTTTCGTGGTACTTTACGCCTGCGGCCGCTTTTTGATAGAGTTTTTACGCGGCGACAACAGGGGCATGTTCTTTGGCTGGCTTTCGTCTTCACAAATCGTTTCACTTTTTCTGGTGGTCGCCGCAGGAGTAGTTGTGGTGATTGTAAGACTGCGTATTCGGCGCAAAAGTAAGGCAGGCATATAGTCATGTACCCGGTTTTGTTTTCCTTCAAGTTTCCCGAATTCATAGGCAGGCTGAGCTGGATAGAAATTGTTTTGACCGTTACCGTCATCGGGGTCCTGTTTCTCTGGCGCAGACGCGGTCCGTATTTTTCGCTGCCCGGCTTCCTTGTGGGTGTCGCCATCTACGCCGGGCTGCGTGCCCTGGTTTGGCATGCCGGGGCGGGCTACCTCTTTCAGCTTCATACCTACGGGCTGCTGATAGCCACTGGATTTGTTTTGGGTATTGTACTGGCGGTGCGCCAGGCTGGGCGCGAGTATCTGGACCCCAACCTGATTCTCGATCTTTCGTTCTGGATCCTGATTGCCGCCATGGTTGGCAGCCGGGTTCTCTATATTGTAGTCAACATCAACGACTATTTAGCCGATCCTGTTTCGCTTCTGAAGGTTTGGACAGGTGGACTAGTGTTTTACGGCGGTTTCATCGGGGCGGTCGCCACATCCTGGTATTTTTGCCAACGAAAAGGACTCTCTTTTCTGCGTATTTCAGACGTTATGATTCCATCGGTGGCTCTTGGTCACTTCTTTGGCCGCCTTGGATGCTACTCGGCCGGATGCTGTCATGGCTCTACCACTGGCTCGAGTTTCTTCGGATCGATCTACACGGCCCCCGGCACGGTGGTGGCTCACTCGCACCTGCTGAACATTCCCATTCACCCCACGCCTCTTTACGAGGCTCTCGGCGAGCTGTCTATTTTCGGGATCCTGCTCTGGCTGCGGAAGCGCAAGAGTGTAAACGGGCAATTGCTGGCCGCCTGGTTGGTAATGTATCCGGTTTGGCGCTTCATGACCGAGATGTTTCGCGGTGATATTGATCGCGGGATACTCTTTCCAGTGGACATCTTAGGTGATTCCCGTCCGGATTTGCTGTCCACCAGTCAGGTTGTTTCTGTGGGTCTGTTTGGGCTGGGCATCTTCCTGTGGCTAAAGCTACGCAAGGGCAACGCCGACAAACACTTGTAGGTACAAGATCGTCTGGAAAAGGGGTGCGGGAAGGAGCCATCTGGCTCCTTCCCCCCGGCAACCATCACGACCGGGTTGCCCCTATTGTCTGCATCACTTTGTGCGCGTGGTCTTTTTGCCAACCAGCTTGCGGATCTCACCTCTAAGGCGGTTGATCTTGCGGGTGATTGTCTGGATGTCGGTCTTGGTGGCCACTCCGATCGTCGAGAAAGCCTTGTTACCCACGTCGGCCGAGAACTTCTCGACTTTCTTGCGAATGGGATCGATGTTGAACTGGTTGGCATAACGGGTGCGCCATCCATCAATAGTCTGCTCCATCTTCATAACCGACGGATACGTTTTTACTTTATCGTAGGTGCCGGTAATGGTCTTGCGCGCCTCGTCCTCCCAGATATTCAGCTTCTTCTGGGCTCCTCCGACGATCTCCTGGATCGCCTTGGGCATCTTCTCGATCTTTACCAACTGCATCTTCCACCTCCTGGTTTGGGCCGAATTTAACGGCGCCTTGACTTTTGAGTCACAACAAAATGGTTTTTGGTAACGCTTCATATTTGGCAACATAACGCGCCGCGTTACAGATGTCAAGTGAAAAATGACGCGCCGCGCAAAAAATATCTGCCCTGGGTCATTCTAGACCCCTAGCCCTCCTGCCAAAAAGTTGTTATTTTATGATTCACTGAAGGAGAAACCGGAGGTTATCATGTATAGACATTTTCTTGTGATTGCGTCATTGGGCGTTTGCCTTTCATCCCTGCCGGTGAGTTCGGCCGAATTTTCCGGAATCGCATCCCAGTACAAAGCAAATCTAGACCAGGACGTTTGCCGGGCCATGACCCGCGCGGCGGATTTTCTGGTGGCGGTCCAGAAGCCCGCAAAGCTCGGAGCCGTGGGTTGGTCTTGGCAGATTGGCAAGGGTCCCGTTTCCGGAAACGTTGCAGGGCTGGCGGCCCTGTCCTTGCTTTCTGCGCACTCTACTTCTGGAAAGAAAAGCTACCTGGCGGCAGCTCGCAGGTACGCCGATGGACTGGTGGCAGGGAAAGGCGGCTGGTCGACAGACAACCTGCCTTACAAGGCGGACATCGAGTTTCTTGTGAGCATGTCGAAAGCTACCGGCGAGTCGCGTTACCGTGACACCGCCCTGGCTGCTTTCGATCTCATCCGCCGGCGTTCTCCGGACGGGGCGCACGAGGTCTCAAGGATTGCTTCCGGTCGGGTAAAGACACCCACCTTGCTGGGCTTTGATGCGGCCTTGGGAATAATGGCTGCCACGGCGGTATCCAACCGACGCTACGCATACCAGATGGCGGACGCGGTCTTGAGTCGCCTTGCCGAATGGTATCGGCCGAAAGAAAATCCTCGTTTTTCACTGGTGTCCGGTGCGGCTCTGGCAGAGGCGCTCGATGATCTCGATTCAGGTCACTACCGTGACAACATCGAGCGATTCCGGGAAGACCTGTTGAAGGCTCAACAGCCAAACGGTGCTTGGCTTTCCAACGAGACCCAGCCTGTGGCCTATGCCGTAATGGCCCTGGCCGGGGGCAACCCGACACAGCGGACTGCCTACCAAAAGGGTATCGATTGGCTCAAGTCCACCATGCTCAAGAAGGGTTCTTACGCCGTCTACAACGATTTTATGCCGGAGCCTTTCGTCGGCCAGGTTATCTCTGAAGTGCATGCCGAGGCACTTTCTGCCCTGGCGATGGCCTGCAAGAACGACTAAACCGCCAGTTCAGGGAGCGACATGCGTTTCGGGTTGTCACTGCTGATTTCTACAAACGTACACGTTTGGACGGTAGTGCTGGTTTCGCTCACCTGGCCGCATTCCGCGCCCGTTCTGCCGCCCGAGCCTGTAGAAGTGCAGCTACTGAAAATCCCGGCTTTACCCGAACCCGGCGATGGAGGAGAGGTTGCAAAGCGCGAAAGACGAATCAAGCCGCGAGAACAATCCGGACCTAGCGTCGAATACCGGGTCACAATTTCCTCGCGCGAATCTCCTCAAACGGCGCCCTTGAAACGCTCATCGAGCGCTGATTTATTGGCTAGTGACGATATTGCCGTGGGTAAGGTCGAACAACGGTCGATTGCTTCTGCTGCCGGCATTGAAGGGGCTATCGAGAACAACCTTGAAGATCGTCTCGATCTCAATCCGGGAGGCGACCCGCGTCCACTGGTCGAGATCATCCAGGCCCGGATAGACGAGATCACGCCTTTGGTCCATCGCACTTCGGGCCTTTGCCGTTACGAACAGGGAATCATAAAGATACGTTTCCGCATCAGCCGCTACGGCTATACCGAAACTAATCGCATCGTGCGCTCGTCCGGACCGGCCTGTCTCGAGGAGGCGGCCGAGAAAGTCTTGCACTTGGCAGAACCATACCCATACGTGGCCGGCTGGGTACCGGTCACCATCAAGTTCACCCTGTAATGATCAGTGCCTTACCGAAAAAATGACTGTCCAGAGCCGTTCTTGACGCGCTTGATATCGTATACCCCGATACCGGTGGCCACGGGTCTGTCGTTCTCACCGGGATGATAGGCCATCAGGCTTACAACCGCGACCTTGTTGCCGGCCCGGATCACTTTTGCCTCGGCAATCAGACGTTCCTTGCGACCGGGACGCAGATAGTCCACCCGAAGATCCACCGTGCTTGCCCGTTCGGCGACATCTTGTAGGGTCGTGAACACGGCAGCTCCCCCGCAGGTATCCAGCAGCGCCGAGATGACTCCTCCGTGCAGGGCCGGCCTGAAAGGATCCCCGATGAACTCATCGCGGAAAGGCACCTCCAGGCGCGCATCGCCGTCTCCCAGGTGTGTAACTTCCATGCCCAGGAAATGGTTGAAGGGTATCTGTTGTTCCATGAACTGCTTGACTGCATCGAATATGTCTTCTGGTATCACTTTGTCGCCTCCGGCTAAAAAACACGTAATTCAAGCTGGGGTCAAGCTCTTCGTTTCACCAAAGAAATGTGCATCACTTACTGACGTCGGACAGAGCCCGTTCATCGCCTCTGGTGAATAGAGTCGGATCGTACCCTGCCGACCGCGAATCGACGCATTATCCACCAATGAGAAAACCGGCGATTCTCCCACGGCCCTGCGAGTCGTTTCGCTGACCAGCACCGGCACTTGGTAGCTCTTTGTCAGACCCTCTATCCGGGAGGCAACATTCACCGTGTCCCCTATCACCGTATAATCCATCCGCTCTGGCGAGCCGACGTTGCCCGCCACCGCGTTGCCGGTGTGAAGGCCGATCCCGATACGCAGTGCGGGCATTCCCCTTGCTTCCCATGTTCGATCGAGGCGCTCGAGGGCATGAAGCATCTCTTGCGCCGCATCAAGCGCCCTCTGCGCGTCATCGGGACGGGGGGCTGGCAGACCGAAGACCGCAAGGATGGCGTCGCCGACATACTTGTCGATGCTGCCCCCATGATCGAGGACGATCCTGCTCATCACGGTGAAGTACTCGTTGAGTTGCTGCACAACCTCGGTCGGTGTACGACTCTCCGATAATGTAGTGAATCCCCGTATGTCGCTCATCAAGATGGTCACAGTCTGATCGACACCCCCGAGCTTCAGATCGAGTTCCCCGCGATCGACCTGCTCGACGACCTCACGGGGGAGGAAACGCGTGAGCTGATTGCGGCGTGCGAGACGCAGGAGCACTTCTGCGGTCGAGGACGAAATCGTCCAGGCCAGCACCCCCGAGGCCAACGCCAGACCAAGCGCGTAGCCGAGCGCAGCTGCGCCCCGCCCTAGCGTCACCGAGATAACAACCACCGAGACACAAGTAAGCAGAGTGCCAAACATGATAATCGCTCGCCCAACCCGAAGGGCGCTCAAGAGGTTGATCAAGGGAACAAAAGCGATCATTGCCACGGCGACTGTCTCAAAGAGAGGGGTTTCCGGGCCGGCCTCGTGGAGATAGGCCACTGTCAAGCCGGTGACTACCGCGAAATCGATGGTAGTAGTCAGGTACTTCAACCAAGGGTGATATCGCTCTCTGCGCAGAAGTCTCAAGAACCCTGCCATCAAAGCGACATAGGTCGTCCCCACCACGAGTGCGAAAAGTGCAAGCCTCGTGGTTCCGGCCGAGATGGCCAAGGCTGCATCACTCAGAGAGGCCACGCTGGCGACCCCGATCCTCAGCCAGCAGGCTGCTCGCTCCACCTGCCGCTCACGGGCTTCGAGCACGACTCTCAGGTTGCTTGGCCGATCCGCTCCGGCCGTGCCTTCTGGCTTTCCTGCTTGCCGGGCTGCACCATTCATTTTATCTGGAGTCACTTTACTGCCTCCCGGAAAAAAAGACATGCATGTCAGGCCGAGGTCATGCCCGTTGCCTCAACAAAGCAGCCTGGCGATCCCGTCTGCCATGAGATACCCACTGCATGTCGGCTGCAAGCGGCCCTGGTTTTCTACTGCCAGGCCCTCTGCCTGCAACCGCTTGACATCTTCATCTGCGCCGGGCTTATCCAGTATTATACTCAGGGCAACGCCTTCCGCTGTGCGCATACCCAGTGAAATGGTCTCCAGGCGCACCTGCTCGCTTGTCAGCTCTTCATAATTCTCTAGTGGACGCCGCCCGGAATCGATCGCTCGTTTGTATTCGTCGAGATCGCGTGTGTTCCAGAAGCGCTTGTGTCCGTCGAACGAGTGCGCACCGGGACCGAGGCCTAAATAAGGAACCCGGTGCCAATATTTTAAATTGTGCCGCGAACGCTGCCCTTTGCTCCTTGCGAAGTTGCTCACCTCATAATGAATGTAACCGGCTTGTCCGAGAACATCGGCAGTCTCTTCAAACTGGTCTGCAACCTCGTTTTCTGTGGGCAATCGCAACTCGCCCTTCGCGCGCAGCCTGAAAAACGGTGTGCCGACTGCAATCGTCAGAGAGTAACACGACAAGTGCTCGGTTTCGAACGACAAGGCTTGTCTCAGGCTGCGGCGGAGGCTTTCCCTGTTGGATTCCGGCAAGGCCTGGATCAAATCGAGCCCCAGGCTGGCAAAATTTGCTTTTCTGATCTCCTCTATCGCCCGCCGTGCACTGTGCGCATCGTGGCGCCTGCCGAGTTTTTTCAACTCGCCGTCATCGAATGACTGTACGCCAAGGCTCAGTCGCGTGACGCCGGCCTCATGCAGCACGTCGAGCAGCTCGGCGTCGACATCAGCCGGATTCAGCTCAATCGTTATCTCTGAACCGGGGCCCAGGAAGCTTCCGGTTACGGCGAGCAGGCGGGCTAGTGACCGGGGCTCGATCGAACTGGGCGTACCGCCACCAACATAAAGGCTGTCGAAAGGGCCGGCATCTGCTACAAACAGCTCTGCTTCGCGACAGACGGCATCCAGGTAAGCCGGCTCCTTGTCAGGTGCCACTACAGAAAAGAAATCGCAGTAGGGACACTTGCTTTTACAAAACGGAACGTGAACGTAGAGGCCTGCTAGATCTGCCTGGTCTCGGTTTCGGCCCTCAGGAATCATTGTTTGTCTTCAACACGGCCACGAAGGCGCTTTGTGGAATCTGTACCTGGCCCACCATCTTCATGCGCCGCTTGCCCTTCTTCTGCTTCTCCAAAAGCTTACGCTTGCGGGTAATATCGCCGCCGTAGCACTTGGCGGTGACGTCTTTGCGATAGGGAGAGATATTGGTACGGGCGACGATCGTTGAGCCAATCGCCCCCTGGATTGCAATCTTGAACATCTGGCGTGGGATCTCTTCCTTGAGTCGCTCGCAAATCGCCAACGCTCGTGTGCGGGCCCTGTCCCTGTGGACCATGGTGGCTAATGCGTCCACCGCCTCGCCGTTCACCAGGATGTCGAGCTTGACCAGATCTGAGCGGTGATAGTCGATTAGTTCGTAGTCGAACGAGCCGTAGCCCTGGGTGACGCTCTTGAGCTTGTCGTAGAAATCGAAGATCACTTCGGCCAGGGGCATGTCGAAGTTAATCTCGATCCGTCCGGGTACGGGGTATGAGAAATTGGAGTTCTCTCCGCGCCGATCGAGACACAACTGCATCACGGCACCCATGTAACGCTCGGGGATCAGAATATTGGTTCTGATATAGGGCTCTTCTGAAAATTCGATTCGCGTGGGATCCGGAAAATGAGCCGGGTTGTCCACAACCACTTGTTCGCCGCCCTTGACCACGAAGCGATAGCGCACCGACGGCATGGTCATGATGATCGACTGGTCAAACTCACGTTCGAGTCGCTCCTGGACAATTTCGAGATGCAACAGGCCCAAAAACCCGCAGCGGAAGCCCTGTCCCAGCGCCACCGAACTGTCCTTCTGGTAAATCAAGGCGGCGTCATTCAGCTTGTATCTTTCCAAGGCGTCCACCAGAGAGGGATAGTCGTCGGTCGAGATCGGGTAGATCGATGAGAATACCACCGGCTTGACTTCCTTGAATCCCGGAAGCGGCTTCTCGGCCGGGCGTTCGTCGAGCGTGATCGTATCGCCGATGCGCACGTCTGATACGGTCTTGATGCCGGCCAGCAGGTAGCCAACATCCCCGGCTGCAAGACGTTTAGCCGGTTCGCGCTTTAGCCGAAACCGGCCAATCTCCTCCACTTCGTGAACCGATCCGTTATACATGAAGCGAATGCTCTGCTTGCGATCCAAGGTGCCGGTCACCACCCGAAAGGAAACCACTGTGCCACGGAATGGATCGTAGTGGGCGTCGAAAACCAGAGCCGAAAGCGGCTCGTCCTCGCGTCTTTGCGGGCCGGGGATGCGCTCGATGATGGCCGCGACGATGTCATCGACCCCTTGGCCCGTCTTGGCCGAGCACAGCACGGCTTGATCCGGATCCAGGCCCAGATCGTGCTCGATCTGCCCGCGCACCATGTCGATGTCGGCAGCGGGCAAGTCGATCTTGTTGATCACCGGCACGATCGTAAGGTCGTGCTCCAAAGCGGCGTAAAGATGGGCCATCGTCTGGGCCTCGACGCCCTGGGCGGCATCGATCAACAACAACACCCCGTCGCAAGCCGCTAGTGCTCGCGAGACCTCGTAAGTGAAGTCGACGTGTCCCGGTGTATCGATCAAATTCAGCTCGTAGGCTGTTCCGTCTGGGGCCTTGTAGGGCAGGCTGACCGTGTTCGACTTTATGGTAATGCCGCGCTCGCGCTCGATATCCATGTCATCCAGGATCTGATCGCGAAAATCGCGCTCGCTGATCAGCCCGGCGCGCTGGATCAGCCGATCGGCCAGCGTTGACTTGCCGTGGTCAATGTGCGCCACGATACTGAAATTGCGGATCTCGGTCATAATCCTCTCGCCTGCTCAATGTATTACATTTGTGCGGCGGTCTCAACACATGAGGACAGAGGCAATCATGCGTTTCTCGTCCGAGGAGAGGCAAATGAGAGTCGTCGGGTCATGACCTCTACAGCCTTCGGGTTGTTGTCGATCAAGACGGCTGTGCGACCCAGGCGGGCCGCAGCTTCGCCCAGCGTACCGGAGCCAGCGAAGAAATCGAGCAGCCGGTCGCCCGGCCGAGAGTGTACCTGGACTATGCGCGAAAGCAGGCCCAGCGGTTTCTGGGTTGGATAACCGGTGCGCTCTTTTCCGTTGGTGGGCACAATGGTATGCCACCAGACATCGGTAGGCGTCTTGCCGCGGGCAGCTTTCTCCTTTGTTACCAACCCGGGTGCCATGTACGGAATGCGATCCATCTGGTCGTAATTGAAAGTATAGTTTTTCGGATCCTTGGCGTACCACAAAATATTGTCGTGCTTGGCGGACCAGCGCTTCTTCGACCTGGCACCGTAGTCGTAGGCCCAGATGATCTCGTTCTGGAACGAAGCGCGGCCGAAGAGTGAATCGAGCAGCACCTTGCAGTAGTGGGCTTCGCGGTAATCGATGTGCACAAACAGGCTGCCCGTTGGTTTCAGGATCCTGCGGGCCTCAACCAGGCGCTGGCCGAGAAATCCAAGAAAATCGTCGAATTCATCGGCAAAACCTGCGCTTCCGATTTTCTCGGTCCGGTAGCGCTTGCCCTGGAAACCCACCCGATCACCGCCGGCGCTATCCCTGACCGTGCGGATGCGGGTTCGGTTTTGCTCTTTGCCGGTATTGAACGGCGGATCGATGTAGATCAAATCGAAAGACTCGTCCGCGAAGCTCTTCAAAACGGGCAGGTTATCGCCCAGGATGATCTCAATCTTTTCAGTTCCGTTCCGCTGGACATCTAAAATGTCGGCCCTCATGGATGAAAAGATAGAACGTGGCCGGGGGTGAAATCAAATTGTCAAATCAACACGAATTCGTCGTCACCGATAAAATCCGTCTCGGTCATCAAGCGGGCGGTTTCTATCTGGCGATCTTCCGAGATTTCTCCGAGAATCCGCCACAAATCGGGGTTGGTCCGGATGCAATCTTCAAACTCCTTGCGCGATAAAAACAGAAATTCCCCGTCCGAACCGGCAACGACCGTGGCGGTGGTCGGCACGTCCTTGATCAGGGCGATTTCACCGAAAACATCCGCTTCCCGTAGCAGCGCCAGAGGCACTAGTGTGTCACCGTCTCGTTTCCTGACCTCGGCTTCGCCCCTCAGGATAATGAACAAGCCAATACCCTTTCTGCCTTCCTCGATGATGACTTGCCCCTTTTTGACTTCCATCGAGATAAATCTGTCCAGCACGGCATGCCGCGCGTCATGCGGCAATATTCGAAACACGCTCGAGAGGGCCATTAGATTGCTGAGTAAGCGCGAGCGGGTGAATTTCTTTAGTGCCTTTGAGATGGAAACGTATTGCTCGGCCTCGCGCTCGAGATCCCGGCGGGTCAATTCGAGTAAATCAACATGGCTGACCGCTCTTACACTGGCCGAGCGCGGCTGATTGGAAACCAGGGCCATTTCCCCGAAGACCGCGTTGTCGCCCAGCTTGGCAAGGATCAATTCCTCGTCCCCGATCAGCTTGCTTATTTCGACTTCACCGCGGGCCTGGATGAAAAACGAATCGCCCTTTTCTCCCTCGCGCAAGATCAGCCCACCCCTACTCAGGCGGCGCAGTTTCAGTTCTTTCAAGAGATTACAAAAAGCATCTTCGGGTAAATCAGAAAACAAGGGAATAGCGGGCAGTTTCTCGGGGTAATCTTGCAAGCCTTTTTCGTCGCTCGCCAATTTAGCCGCCAGATCGCATAGTTCTTGTCCTGCCAGGTTGATGACCTGATCGACGTTCTGACCGGCCTGACTGATCTCTACCGCAGACAAATCCGGCAGCCGTGGCCGCGGCGCCTCGGCGCTAACGCGATCGGACTCTAGCGAATATAGACCGGCCAGAACATCCATAACATCAGCGTGACGGTCATCAAGCGAAGTCATCATCTTGATCGCGATGATTGCCAGAAGTGGAAAACCGGCCTTGGTAAAATGCCAGGCGATTGTCTTGTAAATCTCCAGGGCTTCGGCAACCCGGCCCTGTTTGAGCAAAATATCGCCGATTTTCATGCGCGCCTCGAAGCAAGCCGGCGCTCCTTGTAAAATGACGATACAGCGCTTCAGCCCCCGGTCCCACTGACCTTGTTCGAAAGCCTGAATAACTTCCCGCCAAAGGTCCAATAGCGTGGCACTCATATACACCTCCTACAGTTGAATCGTTACACGCCTCACCGAAACTTATCGAACAACGGGAAAGCATACCAGTCAGATCTGAAGGGAGGACAGCGGAAGGACGACGAGTTATCCCCCGGTTTTCAATGAGGCTGTCCCGATCTTGGTCATGCCCTGTTCGACGAGTCCGTCCTTGACGATCGCGATACGGTCGCCCAACTCTTCCGCCTCGGAAAGATCGTGAGTAACGAAAACCGTCGTGGCGCCGAGATCGTTTTGCAAATGCTTCAGTTCGGCCCGCAGAAAACCGCTCGTTTGCGAATCGAGGCTATTGAAGGGTTCGTCCAGAAGAAGAATTTCCGGTCGCGGTGCAAGCGCCCGCGCCAGGGCCACACGTTGCTTCTCTCCCCCGGAAAGCTTGGCCGGAAAGTGGCCGGACAGGTGCTCGATTGCAAGCATGTGCAGGAGTTCGCTGACGCGCTGTTCGCGTTCGGGCTTCGGGGTGCCATAGGATCGCAGCCCATAGGCGATGTTGGAGCCGACATCCAGGTGGGGGAACAAGACCAGATCTTGAAAAACGTAACCGATTTTCCTGAACCTTGCGGGAACCGCGTCCATTGAACTGCCGTCGAACATGACCGACCCTTGATAAGGCACCAGGCCCGCGATGACGTTGAGCAAGGTCGTCTTGCCGGCGCCGTTCGGGCCTAGAAGCACAAGCAGTTCTCCCGGGCGGACTTCCAAGTTTGTTCCCTGGCAGGCGAAATTCCGTATGTTTTCGAGTTCTACCCTGGGCATCTTATCCCCACTGGGCGGTGATCTTGCGCTCGAGCAGTGCAAAAACTCTTTCGAACAGGAAGCACATGATTGAAAGCACCATCAAGCAGGCGATGATGGTGTCGATGCGCATCAAGCTCTCGGACTTCATCATCAGCGCTCCGATACCGGACGGGATGGCCACCATCTCGGCGGCAATGATCACCCGCCAGGCCATGCCGGACTCGAGCCTCAGGCCGGTGAAGATTCCGGGCAGGGCCAGCGGAAAGACGACTGTTGCCAAGATGCGAAAATCGGATGAACCGAGTGATCTGGCCGCATTGATATAACGCCGGTCAACGTTCTTGATGCCTCCGGTGGTTGTATAGCAGATCGGGAAGAACGAGCAGATAAAGACGATCGCTACCGGCAACAGCTCGTTGATACCGATCCAGATCATCAACAACGGCAACCAACCGAGCGCCGGAATCGGGTACAGCAGACTGATGATCGGCCCCATGGCCAGATCAACCTGCCGCTTCCAGCCCATAGCGATGCCTACAAGTATGCCGGCCACTGCGCCCGATGCGAAGCCGAGCAGGACACGCCGCAGGCTGGGCAGGAAATTCGCGGCCAGAACGCCTGTCGCGGCAAGATCGTAAAGCTCGCGGACGACAGTCGTGAATGGCGGAAAGAACATATCGCCAGGAAGCAGCTTCAGGCGCGCTACAACCTCCCAGAGCCCGAGCGCGACAATGATCGGGATCGCGCCCCACAGTCGTCCGTATCGCGGGCGCTCGTTCACTGGATGAACCTCGTATCCACGATTTCCCCGGCCGGATACGACTTTTTGATGTAGCCGAGCCCGGCTAAATAATCGATGACTCTCTGAACTTCGTCCGTAGAAATGGCCGTCGAGTAATCGAGTCTCCCCATCGAGCGCCGTATTGTCTCGGGACTGATCTCCCAATCTGCTGTGATCGGCGCTGCGTGAGTGGCTTTTACTTTCCTGCCCGTTGCAGACAGCACCCTCGCTAGAATTTCCGCGGCTTGCCGCGGGTTTTCGTTGATCCAGCCCGTGGCACGATCGTTTACTTCCACTAACTTGCGCACCAACTCGGGATTGTTCTTGACGAGTTCCTGCTTGACCACCAGGACACTGCCCTGCATTCCGGGCCAAATATCACGCGCCGTGAGCAGCATCACAAAGCCCAGATCCTCGGCCATGCTGGCCCATTGTTCCGGCAGGAAGGCCGCGTCGAGCCGGCCGGTCTTGATGGCGACCAGCAACCTGGGCGGGCTCATGCGCCGTACCCGGTTGAGAACTTGCCGGCGATCCAGCCGGTAGTTGTCGATGAAGCGGTTCATCAATACATCAACGGCGCCGCCCTCGCGAACACATCCGATACGTACACCGGGCCTTGCAAGATCTTCCGGCTTGTCTGCGACCTTTGGATTTGCGACTAGTGCGTAGCCGAACTTGTGCGTACCGGCCACGATCTTGAGAGGGACTTTTGCGTTGGCGTAGGCATTAATTGCGGGAACCAGGCACATATAGGCCACTTGTATGTCTCTGCGCGCAAGGGCCGCGGCCAGCGCCATTCCGGTCACGTAGCTTGTGTAATCAGAGATATTCAGGTCCCGAGCTTTGTACCAACCCTTGTCTCGGGCCACGTAGGCCGCGGCGGCGTGGTCCATGAACTCAACGGCCATGCCGATCGAAGCGGCCGATTTCTCCGAGCAGGCAGCGGCAAGAGAGGATAGACACACCAGGGTCGCCAGTATTTGAACTCTTGCCACGCACTAACCCTCGCGGCCATAGGGGCAAACTCGCTCGATGCCGGTTAAAGCGCAAACGCCCGCAGATGTTACACCGTAAACAAGGCCGATCTTGCCTCCGGCCTGGATGGCCGACCAGATCCCGTCGAAAGTGCCGTTTTGCAGGGTCGTGCCGGTCAACAAGACTACATCCGACTTTTCGACCAACTCATCCATTTGCTCACCGCCGTCCCAGATCTGTACGCCGAAACGCTGCTTTCCTATGTTGTCGCGGTAAAGATCGGAAATCTGGACATGATCGGTGCCGAACGCTTCCACAAGGTTCTCGGCGATGGCAGGATTGAGACCGATCAACCCGATCTCCACCCGGCCGTAGCGATCGATAAGCAATGAGGCAATCTCAGCGCCGCACTTTTCGGGATCGTCGTCCTTGCAGTGTACCGTCGCGCTAACCCGGCCGAGATGCCCGAGCACGGCATTCAGCGTTGCAATATAGATGGCACGATTCTGGTTGGAGTTGAACTCGAGATCGAGCACATCTGCGAGAGTACCGGTGAATTCGCGGGCGGAGTCGGTGAAGGCGTGGCCCTTGGAGCCGAGAAAGGTGGCCTCGAGTATGCGCTCTTTTCCGACAATGATTGGAAAATCCCTTCTTCCGGGAGTTCCGATGGCTTCCTCGGGTGTCAGGGGCTTTGCAAGAACAGAGACGTCGGTATCGAGGAGATTCTCGTCCCGGGCAATCTTGATAAATCGGGCCCTGGTTTGCTCAAGGACGGAGTCTTTTTGGTAATTGCTCATCCATTATCTCCTTGCGAATTGCAGGTCGAGCAGCGGCCGTAGACGACCAGTTGCTTGCCGAGAACCTCTGCGCCCGCGGGTTCCTCAACCCAGGGCAGTGCTTGATCGGGCAGGCAGGACATCTGGTTGCACTCAAGGCATAAAAAATGGACATGGTTGCCCGCGCACACTCCCGGTTGTACCTGGTTGGCGCGGAAGCGCCAGACGCCATTGACATCCTGAACCCGGTGCAACAGCCCGACCCTTGAAAGAGTAGCCAGTGTCCGATAGAGGGTAACCCTGTCCAGACCGCGGACCCCGGGCTCGGCTGCGATTTCCGGATGGGAAAGCGGCTGGTCCGCCCGATTTAGCACATCGAGGACGACCCGGCGTGCTTTGGTGTTACGTAGGCCCGCCGTGTTCAGTTGTTGCGATGTGCTCATATCGTCTCCGTGCTTGGCAAGGCATCTTACCGATAAAGTGAATTTTTTACCATTAGTGCAATTGAGTTGCAATAGGCGTACGGCAAGCGTCGCAGCAAGCAAGGCGAGATATCGACAGGGCCCGGCCGAGCATCAGCTCACGGGTGACATCCCTGAACTGTTACTGCTACTAGTCCTTCGGCACATCGCCAACAGGGATGCCCATAGCGCTGGCCAGGCCCTCACCGTAAGCCGGGTCGGCCTTCATGCAGTTTGTGATGTGGCGGATCTTGATCTCTTTGGGAGCATCTCCCATTGCCCGGGCGGTGTTTTCGAACAGAACCTTCTGCTGCGCGGGGCTCATGGCCAAAAACAGCGCTCGCGGCTGGGAGTAATAGTCGTCATCGTCATCACGATGGTTCCAGTGGTCGGCCGCACCGTCGAGGGCGAGCGGAGGCTCGCGGAAGTCAGGCTGCTCCTGCCACTCACCATAGCTGTTGGGCTCGTAAGCAATGGTTCCGCCGAAATTATCGTCCACGCGCATGGCGCCGTCGCGGTGGTAGCTGTTGACCGGGCAACGCGCGCGGTTGACCGGGATCAGGTGATGGTTGACACCGAGGCGATAGCGCTGGGCATCGCCGTATGAAAACAACCGCCCCTGCAGCATCTTGTCCGGAGAAAAGCCGATCCCGGGTACGATGTTGGCCGGGTTGAAGGCAGCTTGCTCGACTTCAGCGAAGTAGTTTTCGGGGTTCTTGTTCAGCTCCATGATCCCTACGTCGATCAACGGGTAGTCCCCGTGCGGCCAGACCTTGGTCAGGTCGAACGGGTTGAAGGGGAACTTGGCGGCGTCTTTCTCCGGAACCACCTGGATCTTCAGGTTCCACTTGGGGAAGTCGCCCTTCTCGATGCTGTCGAACAGGTCGCGCTGGTGGCTCTCCCTGTCCTTACCGACGATCGCCTCGGCTTCCTGGTCGGTCAGGGTTTTGATTCCCTGCTGGGTCTTGAAGTGGAACTTGACCCAGAACCGCTCGCCCTTGGCGTTGATTAGGCTGTAGGTATGGCTGCCGTAGCCGTTCATGTGGCGAAAGGAGTAAGGGATGCCCCGGTCGCTCATGGTGATCGTGACCTGGTGCAAGGCTTCGGGCAAGTTGCTCCAGAAATCCCAGTTGTTGCGGGCGCTACGCAGGTTGGTTTTGGGGTCGCGCTTTACGGCCTTGTTGAGGTCGGGAAACTTCATCGGATCTTTCAAGAAAAACACCGGCGTGTTGTTGCCCACCAGATCCCAGTTGCCTTCCTCGGTGTAGAACTTCATCGCGAATCCGCGGATGTCGCGCTCGGCGTCGGCCGCGCCGCGCTCGCCGGCCACCGTGGAGAAGCGGACGAACATATCGGTCTTCTTGCCGACCCTGGAGAACACCTTCGCCTTGGTATACTTGGTGATGTCGTTGGTGACGGTTAACGTGCCATAGGCGCCCGAGCCCTTGGCGTGCATCCGCCGCTCCGGGATCACCTCCCGGTCGAAGTGAGCAAGCTTCTCCAGAAACCAGACATCCTGGAGCAACATTGGACCACGCGGTCCTGCTGTCATCGCGTTCTGGTTGTCGACGACTGGTGCGCCGACGTTGTTGGTTAGTTTTTTGACCATGACTTACCCTCCCTCTTTTTTCGCTTTTGGGAACATAGCAGTGGAACTCATCGTAGATACCGATGTCAAGAGCAGCCTATGGGGTCGGGAAAGACTGCTCAGGCTGTGCTATGGTTCGGCTCCTTGGCCACAGCAAAAAGATCCGGGTTGCTCACTGCTTTTCGGTAAAAGGCCGGTCTTTGCACCGGCCGAGTGCCTTGTTCTTTTTAAGCATGCCGTTCCAGTAGTTGTTTGACATGCGGTAGAGCAGTTTCTTATACAGCCACTGGGCGAAGGGGCTCAATTGTTCGGGAGAGGCCAGTTTTCGTAAAAGACCCGGATCCAATTCACCGGTCTGGGCCAGGCGGGAGCCGAGCTTGTACATCAGGCCGAACAGCTTCCTGGTCATGATCCCGGGCATGACCTGAATACCCTCGGCGCCGCCTCGCACCATCGTGCCCAGATAGCGGCATCCAAGTCGGCGAGTGAGCTTTTCAAGGTAGCGCTCCACATAGCGGGAGTGATGCGCCTCGGGAAATCCGCTCTGGACCAGGAACAAGACGGGCGGCAACTTGTCGCGTCCGCACAAAGGCCGCAGATCCTCGATGAAATTCTTTACCAGACCCGGCATACAGTCGGTGTAGAGGGGAAAAGCCAGAAGTACGGGCCCTGGGGCCTCGACGAAGTCCCGTAGCTGCTCGTCGCGCTGTTTTAGCTTAACCAGGTAGTGTAGTCGGTGGGTCTCGCCGCTACGGTGTTCGAATCCGCGCAGGAAGCGATCTAGAAGAAGCCGGGTGTTGCTGTGTGCCCCGCGCGGCGAGCCGTTATAGACCGTCAATTGCATCGGCTACCTCAACAGCGGGACTTTCGGTTGTTTCAAACAGGCGCAGGCTGGTCTTCAGATTCAGGCAGGTCCTCTCATAGATCTCTCTTGTTATCTCAAGGTCTTCATCGTCCGAATCCGCCTCCCTTTCCACCAGGACGCCCAGGTACGGGTAATGCTCGTAGCGTTTGAGGTGATGGCACTCTCCCTTCACAAGTTCGATATAGGGAAGCAACAACCCGATGAACTTATCCTGGGCCTTCTTGAGCACGGAGCTCACGAAGCCCATGGACAGCGGCGAGGCAAGAAGCAACACGTCTGAATTGATCACCCTGCGGTCGGTGTCGTGGGAAGCGTCTGGGGTTACACAGCGGCCCGGGGTCTTGACCCAGCAGCCGAAGCAACCAACGCAGTAGCGCAAGTCCATGTCGCGCAGCATGAGCAGGTCGACCACGTGCCCCTTTTCCTCCAGCCGGCTTTTGAGCGCCGAAAGATATTCGTCAAACCCGGTATTTTCGGCGTTCGGATTTCCATTGAGGACGACGACTTTCATGAGCCCATATTATTGTACGCAATCCGGCAAAAGTATATTACGAAGTGGAGCGCGTATGGAAAAAGATCTGTTACTTAAAAGGGGATTACAGTGGCCGACAGAAATGATCCAAATTACTTTTATGTGGACGAGAAGCTCCCGGAGTATTTGAACAACATTTTGGAGGCAACCAGGTCAGCGAGTGAAATCGGACTTCCCCAGTTCGCCGACGCTTTTGAATCAGGGGCGCCCGAGGAGGATTTCGAACGCATCATGCACATCGCCAAGGAAAAAGCTATTCAGGCCGGGCGCAAGTACATGGTGCCGGAAGACATCCGCAGCGCGGCGGAAGACACTCTCTCGTTGACCCTGATTTTGAGCGAACGATCCGAAGCCGAGGAACTGGACGTCGGCGACCTGGTCCGTAAGATCCTCGACTCTATCGAGACGCCCTGACCATGCGTCGAATGGCTTTAATTTGTTCTGAACTTTGCCCGAGGGCATTGAAGACGGGAGAGCTAATTCAGGAGATAAACACTCCATGTTGGTGGAGAATGCTGCCGCCAATGATCAAGAGAACCACGCCGCCCATCAGCAACGCGTAGCGCGCAATACTCAATCGTCGCCCGAGATATCCGCCTAGCTGTATACCGCAGGCAGTGAAAACTCCCGCCACGAGCCCGATCACCGTTGCGGGGAACCAAACCGAGACGCGCAGCATCGCCAGGCTCAAGCCGACCGCGAGCGCGTCGATACTCGTCGCCACAGAGAGCATTACCAGCGACCATCCTTTTGTCGGTTCGGCATTCTTGATTTGCTCTTCGTCATTGCGGACCGCCCCGACGATCATTCGCCCGCCAATGAAAGCAAGCAGCCCAAAGGCGATCCAGTGATCGAACGAAGCAATGAACTTCTGCACTGTCAGCCCGGCCCCGTAACCAAGAATGGGCATCAGCGCCTGAAAGAGTCCGAAGTGCAAAGACAGGCGAAGGGTCTGCCGACCGGATACTCGACGCAGCGTCACTCCCGCGGCAATGGAGACTGCGAAGGCATCCATCGCGAGAGCAATGGCTACGACTATGATTTCGAATAGTGACACGTTCGGACACTACTCCTCTAACCGAGGGGACTCGGGTTGAATCAACTCCTACGCTGCGTACCACTCAGGGCCGGATGATCCTGCCCGCCTTCGACAAGGTTTCTATGATCGCGTACATGTTCGAGACGCTGCCAACGGCGAGCTTTTCCTTGATGCCGAAATGGTTCAGGCAAGTGCCGCAGACCAGCAGCTGAACGCCCAGATCCTCGAGTTGCCTAAGCTGCTGCAGGACTGGCGATC
Source organism: uncultured Myxococcales bacterium (assembly GCA_964513625.1). GTDB lineage: Bacteria > Myxococcota > B64-G9 > B64-G9 > B64-G9 > DATKYQ01. Next base: position 146,659 of record CAZENH010000005.1, on the reverse strand, counting down.
CCTGGACCGCCAGCTTGACGCCGGCGTTGATGAAGATCGCGTGAGAAAGATCGCCCTTGAACTGGCTCAGGGTGTCCAGGAACGCCTCCATCAACACGGCGCCCAGCTCGTCGTCGCCGCGACCCATGCCCCGGGATGAGATGTAGACAACCATATTCCTGGCTGCCGTCGTCGAGCAGACCGCGGGGAGAGCCTCTGCGGCGGGCGCTCGCTGTCCGGGTTCGATGGTCAGGTGAAACTCAGCGGCCTGCTGCTCCACGTCCACCCGTGCCCCCTGGCTCTCGGCGAAGCGGCGTACGTTGATGCAGGAGGCCTCATCGTCCACGATGACCAGGATGGGAGTGGTGGCTCCTTGAAGTGCGTTCTTGGTATTGATCACCGGCTGCGGGCAGGTCAGCCCCCGGCAATCCACGGTGTTTGGGTCTGTCATGAGTTCCTCCCTGGGCCATCGGCTGCCAACGCCGCCGATCGTCCGCAGAGGCGGTGAGATCAGGCGGGAGGAGTAACCCGATGGCCAACGGCTTCTTGGAGCCAACCTGGCCCCAGGCCTCGCCCTCAGGTGAGACAGGTTTTGCGGCACTGCCGGTACAAGTCGTCTTTCTCCTCGAAAAGGTTGTCATTCAACCTTGGTAGTGGCTCAGCTATTAACTTGAAATGCCGGTTTTTGTCAAGGCTCGGTTTGACAGATGGGCCGACGAACAATGTAGAATCGACTCTCCGTAGCCAGGAGGCGATCGAGTCGTGTGCGGCATCGTTTGTGTATTTGACCCCAATGGCAATGCAAGACCCCTGCGCCAACATTGCCTGGAACTAGGCCGCCGGCTTCGCCACCGGGGCCCGGATTGGAGCGGGATCTACATAGATGACCACGCCGTGCTGGTCCACGAGCGGTTGTCGATCGTGGATGTCCTGCATGGCGCCCAACCGCTGCGCAGCAAGGAGACCGGCATCACCCTGGCGGTGAACGGAGAGATCTACAACCATCGGGAGCTGAGAGAGCGGCTCAGGTCCAGGCACGAGTTTCAAACCGATTCGGATTGCGAGGTCATCCTGTACCTCTACGAGGAAATGGGGCCCGACTTCGTCGACCTGCTCGACGGGATTTTCGCTTTTTGCCTCTACGATCCACGCAACGGCGATTACCTCATCGCACGTGATCACATAGGAATCGTGCCTTTGTATTGGGGCAAGGACAAAGACGGCCGGCAGTTCGTCGCCTCCGAGCTCAAGGCCCTGGTGGAGGACTGCGTCGATCTCGACGTCTTCCCTCCCGGCCACCTCTACCAGGGAAACAAGGGGCGGCTTAGGCGCTACTACAATCCGCAATGGCGCGACCCCGCGTTTGACGAGTTCGTTGCCTGGGATGCCGACCGGTTGCGAGATACACTGGAGCGAAATGTCAGACGCCAGATGATGTCGGACGTCCCTTACGGTGTTCTCGTTTCTGGCGGTATTGATTCATCGATCATTGCCGCCACGGCGGCACGTTATCGCGCGCGACGAATCGAGGAGGACGGTAAAACAGAGGCATGGTGGCCCCGGCTGCACTCCTATTGCATCGGTCTCGAGGGCGCCCCGGACCTTGCCGCGGCCCGCAAGGTTGCCGATTACATCGACTCGGCCCACCACGCCTTCAACTACACCTTGCAGGAAGGACTCGACGCTCTCGGCGAGACCATCTATCACCTGGAGACGTTCGATATCACTACCATCCGGGCCGGGACTCCGATGTACCTGATGGCTCGGAAGATCAAATCAATGGGCGTCAAGATGGTTCTGTCCGGCGAAGGCGCAGACGAGGAGTTCGCCGGCTACCTGTACTTTCACAAGGCTCCAAACCCGCGGGAGCTGCACGAGGAGACCCTGCGCAAGGTTTTTTCCCTGCACAAATACGACTGCCTGCGCGCGAACAAGGCCATGGCCGCCTGGGGAGTCGAGGCGCGCGTGCCGTTCTTGTCGCGCGAGATGCTCGATCTGGCCATGACCATGGATCCGGGCGAAAAAATGTGCACGGGTGACAGGATAGAGAAGCACGTCCTGCGCCAAACCTTTGACGGCTTCATTCCGGACGAAGTGCTCTGGCGCCAGAAGGAGCAGTTCTCGGATGGCGTCGGCTATCTCTGGATCGACACCCTCAGGGCCCGGGCCGAAGAGATCGTCAGCGACGAAATGATGGCCGGGGCCGCCGAATGCTATCCGATCAAAACACCGTTGACGAAGGAAGGATATTGGTACCGGATGATGTTCGAGGAGCGTTTCGCCCAAGATGCGGCCGCGAGGTGTGTGCAAGCGGAGCCCAGCATCGCCTGCAGCACGGTGACCGCGCTTCGCTGGGAAGCGGAGTGGGCCGCAATCGCCGATCCGTCCGGCCGCGCCGTGAGCAAGGTTCACCGGGACGGATACTGACTGCAGCCATAGGCGTCACCAGAACCAACTCAATACGCGGGCCAGCCACTATTTACGCGAAATTCCATCTGTTTATTTTCGCGACGTTCGTTACAGTAGCGAAAAAGCAGTCGTGTTCAAAGAGTATCTGGACAAACTCCGCGAAGGGACGGAGCACGACTAGGACCTGTTCGAGGACTTCAACGCGGTCTGGGGCGACGGCCAGGGCGGCGTGTGGGCGGTCGTCAGTGGATTGGGCCGCAGCTTGTGGTCAACCCGGCGGGGCTTCTTCTTCCTTCTTGGGCTTCTTCTCCTTGGGTTTCTTCTCCTTGGGCGGCTTCGGGGCCTTGAGCTTGGCGGCCTCCTTGGCGGGCTTCTCGGCCTGCTCGACCTTGGGCGGCTCCCACTTGAGGCTCTCGATGGAGCGCTTGACCTTCCGTGCCTCGGCCAGAAGGTGACGCATCATCGAATCCTTCTTGATGAGCTCCTCATCCAGTCCTTTCTCCTTCAGCAGCTTCTTGCGGGCCTCAACCTGGGCCTTCACCTGGTTCAGTCGGTTTCCCCGCGCTTCCAGTTTCCTGCCCTTCATGGGTGTCCTCTCTCGCGAAATAATCGACGTTGAAAAACGCCCGACACTATGACGATCACGGTTGACTTGTCAAAGCCTTCCTTGCCCATGGCGCCTGGCCTGCACACCGGCGTTGTCGGGCGAGGAAGGCAAAAGCATCAGGATGCGCTTTGGTTCCGTCTGGCCTTCTGGATCAGCGTCGCGATCTTGGCTCGCAAGCTGGCCGCGTCAAATGGCTTGTTCAGAGTCGGCGGGTTGAATGCGGTCAAGAATTCCTGGGTCTTGGGAGTGAAGGCGCCCCCGGTGATTAACACCACGCGTTTGGCGGCACCGGGGTCCCTTTCCTTCAACCAGGTAAACAAGTCCATGCCGGACAAGCCCGGCATCATCAGGTCACACAGGATCACATCAAACTCAGAATCTTCGACGAGTATGCTTCTACCTTCTGTGCCGGAGGCTGCGACCACTGTTTCATGGTCTCTGAGCATCCCCACGAGGACCTCGCGCACGAGGGCCTCATCGTCGATGATCAGGATTCGACCCCTCGGGCTTGCGCCTTCGTTCAATGTATCGACATCAATAGCAGGGAGAGCTTCGCTGTCTGCCAAGGGGACTACAGCGGGTAAACGGACCGTGAACGTACTACCCACTCCGACTTTACTCTCCACGCTCAGAGTTCCCCCCTGGGCGGATACAATTTTCATACAAATGGAGAGTCCGAGGCCGGTTCCAGAACCAACGGGCTTGGTGGTGAAGAAGGGATCGAAGATCTTGTCGAGGTTGCTGGTAGAAATGCCTGCACCGGTATCGGAGATTTCGGCCAGGACGTCGCCGTCTTCAGACCAGGTCCGGACCGAAATCTCATTATCATCCACATGGCCCTCTTCTATTGAGTGCGCCGCGTTGATGAGCAGATTCAAAAAGACCTGACACATCTGTCCATGGTTCGCCGAGACTTGCGGCACAAGGCCAAGGTCCTTGACCAGGCGTGCCCGCGCACTGATCTCTTTGGCTGTCATTGTGAGCGCAGCCTCGACAACGCTGTTGAGCGACAACGGCTCGATGAGCTCCTCGTCAACACGCGAGAATGCCCGCATGCCCTTGACGAGGTCACGTATTCGCCGGGCTCCTTCCACACCGGAACGTGCTCGCTCGCTCATCTCTCCCAACTCCATACGTACTTCGGCGAGCAACGTGACCAAACGGAGACCTTCCTCATTACGCGCCGTCGAGGCGTCGGGGGGCGTCAGTCGTCCCGCGACCAGCGGAAGGTCTTCGGCCAGGGTCTCCATGTTGTACAAAACGTAAGTCAGGGGGTTGTTAACCTCGTGGCCGATGCTCGCGGCCAGCAAACCGACGCTGGAAAGGCGGTCCGCCAGCGCGAGCTGAGTTCTCAGCCGCTTATCCTCGGTGATGTCACTCAAGGTGACCCGCCAAACCGGTTCTTCGCCCTCCTCGCCCGTGGCCTGGTCCGTCTCCATTCGTGCCCAAATCTGATTGCCGTCGGGCTGCTTCAAGCGCAGCTCATATGCCTGGGGCTCGCCCGTTTCGAACAACTTCTTGCGGTGCAAGTAGTAGAGATCCTGATCTTCATCGACGATGAAACGGGTCAGCGGTTGCTTGACCAGGGCGCCTCTTTGGATACCCAGCAGGGTGCAAGCACGCAGATTGGCCTCCAGGACCAAGCCTTGCTCGCTGAGCGTGATATAGCCAACCGGGGCTAGGTCGTAGAGATCGAAGTATCTTGTCCGCGAAGCATCCAGCTCCAACTGAGCGCGCCGTAGCTCCTCGTTTTGTATTTCCAGCTCTATCTGGTGTACGCGCAGCTCGTGAAGTAGATGCTCTGCCTCCTCGAGTGTGCCGGGGGCCATCCCATCGGTCACCGTCTCCAATGCTCGCTTTTCTGCCCGCCGACGGAGGTCACGTGCCGCGTGAGTTTCCTTTTCTTTCGTGTCGTTCTCTTTGCTCATAGCCCGTTCCCCCAATCGACGCCGTCCGTCTTCCGAGTGGCGGTCTTTGCCGGGGCAGGAGCATCCTTGCCGTCGGTTTTGTCTTCGATGGCCAGCAATATCCGTTCGCCATCGTCTCCCTTGAGGCAGATTCGGCGAGCATTGAGCTGCATTGTCCGTCGACCGATCTCGCCAAAGTCGTGGACCACCTCGAAGTTCTCGAAGCAGGTGTTCTTGAGGAGTATCTCCTGGAGTAGTTGGCGCAGCTGTGGAATGTTCCATTGACCGTTCCCCAGATCGATTAGCAGATGTCCGATGGTCTCCTCCTTCGACACCCCAAAGGTGCGGCAGAAAGTAGCGTTGGCCTGGACTACTCTCAGAGATTCATCGAGCACCAACAGCGATTCGCGAACGGTAGCCACGATGCCGTCGGACAGCTCCATTGCATTCAACCAGGATGTCTCGATTCGCTTGTGCTCGGTGACATTCACGAAAGTGATTACAGCACCCTCGATCACGTTCTCCAGCGTACGATAGGGCCGGATGCGAAGCAGGTACCAATCACCCGCCTTCGTCTGGACTTCGATCTCACGCGATGACAGTGTGTCCAGCACCTCCTTCACGTCCTCCACCAACCGGTCGTACCCCACTAGGTTGGAGACGATGTGGGCCACTGGGCGACCAATGTCGGTCTGGATCAGATTGATCACCTCGGTGGTGGCGGGCGTGAAGCGGGCGATGCGCAGCTGATGGTCGACAAAGAGTGTACCTACGCCCGTACCGGCCAACAGATTGTTCATGTCATTGTTTGCCCGCGACAGATCGGCCACCTTGGTTTGCAGCTCGGCGTTGACCGTGGCCAGCTCTTCGTTGACCGATTGCAGCTCCTCCTTGGATGTCTCCAGTTCCTCATTGGTGGATTGCAGTTCCTCGTTGACCGACTGCATCTCCTCGTTGGTGGACTTGAGCTCCTCGTTTGCAGTCTCCATCTCCTCGATCGTGCTCTGGAGGTACTCTTCCTTGGTGCGCAGCTCCCGCTCCAACGCGGCGATGCGTTGGTGGGTTTCCATATCCGACGTGTCGGCGTCGCCGGAAGGATCGGGCGCCTCGGCATCTAGTTGGGAAGGAGCCCTGGGTTCTTCCTCGAGAATGACCAAGAAGAGGTCGGTGCGGGGCGAGCCGGCAGGATTGTCGGCTCTTCGCAGAGAGAGGCTTACCAGGATGGAATCGCCATTGGTTCGAACCCTCAGCCCCGTGATGCTGACGGGCTCTTGCTGCGTTACCGCCTTGCGCAGCGCGGACGCCAAGCCTGGGCGCAACCCCTCGCGAGCCATGGAGAGGATATTCATGCCGGCATCGCCGGCAGCCGGCTCCAAGAACTTGCCGGTACGGCCGTGGATATAGACGACCTCGCCGCGACCGTTCACCAAGACAGCAGCCTGGGCGTAGTGAGCGAGCAAGGTGCGCTCGGCTACCTCACGAGGGCTGACGGAGCCGTGGGCCCCAGCCTTTCCGCCTGCGGCTCTTTGCCTGGTGGCAGCTTCGGTCAAGGCTGGAACGAACCTGCCGAGGGATGGCTGGACCACACCGGCCAGGTCTCGCTGTTTCTGGAAAACCTTCTGTTTGCGGTCGATCGCGGTGAAGATCGTGCCGAACTCGCCAACCGTCTCGGATGTGCCCAATACGAGGACACCCTGGGGGTTGAGGGCGTAATGGAACAGGGGAATGAGCTTCTGCTGCAGCTTTGCGTTCAAATAGATCAGCAGATTGCGGCAGGCAATCATGTCCAGTCTGGAAAAGGGCGGGTCCTTGATGACGTCCTGCTCCGAAAAGATCAGAAGATCCCGGATGACCTTCTGGATGCGATAGACATCGCTGCCTGGCTCCTGAGTGAAGAATCGGTCCAGCCGCTCGGATGACAAGTCGGCGGCGATGCTGGCCGGATAGATTCCGGTGCGGGCTTGCTCGACGGCCTGGCTATCGATGTCGGTGGCGAAGACCTGCACCTTGAACGAGCGTTTGAGGGTATCGATGTGTTCCTGGAGCAGGATGGCGATGGAATAGGCTTCCTCGCCCGTGGCGCAGCCGCAGACCCACACCCGGATCGGCGCTCCCGCGGGCTTGTCGGCAAAGAGCTGTGGGATCACCTGTGACTCCAGAACACCGAAGGCCTCGGGGTCACGGAAGAAGCTGGTGACGCCGATCAGCAGGTCGCGAAAGAGGGACTGCGCCTCGGCCGGAGTCTGGCGCAAGTAGCGCAGATACTCTTCCGGCTGCTCGATCTGGTGGACGGCCATGCGCCGCTCGATTCGACGAATCAGGGTGTTCTGCTTGTACTGGGAGAAGTCGTGGCCGGTCTGATCGCGCAGAACGACTGCGATCTTCTTTAGCGTGTCCCCGGTCTTGGGTGCTTGCGAGGTAGCCAGGTGGGGCCTGGGGCCGAAGGCTTGACCGGCGAAGGCGATGAGTTGGCCCGCCATCTCGGCCGGTTTCAGCACATAGTCCACCAAACCCGTGGCGATGGCGCTTTGCGGCATGCCGTCGTACTCGGTCGACTCGGGGCTCTGGGCCATGACCATCCCGCCCTCGCCCTTGATGGCGCGAACGCCCAGGGCGCCGTCGCTGCCGGTGCCCGAAAGCACGATGCAGATGGCCCGTTCGCGCTGCTCGTGGGCCAAAGAGCGGAAGAAGAAGTCGATAGGCAAACGCAACCCGCGCGGCGCGGCAGGCTCCAGCAACTGCAGCGTGCCGTTGAGTAGCGCCATGTCGCGGCCCGGCGGAATGATGTAGGTGCAGTTGGGTAGCACCTCGATCCCGTCTTCGACCTCGTAGACTTGCATGCGGGTGTAACGCCTGACGAGGTCCGAGAGGATACTCTTGTGGTCCGGGGCGAGGTGTTGCACCAGGACGAAAGCCATGCCCGGATCGGCGTCGGCCGGCATGCCGGAAAAGAAGGACTCGAACGCGGCCAAACCTCCAGCCGACGCCCCGATGCCCACGATGGGAAACCTTCTCTGCGGCCACTCGTCAGTCTGGCGATCCGTGCCCTGAGCACTCGCGCCCGCCCCGGTTTCAGCCTGGTCAGGTGGCGTCGTAGCGGGCGACGACGCTGTGTTGCTCTTGGTGGTCTGTTTCTTCTTGCTCATGACTACCACCTAACCCTTCAGCGCTTCGGCTCGCCGAGCCTGCTCTTTGTTCGGTTGGCCAAAATCAACTCGCTCACGATCTTCTTGAAGTTGGCCACGTCAAAGGGCTTCTCGATCAGGATGTTGCCGACCTTCGTCAGGTACTCCCGCGACTTGGGGGTGAATGCGCCGCCCGTGATGAACACCACCTGGTCGGCCAACTCCGGATGTGCCGCGAGAAGCCATTCGTGCAGATCGACGCCCGACATTATGGGCATCATCATGTCGCACAGGATCAGGTCGAAGGCTTGGTCGGTTTCGAGAATCTTGCGAGCATCTTCACCGGAGCCAGCCTCGACCACCTGGCTGCCCCTTAGCATCCTGGCAATCGCGGAGCGGATTTCAGGTTCGTCATCGATGACCAGAATGCGGCCGCGTGCTTCGGGCTTCGCCGGGACCACCGCTTTTTGTGCGGCATCGTCGCTCGCTTCTGCCGTTCTGCCATGGAGGTGGACCACGAAGCTCGTGCCCTCGCCAACTGCGCTCGTCACCTCGATGCGGCCACCAAAACTCTCCACGATGTTCCTGATGATGGACAGGTCGAGCCCGGTCCCGACCCCGATTTCCTTGGTGGTAAGGGACGGCTCGAATAGATGAGGCAGGTGTTGTGCTGATATGCCCTTTCCTGTGTCGCGGACCTCCGCGCAGACCTCATTGCCTTCCTGCCAGGTGCGTACCCGGATTTCGTTTTCCTCGTTGTTGCCCTCCGGAATCGCGTGGGCCGCGTTAATGAGCAGGGTCAAGAAGACCTGGGACAATCTCCCGTCATTGGCCGTGATCGCGGACACCTTGCCGTACTCCTTGACCAGGCGCGCTCGGTACTTGATCTCGTTGAAGGCCATGTTGATCGCGACCTCGATCACCTGCTTCAGGTTGACCGGAACCAGGCGCTCCTGGAGGTGACCGGCACTGTCCTGGATAGGGCTGCCGGCGGCGAGGGAGTTGAACTTCCTGCGCAGCTCGGTGAGCTCCTCGATGAGCTGCGCCTTGGTCTTGTTCGCGTCTTGCATCAAGGGCCCGCCTCCCCACTTCGATTGAATGCATTCGCGATCATCCGACACTCCGCATGGACATCTTGTCGCCCATCACCGTTCGTACCGTGCGTTCGAGCAGTTCGGGTTCGATCGGCTTGGCAAGCAGCATGACTGGTGCGTGTTTCGCGGCCTCTCTCATCAACTCGCTGTCCGGATATCCGGTAACGACAACCACGGGAAGATCTGGGTGGATCTTGCGCAACTCCGCGAGGAACTGCGGGCCGTTCATTTCCGGCATCACGAGATCGAGCAGGATCAGATCTGGCGTTTCGAGGGCAACCAGTTCCAGGCCATCCGCGCCGCGGGTTGCCGTGCGGGTATGGCACCCGAACTGGGCGAGTATTCTGCTAAGCGCCTGGCAAAACTTATCATCGTCGTCGATGACGAGCACTGAGTAATCGACACGAGCGGTTTCGACCTGGCCTTGCTCATCGGCCCAACGCACCAGTGCTTCCCGCCTGAAACGCCACTCCTTGCCCACCTTGAAGGCAGGGATTTTCTTTTGCCGCGCCAATTTGCGAAGGGTTTGGTCGTGAACCCCGAGGAGGGCCGAAGCCTCGAACACGTTGATGAAGTTGTTGTCTTTTGCCATTCGCTCATTCTCCAACATGAATGGACTCTTCGGTCCGGCACGTGTGGCCAAGGTGATCAAGAAACCACTTCCACCCGTAGCAAATACGCGCTATTTGCTTACGCGCTCCTGACCTTTGCTGAGCGTTGACGAGCTTTAGTGAGCCCTAATGAGTAAATCACTGCGGCGTGTTAATGTAAAGCCCTTTTTGCGGATTAGCCATGAATTCTCGGGATGGAGACATCTGGGTGAGCTATTTGCGATCGCATCGAAGTCGACGAAAATCGGATTACCGTGATCCCGAAGGAGACGTAGCGGGCGATGGCGTGAATCCAAAAGAAAACGCGGCTTTGGATGCGCCGCGCTCATCTCCCACATACATGGTATGTTAACTCCCCGCAACGGACTCATTAGGAACTATGTGCATTACGCCGACAACGGAGATTCGGAAAACTTTCTTCGAAATATGCCCGTTTGCAGTCGCTTGACAATCCAGATTTCCGTCTAGCAACTGGAAAACTTCGCGATATCAATCAGTTGAATCAATTCGTGCAGGCACTCTTGACAGGCGGGGGCAGCCGTTCTACATTTAGACAAGTATCGAAGTTAGAGTTGGAGGATTCGGTAGCGATGGAAGCCAAGCAACTGGCCAAGATAATGAAAGCGCTCTCCAACGAGAACCGGCTGGCACTGTACCTGGAAATTGCAAAGCACGGGGAATCGGACTTCGAAGCGCCGGAGTGCACCATCAGCGACATCGTGAAGATATTCGGGCTCAGCCCACCAACCATCTCTCACCACCTCAAGGAGTTGGCCAACGCCGACCTCATCGTGACCGAGAAGCGCGGCAAGTATCTGGTGGCAAGGATCAACAAGGAGACTCTGGGAGCAGTGAAGCAGATACTGGCTGAGATTGAAGGGCAATAGAGTGCTCCCTTTTGGGGGCCACACAGTTCGATGCTTTTCAAATTGTAGAATCGCTGCATCGATATTGTGAATGGGGGAATACGATGAAGTGCATACTTTTCGGGGGAAGCGGCGAAGTCGGTGGGGCAGTTGCTCGCGAACTGATCAAGAGCGATGTGTGCTCTCAACTTACAATGTTGGGCCGGCGATCCGTGCCCGCCGTGCAAGATGAGGCGAAGGTCGAACAGATTGTGGTCGACACGAGCGCAGCCGACTTCGAGGAAGTGGTGAGAGAGAAGGCGCAAGGCCATGACGTTGCCATCAGTTGCATAGGAATCGGAAGTGGGACCGCTTCGATGAGCGAAGAGCAAATGATGGAGATCGAGGTCAACATGCTGGGCAAATACGCCAGAGGCTGCAAAGCCGCCGGGATCGAGATCTTCGAACTCCTGACCGCTGTTGGCATCAAAGAGACCCACGCAGACTCGAGGATCAAGGCCTTCCGGGTGATGGGAAAAAAATACAAGACCGTGCTCGATGTCGGCTTTGAAAAACTGGCAGTCTTCAAGCCGGGAATGATCGTGGGCAACGCACACACCCCCCGCTGGATCACCTTTTTTACGGGCGTTATTCCGGACTCCCTCGGCTGGGGGAACATCCGGCAAGACGAGGTCGCGCGGGCATTTGTGGCTCACCTGGAGAAGAGAGTGGCCTTTCAGGGTCAACCCGTCGTGTCCTACGGGAACAAGGAAATGAAATGGTTGATCCGGGAATGAGCAGAACACAGCCTGCACATAGAAACGGGAGGTACCGATGACATTTTTCAAACATACCGAGAACTGGTTCAAGGGAGAGGCCTTCGAAGCGGGGATGCTCATCATCTTTGGCATCCTGCTAGCCATCCTGGCGCTCTATTTCTGGAAGTTCGGTCACACACCGACGGCCCGCGTGCTGATCATCCCCTTCCTCGTGGTCGGGCTCTTCTGGGGTGTCGCCGCCGGGATCGGTATCGTTCGGAACACATCCCGCCTGGAGGCGTTCCGCGCGGAGCACGAAAAGGCCCCCGTCGAATTCACACAGAGCGAGAAGGAGCGTGTCGAGGGCTTCCTCGGTTGGTATCGCCCCTTGCTCATCGGCTGGAGCGTGCTGATCATCCTCGGCCTGGCTCTGTTCAACTTCTGGGGGGGGAACCTGGGCCGCGCCGTCGGTCTGGCCGTCATCCTCTTCGCCGTGGCGGGTCTGATGGTCGACCACACTTCGGAGCACAACGCCAATGCCTATTACGCCGAGATCAACAAGGCGCTGAAATGACGTCGTGGCTACGCTCTGGCTGCTGATGAGTGCCGTTCAATCTGTGATTTCAACCGATGCCATCATGGAATCGCAGCGTTTTAATCGCAAATTCCGAGCTGACAGCCGCTCGGGAATACGACGGTACCGCTGTCGCAGGAAATATTGGAAAGGCAGGCAAAGTAATCATCAATCGCGTCGCAGCTGCTGCCGGTTCCATAATTGTCACAGGACAGGTCGACGGACCCAAATTGTGGATCGCATTCCTTGGCTGCCTCATCAATCTCTGTTTCGGTAGCGAGGCAAACCTCACGAGGACTTCTGTTTCCGTCATCTCCACATGCCACAAATAGAGCGACAAAGACAGCGACTCCAACCAAAAGGATGAATTCAAATAGACGCATGTAGTTACCCATAGACCCGCTACCCGGAACATGTCAACAGCTTTGACCTGCCCGATGCAGGGGGCCCTGAACACCGATCATGCCAACGAAAACGAACGTGGCCTACCAAAGTAAAACGGCCTCCGGACGTGAATCCGAAGGCCGTCTCGATTTCTGGCTCCCCTTCATGGACGTAATTCGAACTTTCTGTCACGCACCGAAACCTGAAACGCAAGGTCTTTTCAAAGAGGTACAACAACTTCAACTCGCAGGCTGATCTCCTTTGACTCTATCTGCAACTCCCGGTATTTTCGGCATCTTGTCGGATCGTGGAGATGGTCTTGAAGACGTTTGATGTCATCGTGGTTGGTGCAGGTCCGGGTGGTTCGATGGCTGCCAAGGTGGCTGCTGAGTCGGGTCTCTCGACCGTTTTCTTTGAGCGGGGTCGAATGGAACAATGGGGGACGGTCTTGACCTCCTCTTTGTTCTTGCTACGATGGCAGTGTGTTCGAAGCCTGACGTCAGGTACTTGAATTTCCCGACGATCCGTCCAGTGCGCTTCGCCGACAGGAGACGACATGGACAAGCAACGCGCCCAGAGAATGACCGCCCCCTGCGGGATCCCCTGTTTCCACTGCCCGGTGCATCTCGCCTCGACGAATCCCGACATCCGGAAGGCGGTGGCCAAGAACCTCGGCGTTCCCGAGGAGAAGGCCTCCTGTGAGGGATGCAGACCGGCCGGGGGGCACTGCAAGGTGCTCAGGTCGGAAGAAGCATGTCGGATCCATCAATGCGCGGAGCAAAGGGGCATCGCCTTCTGCTTTGAGTGCGACGACTTCCCCTGCCATCGGCTGCAGCCCTACGCGGACAAGGCTTCGTTCCCGCACAACACGAAGATGTTCCAGTTGTGCATGATCAAGAAGCTGGGAATCGAGAAATGGGCGAACGAAGAGGCTGTCAAAATATGGGACACTTACCGGTCTGAGCCCTTCAGCTTCGACAAGATACTCTATTGACGTCCACCGCTTTCGATCAACTGTTCTGCCGCGGAAGCGCTGATCGGAGCCTGCCTTCAATCGGCGTATCCTTGCCTCTGCAAACGAAAGCCCCACCGGTTTTCCGATGGGGCTTGATACTCCCCAGGACAGACTCGAACTGCCGACATGGTGGTTAACAGCCACCCGCTCTACCAGCTGAGCTACTGGGGAACAACTTGCTGCCTCTTCTTCAAAGATCACCTGCCGTTGCTAGGCGTCAAGGGGTTTTTGCTACACTTATTTCTCTTGACTGTCAAGCTATTGTGCGCAGCCCTGGGTGCCTTTCAGTGCTTACCGAAAGAACAATCGGGATAGTCACAGATCTTGCAGTCCAGGCACAGACCTCCGTGGCCGAGGGCGGCTATGTCCTTACGGGTCAGTTGTTCGCCCGCTAGTAATCTTGGTAATATCAGATCAAACACGGTGGTCTGGTAGTAGATGGCACAGGCAGGAACTCCCACCAGCATTACCTCGCCTATCTGGGCCACGAGTAACATCGCGCCCGGCAAAACCGGCGACCCATATAATATCCTGCTCGCGCCCGCCTGCTTGACCGCCAGGCGGGTCACGTCGTCCGGGTCAACCGACATCCCGCCGGTCAAGATTATCAACTCTATTTTCTGTGCCAGAAACTTCTCTATCACCGCCCGGATCCGACCCTCGTCGTCCGGCGCCAGTACGACTTCCATCACTCTGGACCCAAGCTCGGTAACCTTTCCGCGAATCAGCGGCTCGAAACGGTCTTCTATCAAGCCCTCGAAAACCTCGCTGCCGGTTATGATCACTCCCACTCGCCGCGAGGCCAATTTCTTGACCGCTATCAGGCCGCCGCCCGCCGAGGCAATCTCCACAGCACGGGCCACCGTCTCGCGTTCAATCGCCAGCGGGATGGCCCTTGTGCCGGCCACCGGCTGGCCTTTCTTGACCACCACATCGCCGTGCCTGGTGGCACACATCACGCTGCCAAGCATGTTGAATTCCAACAGACGGGCGGTGTCCACCTTCAGAAGACCGTCATCCTGGGCCACTAACTCCAGCTTTCCCTCGCGCGGTTCGCCGCTAGGGGCCACGTTCTCGCCGCACAGGGCCCCGGCTAAAAGCCCCACTGCCTCATCCTCGTGCAGCTCGTCCTCCCTCAAATCGAGCACGAACAGGTTGGCCTTGCCCAATCTTCTCAGGTGCTCCAGGTCTTCTGCGCGAACCACGTGCCCTCGACGGAAAGCCGGCCCCTTGAACTCGCCAGGCCGGATCTCGGTAATATCGTGAGCCAGCTTCAGCCCTACCGCATCTTCTATGCTCACTTGCCGTTTCATGTCGTTCCGAGAGTACTAGTCTGCCGGATAGGCTACCTGCAGGGTGAGTCCGACCTTCCAGTCGGCGGGGGCCTGGTCGTCAGTCCAGGACCGGTCGTAGCTCAACATCAGGAAGTTGTGCTTCAGAAAATGAAAAGCGTAGCCCGCAATCAGCCGCTTTCCCATCGGCGGACCTCCGTCCGTGTCCCAGTCGAAGTTGTCGTAACGAGCGATCAAGGTTGATTTTATCCAAGGCAGCTTAATCTCGCCGAAAAACGAAAATCCCGAAAACTCCTGGGCGGCGCCTTCGGAATCTACCCGGTCGCCTGCCTGGTTGCCGTCGCCTATGGCATACTGCACGGTTGCGGTGAAGAACTCGTGCTCGTAGGAAAGCATCATATCATGCAGGCGCCAGCCGGGCTCGGCCGGCGTGTTGCCCAGGCCGTTTATGTAAAAGTACGTAAGCTGCATCCCCGGTAATACCATCCACAGCGGGCGCAACGTCAAGCGAGCCTCGAAGACCTTGTTCTGGTTGGCCTCAGCGGCGTGGTATCCGCTGCCGTTGTAGACACCCAGGGCGAAGCTGCCGTAGACACCGGGGTATTTGGGATTTACTTTGTCGCGATAATCCTTATCCATCTTGACGCCAAAAAGACCGCCGACGGTCAACCCCACGTCGGCCGAGTTCAAGATCCCGTTGCGTTCGATGAACATCGTGCCCTGGGCACGGTACCAATTGAGGTGCTCTTCGAAATCGAACCACGGTGTATGCACAATGCCGAACTCGATGTACGGCTCTGTAAAGAAGATGGTCTCCACCGGCAGAATGAACTTTCCGTAGAGATACTTGAACCTGGTCTTGAAGTCTCCGGTGTCATCCTGATGGACATCGAGCGTGACGCGCGGCTCGAACCAGTTACACGGCTTGAACTTCAACGTCAAGTAGCCGCGCTCAATTCTAGCGTGGTTATAAGGCGCGCCGCTTTCTTCTCCCCAGTCGTAAGATAAAAACCACAGTACTTCAGGCTTTATCATGCGCATTGATTCTTGCAGCGCGTCTGTAGCATCACCCTGGCCGGCGTCCGCAGCTGTCTGGCTATATGTTTCGCCTGCAAATAACATCGCCAGCACCAACACTACGCGGCTTACTCTGCTCAACTTGGATTTCGGATGCATTGCCGGCCGATTCAGGGGGGCTGGGCTACGCGCCGTCCGCGTCGCCGACTTCGGGAGTCTTCATGTAGCCAACGTGCGAGAACGGGTTGACCGCCGTCGAGGCCACGTTTTTCAAATGCGAGCTTACCCGTTTGAAGTAGCGCGCGGTCAGTGCGTAGGCGATGGCCGGCTGGGCGCGAATATTCTCGTCGTGCATCAGCTTCTCAACCAGTTCCTCACACGAGGCGTTGATCTCGAGGTGCCCCTTGATGACCTCCCGGGCGGCGTCCTCATCCCCATCGAAAAGTGCGCGCAGCACCTTTTCGAAAAAACCTTCCACCTTGCCGTAACGCTCCCTGAACCGCTGCAGGTAGAAATCGTCTCCGAGCGGCGCCGGCAGCATCCTGGCCAGGTCGAGCAGGTTCTTCGAGTAGTCGCCAACCCGCTCCAGGTCATTGATCACCTTCAGTAATACGAGCTCTCCACCCACGTTGTGGCACGCCGAGATGTTCAGATGCTCGACGATCTTGCGCCGGATCTCTACAACCAGTAAGTTAATTTCTCGATCACGGGCATAAAGATCGAATTCGACCTCCTGCTGGTCGAGCAGAGCGTGGACGCTGGCTGAAAAAACACCGCGGGCCAGGTCGACCATGCTGCGGATGTTCTTCTCCACCTCGACCATTACACCGTGCGTTCTCAGGGCCTGAATGATCTGCCTTATCATGGCTATTTTTCCTGTCTCAGAACAACAGCATCAGTATAGCGGGAATAACAAAGAAGGCAAAAAAGACGTAAACCGGTCCCACCCAGCGATGTCGGGCGGTTACGTGCCCGAGAGTCTTGGCGAGCCAGATGGGAATTCTCCCCAGCGGCAAGAAGACGGCCGTTCCGAAAATGTTGAACAACAGGTGACACAGGGCGATGGTTACGGCCGCAGAGCTCCCGGTCACGAGTGAGGCCAGGATGGCGGTTACCGTAGTGCCGATGTTGGCGCCGACCATGTAGGGAAAGGCCGCCTCGATCTTGACTATCCCGGTTCCCAAAAGCGGCACTATCAAACTAGTGGTCACCGAGCTGGATTGCACCACGGCGGTAAGCGCCAGACCGATCAAAAACGCCCTTGTTATACTGGTGAACAAGTAACGGTCGACAATCACTTCGAGCCGCTTTGCCAGAGCCCCGCGCATGATCTTTACCATGCGCGACAGGGCAAAGATCAGAAGCCCCAGGGCCACTGCTATCAGGATGATGCCCAGTAGCTGATCGTTGCCAACTATTGTCTGTCCCAGGCGCTCTATCAGTTGCACAACCGGCTTTACGGCCGCCTTGAACGGGCTGTGAAAAGTGGCCCCGCCAACCCCGACGAACAATTCTTCGATGAAAGTCGCCGTGCGCTGGATGGGGTGAAAGGCCATCTCTAGCGGCAGAAACAGCGTCACCGAGCACAGGTTGAAAAAATCATGCACAGTGGCTCCGGCGAAGGCCAGCTCGTATTCCTTACGCATGCGCATGTGGCCCAGTGAGACAATCATGTTGGTTACGGTCGTGCCTATGTTTGCGCCCATCACCATCGGCACCGCTTGCTCTATGCTCAAAGAACCGGCTGCCACCATTCCCACCACGATAGATGTCGTAGTGGAAGAGCTTTGCATGATGCTGGTGGCCAGTAGGCCGATCAGTAATCCTGCAAAAGGGTTACTTGTGGCTTCGAACAGGCTGTGCGCGGCCTCCTTGCCAATCAACTTGAACGAGCCACCCAACAATTCGATGCACAGGAAAAACAGGTAGAGAACGAGGAGGAACCAAAGTACCGAGAGCGCTTTCTTCACGAAGCAATTCCTTCCGCTCGGATTCGGGCGTCAAATACCAACGTGGGGATTGCCTGTCAATGAAAACCGGCGGCGATTCAAGAAGCTTCGCCAAAAAGCCAACTTGCGGCCCGCGACCAGCGTTTCAGCGCAGTCTCAGCGCTGTCTTCGGGATATCGCTGATAAAGCGCACGGACCGCGCCCATGCGGGCAAGCTGAAAAAGTAGTTTCCAGTGGCGCGGCTCGCGCGCAAGCGCAACTAACGATCCGGACATTTCTCCGAACGACTGCCTCGGCATGACTTGATCGAGACCGGCCCTGAGGCTTGCAACGCCCAGAATCCCCGAACCCAGCAGAGTCGCAAGCTCGTCCCCGTCCAGAGACTGCGAATAACGCCTGAAGACATCGTAGGCCGCGCAGCGCGAACCGAATCCACGCTGCCAGCTGACCTGGTATTCACAGAGCGTATCGAACGAACCTGGATCAATCTTACCATCGACTGCATCGGCTAGCGCTCGCGCGGCCAACAGTCCCGAACCGGTACCCGAACCGTGGGCCGGAAACACCTGGCAGGCCGCATCACCGATAAGTGCAACGCCCGGCGCGACCAGCCTGTCGCAGGAACGCCTTAGCGGGACCAGCCCCGAGCCGCCCGAGATACGCCTGCCTATCCACGACCATTTGCTTTTCAACTCGCCCATTAAAGCCGGGCCGCCCCTGTGTGAAGAGCCGGCGATTGTACCGGTCAGCAGGTCCACCGTCTCCAGATTCGCATCCAGTTGCAAACTGCTGGTCGAGAACCCCCCGTCCATCCCGGTGGCCGCAAGCACCTCGCCGGGGCGTAGATCGTATGTCGAGAGAAACTTCTCGGCGCCCGAATGATCGGCAATCTCACAGATCTCCTGTGCCGCGCTGCATAGATGCTCGTTCCCAACCTGTCCGCAGGCTTCGTCCAGGACCGGCACTTGTTTTCGAATGACTCCGGCCAGGCCGCTGGCATCGACAAACAAGGCCGCCTCAAAGACCAGTTCGTGCGCTCTACGAGCGGTTGTACGAACCTGGCCCGCCAAAGATACGGGCCTTGCATCAAGTGTTTTCAGGGTCTCTGCGTGAAAGCGATCGAAGATCTCTACACCGGCCTCGTTGCACAATCCGTGCAGGCGTTTGCAAAGCGACGGCATATCGACGGCCGTAACCGGGCTCGGCTCGATTCGCAAACGAGTTTGCAGCGCGGCATCCGTAACCACGAAGGCCGGAGCCACTCCGCGACTTTCGGGTGGTGCCGGCGGAGCAAGACCAGCAAGCTTGAACATCCATGCCGGCACGCCGTTGACCCAGCCTGCGCCGGCTTTATCGATCGTGCGGCTTTCGAGCAAAGCCACTCGAAAGCCGGCCCGGGCAAGAAACAACGCACAGGCCGAGCCGGCGCTTCCGGCTCCAAGCACGACAGCGTCGAACTCTTTTCTGGACGGTGGCATGAGACAACAAGACTACTTGTTGAGTACCTCGTCGAATCCGGGAAGCTCGTCGATCTTGGGCATGAAGATAATTTCCACCCGGCGGTTGGTGGCCCGGTTCTCCGGAGTATCATTGTCCACTAGCGGATCGAACTCGGCCGCCCCGGCGGCACTGAGCATTTGCGGAGGCACTCCGGCCTCGATCATCAACTTGACCACCTCGATGGCTCGTTGGCTAGAAAGCTCCCAGTTTGAGGGAAAGCGCGCCGAGTGGATCGGGGTCGAGTCTGAGTGACCCAGTACCTGGAACTTGCGCCCGCTGAAGGTGGCCAGGGTAGTTGCCAATTCCTGGATACCCTCCTTGGCTTCGGGCTTGAGTCGCGTGCTGGCCGGGGCAAAGAGTACATCGGAAGACATTTGCACAAGCATGCGCCCGTTGCGCACCTTGACCTGCAAAGAGCCCGCGTCGATCATCTTGGCAAGTTTCTTGAGCAGGTCCTTGTATTCGGCCGAGCGCTTCTCGGCCGCGGCGCGCATGCGCTGCAGTTCCTGGATTTCGCTCGACAGCTTCTGCTGTTCGGCCGTCAGGTGCTTGCGCTCCTTGGTCAAGGCGCCCTTCTCGTCGAGCAATTTCTCGATCTGCATGCTGCGGGCGGCCAGGTCGGCCTCGATCTTCTTGTTTGCCATCTGTGTTTTTGACAGATTGGTCTCGCAATTCTTCTTCAGTTCAGCCTGCTCGTCACGCTCCTTGGTCAGCTTCTTGCGGGTCTGGTCGAGCAGCGATGCGGCTTTAGTCTGCTCGTCTTTCAGTATCTGCTCGTGGGTGCTGCTCATCATACAGCCCGCCCCCAGCAGCCCGACTAACAGCGGGGCAACCAGAATGATCCGACCACTTTTCATAACTCGACCTCCCTTGTAGACGATCGTAATTTACAACTCTCGCTTGTCCGGTGAACCTTATCAGACGGCCGGAGGTGATCAAAGTATTAATAAAAACTCTGCCTGGATGGTTATAATAACTGTCAATGTCAGTAAGATCGAAGAACCTGCTGGTAGTACTCGGGCCGACCGCCTCGGGAAAGACCTCCCTGGGAGTGTACCTGGCCGGCGTGTTTGGAGGTGAGATAGTCTCGGCCGACTCACGCCAGGTCTATCGTGGCCTGGATATTGGCGCCGGCAAGGATCTGGAAGAGTACGAGATCGCCGGGAGACGTATCGGCTACCATTTGATCGATGTAGTCGATCTCGACAGCGAGTTCAGCTTGTTCGATTACCAACAAATGTTTTACAGCGTCTTTTCCGAAATCAGCGCTCGCGGTGCCTTGCCCGTGATGGTGGGCGGCAGCGGGCTTTACCTAGAGTCCGTACTTCTGGCCTACGAACTCGTGGAAGTTCCCGCAGATCCTGTCTTGCGCGCCGAACTTGTGAAACTCCCCGCAGACGAGCTTGAAGCACGTCTCAGATCGATTCAGGGCAAGTTGCACAACGTCACTGATCTCGCAAGCCGCGAGCGTACGCTGCGCGCCATTGAAATAGCCATGCATTCGAGAAACAAAAAGCCCCCCCCATCACCCAAACTCCGCCCGTTGGTGCTGGGTACGCGCTTCGAACGAGACGAGTTGCGCCGCCGCATCGAACTCAGGCTCGAACAACGCATGCGGGCCGGCCTGGTGGAAGAGGTAGAGCGTCTGCACGAAAGGGGAGTATCCTGGGATCGCCTTGATTCTCTGGGGCTCGAGTATCGTCATGCGGCTCGCCTGATCCACAGCCGGACGATCAGCCGAGAAGAGTTTTTCGCATCGCTTTCTTCTGCCATTTACAAGTTCGCCATGCGCCAACTAGGTTGGTTCAGGCGTATGGAGCGCAAGGGAGTCGAGATTCACTGGATTGACCAGGCCGATCACGACAAGGCTTTATCTGTCGTCAACAAGTTGCTGTAATCCTGGTCTTCAAGAACTCGTACCTTCCCAGCCCGCATGCCGGACAATTTAAATCTCTGGCGACGTCAACCGTGCGCAGCGATCCGTTCCACAGGTCGAGCATGGCCAAGCTGTAATCTTCAAGTCGGCCTTCCACCAGAAGGTGCAGTGCAAAGGCGCACTGGATGGCCCCCACCGCTGCCGGGGCCGAACTCAGGATCCCCGCCTCAACCCCTGTGGGCGTGCTGCCCGGCTCGGGCGGCAGCGGAAAGACGCACCGCATGCAGGGCCCCTGCCCCGGCACTACCGGCAAACACATGCCGGTTGTGCCGATGACCCCGCCGTAAATCCAGGGCACTTTGTTCTTTACGCTGGCGTCGTTGATCAGGTAGCGGGTTGCGAAATTATCACAGGCGTCGATGATGATATCGACTCCCGAGATCAGGCTCTCGATGTTCTCAGCGGTTACCCGGCTTACGATACCTTCGATGTCAACCTCTGGGTTCACTCGCGCGAGTTTCCTGGCCGCGATCTCCGCCTTGGGTCGCTTTGCAGCAATATCGTCCTCGTCGAAGAGGATCTGTCGCTGCAGGTTGACTCGCTCTGCGACGTCATTGTCCGCGATGCGCACGCGGCCAACTCCCGCCCGCACCAGCAGTTGCGACTGGATACTGCCAAGCGCGCCGCAGCCCACGATCAATGCAGTGGCCGCGGAGATTTTTTCCTGTCCGGCGTCGCCGATCTCCGGAATGACTCGATGCCTGGCGTAACGATCTTCTCCGTGCGTCATCGCGTTTCCCCTCAAATTCGCAGACGTTCGACTTCTTCTCGTGTGGCTTGTCCCTCGATAATCAGTGCCTCTTCGCGGCCGTCATGGATCCGGCTCAGCACTACTCGCGGACCCGTCTCTTTTTTTACATAGTAGCGCAACATGCGCCCCAGTTTCGCAAGTTCTTCCACCGCCGGCCTGCCACGTACCAACATCAACGGCCCGGGATGATCGCGAAGTTCGAGTATTTCATGCCTGTCCGCCAGGCGGGCCAATTTTTCATTCTCTTGCTGGTTGCGTCCGACGATTGCCTTCAGCCCTGCGTTCAGTCTGAAATGGCGCCCCAGTACCAACAGCCGCATATCGAGCATGTCGTAGTCTGGCAGGTGGGCAAAGAGATCCCGTAGTCGACTTGAAACATTCGGATCGGTAAGCAAACAGCCCCCGGCGGGAGGCGAAAATGTCGCTAGATTCATCTGTTCGGCAAGAGCAAGCTGCTGTCTGCGCGAGCGACCTTGAATGTCGCCCAAGCGACTACGGTCGACGATTCCCTCCATCTCGGGAATGGTCGGCTTGAGCAACCGGGCGCTCAGTGGACGCAGCAATCGGCCCGAAAGTCCGCTTTGACGCTCGATCAATTCGAGTGCCTGCTTGTGCTGCGAGAGCGGACGCTGCCCAAGCACCTCGCCCGTGGCAACGAAGGCTGCACCGACATCATCGGCCAGGCGGGCCGCACGACGCAGCATGAAGATGTGGCAGTCTACGCAGGGATTCATTTCACGCCCGCGCCCGTGACGCGGACGACGCAGTAGATCTATATAATCGCGACCCATGGCGACAACTCGCAGCTTGACACCCATCTCTTCGAGGGCCTTGCTCGGCAAGTGGCGACCCCCGGCTCCGGAGCACGAGAAAAAGGGACTTACGAAGTTCAATCCCAGAACGTCTATGCCCTGATCGACAAGCAGGCGTACGGCCAGCAGGCTGTCGAGGCCGCCGGATACCAGGATTACGGCCATGCGGTTCATGATATGCCCCTGTTGTCATCACTGGTCGCGCTCTCCAACCAGCCGGCACCCAGCAGGCGTTCAGCTGCATAGATTGCGGCAGCCTGACCCGGCGTTACCGCCCGTTGTTTTTCGCGAAAACGAACATGTACGGCCCGATCTGCCACGGGCTCGATAAGTGCCGCGGCCGCCTGGTGACGCGAGCGGATTTGCACGTCAGCCCCGAAACTTCTTCCGGCGTGCTCCTCGGAAAACCATGTCATGTCGGACAACACACAAGAATTTGAGAACAGGCGATGCTCATCGGCCGTGACAATCACCCTGGCTCTTTGGTGATCGATGGCAACTACGTGCAGCCTGTCTCCGGAAGCGATGCCCAACCCGCGTCTCTGACCGATAGTGAATCTGTGGATACCGGTGTGGGTTCCGAGGACCGTGCCCTGTGTGTCGACTATCTCACCCGGGAGAGTTTCAGCTCCAAAACGCAACCTAAGCGCCTCCGCGAAGCCAAGGCCGAGAGACTCGAGACATACATCCTGGCTCTCTGGTCTCCCCTGAACGGGAAGATCCAGCCTACGAGCCGTCTCGCGCACCCCTGCCTTGGTCATTGAACCCACCGGAAGGCGCGTCATTGAAAGCTGATCGAGCGA
Source organism: uncultured Myxococcales bacterium (assembly GCA_964513625.1). Classification (GTDB taxonomy): domain Bacteria; phylum Myxococcota; class B64-G9; order B64-G9; family B64-G9; genus DATKYQ01. Next base: position 123,291 of record CAZENH010000005.1, on the reverse strand, counting down.
AAGACGGCACAGAAAATAGGACTGATCCTTGTCGCCGTCCCGGCCACGTAGCAGTTTAGGCGATTCGCTCATGTCTCCTGCGCCGACTACTCGGGCATGGTGGCCGGTGGCTATCCAAGCGGCCCCTGTCTCCCTGGCCCGTTCAACAATCGCCGCGAACTTCACTTTCCTGTTGCAGACGACGCAGGGATTGGGGGTCCGCCCGCGGGCATAATCCTCCCAGGCGCCGCGCAGTACAATTCGGTCGAAGCGTTGGCGCAAATCGCGCACCAGGTGCGGGATGCCCAGCCTGTCGGCAACGGCCCTTGCGCTGGCCAGCCCCCGAACGCCGCAGCAGGAGCTGTTCTCCAGGTCGTCGTCGCATGGTTGCAGGCGCAGGCTGAAACCCTCGACATCGAAGCCTTCCTCGACCAGCAGGGCCGCGGCCACCGAGGAGTCGATTCCGCCGCTCATGCCAACAATTATTTTTCCCGGGCTGTTCAAAGAGACTCCGCGCCCGTGGACGGGTCAGCTAATTTCCAGCATACGCTCAAGTGCGGTTGCTGCTTTATTTCTAATTTCCTCGGGTACACTCACGATGTAGCGGTTTTCTTCGAGTGCCGCGACAATCTTGTCGAGCGTGTTGCGTTTCATGTTGGGACAAATCGCCTGCTCGGTAGCGGCCACGAAGCGCTTGTGTGGGTTCTCTTTCTGCAGGCGATGGATGATGCCCAGTTCGGTGCCGACGATTATTGTCTGAGCGTCGCTTTCGCTGGCGTAGCTAATCATCTGGCTGGTACTGGCCACCTTGTCGGCCAGGCGCGTTACCTCCGGGCGGCATTCGGGGTGGACTATCACCTTTGCGTCCGGGTATTCGACTTTGCGGCGCTCGATGTGCTCGGGAAGAATGCGCCGGTGAGTAGGGCAGTAGCCAGGCCAAAGGATGAGCTCGCGGCCGGTCTGTGCGGCGGCGTAGGTGCCCAGGTACTGGTCGGGAACGAAGATGATCTCGCGGCCGGGAGGGATAGAATTCACCACCTTTGCGGCGTTGGCCGATGTGCAGCAGAGATCGCTTTCGGACTTCACTTCGGCCGTCGAGTTTACGTAACTTATCACCGCGGCGCCGGGGTGTTCGGCTTTCTTTCTCCTGAGACTCTCGGCGTCGATCATGTCGGCCATCGGACAGCCGGCATGCCTGTCGGGTAATAGCACGGTTTTTCCGGGCGAGAGTATTGCAGCCGTTTCGGCCATAAAGTGCACGCCGCAAAAAACGATCACATCGGCCTCGGTAGCCGCGGCCTTCCGGCTGAGATCGAGCGAGTCGCCGGATAGATCTGCAATATCCTGCACCTCTGCGAGCTGGTAGTTGTGGGCCAGGATGATTGCACGGCGTTCTTGCTTGAGTCGGGCAATCTTGGCGATCTGCTCGTCATTTGCAGTCATGGTCCACTTCCTTCCTCTCGCGGGCCCGCGAGGGTCTTGACATTTAGCACTCAGTGCACACTTTATCAACTGGAGAGAGTAGTGGTACCAAGAAAGGAGGCGCAATCATGGCACTGACTCTATGGAGACCGGCAAGGGAGCTTTCACCCCTTGACCGAAGAATCGACAACGTATTTGATCGCTTCTTCGACTCGCCATTCTTCGATGTGCGTCCGACGGTGGTCGCTCCACCACTGGAGGTAACCGAGACCGATGAGGCTTTCAACGTGAAGCTGGAGTTGGCCGGAGTGGACGAGAAGGATGTCGAGATTTCCCTGACTGAGGGAACCCTGTTGATCAAGGGCGAGAAGAAGGAAGAAACCCAAGAGCAAGAGGGCACCTGCTATTGTTCCGAGCGCAGCTACGGTGCGTTTGAGCGAGCCATCGCCGTTCCGAGTAATGTCGACGGCGGCAAAGTGGCGGCAAAGTTCAATAATGGGGTTCTGGAGGTAGTGCTTCCCAAGACCGAAGAGACCAAGCCCCGCAAGATTGAGATCAAGTAACTGCGCGAAAGGGCGCCCCCTCGAGGGGGCGCCTTAGTATTCTCAACCAAGTTGCAGTAAGAATTTTCTCACGGCCGCTTCGAAGTCCGAGGCTTTCTCGATGGACAGGCAGTGACCGGCATTCTCGATGTGCACCCGGCGCGCGTCACAAATGTTGTTTTCGAGGTAGGCACCGTAGCGCGGCGGAGTCAGCAGGTCGTCGGCGGCGCTTACCACCAGTACCGGAACGTCTATCTTACCCAGGTGCTCACGGACATCGAAACGGTCGCAGGCGCTGAAATCAGCCAGAATCACTCGCGGATCACATCGTGCGGTGTCTTCGATGATATCGCTGAGCAGGGCAGGGTCACTAGCGGGCGAGATCAGCGTATGCTTGAGCTGATCGAGGAAAGTCGCAAAGTCGTTTTTTACCAACTCGAATATTGCCGGCAGCACCCGAAGCCTGGCGCCTGTCGATGTAAGTACCGCGCCGGCAAAGTCTCCCGGCGCGTCCAGTAAGAGTTGCAGAACAACTGCTCCGCCCATGCTGAACCCCACTGGCACTACCTGTGGAAGCTTGCTTTCTTCAAGAAAGTCCCCGACGGCGCGAGCGTAGTCTTCGATATCAACGCAGCCGGTTTCCCGGCTGCCGCCTCGGCCAGGCAGATCGACGGCAATGGTGTTTGCGATATCAGCCAGGCTAGTCAGATGATTCGACCAGTAGGCGCTCGATCCACCCGCCCCGTGAATAAAAAGGAGACTTGGCAGGCCGACATCGATCGGCCATCGCCCGGCCCTGAAACTCAGTTTGGCAGTTAAATCTGTATACACAATACCTCCATGCAAATCCTCGGCATCTTGAAAAGCGGCAACAAGTCCTTTCCCCTTGATTTTCTCAACCCTAAGAACCATCATCACCTGGAACGTCAACCATTCAGGAGGATACCATGCGAAGGTTCGCGATTGTAGTGGTCACAATGTTTGCTGTCCTGTTTCTTTGTGCTTCCCCCTCCGCCCTGGCCCATGGGCATGGCGCCGGGGCAATCTTGTGCAAGTGCCAGGTGGAAAAGCTGGGCCTGGACGAAGCCCAGGTAAAGAAACTGGATAAACTGCGTGCGAAGATCATGAAACGGGTAATGCCTGTCATGAAGATTGTGAAGAAGCGGAAAGCAGAAATGCTCAAGCTTTGGCAGGCCAAAAAACCTCGGCGCAAGGCTATCGTAGGCAAATATATCCAGATCTCCAAACTGAAGCGCAAGCTTTATATGGCTAAGATAGACGCCAAACTCGGGCTGCTCAAGATCCTGAACAAGGATCAAAAACAGAAGTTGTTCGAAAAGATGGCCGCAAAACACGAGGAGAAGGACAAGCCTTGCTGCAGCGAGTGTGCCAAGAAAAAGGCGGCAGAAGAGAAGACCGAGCCGCCCGCCAAGACCGAGCCACCCGCTGAGACGGAGTCTCCCGCCAAAACAGAGTAAAAGGCCGTTTCACTAGATTGCCCGTGTCGATCGGGATGGTCTTTGACGCGGATGTCAGAGAATCTTCCTGGTCGCTTCGATGGCCTTTTCGTAATTGGGCTCCTCGCTCACCTCTTCCACCAGCTGCAGGTAACGCACAATCCCCTCTCGGTCGACTACCATTACGGCCCGGGCCAGGAGCCTGAGATCTTCGATCAACAGACCATAGGCCAAGCCGAAACTCGCGCTGCGGTAATCGGATAGCGTAGTGACCCGCTCAACTCCTGCGGCGGCGCACCATCTTTTCTGGGCGAATGGCAGATCCATGCTGATGGTCAGCACGTTGACATCGTTGCCAAGCTCGGCCGCCTCTTGATTGAATCTCCGCGTCTGTATGTCGCAAACGGATGTGTCCAGTGACGGCACCGCCGAGATGATCAGGACCTTGCCGATGAAATCAGAAAGCCTCACCTCGCCAAGTTCATTGTCAACCACTACCGCATCCGGAGCGGGCGAGCCAACAGCCACAAGATCTCCAGACAAACGCTTCGGATCGCCGTTCATGGAAACTGTTCTGGCTTGTGTCATATCGCCCTCACTTTCTACGCCCGGCTTGACGATGGCGTATGGTTTTTAGTTCTCCTTGAGAATCATCTCGTCGTACTCAATTTCGAAGCGTAGCTTGTGCTTGGCCTCTTCCTGAGCAAGAGACAAAAGCAGATCGCGCACCCTCTCGTCATCCGCCACAGAGGCCAGATCGGTGTACATCCTGAAGGCTTCTTTTTCCTTCTTCATAGCCACGATCAGCGCCTCTTGGTAATCCATTTCGGCACTCAGGTCGGCATCCACCAGGTAGTCGCCGATTTTAAGATCAATTACTTTCTGTAGCGGAGGGGCGGGCAGCTCACCCGATTTGATTCTGAGTAGTTTGGCTTTGTGTCCTTTTTCTTCGCGCGAGAACTGTTCGAAAATCTCCTGCATCCAACGCCGATCCATCTTGGCCGCAAGTTTCTCGTAGAACGCCGCGGCAGCTTCCTCCTCACCGATGGCGAAATCCAAAAGTTCTTCGATCGATTCGAAATTCTTCATTGCAACCTCCTAGTCGTTAGTATCAGCTGTTGCTTACCAGTTCTTGTCCGCCAATTCAAAGTGTGTCTGTCGCTGATCGCAGGCCGGGCATCAAGCCGGTACTGCGGTACCTTCACACAAGTTACCCGAGTACCTTGAGCAATTCGCGTGCCAATTAATGAATTTTGAAAATACCATAATAATAATACTAACTACCGACAAGGACGGATGGTCGTCTGTCACTATCGGTCTATTCGTATGAGACATATTGATACACCTCTTTTGCTTTCCGGCCATCACATTGCCTGTAAGGGTTCCCAGTTAAGGCCCAGGCTCAGGATGCGCTGTATCAGGCGCTCGAAGGAAATTCCTTTCTTGGCGGCCGAGGAAGCGAAGTCTTCGTCGATAGAAAGGGCCGGGTTGGGATTGGCCTCGAGAAAATACAATCGACCACGAGACTCCAGGCGAAAATCGAATCTGGCATATCCGCTCAAGCCCAGGATGCGGTATATACGTTTGCAGCGTTTCGCGATGTGCTCCGCTATCTGTGGCGGGAGATCTTCCGCCGCCCGGCTCATGACACCCCACTTCTTCTGGTACTTCAGATTCCACTTGGCCGCCGCGGTTGCTATCAGCGGAACGTCCTCGGGCTTCTTGTCGAACAACAACTCCCAGGTGGGAAATACTTCTAGCCGCTGGTTGCCGATCACGCCAAGGTAAAGTTCGCGTCCCTCAATAAACTCTTCGGCAATGGCCCCCTTGCCGGTATGCTGATGAATAAAGCGAACACGGGCCTCCAGGGCGGCATCGTCTTTCACTAACGATGCCTGAGAGATACCCAACGAAGCGTCTTCAACGACCGATTTTACAAAAAGCGGAAACTTCAAGCGCTTCGGACGGCGAATTGTGCGGCCCGTTCTGAATACGGCGAAATCCGGGATCCGCAGTCGATGATATGCCAAGAGTTTCTTTGACAGGGCCTTGTCGCGGGCAATCATCAAACCCCTTGGATTGCAACCGGTATAGGGCACACCCTTCAACTCGAGATAGGCCACTACGTTTTGATCGTAGACAGCCTCGCCGGAGAAAGCTTCCATCAGGTTGAAGGCAATGTCCGGTTTGAACTCGTCGATAGCCTTCCTGAGCACGGCCAGGTCATCGTAGAGACCCAGCTTGACGACCTGGTGGCCGAGATTCCCGAGCGCTGAAACTACGTCGTACTCTGTCTTCCAGGGAGCGCAGGTAATTTCGTCGGCGGACATTCCGGAGGTCGATTCCGGGGGCAGAAGGTCATCGCGCATCAAAGCCAGGACGCGCAACCGTTTCACATCTGCACCCACCTACGGTTTCGGTGAAGTGAATCCATTGCCCGACGGGCAAGACTTAGGGCAAACTGAGGTCTGGATTGTCGCCTGATATCAGTGGCGTAAAGATCGAGTTCTCGGCAGCGCCCGGCCATGTCATGCAGCATCCGATCAAGACTGTGGCGCTGGTCGCCCGCCCAGCCGGATGCCTTGCTCAGCACAAACGGGCGTACCCGGTGTAAAATCGACCAGGCAGGAACCAACCGGGGGCTTTTTGGGGCCGTACTGAAGGCCCTCTTCAGTACACCATCATAATAGTCGGGAAACTCCCGTCCATGCACTCGCAGCTTGTGATCGTAGTACTCGGCCAACGTCATATGCAGGCTAGGCAGCGAATCGACTCTCTCGCGTGTAGTGTGAGGCGGCTTCTTGCCGATTATGCCGGCCATCAGCTCGTCAATATATTCGAGTTTCGCTCTAGCCCTCGGCCAGGCCGCGTAACGCTTTCGCCACTGTGAACGGGGTTGCAGCCAGACCGCAAAGCTCTCGGCAAAATCCTCGTCCGGATGTGCCTGTGCATACCAGTACTCGAGATTCAATACGTGGTGTCGCGAGTGAGGATCTGGCCTGTAGCCTTTCGGATAGTGCCGTGAGGTGGGTCCGAAAAGACGTTGCCAGCGGCGTCTGCGATGCAGGCCAAAGGCATGGTCTAGCGCATGTCCGATTTCGTGGCGCAGAATCTTCATACACCATTCACGATTCCCTCCCTCGACCTCTCCCATCTGCTTTCTCTCCAGGCGCACCAGGCGCGGATGTGCGAGGAAGAAGGGAATAGCCACTCCGGTTACGTCTTCGGGTGTGAACCAGTCGTCCGACAGCCAAAAGTAAGGGCGAAACAACAGGCCGCGCCCGGAAAGCTCGTCTCGTACATTCTCGATACGCTCCTCCAGAACGGATCCTTCGATCGAAAGCCTGAGATCGCACAGGCGAATCTCAAGTAATCGTTCTTCAGATAACTTCTGCCAATCTCTATTTGCACCTGTCATCTTCATCGAAGCGCGAAGTGTCTCACAACTCCTCGATCGATTCAAGTGTCTGAATATCAGCAGATAATACAATCGGTTATGCGTCCAGTTGCCAGAATACTTTGGGCCGGATAGCATGTTGCCATGCTGGACAGGCTCTTCATCTTTGGCTGGGTGGCCTTGGCTCTTTTGGTCGTCGCGGCTTTCATTTTTGCCGCGACCAGTGCTCGAGAGAGAGAATGGCGCGCTTTTAGGATGACGCTCTTGATGGCGGCCATCACGCTTTCATCACTACTCGTTAGCTTGCTATTTGATCTGCCCGGGCGAAGAATAATTTTGGCCGCCGAGCTTGCAGTTGGCATGTTCTTGCTGCTGGTTCTTGTTCTGCCCGTCGGAAAACCAAAATCATTACATCGGACAGGCGAGCAAGAACGCATCGACGAACGTGATGCCCTGTTTCATCGCTTCTACAGACTTGAAAAGGGAAGTCCTGATTTCGCATCCTATTACGCTCTGCATCCGGAGAAGGCATCACTCGACGATAAGATCCGGGCCCTGCCCAAACTAGGCGCCCCTGGCGGCCGGGCATATGATCTGCTCAACGCAACTCGCATGAACGCACTGTTTGATGTCCAGGCTGACATTTCGGGCAAGATCGACTGCGATGTCGAACCCGCCAGTGTCGAGCCGTCCAGGGCTTCTTCCGCCGAGTTGACAAGACAGATCAAGCAATTCGCCCGATACCTGGGTGCGGACCTGGTTGGTTGCACCCGACTCGATCCGGCCCATGTTTATTCCCACATCGGCCGTTCTCCCGGCAACTTTGGAGAACCGATTGAGCTAGATCACTCGCACGCCTTGGTGGTCGGCATGGAGATGTCCCACAGCATGGTTCACAAGGCGCCAAACCCGCCCTCCACCACCGAAACCGCGCTGCGCTATCTTGAGGCCGGCTCGATCGCATTGGTGCTGTCGCGTTATATTGGCTTGCTGGGATACAGTGCCCGAGCGCACATTGATGCCAACTACCGGGTCATGTGTGTGCCCGTAGCAGTCGATGCCGGACTGGGCGAACTGGGCCGGCTGGGTCTGCTGGTAACCCGCAAGTTCGGACCGCGCGTGCGCCTGGCTGTTGTGACAACTGATCTTGAGCTCGAGCAAGACGACCGGCAAACTTTCGGTGTTCAGGACTTCTGCGAGATTTGTCGAAAATGCGCCATCAATTGCCCCTCGGGTTCGATCGACCGAGGAGAGAAACAGATACGCAACGGCAACGAAAAATGGCAGAGCCAGCAAGATAGTTGCTATCGTTTCTGGCGCCAGCAGGGTAGCGATTGCGGCATATGCATCCGGGTGTGCCCATACTCGCATCCATCGAGCATGTTGCATAATCTGGTGCGATGGCTAATCAGGCGCAACGCATTTTCGCGTCGATTGATGCTTCTGGGGGATGATCTGTTCTACGGGCGTCGCCCGTGATACCTTGGCCGAGATTGCATCCGTGGAGAAGAAAGGAGTTAAAGCATGGTCGATCGTCTGAAGGGCAAACTTGCATTGATTACCGGAGGAAGTCGGGGCATCGGCAAGACCACGGCACAGGCCTTCGCCCGTGAGGGAGCGCGTGTTGTCATTTGCGCCCGAAAGCAAGAAGGTCTCGAGGTTGCCGCACAGGAAATCAACGCCAGTTACCCTGGTAGCATCGTTCCGCGAGCTTGTCATGTCGGACACGCAGAGCAGCTTTCGGAACTCGTGACCTGGATGGAGCAGGAACTGGGCGTCCCGGATATCCTGGTCAACAACGCCGGTACAAATCCCCACTTCGGCCCGATGTTGGATGTTACGCAGGGGCTGTTCGACAAGACATTCGAGGTCAATCTGAAAGGGTACTTCGAAGCCACTCGTCTGGTGGTAAAGCGCTGGCAGGAAAAGGAGAGCAGGGGTTCGATCGTCAACGTTGCCAGCATAGCCGGGTTGCGGGCCGCCCCTTTACAGGGTGTCTACGGCATGACCAAGGCGGCCGTGATTTCAATGACCAAGACGCTGTCTGTCGAGTTGGGTTCACTTGGAATCAGGGTCAATGCCGTGGCCCCGGGAGTGATCGACACTCGACTATCCTCCGTGCTTGTCAATACTCCCGAAATCATCAAGGTCTTCACCGACCACACCGCCTTGAAGCGCTTCGGCCAGCCTCAGGAGGTGTCCGAACTGATAGTTTTTCTGGCTTCTGATGAGTCATCCTTCGTAACCGGACAGACGTTTTGCGTGGACGGTGGATACACAATCGCCTGAAGGGGTTGGAATATGCCAGCGGATAAAACTCCGGCCGCTTACGGGGGCCGGGGCTTCGCGCCCCGTGAACGGTCTCTTGGAGAGGAAATCGGGTCTATCTGGTCGGCCTGTGGACAGCACTGCGAGTACTCGCCGCTTGAGGCGGTGCTGATGCACGGGCCGGGAGGAGAGCTTGCCCGCAGCAAGAATCCCGATGCAGTTTTGATGCTCGAGCCGCTGAATCCCGATCTGGCCGTCCGGCAGCACGCCGCTTTAGCCGAGACGTACCGCCGGGCGGGCGTGAACGTTTACTCCGTCGTGCCGGATGGGATTTCGCGCAGCCGTCCGCCACCCAACCAGATGTTTGTTGCCGACTTGATGTTCATGACTCCGCAAGGAGCGATCCTGGCGCGGCCGGCTTCAAGCGTTCGCGCAGGTGAGGAGCGCATCGTCGCCCAACGCCTGGCTGACCTGGGCATTCCGATCTTGATGAGCGTACACGGCAAGGGCACTTTCGAGGGTGCGGACGCGGCCTGGCTCGATGAAAAGACTGTACTGCTGGCGCGTGGCCGGCGCACCAACCGCGTAGGTGCCGAACAGGTGGCCGCAATCATGGGAAGTCTCGGGGTGACGACCATCCAGGTTGATCTTCCCGAGGCCGGTATGCACCTGATGGGGCAGCTTCGCTTTCTTGATTCGCGCACGGCAGTGTGCTGGCCGGGAAGGAACTCATCCGAGATCCTGCGGGCCCTGGGCGAACATGGCTATTCAGTGCTCGAGATGCCGAACTCCGAGGAGTTGAGTGTTGGCATGGCCCTCAACTTCGTATGCCTGGGTCCAGGCCGGATTGTAATGCCCGCGGGCAACCCCGTGAGTCAGGCCTTTCTCGAGAAGCGCGGCGTCGAGTGCCTGACGGTTGCGGTTGATGAGATCATCAAGGCCGCGGGCGCGATTGCTTGCCTGACAGGCGTGCTTCTGCGGCACTGAGCACATCATACCTGGCGGCCCACCGGCAGCAGAACCAGGCGGGCCACCAGCACCAGCAACATGAAAACCAGCAACCAGAATGAAAGGCTGTAGAGCAACCGCGAAAGCCCGTTTCCCCGGGACAGCACTTCCAATTTACTGGCGCGAATGATCTCGCAAGCTCCGTAACCTCCGTCGTCACGCGAGGTGCTGGTCTTTAGCAGACCGGCGCGCAGCGCTCCCCTGTTGTTCAGTGGTGTCATTTGCACGTCTACCAACTGTCCGCTAATACGGACTTGGTCGCCGCGCTCGAGATCATCGAAGGCCGAGAGAAGATTTTCATCGGTTGTCAGGATATGGTTGTTCGAAAGTTCGTTACCAATGATGCTATAGGGACCTTTCCACTGCGCGTAACACACGTTGCCATGATGCTCGAAAGAGACCCCGCTCTTCTGGTAGACTCGGCTACTGACGTTGGCGCCCCAGATCATGCACAGGTCTTCCATGAAAACATTGCCGCGGCTGAGGCCGAACATGCTGTAGTCATCCTTGCTGACGATTAGACCCGATAGTACATAGTCGTACCTGGGAATCAGCGTCAGCCGGTAGTCGTCGTGCTCGATAGTAACCGGGTCTGCGTTACTGGCTTCTTTTTGCGTGGGAGCCTGTAGCAATGACGGATCGATGTCATCGATGCCCGACAGGCTATCGCGAGTGAAATAGCAAACGACGAAAACGGCGGTCAGTGCCAGGAATGCAATCTTGTATATGGCAGCCGCCTTTCGATAGCCGGACGTTTCAACAATGGGCGCCAGGCGATGGCGCAGATCTTCATAGCCTCCTGCGGGTAGTGGCCGTTGCCCGGCCTCCTCGCGAGTTGAGGCCGATGGCTCTTCCGGCCTGCGATAGATCCCGAGTTCGGTAAGTTCTCGTTGTACACCCTGTCTGTCGCCGCTTTCTTGCAACTGAAGGATGCGTTCCGCCTGAGGCACCAGCCGATCGTCGGGAAAGTTGCCCACCAGGTACATCAGCATGTCGGTACCGGGTTCGGGCCTCAGGGCCGGTCCCAACAGAAGACATGCGGCGCGAAACAGGCTGTCGGGCGTCTTTGGATCGTCAAGATTCGCCTCGGCTCCACGCCGGTAAACCCGGGCTGCGTCCAGATACATCTCGGCATCTTCCAGTGTTGCCGCCAAAACGCGCGAGTGTTCTGCGGAAAGTTCGGGAACCTTCTGTGCATTGACCAGAAGCCGGTAGGCGCCCAGGATCCGTTCGCGGTCGGCGTTACGCAGACCGTCCTCCAGCGCCAAGGCCGGGTCGTCGAGCAGCGACTCGTCCAGTTCTATCGCTCCCTCGAATCGCCCGCCTCTTTTCTGATCTTCCAATTTCTGCCTCCGGTGAATTGTACGATTCAGCTCGTCTACCGACTTGCAGCCAATCCAGAAAAGAGTTTCCCGAGACGAGAATACAGCCCGTTCGACAACCGTTTCAGCAGCCAAAGGGGTAACATGCCCCCGGCTGCCGGTGTCAGCATGCCGCCTCCGGATCGCACGGCAGCTACGATTTCACGGGCTACCTGCTCAGGATCGGCCCCGTGGCGTGAAACGAGACCCTTGACTCGCCCCAGCCAGTCGCCGGGCAAATCTAGCCGTCCGTCGTCGAAGACATTTGTGCGCACCGCTCCCGGGCAAACGGTCGTCACCTTGATGTTGTGCGCCGCAAGTTCAAGTGCCAGGGATTCAGACAGCCCTACCACGGCGAACTTCGAAGCGCAGTAGGGTGTGACGTATGGCAGACCGATCAGCCCGGCCATAGAGGCGGTGTTAATGACATGCCCGCCTCCTGCCTCTATCATCCTTGGCACAAACGCACGCACCCCGTGGATCACGCTCCACAGATTGACATCCATCGACCAGCGCCAGTCGTCGAGTGAAATTTCGCAGGCCGGTCCCGCACAACACACACCGGCGTTGTTGTGCAGGACATCCACTTGTCCATCGCTGGAAAAAATTTCGTCGGCTAGCCCGGCCACAGCCTCACCGTCACTGCAATCAACCACGTGGGCATTTGCCCGCGATCCCGATATACTTTTTTCAGCAACTTTCAACCTCTCTGGGTCAATGTCCACAAGGTGTATCTTGGAGCCCTGGCGTGCAAAAGCCTTCGCAGTAGCCAGCCCTATACCCGACGCAGCACCGGTGACAACCACCACCCGGTCTCGTAAGTTCTTCATTGTTACCTCCAGACAAAGAATACGAGCCAGGACGCCCGGCTGCAAGTACGGTGACAAGCACGCTTATAAAAAACCGTTTTTCATGTGCGATTTCGAACATGCGTGCAGTTACGAACATTACCCTTGCGCCCACAAAGCCTATTGTTCCAGTGTTTCCGGGCGGCTGGAGACCGTTCAGCAGGGCGCGAATCTTGCAGCATATCTAAAGGCATTCTCGGGATGAAAACACGAAAGGACAACATCATGAAAAGAGTATTTATGATTCTGCCGGGACTGCTGTTAGTTCTGTCGTTTTCTGCCTGCAACTCCGGGGGCGACAGCACCGAAGACAGTGGGCTTAATCAGGATGCCGATGCGGGCCAGGACGCAGGCGCCGACGAGGGCATCGACGCCGGAGCCGACAATGGCTCGGATGCAGGCGCCGATGAGAACGCTGACCAGGGAGGGCCCGCTGACCAGGGAATCGGCTCTGCTTGTTCTTGCGATGGCCAGGAGTGTGAGCAAATGAGTGTACCCAAGCCGGCCGGGGGTACCATCATTGGTTGTGACGAAGTTGCTGAAGACTGGCCCGGAGCGGCCAGGGTTTGCCTGCGAACCTACGAAGGTTCGCTAGCCACGAACACCTACTTTGCCAACGGTTACTGCAGCCTCATGGCCACAAAGTGCACGGGGGCCGCCCTGATCTGTAACTCGGCCGTCTTCGGCGACTACGACAACTTGAATAGCTGCCCTCAGGGCACCATCATGCTGGTGGCCTCGCAGGACGTCGACGTCTACGGCCAGAAGGCCACCATCGACAACAAGAACTGTGTGGCCAGTTGCGAATCCAACGCCGACTGCCGAACCGGCGAGCACGATCCGGTAGTTGATGACGCCACCCAATACCAATGCATCGACAAAGATGGCGTCAAGTTTTGTTATGATCCGCGTAACCTGCCGGATGTCTACACGGCAACGGCATACCGACACTGAAAGTGTACTGACTTTAGCCCCTCTCCGTCCCCAAATACAGCCTCCCCAGCCAATCAGCCAATAGTTGCTCCCGCCGGGGACGGAGTTCTTCTTGTACATCTTGTGTCCCGGTGCAGACAAGGTTCAAAAGTGCCGGCCCGCTCATTTGCGTGTTATAATAATTTATAAAGGCAGGTGATAATTGTGCCCTTCTTGCTGAATGATGGAACCATTCAGTTTGATTCGCTGGATGAGCTGCAAACCTCGGTCGAAAGCGCGCTTTCGACAAGCGGCCTTTTGTTGAAGTCTGAACGCGACTGGCCCCTGCGAACTCCGATTGATTTCAATATCAAGGTAACCGGCCGGGATTTTCAAGCGAGCCTGCGTGCCGAAGTGGTCTACTGCCAGGGAGGCAAGGTCGGCCTGGATCTTCCCGACAAGCTATCGACGAAAGGCGCACTGAACGCGCTAATCGAACACCTCTCGGCACCCGAGGCCGAGCAGGCGATCTTCCAGAAAAAAGAAAGCGGGCGACTGGATGCGCCTGTCAAGAAAGCATCACGGGAAGTTGCTGTCGCAGCGGCGCCTTCGCGAACACCGGTGGCCGAGATTGTTCCGGCCGGTCCGGTTGAGTTGTCGACGCCGATTCTCATGGAGGACGGCAGCGTACGCTACCGTTCTTTTGATGCCTACATCGCCGACTACGAGCACCATCTCGACAAGGGTCTGATGTATCCCGACTCTTCAGGTTCGTGGAAAAGGGGAGACAAATTGAAACTGTCGATCCTGGTGGAGGGTGTCGGCGCCGGAACGCCCGTCCAGGCGGAAGTCTTGGTCTGCGACCACGGCAAGGTGGGCCTGGATATCTCGCACGATCCTGCCGCAAAGAAGGCTCTTGCCGAGCTTCTCGATCGGGTCAAAAGGGCCGACGCCAATCCTCCCGCCGCCTATAACGCCGTGCCCCCGGGGGAAAAGGTCACAGCGGCTCACGCCCCCGTCGCCGCGCAGCAGACCTCCGTTGATATTTGCGGGCGAATCGTGCCAGGCGCGGTAATCACAAAGATGTACCCCTTGACCCCCGTGGATCTTACTTCCAATAGACTCGACAATGTCGACCTCTTATGCCTGATCGCGTCTCTTTCCTCGGCCGGCGTTCCTTTGCAGCTCGTGGTAGAGCTCAAGAACAGGCACTTGCGCTTCGGTTTCAACGCCAACGGCAATATAGTTCACTATGTTTCTTCCGGAGCCCAGGAAGATCTCCTGGAGCGCCTGGTCAAGAGACAACTTATACCGCACAGTCGCATTCGCGCGCTTCTGTCGGAATCCAGCGATGAAAAGCCGGTCGAGATAGTTCTCATGGCCGAGAAGGTAATCAAGCTGCACGAGCTGTGGATCTGCGTTCGCGATCAGGTAGTCGACGCACTCGAGGAAATCAGGCACGCCGGCAAGAGTAACTACTCCATTACCACCCTGCAAACGTCTCGCCGCACCGGAGTGACGTTCGGCCATCTAATCATGCCCTGGCTCGAGCACGCACTTGCCGAGTTGAATTCCAAACAACTCGACGACTTCCTGGCGCCGCTTGCAAACCGTTACCCTCTGCCGAATAAGGATTGCCGCTGGCCGCTTTCCTCCCTGGCCCTCGATCGCAAGAGCCTCCGATTCGCAGAAGAGCTACTGGACGGCACACGCACGCTCGCGGATGCACTAAATGTCGTATCCTTCGTCAGACGAAAGAAGCTTCGCCTGCAGATGGCCGCCTTGCACTTTCTCGGCACTTTCGATCTGCTCACAGACTCACTTGCCGCTCCGGAACAAAAGCCCGAGTACAAGCTCTCGAAAGAGTTGGACGAGCTCGCCGAGGCCAACAGATTCGACCAAGCCGGTGTTCACTGGAGCGCCCACCCTGCTACGTACAAAGAGGCCCTGGAGAAGATCAAGCGTGAATATGGCCCCGGCAGTGCGCTGGCTAGCCATTCCATCGAGTGCACAAATATGTGCCGCAAACGAGTGACAATGGCGGAGAAGGCCGTCGAATACCTCGAAAACCGCGAACGCCGCAAGCAGTATCGTAAACAGGTAATCGATGCATCGCAGCTGCAAACGTCAGCCGAGATGCTGTTCAAGCAGATAGACCTGCTGCTGTTTCGAAGCGACAACTTAGGCGCCAAGAGAACCCTCGAGATGGCCGTGGAGCTGAATCCCAAGCCTGAATACATCCAGAAACTGCAGCAATTGGGCTAAAGTCGAATGTGTTGCTCGTTGCCGTGCGTGGTTCTATACTGCGCCTAAGGTGACCGATCAGCCCAAAGAAATTAAGTTTACAGCGGAACAGCTGAAAACCATTAAGAAGTTTCGCTTGGCAATGGTTCCCTTCCGGCTGATTCTGGCACTTTCTTTTTTCTGCCTACTCGCCGGTGGCTTCAGGCGCTTCTTTGAGGAAACTCCCGGACAGGTCTTTGCGGGACTATTTGCTTGTTTGCTGATCGTAGAGCGCATCTTCCAGGCACCGGATGCCGGTGGGCAACGCAGGGACAAGGGTTCAGCCGCCGTGCTGTGGATCACTTTCGGGCTATCCTATGTATTGGGTCTGGTTGACTTCTACTGGATCAGCCCGCACTGGCCGCAGTGGCGCATCCTTGGCTACGACTGGTACTGGCCTGCGGCCGGCGCCGCGCTATATGTCACAGGGCAGCTAATCCGTGTCGTGGCCATACGCACTCTGGGTCGTTTCTTCACCATCTCGGTGCGGCTGCACGATGAACACAAGGTCGTTCAGCATGGCATCTACCGAAGGGTGCGCCACCCGGCCTACAGCGGATTGTGGCTCATCAACCTGGGCTTCGTGACCGTATTCGCAAGCCCCCTGGCCTTCGCGGTTTACTTCCTTTTAGGCACGCCCGGTTTGATCTACCGTATTCGGGTCGAAGAGCAGATGTTGATCGATCAGTTCGGCGACGAGTACCGCACTTACATGCGCAAGACCAAGCGCCTGATTCCTTTTATCTACTAGGCGATTGAGATGGCAACATCTTAACAGTTGAGTCAAGCAATCGTTTTGATGGTGTCAGTGTCAACAGTCATCGGCCTTGCGGCGAAGCGTAGCGTAGCCGTGCCCTCGGGTATCCCGCGCCTTTTGCGGGGCTAGGCCGCTTGATATCGTACACTAACGCTAAAGGCACCTGATCGAGATACAAGCCGTAGGCGATCTTCTTGTCTCCGCAAAGATTCCAGATGCGGTACTCTGTGTCGACGAACTCGCGATGGTAAAGATATGAAGTGAAGTCGGACGATTCTGGTGTCCAGGCCATTCTCAGATCTCCACGGAGGTATCCGTCACGCTTGTAGCTTCGGAAGCACTCGCCGTTGACCTCGTGCAGATACAACCGGGCCCCGTGCGGCAGATGCTCATTTATCCAGGGCAGTACACCGCTTACGTCGTTCGACCAATACTGGCGCTGCATTCCCAGATCGGCGCCGCCGGCCACCCCGCCGGCAAGCTCGTTGTAATATGTCGTACCATAGTTGCCGACATGAATCAGACCCAGAAGCGACGGTAGCAGAACCAGCCCGGCTAGCGTAACGTACACTCGCCTAGGCGTAAGACGCAGCTTCTTTAATCTTTCTCCGGGCAGCGCCTGTACCAGCCTGTCGAGAGCCAATCCTGACAAGATGCAGGCAAAAGGCATTGCGTGCAGCCAGTGTTTCATGCCGCCGAAAATCGGGACCGTCGGGATGGCTATGATCAGCAAGGGAATGAATGTATTCAGCAGCAGCAACCAGGCGTCGCTTCTGCCCATGCCGGTGCTATCATTCGCGTCAGCGACAGTTTTTGTTTTCACACCACCAAGTCGTGCCAACATCTGTAGCCCCGTGTGAAACGGCCGGCCCAGGCGTCGACCGAGTACACCAAAGAACCCGATAGCTGCTAGCAGCAGAGTGGGCAAGGGCAGGCTGAGCGCCGTCACGACGAATGGGTAGGCCCAGGGGAACGGCGGATCTGTAAGCAACTTGCCCAGGTACTCCCAGTAATAGTTGACATGATTAAGATGGAAGCTCAGATACCAGCCCAACCGGGCAAAGGTATCATGCCATAAGAATGGCCAATGCAGCAGAAAGACGAGCGGCCCCAGTACTAACATGCAGAAAAAAGCCAGCGGAATACGGGGAAACTTCAACCCGCTCCGGGAGAGCGAGAACTTTCCACCCTCGGTTATCAGCCAGTGAAGGCCCAGCACAACAGGCAGGAAGAATGCATTCAGCTTTATGGCCAGCGCCAGCCCCCATGTCAAACCAGTCAGGATCGACCACTTCCAAGAGTCCGCTGCCCTACGATAGGCCATCACGGTTGCAAGCCAGGCCAAAGTTACCGGCATATCGAAGCAGGCCAGTTGGGCATGAAAGAAGTGCCGCGGGGCTAAAATAAAAGCCAGCGCCGCGAACAGCCCTACCCGTCGTGACGCAACGGCCGCGCCGAATAGAAACACCAGTGCTACACACAGGGCCGAGAACAAGTCGGCCGGCAGGCGCATGGCCCTGATGTACGCGCCACGTTCTTCGGGGGGCCAGTGGGAGCTCCGGTTTCCGGAGGGTGCAAAAGCCAGATAGCTCAAGGCCATCATGTTTTTCACCAAGACCGGATGCTCGCGGTTTATTTCGTAGTAGCGGCTGATGACAGCGTCGTCAAATGCCTGGCCCGGGTTATTCGCAAGTTCACGGAACCAGCCGGCATAGTGCTCGGCGGCGTCCACATAGTAGCCTTCATCGCGGGTTAGCCCCAGATGCGGAGCGTTTGCAAACAGTACTCCAAAAGTTGCCAAAGCCAAGCCCAGGGCAATCAGTGCGTTTGCATTCCGTCCGATATATTTCATCCACGCACCTGTGCGTCGAAGCAGAAATGGCGCATGCCGCCGCGAGGTGAGGTTACGACAAACGTGACCTGGTGCGGTCCTGGCCCCGCGGCAGAGATGTCCCATTCGGCTGGAAAGTAGCCCGTTAGATTCTGCTGCACGACCCTGCCAAGTTCTCGTCCGTCCATAAGCACGCGCAAAGTGACCGGTGCCCCGTCCGGCGCCCTGGCTGCCGGCGGGGTGAAACCGGTGTGCACTCGCAATAGCTTGCCTCCGGGGACGGATGGGTATGCAATCTCGAGTGGATAGTCGGCGGGATGCGCCCAGATAATCTTTCGGGGATCATCACCCAATTCGACTATCATTCGGCCGACGTAGTTCCAGTCGCGGCGGCTGCAGACCCATCTGTTTTCAACCCAGCGTGAGCACAGCCGCGGCCCTTGCGGTTCATGCATCGACACCCGAGCATCGCTAAGCCGGTCGCGGAAGTTGTAAAGCACACGCGCGGGCGGCGGCAGATCATAAAGATCAACCGTCAACTTGCCCGCCTGAATTTCTTTCAAGCGCGGATGCGTCCAGTGACCGAACGGACCCGTGAAGAGATCATGCCGGTGTCCGGGAAGAGAAACTACCCACAGCCTGGAGAAGCTCGACCAATCTTCTGCCTGCGGGTTTCGCAGCTGAATGAACTCCAGGTCGCCTATGTACTCTCGAATACGCGCCGCCCACCAGGGAAGAACAATGACCGCGTCTCCCTGTTGCCAGTTTTGGCGAACGATGCTTTCTGCAGCGAGATAGTCTTCACCAGACGGCTGTAACAACGGGTCGACGATCCAGAAACCCGTCGAGTAAAGCGAGACACTCAGTAGTATGGCCAGGGGCAGCAGTCGCAAAGAAACGCTATGGGGCGTCCGAGCAGGCACAATCTGTTTCTAACACCGCTACCTGGGCGGCACAAGAAGTCGTCTGCAGATGTCTTCAGAAGCTTGTCAGAAGGTGTAGCTGGCGCCGATTCCCAAAGACCAGTCATCGACCGATTCGTAGCTTCCGTAGTTGTCAGAAGCCGGATCGTTGGCCAGTTGCCAAATGCGCCAGTACTGTCCCACGAGATACAGAAACGAGGTAATCTGATAGCGGGCCTCGACCAAAAATAGACTCTTGTCGTCGAAGGTGAAGGCCTCGGAGGCTCCTTCGAAGTTGTGCTTGTAGTAGTATGCGCCGAACTGGAAGACCTCCAGTGCGGGAACATCCAGGTACATGCGCAGATTCGAATTGTAAGGCCCGTCGTAGTCGTCGTATGAGGCTCCCAGCGTGAACCAGTCGTTGACCTTGAAGATCAGTTCGGCATAGTAACCGTTCAGGTTCTTGCCGCCCATTTGATCCAGCACCTGCCGCTTAGGCAGGCTGATCTCCTGGTGGGCGGTCTCGTCCTTGAAGGGATAGGCGAATTTCTGGATTTCGTAATAGGAATTGAAATAGGCCGGGATATAGTCGGGCTGGAAGTAGCGATATTCCAATCTGGCCGACAGATCAATCGAGACCAGTGGAATGTGGAACACTCCAAGGATGCCGGCATGGTAACCGACTCCGGCATCTAGTATGCCGTTCAGGTCGGTGTAGGGAGTGAGTGTCAACCAGGAGGTGTTTAAAACCCTGAACTCGATGTCGCCGCCCATGATTGTGGCGGCTTTTTCCTGGCTGACCCTGGGGTAGCCGTCCTCCACCGCGTTATCCTCCACGCTATACGGTGCCTTGACGTCCGAAACGACCGTGAAGCCCACGGCCAGATTGTTAAGGTATGACTCGCTGTCCACGAACGACCAGGGCCGTACGTAGGCGCGACCTCCAAAGAATGTCGGGTAGAAGATGTTGTTCACCAATGTTTCTACACCGCCGTAGTCGGTGTTCACGTCCAGCGCAAGACCCACCTTGAAATGATCAAGATCGATGTTGTTATAGTAACGGCTGACTATGGTGCCGTGTCCGAGATCGGTGCCCCACAACTCCCCCACCATGAAATAGAGGAAGTCCCCCTTATGGCCGAAGCGGAAAAATTTTATTATTTTAAGGTAGTCGGTCCACTCGTCCCAGTCTTCAGCACGAAAAACTCCGCCCACTTCGTCGTTTTGAGGATCCTCGTCGATCAGCCGCAGGCGCAACGGCACCCGTACGCCGAACCCGATCTTGCCCAGATCCATGGAGAAGTCCAAGTTGATGGTGGTGAACAGATCCCCGTCAATCATTCCGAAATTTATGTCGCCCGCCAGACGTCCCTTGTTGATGGACTCGGGGGCGCCGACGGCTCCCTTGATCGACTCGGCATCCTGAGCAGCAGAAAGACCTGGCGCCGTGGTCACTGCCAACACTAGGAACAGTGCCAGGTTCCTCATTTCTTGACCTCCTTGAGCTTGGCCGAGATGTCCAGAATCAGCTTGCCTTCCAGGTGAGAAGGGCCACCCAGCAATGTCCGGCCTCCGTCTGCCAACCGCAGGTTTATCTTAAGTGCTGGTTTCATGGAAAGCTGGAGCGATAACATTGTCTTACCGCTGGATCTATCGATGCCATTGAAGCGAACAGCTATTGAGTGGCTACCGGGTAGCTGCAACTCGACCGAGCTGTTCAAGACGACCCGTGACTGAATCCGGTCAAGCAGGCGAAATTTTGAGGCCGGCAGCTCGGCCAGTTCGTCTCGGATGTCCTCTAGCGCGGGGTCCACCGAGTGAACCTTGTCCCTAACCGCGTATATCACCCTGATGCCTATGGCAACCTCGGAATCCGAAGCCGAGGCGGACAGGGCGCTGCCTGGGAGCAGAAGCAGACTCATGCAGACGAGTCTTGCAAGCCTTGTCATAGATCGTCTCCTTCCGGTGCCTTGCCCCCTGTCCCGTCGAAATCGTACAGCCAGATCACGGTGGTGTCATTTTTTGAAACCGTAAAGATCATCGAACGTTGTCCGGCATACTCCATCGAATCGATGATCGCCTGGTTGTCGACCCGTGCAATGCGAGCGTCTCCAGCGACGTTGTCGGGCGCGCCCGAGGACGATGTGGGTGTCCGGCCGAGAAGAGGAATTAGTAATACCAACAGCAGTGCGGCGGTAACCAGCGAGGTCAGCCAAATTGCCCGGTAGTGATAGAGTGCTTCTCCAAGCCAGACACGAGCGTGTACGATCAGCGGTTGACGAACATCGCTTGCGATGCCGGCAAGCACGCCCTCGTCGAAACTCGAGAAATCGGCCCGCTCGGCCGCGCCTTCGAGGGCCTCGCGCAGAATGCGCGACTGCAGATCGAGCCTGTCGAGCGTCCTTTGGCAGACTGCGCACTCGGACAAATGGGCTGCCACACTGGCTTTCTTGCGACGTGACAGCTCGTCGTCGAGATAGCGCTCCAACAGGATTTCCTGAATATGTTCATCCATGGCTAATGCTCCCGGGGTTCACGTCTGGCCTTGGTTCATCTTCGTCATCTTTGCCGCCGGCTCGTTGCAGCATTATGGAATGCTCTCCCCTCTCTACCAGATACTCCGTCAACGCGCGCTGCAGGTTCTTCCTGGCATGATGCAAGCGCGACATCACCGTGCCGCGGTGAATCTTCAGGGTTCGAGAGATCTCCTCGTAGCTCAGCCCTTCGACCTCGCGCAGCAGTAAAACTGCGCGATGCTTTTCGCTCAAGGTGGCCAGCGCCCGCTCGATCTGCAGACCAAGTTCCTTGCGCTTCAGGGCTGCGTGTGGGTTTCCGTCCAAGAAGGTTGGTGCAACCAGGGCTTCACTGTCATCCGGTTCACGCCGCCCGAGCATGTCGTCATAGTCAACCGTGTCCCTCCGGTTTTGCTTGCGCAGATGATCGATGGATAGGTTGACTGCAATCCGGTAGAGCCAGGTGTAAAAACTCGAGGTCCCCTGGAAACTGCCCAGGTAGCGATGGACCTTGATGAAGACCTCTTGTGAAATATCCAGAGCGGCCTGTGGATCGTGTACCATTCCATAGGCTATTGAAAAAACCTTCCGCCGATAGCGTTCCATCAGCATCCTGAATGCCTCTTCGTCCCCGCGCCTTGCGCGCCGAACCAGCTGTTTCTCATCTGAAGCCAAGGGCACATGATCCTGCTGATTGTAAGACGCAAAGAAACATCTTGTTATTCATAGCACTATCCACCGGCGGGCTCTATATTGACCCGCCGTTATAGTAGCCAGAGGGCCCCAAAGAGGCAAGAACAAATAGAAACGGCCACCTGCCGCTCTTGACACGTCAGTGGACCACCCGTAGCGTAAGGGAGAAATGAGCCCGGCCGACAAGATCAAAACCTTTATTTCAAGATGCCAGAATCGATTTCTTGGCCTGGAGGTTCTGGCGGGTCTATGCCTGCTTGCCAGCATGGCTGCCGGGATCTTCCTGGTCGGCCTGATAGCTGCCGGCGCCTTTAGCGGGGAGTCGGTCGTGACCCGCCTTGTCTTGCGGCTCTTGCTGGCCGCAGGCGTTTTGGTGCTGTTCTGGCGCTATTTCCTGGCGCCAAGGCTTCGGCTCGGCTCGGCTGTATCGGTGGCCAGGGAGGTCGAAGTTCGTCTCTTCGGTAGTCGCAACCTCGAGCTGGTCGGCGCTGTGGAGCTTTCTCAGGGCGCCTACGAGCAAGTCGAGCGAGCAGGAACCAGCCCCGAGTTGATTGAAGCACACCTTGAATGCCAGGCTGGACGCATCGCTGAAATTTCGGTCGAGCGGGTATTTGGGCGCGGTCGACTGAGAGAACCATTGATATTGCTTGTGGGCCTGCTGGCCGCCTGTGCATTTTCCGCTTTGGCCTGGCCGGACACGGCCGAGGCCGGCATTCGCCTGCTGCTAGGTACCGACGGCCAGACAAGAATAGCCGAGGAAAGAGACGAACCGTCCTGGGTAGGAGACTTGCGATTGACCTATCGATACCCGGCCTACAGCGGACGGCAGGAGCGCGTCGTCGAGGGAACCGACGGGGCAATCGTCGCTCTGCCCGGGACCCGGGTCGCTATCAGCGCCAGAAGCGATCGTAAAATTGCCAAAGCCAGGTTGCGACTTTCGGATAAGGCCCTGCCTTTCAAGATCGATGCCGGCAATTACCTGTCTACGGAACTAACCGTCACGCGGGCAGGGCGTTACCGCTTCGATCTCGCAGACACCCAGGGACATGAATGGACCGATTCAAAGGGGCACCCAATCGACATCGAGGTGGACCACCCTCCAGTGGTCGTGCTGAATCAACCGGCTCAAGATCTGGAAATCAGGCACCGTGACAAGCTGCGGCTGCTGTACAATGCCACGGATGACTTCGGTTTGGGCGAGATCAGGCTGGTCTGGCGCGTGACGGAACGATCGGGTAGCGAGAATCGCCGTTTACTCAGCAGAATCAGCGCAGGCACTCGCAGAACCAGCCGGCGCTCTTTTCTCTGGGATCTCGTCGAGTTGCGGCTTGAGCCCGGTGAAAGGCTGCAATTCTACATTGAGGCCACCGACAATGATACTGTTTCCGGTCCAAAGGTCGGTCGCTCGGCTACCTGCAATGTAAAGGTATTCTCGGCCGACGAACACCACCGCCAGTTGCTAAAACAGGTTCAATCCGCCTGGGAAGGGCTACTCACCAGCCTGGCAGATGCGTTAGATCTCGAGCCGCAGGCTGGCGGTGCTAAGGCGCCCGCGCAGGATGCCTATAAGCGTTTGTTCGATGGAGGCAGTGCGCTATTGCAAAAAATGAGGCGGCTGAGCACTGCTTTGCGTTCAGACAAGCAGGCTCCGGTATCTCTGGTTGCGGCCTTCGAACATGTCAGCGAGCGTTTCGGTTAC
Source organism: uncultured Myxococcales bacterium (assembly GCA_964513625.1). GTDB lineage: Bacteria > Myxococcota > B64-G9 > B64-G9 > B64-G9 > DATKYQ01. The sequence goes on along the minus strand of CAZENH010000005.1, from coordinate 99,419 downwards.
TTACACACTCGCCTGGGCCGCCTGCTGAGAGCCGCCCCTCATGGGACGGAAGTTTCAAAGCGCTTGCTGGTCGACCATTTTCGGCAGAGGATCTCGCGTCTTGAGCAAGACGTGCTCTACCTGGAAGATCTGCTCGACCTCGTGCGCCTCGAGGAGATCGATCGCCTGGCGCGCGATATGGAAGAAGCCCGTCAGCGGTTGTCCGAACTGATGAAACGATATTCCAAGGCGCCCGACGACGAGACACGCCGGCAAATCGAAGCTGAGATCGCGCGCCTGAAGGATAAAATCGCAAAGCTCCTGGCCAGGCAGCGCGAGGTTCTCAAAGGAGTGCGCGACGAATATTTCAACCCCGATGCATTACGAAAATTGCTCTCTGATAGCAACATGCTTGAGTCGCTCGACCGGATTCAGAGCTTGCTCAACCAGGGCAAGATTGACAAGGCCGCCGCCGAATTGCAAAAGCTGCAGGATCAGCTGGCCGCGCTGCGAGCCTCTGTCGAACGATCACGAGCTCGAATGGGAGGCGGTCGTTACCAGGAGTTGGCCCAGAAAATGATGAGCGCTTTGGGCGAGCTGAAAATGATCACCGAATCGCAACGCAAACTAATGGATACAACGGGGCATATTCGTGACCGCCTTTTCGAAAAGCTGAAAAAGGGCAAGCTGGCCGCACTCAAAAAGAAATTCGCCAAGTTGCGTATGGAAGTTGCCGCGGTCAAGCGGGATATTGGCAACTTGCCTCAAGAATGGTCAGACAGTTACATTGAGCAGCTTCGCCTTCGTATTCTGCAACAAGCACGCCTGCTGGATATGAACCTCGAGTCAATAGAAATATCCGGCTCGCTGGATTCAGCCGAAAAACTCTCTTTTGACACCGATCGCCTGGCTAACGAAATGCGCATAAGCCGTGCCATGGAGTTACCCGCGAACCGCGAACAACTCGCTAAAACCCAAAAGACCGCAGACAGGGCAGCCCGGACAAGCAAGCGTATTTTCGAGGAACTCAAAAAGATCGTGCCTAGCCCGGAAAAACTGCTTGGAAGTCGAGAAGTTCGAAAAATCGGGCGCATGGGCCAGCGTCAACAGGAGCTACGTGCTCACTTGCGTGCTCTCGAACGTGGTTTACGCCAAATCAACGAGGCGGCTCCGCTTTTGGGTCAGGGTAATCTCGGCCGCCTCGAGCGTGGAGGCCAGCATATGCAGCGGGCCGCCTCCGCCTTGGGAAGAAAAGCCCCCGGCCGGGCTCATTCTCAGCAACGCGGCGCCGTCGCCGAATTGGAGGCACTCCAGAAGTCCTTGCAAAAAAGTTGTCGCGGCGGGTCTGGAGGATTGCCGCTGCCAATGGGCGGCGAAGGCTTGGGCCACGGAATGGACATGGGCGGACCCGGCGGCCGGCCACAGGATCAAGACGTAGAGCTGCCAGATCCGGACGAATACCGGGCCCCGCCCGCCTTTCGTGAAGCACTGCTGAAAGGCATGAAAGATCCGGTGCCCGAGGCATTCAAGCGACAGGTCAGACGCTACTACGAGGAGCTAGTCAAATGAACCTGCGCCCGCAGATCATGATTCTTTTGGCCGTCCTGGGCTGGCAGGCAACTGCCGCGGGACAGCAAGACGTATCCAAGCATGTCGCGCAACAGATCGAGCTGATCGAACGGCAACTCCATGAGTGGCGTTTCATCGAGGCTCGCGAGACAGCTCAACAATTGCTTGCCGTTCATCCCGATCTTCCGGCCGTCCAACTTGCCGCAGGTTGGGTGAAGTTTCATTTCGCCGAACATCGTGCGGCACATCGGCTGATCGATCGCGCACAAGCTGCCTTGGGTGACAATCTTGTGAAGGATTTTCGCGTCGGGCTCATCCAGGCGGCCTACAAGGTCACGGCCGGTTTCGTGAGTCAGACGAGTCCGGACGGAAGGGTGGTGGTCTATCACGACCCCGGCTTGGAAAACATCCTCACACCCTATCTTATAGAAACCGTCGAACAAACTCTGGCTGTTGTGGGCAAAGACCTGGGCTTTTTCCCAGCGCAACCAATCCTTGTTGAAATCCTGCCCGATTCAGCGGTGCTGGCTGAAATGACCGGGCTTAGCACAAGCGAAATCAAGACCAGTGGTACGATTGCCGTTTGTAAGTACGGTCGCCTCTTGGTCACTTCGCCACGAGCCACGTTAAAGGGATACGGCTGGCTCGACACCGCCAGCCACGAGCTGGTGCACATGATCATTTCCCAAAAAACGCACAATCACACGCCTATCTGGATTCACGAGGCCTTGGCTAAGCTTGAGGAACGCCGTTGGCGATCGGGAGAACCGCTATATGAGGAGGGGCTTCTGCCTCAAGCACAAAGCAATTTAGCTCGGGCTCTCAGGGATAACAGCCTGGTCACCTTCGAACAGATGCACCCCTCCATGGCGCTGTTGCCCAGCGCCGCTGCAGCCGAGCTGGCTTTCTCGGAAGTCTACTTAGCGGCGCGATTTCTCCTCAGTCGGAAGGGTTATGTCGGCATTAGCAAGATGCTTGAATTCCTGCGGGATGGCCAATCAGATTTCGAGTCTATCAGACGCGTTTACGGCCTGAAAAAAGATGCATTCGTCGCCGACTGGACAGCTTACATGCGCCGGCAGAAACTGGTCGTACTCCGCGGTGACGAGATTTTCAGCAAGGACATGGGCGACAGACCTCCTGTATCTCGGGGAGAACGTGCGCTCTCGTCAGGACGCAACGTTGGCTTGCGCGATCTGTTTCACCTGGGTGAGCTATTGAGAGCCCGTGGACGCACGAGCGCCTCGGTAGTCGAGTACCACAAGGCCGTGCGAAAAGCCGGCAAGAATCATGCGGCCTTGTGGCTACTTTCGGATAAGCTGGGAGTGGCCCTGCTGATGCTCGGACGCGATCAAGAAGCCCGGCTGGCTTTCCGGTCCTCCTTGAGCGTGAATCCAAACGACCTAGAGGCTCGCTTGCATATCGCTTCTTTGCTGCTCGAAGAAGATCCATACCGAGCCTGGTTGCAGTTGCGTGAATGCCTGCGCATTAACCCGCTTGACCCGCGCGTTCAGACACTTAGTCTCAAAGCGGCGGAAAAACTTCGACGACAAGGAAATACCGACCAAGATTGGCTCAAGCTTGCTGACAGATACAAGCGGGCAATCAAGATACTGGCTTCACGTAAGACTCAGGGAGTTTCTGCGACACCAGTTGAGAAACAGAAAGATTCGAAAAGCGATAGTGCAGGTCTGAGGATCTTTTCCAGGCCCTGGGCCCGGGTTTGGCTGGACTATCGGGACACCGGACTGACCACTCCGGTTTATAATCTGCGTATCAAGCCCGGTGAGCATATTGTCGCCCTGTCGGCAGCCTGTCGCGCTGACCCGGTGGTAGTCCGCATCGTAGTGGAAAAAAATGGCCTCGAAGTCATCGACCGCGATCTTTGTCCGTCTTCCGACGATAGTATTCCGGCCGGGAAATGAGTGGCGGTCGGGTAGCGTTTTGAGTATCATTCGCAAGTCTATTAGATGGGAGGAACATTGATCGAAGCATCGAATGTTTCCGCTGGCGACCGCCAGGCGGTTGCCGATCTGGCCGGTACGCGTGATCTTCTGGTGGCAGAGATAGGCAAGCGCATTATTGGTCAGCGAGCGGTTATCGATCATCTATTGATCTCGCTTCTATCGGCCGGCCACAGTTTACTGGTGGGAGTACCTGGTTTGGCCAAGACCATGCTCGTCTCCACTTTGGCGGATGTCCTCGATCTGGATTTCAAGCGAGTTCAGTTCACTCCCGACTTGATGCCTGCGGATATCACCGGCACCGAGGTGCTTATTCAGAACCGCGAAAGCGGTGAGCGCAACTTCAAGTTCGTCGCGGGTCCAATCTTCACAAACATTCTTCTGGCAGATGAAATCAACCGTACCCCGCCCAAGACCCAGGCTGCTTTGTTGCAGTCGATGCAAGAGTTTGCCGTGACTGCTGGCGGAGAGACTCACCAGTTACCAAGACCATACCTGGTTTTCGCAACTCAGAACCCCATTGAACAAGAAGGAACCTACCCGCTGCCTGAAGCCGAGCTAGACAGGTTCATGTTCTTGATCGGAGTCGACTACCCGCCAGACGACGAGGAGCGCGAAATAGTAATGACCACTACGGGGTCGATCGCACCCGACTGTTGTAAGGTTCTCGGACCTGAGCAAATCTTGTCGCTGCAAGAGCTGGTTCGCAGGGTGCCGGCGCCGCCAGAGGTGGTGGCATACGCCGTGCGCATGGCTCGAGCGTCACGACCCAATGAGCCGGGTGCGCCGGATTTTGTAAAAGAGTATGTCTCCTGGGGGGCCGGACCCAGGGCCGGGCAGTATTTGATTCTTGGAGGCAAGGCACTGGCCATACTCGATGGGCGCTTCGGTGTCAATGCGGACGACGTTCGGGCACTTGCACGCCCGGTGCTGCGCCATCGGATCATCACAAACTTCCATGCCGAGGTCTCTTCGATCTCATCGTTAGATATTGTCGACAGGTTACTCGAACATGTCCGTCCGTAGCATGCCCGTTAAAACAGTCGCGGTATATGCAACCCTTTTCGCCTGGATGCTTATATGCGGTTGCTCCTCCTCGCGGACTGACGTTGTAGATACAAATCTGGGCACCGCAGATGCCGGACAATTCGACATTCGGGTCCCCGGGCACGAACCGGCCAGTTCGCCGGACGGAGGGATCCCGGCCTTTGCGGACAATGAGCAAGAAGCCGACTCATCAGCGCCTATTTCCGTCGAGGCGCGCGCAGTCTGGGTGGCACGTACGAGTTATAATTCACCAGAAGACGTGCACAAGATTATTTTCACCGCTGCCGGAGCTGGTTTTAACATTGTTTATTTTCAGGTCCGCGGTGTGGCTGACGTCTACTACCGTTCGTCTTTGGAGCCATGGGCGGCAGCGTTAACTGGAAAGCTGGGAGTTGACCCCGGTTGGGATCCCCTGCAGACGGCCATAGATGATGCGCATAAAGAGGGGATCGAGTTGCACGCCTGGATCAATGTTTGTACAGCCTGGAAGGGACGCCTGCCTCCGGGGCGCAGCCAGCCGCCGCATATTCTGCGTACCCACCCGGAATGGCGCGTGGCCAAAAAAAATGGGCGCCCGATGCCTTATGGCCCGGGTTACGTTTTCGTAAACCCCGCGAATCCTGGCTTTGTGAAACACATCAAGGCCGTAGTGGCAGAGTTGTGTTCTTTTTACAACCTGGACGGGCTACACCTCGACTACGCGCGCTACCCGGCGGCCGATACCTCCTACGACAAATGTTGCAACCGGTTATTCTCGCGTGCGAAACGAAGTGATCCGTCCATTACTCGCGAAGGCTGGCAACGTGCCAAGCTTGCGAGTCTGATCGGTGCTATATATGCCGAGGCTCACAAGATAAAACCTCAACTGCGGGTGAGCGCGGCCGTGACGGGCATTTATAAGGACATTTGGGGTTGGGGTAAAGTCATACAAGGCTACCACGACTTTCACCAGGACTCACATGCCTGGGCCAGGCAACATGTCGTAGATGTGTTGGTTCCAATGATCTACTGGCGGCCCACCTCGCCGCCGGGTCAGCGAGCTGACTTTTTGACTCTGGTTTTAGACTTCGAACCGCTTTCGAAAGATGTCGATTTGATTGCCGGTATCAATGTCGCGGCCGGAGATTTTTCTGATATTGAACAAGAGATCCGCATTGCCCGTAGTCACTCATGTACCGGCGTGTCACTGTTTTCATATTCACTCCTCGAAAAGCGTGGCTGGTTCAGGCGACTGGCCGAGGGCCCCTTCAAGGATTAAAAAATAGCCATTTTCTTGACCGTGGGGCTGGGTAGGATATAATACTACCTGTAGCATGGTTGAGCACAGTATCCCACAGAAAAGGAGGCTACCATGAGCCAGGCCGAAAGAAGGCATTACCTGAGGGCCGCGTTAAATGTCTTTTTGAACGAGGACATCCGCACCGGCTCGATGTTGACCCGGGCAATGGACATAGGGGAAGGGGGTGTTCGCTACACGAAACCCACGGGAGCCTTCCATCGTGAAAGCCAGGACATTTTGCTGGAGTTCAGTCTTCCCGGAGATGACCTGCCCATCAGGGCCCGTGGAAGAGTAGTGCGCGACAGGCTCGACGAAAACACCCACTCCAGTTCAGTTGTTTTCACCGCTCTCGGTGCCAAGAGCGCCGAGAGGATCAGGAACTACGTCATTCGCAGAAAAAGGGCTGAGCTGTTCGAAAACTTGAGGCAGAAACATCTTTCGCCAAGCAGCGCGCTTGTCTGATTCAAGCTCCGACGTGTTTGTCTGCCGCGAAGATCGGTTCGATGTCCACCGGGACATCGTGCAAAGTATCGAGAACGGCTTGCATCTGCTTATCTAGGTGTGCGTATTTTTTGATGAAGGCCCGTGTTCCTTGATAGTCGCCCAGTGCCTGCAACATCAACAGATCATGGGCCAAAGATTTGAATGCGTCGGGCGCAAGGCTTAGATCGACAAAGTATCGCTGTGCCTTTGTATCATAGCGATAGCCTCCCTTGGCGACCAGGTAGTTAAAAATCAGGAGGTTCGCCCTGCCGTGTGCTTCGTGGGCGCCGAATCTCACCGAACGAAACACACCGGCCAGATAGGTGATCAGCGTTTGCTCCCTGAGTTTCTCGGGCAACACCCCCTTGGAAATCAAGAAGAGTGTGTTGTAAACACCTAGCACATCCGCTTTGGCTTCCTCTATGGTCGAATATAGCTCTCTCAAGGCAATATTCACCGGCAGCTTCTCGCCCTCTTGCACAATAATGCCCGGTCCCAGTCCGTGAGAAACCTCGTGCATCAGTGTGTGGTTGAAGTAAGCCTCGAAAGAAATCCTTATTTGCTGCTCACTATTTAGCACCCGGGAGGCAATCGGCTTGAGAATGCTATCAAATTTGGCCCGGGCGATATTCTCGAGCATAACTTTCTTTGAGCCCTTCAGCCTGCGCACTTTCTCGTCGTTGGGCAGATTGAAGGCTATCGTTTGCACTCCGGCCCGGGTATCACCCGCAGAATAGATCAGCTCTACCACAACGATCGGAGATGAATGGCCGCGCTCGAAGTTCTTGTGTTTGTCTGGAATAGGCAGGTTTTTCTCCATCTCGGTTAAATAAGAGGCTACCTTTGAAAGCTTTTGGCTCTGGACTGGGTCTCGTCGTGTTATGAAACTCTCAAAGGCGGCTTTATAGTTGAACAGGCCGTCTTCGTATACCTCGTAGGGGCCGATGGTTACCTCGAGTTCCGAGCCTTCGACATCCATCCAGTCGATATCACTCTGCACGTAGTCGTTCGTTAGAAACGCATTAGCTCGGCTTTTGAGAAATCTGGCCAGGCTCTCGTTTTTTACCAATGCGGCCGCCTGGATCATATATTTGGCAGCCAAGGAAAGCTGTTTTCCATAGAAAGACGAGTACGGAATCGCAACTAATTCGTCACCCTTGCGCCTGATGACAGTGAAGCAACTTCTGAACGCCTCCCGGTCTTTTTCATGTTTTCCTATCCAGGCATTGAATTCGTTTTTTGTCATGTCCACTGGATAGAATGTTGCCCCCGGCAGCCTTGGAGAAACTTTGATGAAAGGCTGCATGCCGTCCAGGCGATCATATGGCCCGTAGTTTATGGCCAAGTAGTGGGCCAGCATTTTTTCGTGCTCACTGGTTGGGTTGGCAAGTTGATTGCGAAAGCCAGTACCCACATCCGATGCTTGTTGCCAAAACAAATCATCAAGAACCCTGGATGCCCTTATCAAGAGGTCGACAGCCTCAAGGCTGCGCTGGTCGAACTTCGATCGATCGAACGGAATATCGATCGGCACGTAGCGCGCGAGTTTGGCTCGCAGCTTATCGTCATCGACTGCGGCCCGGGGACGCTCGTTTCCATCAGCCGCCTGGACGCGCTCCGTCATGTTTTCACTCTCCTTCGGGCCGGGCGCCCTCTTCGCGCAGCTATAAATTAAACAGGCAGCAATGACCAATGATCCTGCAATCTTTCTCACGGGGTATCTCCTGCAAAAACCACTGTCGTCCCCAGCTGTCTGTTTTCGCGTTGAGGAAAAAGGGACAACAATTCTCCGGGCAGCTATTTCAATGCTTTTAGTACTTTTATCAGTTCTCCAGACGAAATTCCCTCGATGCGGAAGCCAGTGGGTGTCACCAAAACAAGTCTGCCGGTGGCGGTCTTTTTTGTTTTATGTGCCACTGCTTTCCTGCCGCGCGGGATCTTTACTGCTTTCTTCAATGTCTTCTTCGGGCTTGCTTTTTTCACGCTCTTCTTTGCACCGCCTGCCTTCTTCTCCCAGTTATGCAGCGTGATGTATGGAACACCAACCGCCTTCGACGCATCGGCGGTGTTTTTGCCGTCTTTTCTCAGATCGTAATAGCGTGCAAGCAGCGCCTGTTTCTTCTTGTCGCTATAACGCTTGCCCTTGTTCTTGCCCCTTTTTGCCGTGGTTGGCTTGGTTTTCGTGGCCGCTTTCTTTTTCTTTCTTGTCATTTTTCTCTCCCGTATAAAAGATATCATTATCTATGTCGAAAAGTTATAGTATACATCACACGTTGTAAAGCCTATAATGCCGACAGCCCATATGCCGACATATAGAGGTAATATAGCGCTCAAGCTGCAACATAAACAATGAAGAGAGAAGCATGAGTCAAGCAGTCACTATCCTAAAGGCCATTATCGAAGGCATTAGCGACCGACTTGCCAGCGACGTTGCCCATGGAATCTCCAGAAGCGCTTTAGCAAAAAGACTTGCCATGTTGGATCCGGGCTATTCGAGAAATGATCTCACGCTACCGAAATCCGCACCCGGCCCTCGCTCCTCCCGGGGCGAGAAAACATGCTCTGTCGATGATTGCCAGCGTCCGTCGCGCGCACGTGGCATGTGCTCGAAGCATTACCAGCGCTTGCGATACGCTGAGCAACGCCAATCTGATGCTGATGGATCGTACGCAGCCGGTATGCTTCGAGGAAACGGACGTTGCAGCCAGGAGGGTTGTGAAAACGTAGTCTATGCCAAACAGATGTGTGGCCGTCATTTCATGGCATGGGTTCGATCCAGGAGAAAGACGGATAACTGAACTACTCAAATAAGACTATTGTTTGCCATCCTTGTCGTCTTTACCCTGTTGCTTGACCGGTTTTTCATTCTGAGAGAAAGCGGGGGGCGCGGATTTCGAGCCGACGTTTTCCATCTTGCAGCTACCCTCAAAGACGACGCCCTGATCGATTGTCAGAACAGGCGATTGAATGTTTCCCAACAGGCGGCCGGGTTTGTGTATTTCAACTGAGGTCTTGGCCCTGATGTTTCCGCGCACTTCGCCATTGATGACGATCGTGCCGATATCGATCTCTGCTGAAACGCGGGCGCCTTCACCGACAACCAGCACGGAATCGGAGTGAATTTCTCCAGAGAAAACACCTTCAATATGCAATGTTCCCTCGAACTGTAGCTTGCCTTCGAATTCCGATCCTTTGCCAAGGATCGTTGTGATATTGTCGGTTTTCAAGCTCACGTCTTTCTCCTTTTTCGAGTTTATCTTCTTAGTCGCTGTCTCGATAACATTTTCTTCGGGTGTATTGGATTGTTCATCCTTCTTGAACAAGCTCACGCTCCATTACCTCCCTTCTATCACTGCAATGATACGATCCAACTCTTCTGCAGCGTAGTAAGTTATAATCACCTTACCGCCGCGGCCACTCTTCTTCAAATCGACCTTTGTGCCAAGGCGGCGTTGCAAAGACTCCAACACCCTGTACTCAGCCGGCGAGTAACGCGCCTGCCGGGGAGTTGTCTTACGTTTTGACCCGGGGGTCGCACCAAGACTAGTCAATTGTTCGCATTCGCGCACGCTCAGCGATTGCTTGACTACTTGTCTTGCGAGATTGATCTGGGCTCGTGATCCCGTGACAGCGAGTATTGCCCTGGCGTGTCCCATGCTTATTTGCCCCACCAACAGCATGCGTCTGACCTCTGCCGGTAGCTTGAGTAACCTGAGCGTGTTGGCAACCGAGCTTCTGCGTTTGCCGACTCTTTTTGACAGCTCTTCCTGCGTCAGCCCGTGCTCATCCATAAGGTTCTGGTAGGCCGCGGCTTCCTCGAGTGGATTCAAGTCCTCTCGCTGCAGGTTTTCAATTAACGCCAACTCCAGCACCTCGGTATCGGTAAGCTCCTTTACGATTACCGGTACTTTTTTCAAACCAGCCAGCTTCGCGGCACGCCATCTGCGCTCGCCGGCGACAATTTGGTATTTCGAATCGTCTTGCCTGACAATCAGCGGATGGATCACTCCGCGCGACTTGACTGATTCGGTCAGTTCCAGAAGTTTCTTCTGGTCGAACCCCTGTCTCGGTTGATCTGCATTTGGCAGAATCTTTTCAATCGGGCAATCAAAGGAGGAACTTCGCGATGACAAACCCTCTTGCCTATCCTCCCGGCCGAGATCGCCAGCCGGTATCAGTGCACCTAGTCCCCTGCCCAGTGATTTACGCTTTGCTTTTCCTTGTGCCATAATATCCTTTTATTACAATTGGTTACGCGCTTCAAGGAGTTCCCTGGCCAGCGCCATGTAGCTCTCGCAACCTTTAGAGCGAACGTCATACAACATGATTGGCTTACCAAAACTCGGGGCCTCCGAAAGGCGTACGTTCCTTGGAATTACAGTTTTGAACACGCGCCCGTCGAAGTACTCCCTGACTTCGTCGGCCACGCGGTGTGAAATCGAGTTGCGTTTGTCGAACATAGTCAACAAAATTCCCTCCAGGCCGAGCCCGGGGTTAAGTCCTCGTTTGATGAGCTCCATGGTATTCATCAGGCTGGCAAGACCCTCCAGTGCATAGTACTCACACTGCAATGGAACAATCACCGAGTCGGAAGCCGAAAGTGCGTTGACCGTCAACAGTCCAAGCGAGGGAGGACAGTCAATAATAATATATTCATAACTCGCAGAAAGGCTTCCTAGCGCCCCTCTCAGGACTCGTTCCCGGTTGTCCATCTCGACCAGATCAACTTCTGCGCCGAATAGCTCGTTGGCCGCCGGAGCGAGTTTCAAGTATTCCAGATCCGTCCCCATGATGATCTCATCCAGGGCGCACTCGCCGAGCATAACCTGATAGAGATTCTTTCTTTCTTCTTGAACGGGGATTCCCATTCCCGTGGTTGCGTTTGCCTGGGGGTCACAATCTAAAAGAAGCACACTGCGCTCGGCCACGGCAATGGAGGCCGCAAGGTTAACGGCGGTGGTGGTTTTCCCGACCCCGCCTTTCTGGTTGGCAATGGCTATTATCTTTCCCATGATCAAAATCCGGAACTGAGTAGTTATCACATACGTCAAGTTCCAACAACCGCTTTTTTCAGGTGACCCAACCCAATGTTTTCATTGCTTGCGGAAAGTCATCAAAACCCGCTCCTGATTGGTGTACGGCAGCTTGTAAGCTATCTCCTCTTCCTTTTCGAAGCCGGGCGGCATGTGCTCGTCGATCCAGCGTCTCGATCCGGTCTCGCCCAGGTCGCCATCTCCATGCGGTTGTCCTGCAAACAACCACAAGCGCCCGGCCCCAGCGACCTGTTTCGAGCCCTGCTCGAGCCACTCTGCCGGTGGAAACGCAGCCCGGGACATGACTTCTTCGTAGTTCTCTGCAAGCTCTTCTGCCTCCCAGCCCATCCTGCGCCAGCGAATATCAAGCCCGTCGCTCAATTTCATCTGACGTGCGGCTTGTTTCAGGAAAGTTGTTTTTTTGCGGCGCGCTTCTGTAAGCGTCACCAAAAGTCCAGGCCGGCAGGCTTTCAGGATCAACCCTGGAAACCCCGCTCCGCAACCTACATCATGCAAGCTTGTCCCGTCAGTGAGCCGGTCAGCCGGAACGAGCGAATCCAGGTAAAGCCTGGCGGCCATCTGTCGTGGCTCTTTTACCGTCGTCAGGTTCATCTTGGAGGACCAATGCCAAAGTGTACGGAAGTGAATCAATAACCGTTTCCGGGCAGCGATATCAATACGCAGCCCCATCTCCCGTGCTCCGTCTATGAGCGCCTGCTCGAACACAATAAGCGCCTTTTTGTCGACATCAATCAGCAATTTCGGGTCTCGATTGCTCTTTTCTCTGTCCAAGCCGGCCACGGTTCCACGTGGAACACCAAATCCTATATTCCCACTCAGCTGTTGTCTTCGACCGCCTTCTCCTTGCCAATTTGAATCGCCAGCAACAACATCGCCGCCGGTGTCATTCCGTCGATGCGCTCCGCTTGAGAAAAGTTTTCTGGCTGTCTGGCAACTAGTTTCTCTTTGAGTTCGTTTGACAGGCCGTCAATCTGCATATAGCAGATTGACTTTGGTATTTTTTTCCGCCCCATCTTCGCAAAGCGTTCGGCCTCGCGTCTTTGTCTTTCAATGTATCCTTGATACTTTATGTGCACTTCTGCTTGTTCCTGAACATCGGTCGGGTAATCGACATTCAGTTGCCCAACCACTGAAGCTATGCCAACCCCTGGTCTTCTCAATAGCTTTTCCAACGTGGGCCTTCTGCCCTGGGCATCTTTCTCAGAGAGTGTGTTCCCAAGGAGGCCGACCAATTCATCGATCATGCGCCTTTTGTCACGTCTGGACTCAATAACTGCCTGTGGCACGAGCCCGAACTCTTCTGCATGGCTTTCGAGTCGCCCCGCGGCGTTGTCTTCCCTTAGTAGCAGGCGGAATTCCGCCCGTGACGAGAACATACGATACGGCTCCATCACTCCCTTGGTAACTAGATCGTCGATCATCACCCCAATATAAGCCTCGTGCCGCCCAAGAAGCAGAGGTTGTTTCCCGAATATACTTGCAGTGGCGTTCAAACCGGCTACCAGCCCCTGACCTGCGGCCTCTTCGTATCCACTCGTCCCGTTGATTTGCCCGGCTAAGAACAGTCTAGGAACCCTCTTTACCTCCAGGCTGTGTCGCAGTTGCGTAGGCTTCACGAAATCGTATTCGATGGCGTAACCGTAGCTTATGATCTTTGCGGCTTCCAGGCCCTCGATGGAGTGTATCATCTTCTCCTGGGCGTCTTTCGGCAAGCTTGTGGAAATGCCATTCGGATAGATTGTCCTGCGGCTAAGGTCGGTTGGCTCGAGTATTACCTGGTGACCGGTTCTTTTTGGAAAACGCACGACCTTGTCTTCTATCGAGGGGCAGTATCTCGGTCCTGTGCCTTTTATCGTTCCCGAGAAAAGCGGCGAACGATCAAGGGCCGCTCTTATGATGGCGTGTGTCTTCTTATTGGTTCTTGTCAGATGGCAGTCTACTTGTTCCAGCTCGACAGGCCGCCAATCGTTACTAAATGCCAGTCTGACAGAATCCGACACTTGTTTGTCTAGCTTCGAAAAATCAATGCTTTCCGCAACGAGCCTCGCCGGCGTTCCCGTCTTGAGTCTCCCCAGGTCGAGTCCCAACCCCGAAAGACTACCTGAAAGGGCTTCCGCCGCGGGCTCTTCCAGCCGACCTGCCGAATAGGAATCGAGACCCACATGCACCAGTCCCTTCAAAAATGTCCCGGTCGTCACTACCACTGCCCGCGCCCGCAATTCTGCTCCGCCATGTAGCACAACTCCGGCAACTCCCTCTCGATCGATAATGAGCCCTTCCACCATGGCCTCAATCAGCTCTAGACTTCTCTCGCCTTCCACCGCCTCTAACATGTGACGATGGTAAAGACCCATATCGCATTGCACCCTTCTGGCGCGCACCGCTGGTCCGCGGCTTGCGTTCAGCCGGCGGAACTGGATCGCGGCAGAATCCGCAGCCCGACCCATCTCTCCCCCAAGTGCATCTATCTCCCTGACAATCTGACTTTTCCCCAAACCTCCGATTGCCGGGTTACAGGACATAGCCGCCACTTTGTCCTTGTTCAATGTAACCAGGGCAGATCCCAGGCCCAGTCTAGAGCAGGCCAGAGCCGCCTCGCATCCGGCATGACCGGCTCCAATGACTACAACATCGTAGCTAGTTGTTCCACGTGGAACAGTCATTTGCCTATACAGAATTTCGAAAAGATCTTGTCTAGAACATCCAGGCTGACTTCCTCGCCAGTAAGTTCGCCTATCCCGGCCAAAGCGTCCTTGAGATCTTCCGTCGCCAATTCAAATTGTCCGACTGATATCATCTGGCTGGCTTTCTTCATTCCTTTTTCTATTCTACAAATGGCCCCAATTTGTCGAGCAGAAGCCGGTATTCCGTCCGGTGGACCTATTTTTTTCGCAATTTCCTTGCCAATGATCTGCTCGAGCTCAGCAAGTCCTTGGCCGGTTTTGGCAGAAACCGGGATACCGTTGGCTTTTTTCAGCTCGCTAATGACAGTTTCGGCCTGCTTTCCTCGTAAGAGATCTATCTTGTTTATAACCCAAAGACCCCTTTTTTGCCTTTTCTTGTCATCCTGCGCCTGTGTGTGCGCTTCGGTCACCCTGATGGGCAAAGCCGCCTTGGCTATCTTCTCCTTGGCCACTTTTGCGGCTTCTCTCTCGATGGGTCCCAAGTTACCCCTATCAATCAGGCCGGCGGTATCAACCAGACACACTCTTACTCCATGCAAAGTCACCTCGGCAGAAACAGCGTCTCTTGTGGTTTGTGCCTGCATCGAAACAATTGACACCTTTCGCCCTGCAAGTGCGTTGACCAGGCTTGACTTGCCCACGTTTGGACTTCCGAAGAACACAACCTCCGCGCCAAGACTACCCGATCTTTGTAAGCCACCCTTGAGCCTGTCGAGCATTTCCATCAATGGCTCCAGGCGGCTCGGATTTCCCAGATCGGATTCCTCAGGAAAGTCTATCGTCGCTTCCAGTTGGGCTAATATTTCGGTGAGTTCATTGCCGAGCTTTCTGGCTGCTTTTCCTATCTCTCCAGCAATGGCCCTGGTTGCACCCTTTAGCTGTCCAGGTGTGTAGGCGTCAACTACACGCATCACCGCCTCGGCACGACTCAAATCCATCTTGCCGTTCTCGTAGGCGCGCCTGGTGAACTCTCCCTCCCTGGCCGGTCTCGCACCAAGCTGTATCAACCTTTCGCAAACCATCGTCGACACAAGCTCTCCGCCATGGCTGTGAACCTCTCCCATGTCCTGACCTGTGTACGAATCTGGTCCCTTGAAGAAAACAGCCAGAACTTCATCGATTCGTCCGCCTTCCGAATCGATCATCCAGCAGTGTGTGACTCTGCGCGGTGTGGCGACCGGCCCGCCTCGTCTGCAATTGAGCGCCTTTTTCATGATCGCGGCGGTATCTCGACCGCTAATGCGAATAACGCAAATCGCGCCCCGGCCGACAGGCGAACTCACTGCCACGATTGTGTCCGTGTCAGTGTCCCTGCTTGGCATACCCTTTCCTCGGTTCTATTTACTGCAGATCTTTTTTATTTCCTGCGCGTGGCTTTCGATGTAACCATCCACTTCGGACTCTTCTAAATCGAGATCTTTGAGCACTCCGTCGAATATCATCTTGAAGCCATCGTCCAGCTTTCCGGCCATGAGTTTGTATTTTACCTTGACGATGGCCGCCTTTTTCAGTCGATCTTGCTTGTCTCTTTGCTTGTTCTTCATTCCTTACCATTCGGCAGAATTGAAAGTATACGAAATTGTTTGTCTCCTCTTCCCTGCGTGGCAACGCCCTCAAACTCTACCAGCGATTCATGCAACAGTCTTCTGTCTTGTGAATCCATCAGATGGATGTTTATCTCCTGTTTTGCCTTTCCCGTCTTCTCGCGCAGGTATTTCGCGAGTTTTTCCATCATTGCGGCTCGCTGTTCAAGTGAGCCGCCAATATCGACAATGAAGCGTTGATCTGCTTCATTGTTGCGAGACATTACCCGATTGACCAGATGTTGTATGGCTCCTCGTAGTTCGCGGGATCTTCCACGCTTAAGATCCGGTCCCTCTTCCGGCAAGTCTATCTCAATAATCGTTTTGTCCTCTCTTTCGAGGATCTTCGCCTGGCTGGATATTCCCATTCGACCAAACACACCCTTGCAAAATGCCGCGGCCCACCTCGCATCCCCCGCGGCACGGTCTTTTTTTTCTTCCTCGTCCATGAAAGCTGCCATGGTTTCTGGCTCGTCATTCAATTGGCCTTCTTCTGCTTCCACGACGATTGCCCGCCGTGTATTGCCCTGCGCCATCTTGAATTCCTGCCCGACGACCTTGTATTTCAAGTCGCTCGTCTGCAGTCCGAGTTTCTTCGATGCGTTAGCTACAGCCTCTTCGACGCTTTCTGCAAAAAACTCTTTCTTCATTGAATCCTCCGAATAAAGAGCCTTGAGCTCATCAGGCTCCCGGTGCGCCTCCCGGCTGGCCACCTGCCGCAGCTCCCGTTTGAGGGTTGTTTTCTGTCATGCGGTTGTACAATAACTGATGTCCGATGCTTAGCAGTGAGTTAATAAAAATGTACAGAACCAGGCCGGACGGAAGGTACAGCATGATGAATGTAAAAAATACTGGCATGGCGTACATCATCATCTTTGCTTGTTGCGAGTCGGCGGTTGTCGGTGAGAGTTTTTGCTGCAAGAACATTGCAACACCGAGTACGATTGGCATAATGAAATACGGATCCCTGTAAGACAGGTCATCTATCCAGCCACTAATGAAGGGCATCTGATACAACTCGATAGATGAATAAAGCATTCTGTACAGTGCGAACCAAATGGGCATCTGCAGCAACATCGGTAAGCATCCACCCATTGGATTCACTTTGTGCGTCTTGTAAAGCTTCATCATCTCCTGGTTCAGGCGCTGCTTGTCGTCCCCGCATCTTTTCTTCAGATCGTCCATCAGCGGCTTGAGTTTCGACATTTCCTTCATCGAGCGCATGCTCTTCTGGGTCAGCGGTAGAAGGACTATCTTGATCACAATGGTCAAGAAGATGATTGCGATCCCGTAGTTTCCAACTAGTGTAAAAAACGTTTTCAGCAGCCACAAAAGCGGATGACACAGGAATGCAAACCATCCAAAATCTACAGATTTTTCAAGCTGCGCGTTCTGTGATTCAGAACCTGCTCCCCCGTCGACTTTTTCCATCAGGCTCAGCCTCTTGGGGCCTATGTATAACTTGAAATTGTGTACAGCCTTTCCTCCTGGCGGAATATCTGTCTCGGGATACATGAGTTTCGCGACCATAGTCTGATCGCTACTAGACTCCATCTTGCAGACCGCTTTTTCAACACCTCTGGCTACCGCGGCTATCAGAAAATATTGTTCGTTGATTCCAGTCCATAACACCTGCGGCTCAAATGATGCCGCTTTTCCGGGCTCTGCTTTTATGCTCTCGAGTTCGCCGTTTGCCATACAAGTTGGTGCCCTTGGTGATATTCTGGCCCCCATGCAACCCGATGACTGAATCTTTTGGTAACCGGCAAAGTTATCTAAGATTATCTGTTCCGTGAGACTGCTGGATCCTTGATTGTGTACCGTAACCTCCATGTCCAGGACATATTCCATCTTGGTTTTTTTGTATCTCTTTGTAATATATACGTTTTTGTCGCCATCGGCAATGTCGTAGCGGAAGGTCAGACTGTCCTTTTCTTCTTTCTCAAGTTGCCAGTCTGTATATTCCGGCAGGCTAAAGCCCGTTTTCTCCTTCCGGAAAGAAATGTTGAACGGTCTTTTGCGTTCGTCACTGGTTGAAACCAGATCTTCCGGTCCCCATTCGGATGCTTTCTTGCCCTCGGTGCGTTCCTTGTAATCATTCAGAATCATC
The DNA here is from genome assembly GCA_964513625.1 of uncultured Myxococcales bacterium. Taxonomy (GTDB): domain Bacteria; phylum Myxococcota; class B64-G9; order B64-G9; family B64-G9; genus DATKYQ01. Next base: position 81,667 of record CAZENH010000005.1, on the reverse strand, counting down.
GACTTCAGGTTTGCACCTCTGGTGCTCCATGTCGCCGTGTATTGCTTTGTCTTAAGGCTGAATGTTTTCTCCGCAGGTCTTTCTTTGGGAGGCAATATTTTTTTCTTTTGGCCAGTCTCTTGGCCTGTATTGCTGGTAACTTCGCCTTTTTTTAAATCCAGTTGTGCTACTGCGCCATCCAGCCCAGCGTCAGCCGGCTGTGGCCTTTTCTCCGGCGGCTTTACGAAAATGGCTTGCCATATCAACCAGACACCAATACAAAGCACCACCGCGACTATTGTTTTTTTGTCCATTTTACTCCCCGCTAATTCCGTTACTGTCGAGTCGCCCTGTTATGGAACTGGATCGCAGCCCCCGGAGTTCAGCGGATGGCATCTGAAAAGCCTTCGTAGAGATAGCCATGACCCCTTCAGGAATCCATATTTTTTGAGACAACCTACGGCATATTCAGAACAACTTGGGTAGAAACGGCATTTTGATCCAAGAAACGGTGAAATCATCAACTGGTACATTCTGATCAAAATCACCAATAACCGTGTCACGGTCGGGCCTTTCGAATTCTGGAAAGTTCTCCCAACAATTCGCGATAAGTCAACTTGTGCGCTTCTTTCTTGGGGATTACCACCACGTCAAAATTCATTGGAAACACTTGTCTGTTTCTCCTGAAGGCCTCTTTTATGAAACGTTTCAATTTATTTCGCCTGACGCTGTTTCCAACTTTCTTGCTAACGGCCACTCCCAGGCGTGTCCTGCCGTGTTTGTTCTTTATATACAGGATAACGAGGTTTTTTGTGGCAAGCTTCTTTCCACGTCTCTGGACGCGCAGGAATTCCCACCGACGTAACAGGCGATCTCTTTTCTTAAACGACTCGTCGCGCCGGGTCGGCAGGCGACCATTACTATTTGTTTGTTGAGAGTCTGACAGTAAGACGTGTCCTTCCCTTTCTTCTTCGATTCTGAATGACTTTTCTGCCACCGCTGGTACTCATCCTGGAGAGGAAACCGTGATTTCTCTTGCGCTTCCGACGGCTAGGTTGATATGTTCTTTTCACTGTCGTATGCCCCTTTCAGCATCGGCCCGCTCTGGTCGTAGCCATCTTAGCGTCATCGCCACCAACCGGCCGAGAATTCCGAGGGGCAATATCTTGCACAGGCAGTAACTTGTGTCAAGGATTTTGAATGCCGACAATGCTTTTCAAATGACTTTTTTACTCATCTGACTGCATTCACTGGCCGAAGACAATTTTTCTTGAAAAGCAATTCCTAGTCTGATATCTGGTCACTCCAATCACCCTTTTCTTTGAGGGTCAGACTGTTCGTATTTTTTAGAAGGGGATTTTGTTTTTCTGTATAACTCATTGATTTTTCTTTAAGAAGAGGTTTTCCACAGCTGTTGATAAAATCGTTAGCGTGTAAGGTTTTCTTTTCTAAAACAGCGACCTTCGCTTTGTTTGGCAGGTAAGATGGAAAGTATTTGGTCAGAGGTACTTGCGTCGATTGAAAAACGGGTAAATGCCAGTACATTCAGTCGCTGGTTTTCTCTACTCACTTTAATCTCCAGCGACGGTGATACAGTTTACCTGGGAGTTCCAAATAGATTCACTAGAGACTGGATCAACGATCACGGCCTGAAAGACATCATTCAACAAGAGTTCTCCTCTCATTTTTCAAAAGAAGTTCGGATTGTTTTCAAAATTACTGATAATAAACCCGATACAGATGTCCAAAAAGAAATGGATCCTGAAGTCATTGACGTTTCCAGCATTGCTGAAAAAGCAGCCAGGGATGCTGGCTTGAATCCTCGTTACCGTTTCCTTGACTTCGTCGTTGGCCCCTCTAATCAACTTGCCTATGCGGCATCTCAGAATGTCTCCGAAAACCCCGCCAGCATCTACAATCCGCTTTTCATCTATGGCGGAGCTGGCCTCGGAAAAACACACCTTCTGAATGCCATAGGTCACAAGATTCTCGAAGAACGACCTAGTGCTCGTGTGATTTACACATCCACGGAGACATTCGTCAACGAGATGATCAACTCCATTCGCTCCATGAAGATGGACGACTTCCGCAACAAGTACCGTACTAGGTGCGACATTTTATTGATCGATGACATACAGTTCATCTCCGGCAAAGATCGCACCCAAGAAGAATTTTTCCATACATTCAACACTCTCTTCGAATCTCACCGACAAATAGTCCTGAGCTCCGACAGCTATCCTCAGGAAATTCCAAAACTCGAGGATCGCCTGAGAACACGCTTCCAGTGGGGTCTGATCGCTGATATCCACGCACCTGAAATCGAGACCAGAATAGCAATCCTTCAGAAAAAGGCCGATCAGGAAGGCATGGATATCCCTGATGACGTAGCCATGTTTATTGCATCAAAAATCAAATCAAACATTCGCGAAATAGAGGGTTCTATAAAACGCCTTGGAGCATTTTCTTCAATGTATGGAAAGCCCATAACTCTTGATTTCGCAAAAAATGCCTTGAGAGAAACGCTTGGTACCAGTATACGCCTCTCGATAGACGACGTATTAAAAGTCGTCGCAAGTCTATTTAATGTAAAGATTTCCGATCTCAAGGGTAGTAAGAGACTTCGCTCGATATCAAGACCTCGACAAATAGCTATGTATATTTGCAGGACATTTCTTGACGCAACATACCCGGAGATAGGAAATCACCTTAACAAAGATCACTCAACTGCCATAAGTGCCGTGAGGAATGTCGAAAAAATGATTTCTTCAGATCCTTCTGTAAGAGAAGCCATTGAAGCAATCAAGAGGCAACTTGGATTTTGAAATATTTTGTGAAAATCATGTGGTTTTACTTGTCGGAAACGAGTGGGTTATGCGATTTCGCTATTTTCCAACATTTTACAAACAGCCTCTCAAGACGTTTGTGTCTTTATTTTCATGTTTATTTGAGGTATGTTGCCCCTAATTCACTTGTTTCACAGTGCCTATTATGACTACTGTTTCTTAATATTTATAACCCCTGTAAAACAGTAAGCGGGAGGTTTGAAATGGAATTCTCCATAAACTCAGATGAGCTGGCAAAGGGCCTTTATCGAGCACAGGGAATTGTCGAAAAAAAGACAGCCATGCCGATTCTCTCAAACGTGCTTATTCAGGCTTCGCTCGATGGCAAGGTTTCAATCACTGCGACGGATCTAGAAGTAGGAATGACATGTGAACAGGTCGCAAACGTGAAGAAAGAAGGAAGCATTACCATCAGCGCTCGTCACCTGTACGACATCATCAGGTCTTTAAAGAAACAGGAAGTCACGGTAAAGAAGCTCGACAATAACTGGGCCGAGGTAAAATGCGGTAGTAACGAATATCGCATGTTGGGTATGGCAGCAGAAGACTTTCAAGAATTACCGGACGTAAGCAAGGCGAAGCTATTTGTGATAGATCCGGCCATCCTCAAAAACATGATAGACAAGACCATATATGCAGTTTCAAATGACGAAACAAGATACAACTTGAATGGTTCATATATCGAGAGAACAAACGATGGTAATTTTAGAATGGTTGCCACTGACGGTCATAGATTATCAATGATCGATGATAAATTGACAAATGATAAGGATTCAACAGGATTTGAAGAAGGAGTTATTATTCCTAAAAAAGGCCTGCTAGAAATGAAACGCCTTATTGAATCAGAAGAGGACGGGTGTAAATTAGGTTTAGATGGAAGTAATCTGGTCTTTGCGATAAACGAAGTAACTGTTGTAATGAGATTACTCGATGGACAATTTCCAGAATATAGACAGGTAGTTCCAAAAAATCAAAAGATCAAAATAGGCGTCGACAGGAAAAAACTGATGGAGAGTTTAAGGCGCGTTAGTATCCTATCAAGCGATAGAACGCTCGGATTGAAAATTGGTTTAGCAAAAGGGGTACTCAGAATAAGCACATCTAATCCAGACCTGGGCGAAGCCAGGGAAGATATGGAAGTTGAATATGATGGTAAAGAGCTAACCATAGGATTCAACGCGCGTTATTTAATAGATGCAATGTCTTCTATAGAGACTGATGAAGTTGAGCTGTCTCTAGATGATGATCTTTCACCAGGAGTAATTAGGCCCTTGGGATCTAAAAGTTATATCTGCGTAGTAATGCCGATGAGAATATAGGTTTGCCTGTTGTTTGTCAGGCGAATAGAGGTATCCGAGTTTAGGAACCTAACTCGACAAACAATATTATTGGCGCGAGGGATTAATTTTTTCAAGGGCGGAAACGGCCAAGGCAAGACAAACGTATTAGAAGCCGTACACCTGTTAGCAACATTAAGATCATTTCGAAGCACTTCAATAAAAGATGTAGTTGCCCATGATGCAGAAAAGGCTGTGATTTCTGGAGGTCTGGATCGTGACGGCATACCGATTGAAATGGGACTGATCATCGATCAAAAGGGAAGAAGACTTAGTATCGGAGGTCGCAGCGTCTCAAAGGTAGATGATTACCTGGGGCGTTTGAAGGTAGTTTCATTCACTCCGGACGACTTGTCGATGATCAAGGGTGCTCCATCTATACGGAGACGATTTCTGGATAGATCTGCATTCTTATTTCAACCTTCACATCTTGATCAGCTTAAGAGATTCAATGCCGCGCTGAAATCGCGTAATAGTCTACTGAGGGATTTAAAGAGACAAAACAGGGAAGAAATTGATGTTTTCAGTAAAGTTATGGCTCTTCATGGATTAGAGGTTTCTAAGGCTAGAGCTAACCTGGTGATAAAGGTGCGTCAAGCGACTAAAAATATTTTTAACTGGCTGAGTGATGAAAAAACAGAAATTGATATTATTTTTAAACCTGGCTGGAGAATGGAAAACGATTTTGATGCAGGGCAACTCGAAAAGCAATTAAGGGAAAGAACAAGCGCAGACATACACAGTGGAAAAACAAGCATCGGACCTCAACATGACGACATTGAGATTTTGGTAGAGGATTTGTCAGCAAAGCGTTTCGCATCACAGGGTCAACAAAGAAGTTGTGCAGTTTCCATCTTATTGGCTGTAGTCGAGCAATTCATTTTAGAAGAAAAGGAAAAGCCTATCATTATATTGGACGATGTATCTAGTGAACTCGATAAAAGTCATAGGGAGCGACTTTTTGAAAAACTTTATGAAATTAATTCACAGGTATTGATGACATCAACAGAAGAAGATCTGTTGGAAGGAATTGCCGATCGAATCGAAAGAAGTTTTCTGGTGAAACAAGGCAAATTGACATTACTGAGGTAGAAATTGAGTGTCCTAGACTGGACGATAGTCGGCAGCTATATGGCCGTATCACTAGCCATTGGGCTGATATTCACCAAAAAGGCCGGTCGCAGCCTTAAGGATTATTTTCTATCAGGAAGAAGTTTGCCTTGGTGGGTAGTGGGCGGGTCTATGGTGGCTACGACCTTTGCGGCGGATACACCACTGGCCGTAACCGAGTATGTACGTGGCGACGGCATCTGGAGGAATTGGTTCTGGTGGACGCTGGCAATTAACCATGTGCTGGCGGCAGTAGTTTTTTCGAGACTTTGGCGCAGAGCGGAGGTTCTTACAGATAACGAATTGATCGAGATACGCTATCACGGAAAGCCTGCAGCGGTATTGAGGGCACTGAAGGCATGCTATTTTTCGACGATATACAATTTCATCGTCATGGGTTGGGTGACGGCTGCGATGTCGACGGTATTGAGTGAATTCATTGATATTCCAATAGCTTGGGCGGTTATAATCTGCATGGCCGTTGCATTGACTTATTCATTATTAAGTGGATTCTGGGGTGTGGTTGTGACCGACATCTTCCAGTTCGGCATAGCTATGATTGGATCCGTGATATTTGCAATCCTGGCCGCAAATGCCGCTGGCGGGATGGAAAATATGTTGGCAAGAATAACGGAAATGGGAGCAGCATCGAAGCTGTCATTTTTTCCATCAATGAGTTCAGGATCTGATGTGTGGGGAAAGTTCCTCGTGTTCGTGTTGATCATGTGGTGGTCGACACACAATGCTGATGGCGGAGGGTATATTATTCAGCGCATGATGGCTGCAAAGAACGAAAAGCATGCACAGGCGGGAACATTTTTTTTCGCATTCATGCACTATGTAGTCAGAGTCTGGCCATGGATAATCGTTGCCCTGGCCTCGTTGGTCTTGCTTCCAGCGACGGTGACTGGCAAGCAAGCTTATCCGCAGTTGATGGCGAACATTCTACCTGTTGGCTTGAAAGGTGTTTTCGTTGCGGTCTTCCTGGCTGCTTTCATGTCGACAATAGATACACACCTGAACTGGGGATCATCATACATAGTAAACGATATCTACAAGAGGTTCATAAAGCCCGAAGCCGAATCCAAGCACTACGTGGCAGTATCCAGGCTCGTATCGCTGATCTTGATGATGGTGGCAGGATTTGTAGCACTCGAGATACACAGCATCACATCGGCCTGGGAACTGGTTTGGGCAATGGGAGCTGGAGTGGGTGCGGTTTTAATTCTACGATGGTTCTGGTGGCGAATAAACGCCTACAGTGAAATCTCTGCCATTTGTTCATCGCTGGTAATAGCGATTGGCATGCAAATCTGGGAACTGACAACGGGACAAAGCATTGCGCTGCATGTAAAGGCGCTGATTGTAGTGATCGGATCGATTGCAGTCTGGTTGCCCGTGACTCTGTTTAGCAAGCCGGAGCCGGAGGGTGTGCTGAGAGGCTTTTGCGAAAGAGTTAAACCAGGAGGCAAATGGCCATTCGAGGTTGCCGGTAAAGGAAACGGGCGCAGTATGGTAATGGCCTGGATAGGAGGCGTAGGAATAATATACGGTGGCATGTTCAGCATCGGTGCCTTGGTGCTGAGTAAAACAAACAGTCTATACTGGAGCCTCCCGCTGGTCGCTGTAGGTGGATCTCTTGTGTGGATGGGAATGAGAAAGTTGCTGCGTCAGTAGGGTGAACGGAAAACTCTTACTCCAGCAACATAGCTTTCCAATACCCGCAGATCTGAAGGATCGAGAACAATCAAGTCAGCGTGCTTGCCGACAGCGATACTACCCAGTTGACCAGAAATACCCAGCACCTTGGCCGGTACGAGCGATGCACAACGAACAGCTGTAGGTATATCGAGCTGGCAGAGATCTACTGCATTCCTGACTGCATCAGCAATGCACGAGGCACTACCGGCCAGCAGGCCGCTCGCTGTGCGTGCAGCACCGTCTACTAACGTGATCTGCGCGTCACCTATGTGACAGTCCACTCCGTTCGCACCAAACAGCGATGTCGACGAGGAAACCAGGGCAACTCGATCGGCTCCAAGGGCTTTGAGGGCCAATTTCACGGCGCCATAGTGGACATGAGATTCACAAAGAACAATCTCTGCAAACGCATCATCAGAGATCAAGGCGGCTCCTGCAGCATTAGGATCGCGATGATGAAACGGTTTCATTCCATTGAAAAGGTGAGTCACCAGTCGACAGCCGCGGCGCAGGGCAATTTCGGCTTGCTCAAATGTCGAACTCGTATGGCCGATTGACGCTACAATACCTGCCCTGGAAAGCCAGTCGATCAATGAATCCGAACCGGGCAACTCAGGTGCGATGGTGACAATTCTCAACCAACCAGCGGCTGCGTTCGCGAAATCGGCAAGCAGGCCAAGATCCGGCTCGCATAGAAAATCAACATCATGTACACCGCAGCGGGACGGGCTGATGAAAGGTCCAATCAGGTAAGAGCCAAGCAGGCGGCTAGATCCGCTTCCCGAAGAAGCCATGGATGCAATAGAAGAAAGAATTTTTTTTGTTCTTTCTGGATCTGACGAGTATAAAGCCAGGCACAGGGAAGTCGTACCGTAAGCCGCGTGAGTCTTCAAAATAATATCGAGGCTGGCATTATCTAACGCGCAGGAATCGACACCTCCACCTCCATGGACGTGGAGATCGACGTAGCCAGGTGCCAACAGGAACCCGCCGAGATCAATCTCCTTAGAACCGTGGCCGGGCAGGTTCTTGGTTTCTCCGATCCAGGCGATGACCCCGTTGCGTATGTCCAGAGCTCCGTCACGAAGGATCTCGTGTTCGAGAACGATGGAACAATGAGTAAAGACAAAATCCACAGAATGCCTCAAAGTCCTCTGACAGAGCCAAAAACGAGTTGAGATTGTCTTACATCTGTAGCGCGTCTGTCAACAATGATGAATAACAACAGGCAAAAAACATAAAAAAATACAGGTTGTTAGGACAGTGAATGCTTAGGAATTTTGCTTTACTGACATAGGCCTGTGTGCTAGCCTGTAGCTAGCATAAGGGAAGATGATTTATTCCAAATATACAAAGACTTAAGTATTAATGGAGAGGCCGTGAACGACAAAAAAAATGGCATCGATCTCTACGATGCCGACAAAATAAAAGTACTCGATGGACTCGAGGCGGTACGCAAGAGACCTGCAATGTATATCGGCTCGACCTCGATCGACGGGCTGCACCACCTAGTCTACGAAGTCGTGGACAATTCAATCGACGAGGCTCTGGCGGGCTATTGCGATGAGATCAGGGTAACAGTGCACTCTGATAACAGAATAACAGTGGAGGACAACGGTCGAGGAATACCTATCGACATGCATAAGACGGAGAACAAGCCGGCTGCAGAAGTTGTAATGACGACACTTCATGCGGGCGGCAAGTTCGACTCGCAGACATACAAGGTTTCAGGAGGCCTGCATGGTGTTGGCGTATCCGTCGTCAACGCTCTTAGTAAACACCTGGTGATGGAGATTTTTCGCAACGGAAAAATATACCGGCAAGATTATGAACGTGGTGAACCACTGACGCAGTTGGAAATAGTAGGAGATACCAACGAGACCGGGACAAAAATTACGTTCCTGGCGGATGACGAAGTATTTGAGACAAATGATTACGTGTTCGACGTTCTTGCCAGGCGACTTCGTGAGTTGAGCTTTCTAAACAAGGGAATAGCGATTCATTTCCTCGACGAGAGAACTGGAAAAAACAGGGACTTCAAGTACGAAGGAGGAATCAAGAGCTTCGTCGAACACCTGAACAAGAACAAGACGGTACTGCATGAAAAGGTGATTTATCTGTCCGGGGAGAGCAACGACGTTTCGATCGAATTGGCCATGCAGTACAACGACGGGTACCAGGAAAATGTTTTTTCGTATGCAAACAATATAAACACGGTGGAGGGTGGATCCCACCTGATTGGTTTCAGGTCGGCATTGACCAGGACGATAAATTTTTACGCTCAGAAAAATGGTTTACTGAAAGACCTGAAAGAGAATCCGCAAGGAGAAGACATACGAGAAGGCCTGACCGCGGTTATTTCGATCAAGCTTCTTGATCCGCAATTCGAAGGCCAGACAAAGACAAAACTCGGAAACTCAGATGTCGAGGGAATAGTAAAATCAATTGTAAACGAGCAACTTGGCGATTTTTTAGAGGAGAGTCCGGCGGTTGCCAAGGTGGTTTGCAATAAGGGCATACAGGCGACAAGAGCTCGCCTGGCTGCACGCAAGGCACGAGATATGGTCCGCCGCAAGGGAGTGTTCGAGGGCATGAGCCTGCCCGGAAAGCTGGCCGATTGCCAAGAACGCGACCCGGAAAAAAGCGAATTGTTCCTGGTTGAGGGAGACAGCGCCGGCGGCAGCGCAAAGCAGGGCCGAGACAGGAAAAACCAGGCCATACTTCCGCTGCGCGGGAAGATTCTCAACGTCGAGAAATCACGCTTCGACAAGATCCTGTCATCGGTGGAGATAGCCACCATGATAACGGCCCTGGGCACCGGTATCGGCAAGGACGACTACAACATAGAAAAGTTGAGGTATCATAATATAATAATCATGACCGACGCCGATGTGGATGGAAGCCATATCAGGACACTGTTGCTAACCTTTTTTTACAGGCAGATGCAGGAGATCGTCGAAAGGGGCCACCTGTATATCGCGCAGCCTCCACTGTACAGGATCACCAAGGGAAAGAAAGCCCTGTACATGAAAGATCAGAAGGAATTGGATGATTTTCTCCTGCGGCACGGTGCCAAGAAAGCGGTTGTAAGCAGCAAGGGAAAGTCAGGCCACAATCTCTCATCGGAAGAAGTTGAAGCTTTTTGCAGGGAGATGCTGCGCTACAAGGAGATACTATCGAGGATCGGCAAGCGCAAGGACAAGCGCCTGGTTGATGCAATAATAATGTCTACAGACATGGAAGCCGAGTCGGTAACCGACAAGAAAAAACTGACACGACAAATAGAAAGCATCCAGGACTACCTTGAGAAGTTCCATCCTGAGGTGCTTCCGTTGTTCCCGTTACTTGAGGAAGATCCAAAGTACCCGGGATATTTGCTGCGTATCGAGACGCATGACAACGGCACACGCAAGGAGACATTTATAGACCGTGATTTTCTGAGCAGAGAAGACTTCAAGCAATTGAGGACGATCATTGACGAGATGGAGAGATTTGGAGGACCTCCTTACGAAATCGGCGCTCCTGAAAACAATGAGACATTTCGCAATCCAGAGTATGTACTCGACCACGTTCTTAGTTTAGGCCAGCGGGGCCAGACAATCACGCGCTACAAAGGTCTGGGTGAGATGAACCCCGAACAACTGTGGGATACGACCATGAACCCCGAGACCAGGACGCTAATCCAAGTGAGAGTCGACGATGCAGTGGCCGCAGACGAAGTGTTCACCATGTTGATGGGTGATGCAGTTGAGCCACGGCGCGAATTCATCGAGAAGAATGCTCTAGAAGTTAACAACCTCGACGTCTGACGGTAGAACCATGAAAAGAACCGTTTTTAGATCAGTTGGTGGATATGTTCCGGACAAGGTCGTAACAAACGACGATCTATCAAAGCTGATGGAGACCAGCAACGATTGGATAGTAGAGCGCACGGGTATTAGGCAAAGACACTGGGCGGAGAATGGCGTCGGATCAAGTGACTTGGCTGTGCCCGCTTCATTGGAAGCGGTGGAAAAAGCAGGCATCGACATTGGCGAAATAGACTGCATAGTGCTTGCTACACTTTCGCCTGATCACACTTTTCCCGGAACGGCATGTTTCTTACAACACAAGCTCGGGCTGGGGGGCATCGCTGCACTGGACGTCAGGAACCAATGTTCGGGTTTCCTATACGGTCTAAGTGTCGCTGATGCCTGGGTACGGTGTGGACAGTACAAATGTGTCTTATTGGTGGGGGCGGAGGTTCACTCGACCGGCATCGATAAAACCACCCGTGGCAGGGATATCGCCTGTCTCTTCGGAGATGGTGCCGGAGCAGTGATTCTTACCGCCTCCGATGACGAAAAAACAGGGGTCCTATCCACCCATCTGCACGCAGATGGAAAGTACGCCCGTTCACTTTGGATTGAGGCACCGGGATCCTGCTTTCATCCATTGCGGATAGATAAACAGATGCTGGAGGAGGGGAGGCATTTCCCGAAAATGAAGGGCCGGCATGTGTTCACACATGCAATCAAACGCATGCCGGAAGTAATCGAAGAGGCATTGTCGGTAAATGGCCTCAGGCCTTCCGACGTAGATTTGTTCATTCCACACCAGGCAAATCAGAGGATTACGGAAGCCGTAGCCAAAGTGATGGGTTTCGAAAATGAGCGGGTGTACACGAATATTGAAAAGTTCGGAAATACCACTGCCGCCAGCATTCCTTTGTGTATCAAGGATGCCGAAATAGATGGACGCTTGAAAAAAGGCGATTTGCTCCTGCTGGCATCTTTCGGGGCGGGCTTCACCTGGGCAAGCGCCATTGTCAGATGGTAGAAATCACAGAACGCCTACGGGAATCAAAAAAATCAGGAGACGTGACCGTCCGGCTCTGTGGCCGGACCGTCGAATTCTTCGTCGAGCGAATCCTGGCCAGGCGGCGATACTACTTGCGCTGCCATAGGCTTGGCTCTTGAAGATAGCGGGGCCGGTTGCGGGTTGATGCCCAGCGGAGTAAAAAGAGCTTGTCGCGAGACCGGCAACTTTCCGATTTGTCGAATGAGATCTTCTTTCTGTATATATATCTCCTCACGTCGGCCGCCCTCGTGCTCAATCTTCAGGCAAAGCTCTTTGGGAGCGGGGCTGCGTGCATCGATCTCTTGAATGGTCGGTGCCAGGTAGCGAACCAGGCGCTGGATCAAATCACTGACTAATCGTCCGCCAACTACCTCAGTGCCGTCGATACTCACGGAAGCAAGATCTCCGCGAGTGCGATAGAGTTCAATTACATGATCTTTCAGTAGCCTATAGAACTCAATAATATTCTCGGAGTCAGAAGGGTTAATCACATCATCTGGCACGGCTATCTCGGCCTCGCCATCGCCGACTCTGTAGAAGGAAATGCCGCCGTTACGGCCCTTTTTCATTTTAACCTGCAAACCGGTGCTTACGCTGCCTGTATGCTTTGCCAGTCGGAAGCTGCAGGCATCGTCATCATCGATCACCTCGACGAGTGAAGCATCGTCAATACGCATGGAATCGATGACGGGCTCTTTCTTGAGCCACGCCTTCTTGGTGCCAATTGGAAAATCGAGACGTCCGGGAAGAAGGTCGGAAAACTTTTTCGGTTCACAGAAGAAGGCCGAAGCCGCCGTATTGATGAAGTATGAACTGCGCACGCCGGTAATATCCAGAATCTCGGAGTAAGCCTGGTAACACTGACCATCGAGAGCGCAGCGAAGTGTATTACCGGCAAGCGGAAAAGCACTGGGTTTATAAAAAATCTTGAAATGTTCCAGGATTCTTGCAGACAAGCGAGCAATATCTCCCTGGGCTTGTTCTATACGCTGTTCGATCTGGTGCGCAAGCTTGGCCTTGCCGTCCGTGATGAACTGCTCTAAGTTGCCGGCCGCGCCACTGGCTACTACGGTAACGACATCATCACTGGACAGCCCGGAAATATATGCATCGATAGCATCGCGTATAGAACCGTGGAAACGATCGATGTTGCCGATTGATTCGCCGAGGAACAGACGATCGGCTTCGATATTTCCAAGCGCCTGGTCGATCTCGATGTCGAGAAGAGTCACATTGACGGCCATATCAATGAAACGTTTGAGAAGATCTAGTGTATTTTCTTGTGCCGGGAACTCGCTCAGATCGCCGTATAGATAACGCATGAGAAGCAATTCTACTCCTACCTTGAGTGGTCGTCAACGGCTGCCGCAGAAAGGCGTAATGCATTGTAAATACGGATTATTTTCGGTTCAAGGGGGCGCGAAATTCATTGACACTCACGCTCGCGAGGTGGTAGAAAAACTATGAGAAAAAGGCAGGATAATCGTGGCTTTGCAACCTAGTTGGACTAGGCGAACAGAAACGGGAGTAAGGGAGAGGAAATCGGCAACATGGCAGACTCGGCAATTCAGCAGCAGGTGAACATTGAAGACGAGATGCGGACATCGTATCTCGACTACGCCATGAGCGTGATAATCGGCCGGGCTCTTCCGGATGTTCGCGATGGGCTCAAACCGGTGCACCGACGCATCTTGTTCGCGATGTATTCCGAGGGACTGACACACAACCATAAGTATTCCAAGTGTGCCGGTGTGGTCGGCGAAGTGTTGAAGAAATATCATCCACACGGAGATGCTGCAGTCTACGACACTCTCGTACGCCTGGCCCAGGACTGGAACCTGCGCTATACGCTCGTCGACGGGCAGGGAAATTTCGGTTCGATAGACGGCGATCCTCCTGCGGCCTACCGCTATACAGAGGCGCGCTTGAAGATGATCGCCGAAGAAATGCTGGCTGATATCGAGCGTGCCACGGTCGATTTCACTCCCAACTTCGACGGCTCGGCGGAAGAACCGACCATTTTACCATCGAGAATCCCGAACCTGCTGGTAAACGGTTCGACTGGCATCGCAGTTGGTATGGCCACCAACATCCCGCCCCATAACCTGCGCGAGGTTATCGATGCCTCCATTCACCTCATTCGCAACCCGGAGGCAAGCGTTGCAGACCTGATGAAATTCATTCCCGGCCCGGATTTTCCGACTGGCGGGATTATCTACGGAGTTGAAGGTATTCATCAGGCATACAGGACAGGCAAGGGTATTCTTGCCGTCAGGGCCAAGGTAAGACAGGAAGTAGATTCCAAGACCGACCGCATGAGCATCATTGTCGACGAGATCCCATATCAGGTGAACAAGGCCAGGTTGATAGAAAGGATTGCCGACCTTGTACGAAACAAGAAAATCAACGGGATCTCCGATGTCAGGGATGAGAGCGATCGAAAGGGAATGCGCATAGTCATCGTGCTCAAACGCGATGCCGTTTACGAAGTCGTCCTGAATCAGTTGTTCAAACACACGCCGTTGCAAAGTTCGTTTGGCGTCATATTGTTGGCGATAGTCGGTGGACAACCGCGGGTATTGAACCTGCGCGAGATGATCGAGCACTACACCGCGCATCGGCGTGAAGTGATCCGCAGGCGTTGTACCTACGATTTGCAACAAGCAAAAGCCAGGGCGCACATTCTCGAAGGTTTGCAAATAGCACTAGACCAACTTGACGAGGTGATCAGCCTGATTCGCTCGGCCAAAGATCCGGCCGAGGCGAAACAAGGTCTGATGAGCGGTTTCGAACTCAGCGAATTACAGGCCCAGGCCATACTGGAGATGCGACTCCAACGCCTGACCGGGCTCGAGCGGGACAAGATCGCCGCCGAACTGGGAAAGATCAAGGAAGAAATCGCCCGCCTGGAGGCCATTCTACAGGACGTTGAGAAGTTGCTGCAGGTGGTGGTCGACGAACTCAAGGAGGTGCGTGAACTATACCAAGATGAGCGCAGGACTGAGATATCCACGGAGACCAAGGAAATCACGCTCGAAGACCTGTTGGTGGAAGAAGATCACGTAGTGACGGTGAGCCACGCCGGGTACATTAAGCGCACGAGGCTAAGCCAGTACAGGAGGCAACGACGCGGCGGACGCGGTCGAAGCGGGATGCACACCAAAGAACAGGATTTTGTTGAAAATGTATTCGTGGCATCAACACACAGCAACATCCTGGTGATCACTCACAAGGGGCGGGCCTTGGCCCTGAAAGTTCACATGGTCCCCGAAGCAAGTCCGGCCGCGCGAGGAGTGGCCTTAGTCAATTTGGCCCGCCTGCAAAAAAGTGAGAATGTGGCGGCCATTATTCCTGTAAAATCCTTTGAGGAAAAGAAGGACTACTATTTGTGCCTGGCAAGCCGCAATGGATATATTAAGAAAAGTCTGCTTGGCCTCTATTCCAACATAAACGTGGCTGGTATACGCGCAATGCGAGTAGAAGCGAATGACGAAATTATCGCTGCTTGCATTACGAACGGTGAGCAAGAGATAATGATCAGCACACGTAAGGGTATGGCGGTGCGTTTCGGCGAAAAAGACGCCCGGGCCATGGGCAGGGTTGCACGAGGAGTACGCGGCATCAGACTGCGTCGGGAGGACGACAGAGTCGTATCGATGGAAGTGGTCGATCCGGGGGCGACGATCCTGACTGTAACCGAAAACGGATACGGCAAAAGATCGGAGCTTGATGAGTACCGCCTGACGGCACGAGGAGGCGTGGGAGTGAAAACCTGCCAGATGACGGAAAAAACCGGTCCGATAGTCGGAGTAATGCAAGTTTCGAGCGATGACGACCTGATGTTGATTACAAATGGTGGCATGGTGATTCGCACCGAAGTCAATGAAATCTCCGTAATGGGGCGCGCCACACAGGGAGTACGCCTGATAGACCTGAAAGAAGGAGAGCGTGTCGTGGGCCTAGCTCGGCTGGAAGAGAAGGACAACAACGGGGAGAACGAAAAATGAGGCCATGGGCGATCACTCTTTCGCTCAGCTGCCTGATCCTCTCGGGCTGCATGAAACAAGACCTCGATGAAGAATTCGCGCGCGGGATGGAGATGCTTTTCGGAGGCAATTATGAAGATGCCGAGAGCCATTTTCTGACGCTTTCCAGGCGAATCAAGAAGCAAGGAAGAAGCGAGGAAAGAATCTGGCAAGCCAAGTCGTTATACGAAGCCGGAAGAATCGAACATCTGTACCTGGACCAGCCCCGGCGAGCCGTGGCTCGCCTGAGAGAAGCCGTCAAAATATTCCCAGAAGCGAATTTCGCCTTCAAGGCCCAGAAAGAGATCGCCTTCATATTCTACGATCGCCTGAGAGACTACCGTACCGCGGCTTTGGAATTTGAAAGGCTGGTCAACGCCTTCCCCGAGCAGGAAGACATCTGGAAATACCAGTACCGCATCGCGCAGAGCTATTTTATGGTCCGCGAGTTCGACCAAGCGCGGGCAGAGGCACGGCTACTGCTGGAGAAGCACAAAAAGGGGCGCATAGCCGCCGAGGCCTTGCTGCTTGTCGCAAACTCGTACTACGTGCAGGCACGCTACCGCGAGGCGGCCGAGGCCCACCAGAAGCTTTTAGAGCTAAGACCTTCAGAACAAGTCCAAGCTCGCAGTTTGTTCGAAATGGGCATGTGTTTCCAGGAGCTTGGTGATTATGACAAAGCCGAAAAGAGTTACCTGGCGGCCTTGAAAAAACATCCTCGCCCGGACTTGGTAAAAAACCAGCTGAGTTCACTGCAGAAACAAATGATTGAGGAAGAGGGAAACAAGGGTGAAAAATCTCCCTACTCACACGGTTCTGTGAAAGTCACGAAACCGGCGGGAGATCAAAAGATAAATCCCAAGTTGAAAAAGACAAACAAAATAAGAATCAAGGAAGAAAAACCGGAGAAATCAACTGCTTCAGGCGCTGTCACAAAACCGAAAGTAAAACCTGAGGCCAAAAAGGTGCCGGTAACAAACAAGCAACCAAACAACGACAATCTGAAAAAAAGCGGGGACGATCGCATAAAAACTGATAAAAAACAGAGCGTTGAAGCTCCGAAAGTCGAGACGAAACCTCAAAAAGAAGAGCCTGTTCCAAAAGCGACATCCGAACCAGCCATACAGAAAGAAAAAGAAAAAGAAAAAGGGACAAAGAAGCCCTGAAGCCTGTATAAAAAATCTTGATCCCGCGGTTGTGTCATGATAAATCCACGCGCGATGCGCGACGGAGGAATCTTTGGAAAAGTTCTCCGAGTCGCTCAGAAAAGCGTCCCCGTACATGAACCTCGGGGTTATGTTCCTTGGCTGTATGCTGATTGGAGTTTTCGGAGGGCGCTGGTTGGACGAGAAGTGGGGAACTGAACCATGGATGTTGCTTACAGGTTCGCTAGTAGGAATGGCTTCGGGTTTCTACCACTTTTTCAGGACTGTGCTGCGCCACGACGGGAAACGGGACGAAAACAAGAACGATGACGATGCGCAAGACTGACACTCCGACGATTTTCGGTCCCCGTGCCATGCTGGCTATGGTGTGTCTGGTGGCGCTGGGCGCGGCCCTGTTCGCATTGGCCGGGGGATGGGCCGACTGGAGCCAGGCTGCCCTGGCCGGGTGGCTGGGAGCCGGTCTGCTGGGCATTTTGGGGCTTTGGGGAACACGGCGGGCCATGCTGGCCGACGAACGCATGTTCATGGTCTATGTGCTGGGAGGCCTGCTGGTGAGGCTGATCTGCTATGCAATCTACGCAGGCATCGTTTTGGGCAACGAGTGGCTCGACAAAAGCGGGTTTATCCTGGGATTGCTGGTTGGCGTTGCTCTGTTTGTGGTGGTCGAGATAGCGGGAATAGATCGAGCCGCCAGACAAAAATCACGAACGATGGAAGGAGCGATGGGTCGTGGTTGAACATGCGGCACAAGCAGCCTCGAACATAGGTGAGCAGGTAAAGGAAGTCATCCTGCACCACATCAACAATGGTTGGGAGTGGGCTCTCCCGTCGACTCATTGGGAGACTCCGGTACAGCTGAACCCCAACCTGTTGCGATTTTCGATTCTGGGAATCGACATCAATCTCTCAATAAGCAGACACGTGCTGATGATGTTGATTGCCGCCGGGTTGCTGATCTTGATGGGTATATTGGTCAGGCGAAAGCTGGCCTTGATACCCAAGGGATTCGCCTCTGTCATCGAATCGTTCGTCTTGTTCGTCAGGGACGAGCTGGCCAAGCCGACCATGGGCGAGCACGCGTCGAGGACCTACACGCCCTTCCTGTGCACGACGTTCTTCTTCATCCTGACAATGAACCTGATGGGATTGTTGCCGTACTGTGCAACACCGACCGGCAACATAAGCGTAACGGCCGGTCTGGCCTTTATGGCTTTTTTAACTATTCAGTTTGCGGGCATGCGCAAGATGGGAGTGTTTGGCTACTTTGGACACCTGGTTCCACACGGTGTGCCCTGGTGGCTGGCTCCGGTAATGGTGGTAGTCGAACTAATGGGTATATTTGCCAAGCCATTCGCCTTGTGTGTGCGTCTTTTTGCCAACATGATAGCCGGGCACGTCGTAATACTGAGCCTGATAGGCTTGATTTTCGTAATCGGCATCTATGTGTTCCCGGTCGTGCTGGGGTTTGCGCTGTTCATGTACATACTTGAGATATTCGTGGCCTTCCTGCAGGCCTACATTTTTACTATATTGACGTCGTTATTCATTGGACTATTCGTGGCAGGAGAACACTGAACTCGGAATTTACCGAAGGAGGCAGAGGCATGCTGGCACATCTCGCGGCAGGAATCGGAGCAGGTCTGGCGGTTATCGGAGGCGGTTATGGCATCGGGCGCATCGCCGAGGGCGCGATGCACGGCACGGCACGGCAGCCATCGGCATCGGGCGACATCAGAACCTCGATGATCATCGCAGCCGCGCTGATCGAGGGCGTCACTCTCTTTGCAGAGGTTATTTGCATTCTGATGGCACTCAAGTAGAAGACGCTCGGGGGTCCGCAGTCAGCGGACGGGAGGTGCGATATGGCACTGGTGAACATCGATCCCCTTGTCTTTTTGAGGATCCTCGCCGCCAGCGAGGGCGAGGGGGAGAAGTTCTCTCTGATGCAGATTCATCCGGGCACTATCATATGGACCTTGATCATTTTCGCGGTGCTGCTGGTCGTTTTAGGCAAGTTGATCTGGAAGCCTATTCTAAAAGCGGTTGGTGATCGCGAGACCAAGATCCGCGAGGCGCTCGAGAAGGCGGATAAGGCTCAGGCCGACGCCCAAAAAGCCCTTGATGGTCAGAAAGACCTGGTTGAAAAGCAACGCAAGGAATCCGCCGAATTCATGGCCCGGGCAAAGGATGAGGCCAGGCGATCCGGCGAAGAGCTAATGGAGAAAGCCCGTCGGGAGTCGGTCGAACAAACTGAGCGCGCCAGGAGACAAATCGAAGAAGAGAAAAACCGGGCAATCGAAGAGGTGCGGACCTATGCCGTTGATCTGGCGCTGCTGGCGGCCGGCCATCTGCTGGGCAAGACCATGGATGAAGACAGCCAGCGTGGCATCGTCAAGGATTACATCGATAATCTGCCCTCACGACTCGAAAAGCGTCACTAACAACATCTTGACTTGCGGGCGAGGCGTAAAGCAAATATCATCTCGCCTGCATGTACTCGGTTGCCATCAAAAAACCACGAGCGCTTCAGGCGGGAGATCGGATCCGCCTTGTAGCTCCGGCAAGCCCTTTTGATAAGCGTAAGCTTGTTCGCGGGTGCCGGATCATCGAGCAGATGGGCTTCGTGCCCGTGGTCGACAAGCAAGAATTTTCGCGACGTGGTTTTCTGGCCGGCGACGACGAGGCGCGGGCGCGCAGACTTGAGCGCGGACTGCTCGAAGACGACACACGGGCTGTTTGGTGCATCCGCGGCGGATACGGATCGGCGCGCCTGCTACAGAGACTAGATCTGGAGCGCATCAAGGCGCGACCAAAACTGTTGATCGGTTTCTCCGATGTAACGGCTCTTTTGCTGCCGCTTTCCGCGCCGGGAGGCTTCGTCACCATTCACGGACCGGTGGTCACGCAACTGCCGGAACTCTCGCAGAGCTCGCGTGATTGGCTCAAGAAGCTCATCTGCGGCAAGCAGCCTGCGGGGCGAGTTCCCCTGGGCAGGCTAAAAACCTTGGTGCACGGTAAGACCAGAGGCTTTTTGCTTGGAGGCAATCTTTCAGTTTTGACCAGCCTGTTGGGAACACCGCACCTTCCCCCGCTGGCCGGGTCCATACTTTTTATCGAGGATGTCGCCGAACTCGCCTACAGGCTGGATCGCATGCTGGTACAGCTTGGACAATCGGGCACGATTGATAATGTCTTCGGCGTAGTACTGGGATCCCTGAAGAACTGCAAGCCAGCGGGACAAGCTCGCTATTCGGCCCGCGGCGTCCTTGAGCGGGCAGTGGCCAAACTTGGAGTGCCGACCGTGTCGGGTGCTGCATTCGGGCACGAGAACCGCAATCTGGCGCTTGCCAACGGGTTGCTCGCAAGTCTGGATGCCGACCAGGGGCGGCTGGAACTGCTCGAATCGGCGGTGTGCTGATCGAAATGGCCAGAAGGAAAAACCAGCCAGAGCTGAGCACCCTGATGGACAAGGCCGTCGAAGAGGGTGTTTTTCCGGGCGGGACGCTGTTGGTGCGCCAGGGAGCAGAAACGCTGCATGAATCGGCCCACGGATCGACATCGATAATGCCTGCGGGCCAGCGGGTGACGTTCGGCACGGTGTATGACCTGGCCTCTCTTACGAAAGTGCTTGTGGTAGTACCGCTGATCGTCGATCTGATAAAACGCGGCGTCGTAGAGCTCGAGGATCCCGTCGCCCGCCTGGTGCCGCTCTTCAGTGGCGCGGGTCGTGAAAAGGTTACGATCGAGCAGCTACTGGAGCACTCGAGCGGGTTGGCCGCCTGGCGTGCCTACTTCGAGGAGGTTGCGGCCAGTGGAGGAGGGAAGCTGCTGGGTAAACTTGCGGGAAGGGATGCCGTCAGGTCGATGCTGGCGGCCGAGGAGTTGATTTCTAAGCCCGGCAGCCAAGCGTTGTACAGCGATCTTGGCTTCATGTTACTTGACTGGGCCATAGAAAGAGTCACGGGTAAGACACTCGACGTGCTCTTTAGTCAACGAATAGCAAAACCGCTGGCTCTCGCCGATCTGTTCTTCGTCGATCTGAAGAATAAACGCAAGGCGAGCATGGCCCGGAGAGGGCGTATATTCGCGGCCACGGAGCGTTGTCCATGGCGTGGCCGGACGCTTCTGGGCGAGGTTCACGACGATAACGCCTACGCCATGGGTGGGGTCAGTGGGCATGCCGGACTGTTCGGCACTGTTCGTGACGTGGCCAAGTTTGCAGGCGTTTGGCTGGATACGTTTCACGGGACATCGAGCCTTTTCGATGAGCAACTGGTTCGGCGTTTTTCCAAACGCACGCGCCTTTCGGGCTCAACCCGAGCATTGGGATTCGACACGCCCTCTGAGAAGGACTCACAGGCCGGTAACCTTCTTGGGCGCGATTCAATAGGGCATACTGGCTTCACGGGTACCTCGTTATGGATCGATCTGCGGCGTGAGTTGATAGTGGTTCTGTTGACCAACCGCGTGCATCCCCGGCGAGACAATGACGGTATCCGACGATTCAGACCGCGCCTGCACGACGCGGCGGTGGAGGCAAGCAACCGATGAAGGTGCACCTGGTGGCAATTTGCGGAACCGGCATGGGCTCGTTGGCCGGACTGATGCAGGCGGCGGGTCACGAAGTCGGCGGATCCGACAAGGCTTTTTATCCCCCGATGTCAGACAGCCTGCACGCCTGGGGTATCCCGACCATGCAAGGCTTTTCCGCTGAACACATCAGGGAGGATCTCGATCTAGTGATAGTCGGTAACGCCTGTCATAGTGATAACCCGGAAGCCGGTGCAGCTATTGAGGCCGGCATCGAGGTAAAGAGCTTTCCCCAGGCCCTGAGCGAGATGTTTATTAAGGGGCGGCGTTCTCTGGTGGTAGCCGGGACACACGGCAAGACTACGACATCTGCCTTACTTTCCTTTTTGCTTACCCAGGCAGGTCGGGATCCTTCTTTCCTGATTGGCGGTATTGTCGAAAACTTCGGCCGCAGCTTCGGGCTGGGAGGCGGAAAAGAATTCGTCGTTGAGGGAGACGAGTACGATTCGGCCTTTTTCGACAAGCGTCCAAAGTTTTTGCACTACCAGCCCGAGATTGCAGTCCTGACATCGGTTGAGTTCGATCATGCGGACATTTACTCTGATATGGATGCCTACCGGACGGCCTTTAGAGAGTTCATCCATCTACTACCGCATAACGGATTGCTCGTGGCATGCGACGATGATCCCGAAGTGCGCTCGCTGATCTCCGAGGCTGAATGCGAGGTTGTGCCCTACGGGCTTGCCGAAGGCAACGGGTTCAGGGCAAGAGAGATTTTCAATGGCAACCGTGGGAGCTCATTCTCCCTGGAGATTGACGGTTCGGAGAAAACCAGGATCGAATCACCGCTATACGGAGACCACAATGTTGCCAACACCTTGGCAGTACTGGCGGTGGCAGCGAGACTGGGTCTGTCTCCAGACGATGCCGGCCCAATGCTCTCGAGCTTCCGGGGAGTAGCCCGGCGCATGCAGATTCGAGGCACGCGGGCCGGCGTGACCGTGATAGATGATTTTGCCCACCACCCCACTGAAGTCGCAAAGACAGTTAAGGCGGCCCGCGAGCGATACCCATCGGCAGAACTAGTGGCTGTTTTCGAGCCTCGTACCAATACCAGCCGCAGGGCTTTTTTTCAGGATCGATATCCCGAATCGTTCTATGGAGCGGATCGGGTGATCGTGGTTCCTCCGTATGCCTCAGAAAAAATTGCAGCCAACCAGCGCTTTGACTCACAAGCGCTGATCGAAGACCTCAGACGAAGGGGATTACAAGCCGATTGTCTGCCGGATGCCTCAGCGGTAATAAAGGACCTGACCGCCAGCGCGGCCCCGGAAACGGTGATCCTGGTAATGTCAAACGGCGCCTTTGACGACATTCACGTCAGACTGCTAGGCTCGCTGAAAGCACGCGAGGAAGAAGCACATGAATGAAGTGCTACAGTTTTTTTTGTGGATAGTGGTGATCGGGGCGCTCGTCCGTTTGCATACGGCTTTTTGGTCTCGCTACTTCGAAGCCAACCGTTACGGCGACATGGTTTATTTTACGAACACGCAGGATGGCTGGCGATTAGCCCTGCACCGCTACCGGTCACCCGACCCGAAATTTGCACAACCGGTGATTTTGTGTCACGGAATGGGGGCCAATCGACATAATTTCGATATCATGGCCGAGCGCTCCCTGGCGCGCGATTTGGCGGATTCAGGCTTCGACGTTTGGTCGCTGGAGTTACGCGGCGCCGGTATGAGTGATAGGCCTGGATGGTTTACGGGGCGAAAGGCCACCTATTCCTTCGATGATCACCTCAACTACGACGTGCCGGCGGCGCTTGAGCGTGTGGCGGCCGAAACCGGTCGGACTGACATTCTTTGGGTTGGACACAGTATGGGTGGAATGCTGGGATACGCCTGGCAGGGGCAGGAGCGGGAACCGCGCCTGGCTGGACTGGTGACCATTTCGGCGCCTGTACTTCTAAATGTCTCGGGTAACGTCGGTTTGACTCATCATCTGGTGCGACCCATGTTTTTCGGCCGCACCATCGCTTTCCGGCCTATGGCACGTTTTTTCAGCCCGCTTATGGGCTGGCCTCCGCGCTGGCTGTCGCGCATAGTTGTACTGAAAAACGGCATGGAAGGCGTGGTCATGCGCCGCTGTCTGGTTAACCTGACCGAGAATACAACCGGAGCACTGATGCGCCAGTTCTTCAGCTGGATCAGAACTGGCCGCTTCGAGTCGGCGGACGGTCAAGTCGATTACCTAGATAGCCTGACCAGGATCTCCGTCCCGGTTTTGATCATCGCGTCAGACGCCGATAGGATAGCCTCACCGGAGGCGGTCTCTCCCGCCTACGAGCGGATCGGCTCGGAAGACAGACAACTTAGAATTTTCGGCATAGACCGCGGGGACGATGCCGACTTCGGACACGGAGACATCCTGCTTGGAGTCCACTCTCGTAAACTGCTTTATCCGGAAATTTGCAATTGGCTCAGGCAACATGCAAAAGAAACCACTACTGCTGGCGAAAGAGACTGAATAAGACGCAGGACGCTGCGTATATACTGAAAATCGGGATAGCAGCCAAATATAAAGGAGGGCGAAATGAAAACACGATGGAGCTTGTGTGCCGTATTGTCCATTCTGATCGGATTGCTTGCTTTTGCGGCCCGGGCACAAGAGAGGGTCAAGATTGGCCCTGATGGAGTAGAGGTCGATAACGGCGATGTCAAGGTCAAGGCCGATGGAACCGGAGTTGAGGTCGAAACTCCAGGAGCCAATGTAAAGGCCAAGGCCCGCGGTGTCGAGATCGACTCCTCTTCGGATGAAGGCACCGCCCACGACAGCGGCGGCAAGATCGGTGGACCCGTTCCGGCCGGTCTCAAGCGCCAGGCGGCGATTGTTTGTCGGGGCAACAAGAGTCGAGTCTATTCACATGTCTACATCACCGGCAACAAGGACGGGGTGCTCATACAGGGCAACTGTACCATCACCTTGAAAGACAGCCGCATCGAGGTGGGCCGGCATGGAGTCAGTGTACAGGGAAATGGCGACGTGCGCTTGGTGCGCACCTACGTCAAGGGTAAGAAATCGGCAATAACCATCATGGGCAACGGCGATGTAAGCGCCTCGGGGTGCACCTTGGTGGGCGGTATTAAGAAGCTCGGAAACGGTGATTTCGAAAATCTTGGCAAGAATGTAATTCGTAAACGCTAGTGCATTTGAACCCCAAAACGGCGCATTGAACGCGTCAGGATTCGTCGAAGACCGACATCGGATCGGCCGAGAGTCCGCAGGCCGAGAAATCGCCGGCGTCGAGGGCCTCGCAGGTACAACGGCCGCTGTCGAGAATACTCTGGCAACGACTCTCTTCTTCATCTGAAATATTGAAATTGTTGGCCACCGAGTTAATGCTGATGTTGCAGCGATCCTTCTTGGCCCGGGTCGGCTGACAGTTGCAAATCTTGTGGGCCAGGTCATTACAGGCACTGCCGCAACCGACACACAGCATCAGCGCCAGCACGGAAGAAAGAATAATAACAAGAGTCCCGCTTTTCATGGGCACCGATGCTAGGGCCAAAGAAGAAGGCTGTCAACCACAATCAGCCGTTCAGATGGGTTTTACATACCTTGCCAGCACCGTCTTCGGCCCTACGTCCTCGAAATCGATAAGCAACTTCAGACCCAGTCGCGAGTGGCCAACATCGCGCACGAGACCTCGCCCGAAGGAGGCATGCCGCACCAGATGACCGACCCATTCATCCAGGACAGGGCGTTTTTGCTCGCATACGTCTTCCACTGTGCATTGATCGTACTGCGAGTCGTAGTCGACTACTATTTCGTCACTATCGTCGAGATCAATCTCGGCATGTTCCTGCTGGCGGTATTCCCCGCACCCGCTAGCTGCCAGTTCTATTTTTGCGGGTTCGGTGAATGCCGGCTCGATTAGCTGGTCGAGGAACCTGGAGGGCGGGTTTTCCTCGCATCTCCCGAAAATAGTGCGCGCCCGTACGCAGCTTAGCTGTAGCACTTTTCGGGCCCGGGTCATTCCCACGTAGCAAAGCCGGCGTTCTTCTTCGACGCCGCCGCCGGCCTGATCCTCTTCATCGGGCCTGAGCACCCGGTAGTGAGGCAAAAGGCCTTCTTCCAGTCCCACCATGAAAACCATGTCGAACTCCAGGCCTTTGGCCGCGTGCAAGGTCATCAGACTGACGGCCTCGCTCTCGGAATCCGCCAGATCGACAGCGGTTACCAGGGCCACATGCTCGAGAAAAGATCCCAACGTGCTATCGCCGCTCATCTCCGAGAAATCGCGGGCCGCGCCCACCAATTCATCGATATTTTCCCGACGCCCAAGAGCGGCCAGGGCTTCTTCATGCTCGAGAGTTTCGAGATAAGCGCTGCGTTCTATTACCAGCGCAATTATTTCGGAAGCAGGCAAATCACGTGCTCTGTCGCGCAACTCTGAAATCAGGCGCTTGAAGCCGAGCACACTCTCGCGCTCGGACTTGCGTAAAAAATCCAATGGTCCTGACCCGATCGCTTCGATCAAGGGGAGATTTTCCCGGGCAGCAAAATCCCGCAAACGCTCGCGTGTTAACTTGCCTATTCCGCGAGCCGGCACGTTAATAATTCTCCAGGCGTCCACGTCGCTTTGAGGGTTTTGCACCAGGCGCAGATAAGCCACCAGATCGCGTATCTCCCGGCGGTCGAAAAATCGTGTGCCGCCAACGATACGGTAAGGAATACCATACAGCCGCAAGGCATCTTCAAGCGCACGGCTCTGGGCGTTGACCCGGTAGAATATGGCTACCCGGTTCATGTCTTGCCCGTCACCAGCAGCCGAACTAATCCTGCGCGCTACCTGTTCGGCTTCGGCATGCTCGTTGTCCAAGAGCCTGACCCCGACAGGATCTCCTCTTTCGCCTTCGGTCCACAGCTTCTTGACGTGCCTGCGGCGATTTGCGGATATCACCTTAGAAGCGGCCTCGAGAATCTCCGGCGTCGAACGATAGTTTCGTTCGAGCCGGATCACCCTGGCGGTTGGGTAATCCCGTTTGAATCCCAGGATGTGCCCGACATCGGCGTCCCGCCACATGTAGATCGACTGGTCGTCATCGCCCACGACACACAGGTTGGCATCGGCCGGGCATAAAAGCCGAAGCAGGCCGTACTGCGCTCGATCGGTGTCTTGAAACTCGTCCACCAATACGTATTTGAAGCGATCCCGGTAGTCTCCCAAGACCTCGGGGTGATTGGCAAAAAGCCTATGGGTCTGGAAAATGAGATCGGCGAAGTCGAAGGCATTGGCAGCTCGCAAGCGGTCTTGGTAACGCGTGTAGAAGCTTTTCTCGAGACGGTCTTGCAAGCCCCCCTGGCCAGGTCCCCTTAGACGATGTTTGGCGGCTTCGATCTTTCTGAGCAATCTCTCGGCTTGCCGGCGATCGGGATCGAGCCGCAGTTGCCGCAATACATCGATGCCCAGCCGGAGCGAGTCATCTCCATCGTAAATGATGAAATCACGATTGTAACCGACTAAATCAGCATGCCGTCTCAAAATTTTGGCACCCAGGGAGTGAAAGGTCGATATCCATACACCCGCATCGCGACCCGAAAGCCTTTCGACACGCTCGCGCATCTCCTGGGCGGCCTTATTGGTGAAAGTAACGGCTAAAATGCGATATGGCGCGACGTCTCGCTTTCCTGTCAAATGGGCAATACGGTAGGTAATCACTCTGGTCTTGCCACTTCCCGCACCGGCCAGGATCAGGAGCGGACCGTCACCAGATAGCACAGCCGCCTTTTGCTCGGGGTTCAGCTCGGCGTCAAGGTCCATTTGGAAGCCAAAATTTTGCTTATCAGCCAAAGGTACGATCAAGGTTGGACATGGTCCTGTCGCTTGATCCAGGTATCCATCATTGCCCCCGTGGTTGCCTTCTTGCGGCCCTCCTCGACAGCCTCTATCTTCTTGCGCATTTCGTCGGGCCTGTAACGGGCAGCCAAGAGGTCGGTGTAAATTTTCTCGGCATCGTCCCAATCATCCATTAGTTCGTCCATGCGCGCGACCTTGAGCAAGTATGCGGGTTGCCCGGGCGCCAAGCGAGCCGCCATGCGATAGAATCCTCGCGCCTCGTACAACATTCCCTTGGCTTCATTGATGCGACCCAGAAGAAACTGCAGTCGGGCCTGAGCAGAATCGTCGGATGGGGCGAATGTCTGCAGCCTGGCCGCGATTCCCGCCGCCTCTTCGAAGCGCTCTTCTCTCAGCAGTAGTTCGACCAGGTTATAGGCCAGCAGAGAAGAGTCGGGTACCTGTTCGAGCCCGTTCCTCCAGATCTGTTCCGCGTGTCGCAGATCTCCCTGCTTCTTGTATACGCGTCCCTCGATGTAGTAGGCCCAATCATGGAGAGGATCGAGTTCCATTTCCCTTCGAGCTACACCGGCGGCCTCTTTATATCGCCCGGCGGCGAAGGCCAAATCGGCCTGCAGGTCCATTGCCGCGATTAGCGACGAATCTTTTTCGAGAGCCAGCTGGGCCGCCTTTGCCGCGGCGGAGTTTTTTCCCAAGGCACGCAGGTTGCGCGCAACCGTCAGGTAGGACATGCCGTCGGCCGGAGTCGCTTGAATTACCTTGTCACTGTCTCCGGTCAGCCTGAGTACCTCGGTGGTCGTGGCGGTCAGCATATGCGGGTCATACTTGGCGGCCAGGCGGTACTCGGTCAATGCCTGCTCGCTGAATCCGGCCATGAACAACGCTCGACCAAGCAGGCGATGGATGACGGCCGAGGTCGGATTAAGGTACATCGCCCGTGACAACCAGTGTGCTGCCCTTCCGAGATCGCGACCGGCGCCTTTTTCCAGGTAGGCTTTGCCCAAGACCAACGGGGCCAGGAAATCGGCCGGGTGATAGCGCAACATATCGCAGGCCGCCTGGCCCAACTCACCGGCAGCGCAGGGTTCTTCGGCCTGGGAATCCTTAGCCGCGAGAAGGGCAGCGCTCCGAGATGAGATTCCGTGTATAGCTCCGAAAGGAATTGAAATGGCCGCGATGACCAACGCGGCGACGGCCAGCAGCTGAGCCATCCTGCCCGGTAACCGAAGGCGCAACTCACCTCTGCGCGGCTTTCCGGCATGCGAAAACGGAGCGGCGGACAGAACTCCCAGCACGACGACAAAGGGTAAGGCTACCCCACCGACCTCCAGATTGAAATCAACCAGGTTTTGAACCGCCACCATGAAGACCCCGGCAAGGCAACCTGCCATGGTAAGGGATTTCCTGGTTCGCGTAAGAAACAGGAAAAAGGATAGCACGAACATTCCCGCGAAGAGCAGGCCGAAAAGAGGGCCCCACTCGACCATGACTTGCAACAACTGATTTTCTGCGTGGGTGAAGGTGCGGTCGGAAGAAACCGTCTTGTAATGCGGGTAAATCGATTCGTACGCGCCCTTACCGATGCCCAATACCGGGTAGTCGACCATCATCGGCAACGTCCCTGCCCAAGAACGGATCTTGACCTCTTCCTCGACGGCGCTCAGGTCTCCCAGTGTTTTTAGCTCCTTGACGATGGTGTCGTAGGCTAAATATCCGGCTAGAAGAAGCACGCCTGCCATGGCCGCCTGGACTGCCGTAGTATGCCTGAGACGACGCGCCCGGCGGGTGGCGACCATGAAAAACAAAAATAACATACCGGCCGAGAAAGCAACCATGCCACCCCGGCTAAGGCTCATGAAAACAGCCACTCCAGTAATAATACCCATGAAACCGTATAGTGCCCGGTCGTTACGCTCTCTGGCCGACAAAGAGATGCCCAGTGTCACTGGTGCACATAACCCCAGAAAGCCCGCCAGGTGATTGGAATTTACGAAGGTCGAGAAGAAAAAAGATCCCGTAGGGATCGGATAAAATCCCCAAATTGCCTTGGCCACGAACAGCTTGGAGAAAAAACCCACCAATGCGACGCTGAAACCGCTCCAGGCAACCGCTTTTAGAAGTCGCCTGGCACGATGACGGTCATTGAAATAATTGACTACAACGATAAA
Source organism: uncultured Myxococcales bacterium (assembly GCA_964513625.1). Classification (GTDB taxonomy): domain Bacteria; phylum Myxococcota; class B64-G9; order B64-G9; family B64-G9; genus DATKYQ01. The sequence continues at coordinate 52,106 of CAZENH010000005.1, read as the reverse complement.
GACCAGGGCATAGGCCAGGTAACGCACCAGTTCTCCAGCCGTGGCCGGGGAATCGAGACTAAGTGTGTGAAATCCACCAGAGCCCCAGAGTCCGGTACCGTCGAGAACGTAGTCATAGAGTCCCGCCGCCCCGGGGTCCAATATCCGTACCAGAAAAGTCGGCAACGGCACGAGTTGAACAAGGGTAACCAAAAAGGCCGCAACTAAAGCCAGGCCCATTGGAAACAGCAGAAAAGACCTTTGGTTACGCCGTTTGCGGAGCGCAAGAGCTGCGTACGAGACAAGACACAACCCCAGCATGATGGCAGAAGACCACAAGTGAGCCGTGCCGATGGCCATGGGGGTGAAAAACAACAAGATGAACACCGGCAACTCGGTGATCCAGCTCGATCGATGAGGCGCATGAGGTCGATCGGCTGGATCTTCAGTGCGAACCGATTCTGACTCGATTTTTTTCGTGCGCCGCTTGTAGGGCATTGTCTCTCCAGGAACTTTGACATAGCAGGAAAAGAAGAGAGATGCACGGATTTTTCTTGTACCCAATTGGAGCAAAACATTGTATCCTTTAGTGGGAAAGCGTTGTTCTTTGCTGTTATAACCCTTTGTCTTCCCGGGGGAGACGAGATGATGAGGATAGCTTCTTTGTCATTGGTTGCTTGTGTTTTGGTCGCCGGATGTGGCGGAACAGGACAAGAAGGTGCATGTTCAGATGAGATACCCTGTCCTGAAGGATTCGCCTGCGATACTTCCGGTGCCTGCGTAGAGGCAACACCGTTCACGGTGGCCACGCAAGAACTTGACTCTGCCACTGTAGGTGTTGCCTACCAGTTCAGCGTCACTGCCAGCGGAGGTATTCCTCCCTATTCATCCTGGGCGATAGAAACAACACAGGCGTGGTTGTCTATGGATCCCGATTCGGGCACGCTAAGCGGCACGCCTGACAAGTCTTCCTTTGGTACCGAAGTCACGGTTTCCGTCCAAGACTCTTCCTTCGGTGACGGCGCGAGCGCCTCAAAGAGTTTTTTATTGAAAGTGACCGACTGCGAACAAGAGGGTCAGCAGAGCAATTGCTATCGTGATGATAGTGGTGTTTGCAAGATTGGCGTGCAGACCTGTCACGAGATGACCTGGACAGCCTGCTCGGATCTCAACCCGTCGACGAGTGCCGAGCACTGCGGGCCGGGATGTGCCGCCTGTGACCCCTCAAGGTCCGATCGCTGCAACGGAGTTTGTGCCTGCGGCACCGAGATTCCCTGTACAGGATTAGATTCTTGCTGTACGGGAGCGTGCGTCAACACGCTGAGCAGCATCAGCAACTGCGGATCTTGTGGCCAAGATTGCAATACAATCATCCAAAATGCGGCCGGGGCCCATTGCGACGCGGGTAAGTGCGATTTCACGTCTTGCCTGCCGGGTTTTCTGGATTGTAACTCCGACCGGAGTGATGGTTGCGAGACGGCCATTGATATCACTCATTGTGGCACCTGCGAGAGGGATTGTTCGATCAATGTGCAAAACGCAGAGGGAATAGTCTGTGACTCCGGCGGCGGCAGTGGCTATCACTGTGAGTATTCCACATGCATCGAGCCCTATGGAGATTGCGATGGCAATCGCCTGAACGGCTGCGAAATCGACCTGTCCGATCCATTGCACTGCGGCGCATGCAATTCAAATTGCGTTACCAGCGGTAATAACACAGCTTGTGTCTATATTGACGGAAGCGGCTACAGCTGCGGATGCCTGGTTGCCGGAGACTGCGAATCCGTGCCTGCTCACCAGTGCTGTGACAACCGCTGCTACGAGTTTGCGGACGTCGCCCACTGTGGCAATTGCACGACCGATTGCACGAATAGTGTAGTGGGCCCCATCTGCGCCGACCCGGACAATGCATCGTGCGGCTGCTTTTATCGAACGGATTGCGGTGGTCATGACTTGTGCTGCAACCACGTCTGTACGGCGGTCGATGAATTACACTGCGGAGATTGCTCGATCGTTTGCGAGGCCGTTTACGGCGGTCCAAACTGCGATACCGACAGTGAGGCCTGCTACTGCACTGACAATACCGAATGTGAGGGTTTTGGTTCTGAAAGCTGCACGGGTTCGGGAGTTGACGCTCGCTGTGCAGACTAGCGCATCGTGACTACGCTGATTATCTTGCTGTTGTTCGCGTTGATCTTGATGGTGTAATCGCATCCCTGAACATCGGCGGAATCTTTTTCGAAGACCACGGTGTAGACGTTGTCACAGAAAGAGACAGACATGTTGCGATTCTCGTAGGTTACACCCTTGTCGCGCAGAGCCAATTCAGCGAGGTAGATGGCAATGGAGGTCGAGTAAATAGGCTCGCCGCTCACAGCCGCTGCAACCCTGGTTTGCGTCTCCGGAGTTACCCTAATCGCCTCATCGCCGGCAGCACAGCCAGCTGTCAAGACAGCCAAGCCAAGCACTAACAAAAGGCAAAAAACTATCTTTCCCCGGTTTTTCATCGTCTCTCTCGAAAAGCTCAATCAAGTTATCATGCAACGGGATGCTGTGGCAACAAATTGAGCAACGGCTTGGAACATGTGAGCGCTCAGTCTTTCACCGATAATATCGTCTGTCGCAGGTTGTAGCGCGGGCGGAAACCGAGGACGTCGCGAGCCAATTTGCCGTCCACCATGCATTGATACTGCAAGTGAATGACCTCTCCAGGGGGGAAGGCCGACAGGCCGAACCGCCAAAGCCTTTTCAGGAGGGGTCGAGCGATGACGTGCGGCAGGGGCAGCGGCTTCTTCCCAAGTTCCTTGAGGATGACCGAAAGAGGAACTTCACCGGGGCCTACTACGTTGAAAATTCCGCTTATGCCCGGTTCGAGGCTGAGCATGATTGCCTGGATCAGGTCGTCCTCATGGAGCATTTGAAGCATGGGATCGAAACCCAGCAAAGTGGGAGGCCTCGCCAGACGCAGGTAGTTGGTAGGAGCATTGCGTACGTTGGGTCCGATGACGTGAACCGGGCGCAGGATAACGGTTTCGATATCCGGGTACTTCCAGAAGAAACTCTGGGCGTACATGTCCCATTCGATCAGGGCTTGCATCTCCGGGTAGTCGGCCACGCCCGCCAGCGGTGTGTCCTCGGGCATGAAATTCGAGTTGGTCGGGTCCGGTCCGTAGACCGATGCGGTCGAGATCAAGACGACCTTGGGGATACCGTAACGCTGGCAATAATCCAGAAGCTTTACCGTTCCACGGACATTCATCTCCCGGTAGGTGGGCTTGCCGGGCTGTGGTCTATGAACCAGTCCAAGGTGGACGAGAGCCCGAATGTCCTTGCGGCGGAAGATATTCTCTGCCTTGCGGCGCCTGGCGTCGACCTGGTAATGAGTAACGTCCTTTGGCTTGCCCTCGAAAGGTCTCTTGTCGATGCCGATTATGGGGTATTCCGCGTGCAGCCTGCGTGTCAGCAAGCGGCCGAAGTTGCCCGAGATGCCGGCGATGACAACCGACTCGGGGTTCTTCTTGCGCCGCGGGCCCGATGACCGCGAAGAGGCGCTTTTTTTTATGTTACCAGAAGACATTCTTGCGGGCCTTCAGGCCATCCCTGAGCATACGCTGAATTGTGCGGCGGACCTTCTGAGCTTTTGTGTCGAGTACCTCGTCTTCGTCGTCGGGATCGCCCGTAAAGTGCATCGGCTTGCCGAAATAAATATGGTACTTGACCGGTAACGGCAAGAATCCCAGCGGTCCCAGCCAGGGAAAAGTCGGGGTCACCGGAAAAGCCGGAAACCCCAACAGGCGGGCGATCGGCTTGAAGTCCATGAGCGAAGGGATCTGCTCTTCTGCGCCGACGACTGCCAGCGGAACGATGGGAGTGTCGGTCATCAATGCCAGGCGCATGAATCCCAAACCGAACTGCTGCAATTGGTAGCGCTTGGCGAATGTCTTGGAGATGCCGCGCGTCCCCTCCGGAAAAGCCAAAATGGCCTCGTCCCTTTGCAGCAGCCGCCGGCAGTTGTCGCGAGTGCCGACAATTTGCCCGGTCCGCGGGAAAAAGAAACTGACCAGCGGCAGTGTCGCCGACCAGGTTTCCACCATCGAGCGCACCATTCGAGGCGGATCCGCCTCGATGAACATCGAAAGCACAATCATCATCCCGTCGATCGGTATCTGCCCCGAGTGGTTGGCGATCAACAGCACCCGCCCGCGAGGCACGTTTGCCAAACCGGTAGTCTGCACCCGGAAGTAGTTGCGATAGATCCCGACAGCGATGGGCAAGGCATACTTGATGTAATTCGGGTCGAATCCCCAGGGATCGACACCGTATTCGTTGAGACGGGTATCCAGACGCTCTATGCGCTCGATAATCTCGGGATCGATGAGATCGTCGATTTTTACCCGCAGTTTTTGCAGCAGACCCGCCAACATCCCTCACCCGCCGCTTTATGCCTCAGTCAGGAAATTCGTTGCAGTAGACCGCCCTTAGCAGGCGCGGCCTCGGCGGACGGACATTGACGGCAAAACCCTTGAAGTTGCCGGGAGCGTGGCGAACAACCTCGACCTGCAGGCCGTAGCCCACTAGCGGAGGTTCCGAGAACTCGACGGTCAGGTGAGTTCCAATGGGAGGTGGTGAAGAGTGCTGAAAGAAAGCGCCTCCCATGGATACATCCTTGAGCACGCAAACACCGTTGCGGCGCGGGAGAGTCTTGCACAAGATGGGTTGCACCGGAAAGCGGGAGAACTCACGCCGGTCGGCCTCACTCATGGCAATTTCCTCCCTCTCTTGACCACCTTGTGCGACATCGTACCCCAAACAACCACATCTGTCAACTTAGTATCTTTGCCGCACGGGCCAACGTTGTGGCCTTGTGAGTCGAAAGCAACCGCTCGCAAAAATTCCGGATTGCCTCTGCCTTGCGTTGCCAGGCAATAGACAGGTCCGGCTGAACGGCCAGGGCGGGATCCAGGCCATCCGCCTGGATATCCAGCAGATCCAACGCGTGCAATTCCAGACAGACAAATCCCTTGCGGGATACGAGAGTGGCTAACGGGGTCGTCCGGGAGGGCCCCGCCAGGGCCAACAAGCCACCGGTTAGCGGCAGGCCCATGACCGTACCGATGGGAAGTTCGATCAACCCTGCCGTTCCGCGACGCCAAGGGCTGATTGGGTCCGGCCGATAGGGCCCGCGCGGACCGAGCGTCTCACGTGGATCGGCAAGAAAAGCCCCGCTGTTTCTGCCGCGCAGCCAAAGCCAGCCGAAGACAGCCGCCTTGACTCCCTGGTAGACGGGGGAGGGCAGGATTGAGCTGTCATAGACTGCGCCTGCATTGATCAGCGCGGGCAATACCCGGCTACCAAGTGAATAACCGGGCGCCCTGAATCCTTTCGGTCTTTCGCCGGTGGCGCGTTCGATGTCCGCGGCTCCCTGCTCGACTTCGCGCGCGATACGATCATCGTCGAGCCTGCAAAGATCGTAAGGATGTGAATGAGTGTGGTTGCAAATCTCATGCCCCAAGGCAGAAGCCTGTGCGATTACCGCGGCAAGTCCGTTGTCGGACAGTGTTTCGCCGACCACGAAAATACTGCCCGGGATCCCGAGATCGGAGGTTAATTCGAGGAAACGTGAAACGGAACATTCCAACCCCACACTGGTGCGCTCCACCTCGCCGAGCCCGTATATTCTGTGGTAGCACCAGGCGGGATCCAGATCGATGGTCAGCGCAAAAAACATGGTATGGACTCAGAGCCGGTCGCGCAGCCTGAAGATCCAGATCAGGCGACCGACGTTATACAATGCCCGCGGAACCCTGCGCACCAAGTTGATGGTCGGGTTGCGTTTTTCGCGCAAAGTCAACGGAAGTTCGACTACGTCCAGGCCGGCCCTCTCGGCGCGGATGACCAACTCGGAAGCAAACAAGTTTTGCCCGACGACACATTGTTTGACCACCTCGACGACATCCGTCAACAAGAATGCCTTGGGCCCGTGAGTGTCCGTCCCGCGAAAACCGGCCCCGATCCGCAGCATGCCGCTCAACACCCGTGAGGCCAGGTTGCGCACGAAAGGGCGTTCGTCGCGAGAACCGGGGGCCAGCTTCGAACCGACCACCATTCGGGCCCGGCCGGAGCGCAGCAATCCCAGCGCTGAGCGATAGAAGTCGGTGTCGCACAAATCGATCTCATCGCAAATGCAGTACTTGCCGCGGGCTTCCAGGATACCGGCCTTTAGCGCCCGGCCGTAGTCAGGGGTTTTCAGGTGGAGGCTTCTGACTGCAGAATAACGCTTCTGAAGCTCCCGTACCTCGTCCCTGGTTCCGTCGTCGCTTCCGTTCTCTGCCAGGATGATCTCGAACGATTCTGCGATGTCCGGCAAGCGCATGAGCAGGCCGGCCACCGAGTCGGTCACAATCGGCCGCTCGTTGTAGACCGGTATTACGATGGAAACCTCTGGAACGGCGAGTGTGACATGCATGCAATAAAAGTTAGCATTAATCCTCTACTGGTTCCAATATTGTGTCTCTAAGTTGTTGTGATGTGACTCCGAAACAGACTAACATCGAACCATGCCGGGGAAGATACACGTCATCATCCATGGTCACTTCTACCAGCCACCCAGGGAAAACCCATGGAGCGGGCGAATCGAGCGCCAGCCTTCGGCCGCGCCTTTCCATGACTGGAACGAACGCATTACCAGGGAATGCTACGCGCCCAACACGCACAGCCGGATCCAAAACGATCGTGGCCGCCTGGTCGAGGTAGTCAACAACTTCGAACACATCAGCTTCAACTTCGGCCCTACGCTTCTTTCCTACCTGGAAAGCGAGCATCCAGACACCTACCGGCGCATTCTTCAGGCCGACCAAGCCAGCATAGACACCCGCGGATACGGCAACGCCATGGCCCAGTGCTACAACCACATGATCATGCCACTGGCGTCGGCCCGGGACCGCTGGACCCAGATCCAGTGGGGCCTGGCCGATTTCCGAGCGCGTTTCAGGCGTGAGCCGTCAGGGATGTGGCTGCCGGAGACAGCCGTCAACGAAGACACCCTCTGCGACCTGGTCAAGGCGGGAATCGAGTTCATCCTGCTCTCTCCCTCTCAGGCCGAGGCCTACCGCCGGCTGGATGGTGGATCCTGGCGAGACGGTCCTCCGCCCAGCGATCGTCCATATCTTTGCCGCACCCCGGCCGGCGAGATCGACATACTTTTCTACCATGCCGGCCTGAGTTCGGCCGTAGCCTTCGAGCACCTTTTGCGCAACGCCGCCATCTTCGCCGATCGTATCGCTCAGGCGGCGCGGGAAAGCGATCTCGATGAAGACCGGCTTGTCTTCGTCTGTTCGGACGGCGAAAGCTACGGGCACCACGAGAAACTCGGTGACATGTGCCTGGCATACCTGGCTGCGCATGAATTGCCGGCCAGGGATATGGTGATGACAAGTCCCCGGTGCTATCTCGCCGGGCACCGGCCCGAGTTCGAGGTTCGCCTCAAGCCGGGGCGGGAGGGCCAAGGCACTGCCTGGAGCTGCGCTCACGGAGTCGACCGCTGGCAGGCTGACTGTGGCTGTTCGGATGGCGGCCGGCCCGGTTGGAACCAGGCCTGGCGGGGACCTCTTAGACATGCTTTCGACGAACTTCGGGCAAAGATCGATCTTCTGTTTGAAGGCCGGGGCCTTGAATACCTGAATAATCCATGGATGGCCAGGGACGACTACATCAAGGTCGTCCTGGGAAAACCACTCGGGGCCGCCAGGGCATTCTTCTCTGAGCATCTTAGATCCGATGCACCCAGCGAAGCTCGTGCGGCCGTCTTTCGGCTGATGGAAATGCAGCGCAATGCAATGTTGATGTACACGTCTTGCGGCTGGTTCTTCGCAGACCTGGCCGGGCTAGAGGCTGTGCAGAACATGCGCTATGCAGCGCGGGCGGCTGAACTGGGTAAGCTCGTAGCGGGAGCGGCGCAGGACTCTGCAATGCGTATCTGGCTTGATCGCGCCCAAAGCAACCTTCCCGGCGAGGGCAGCGGCCTTTCGATTCTGAATCGCCGGGTGTTGCCCGAGTCCCTACCGCCTGCAAAGGCCGCTGCGCGATATGCGGTGCTTTCGATGCTGCATGCTGACCAAGAACGCGACTGCTCATGCGGATACAGGATAGAAGTGCACGAAAGAAAAAATACTGCGCGCAGCGGGTTCGAGTCTGGCATTTTCAGGTTAACAGTTGTGGCCGAGAAAACCCAAGAAGGAGGCACCTTCGATGCGGCCGTGCTGATTGGCAGCGGTTTGCGAATGGGGGTCTTTATAAATTCGGCAAACACGGGGTTGAACCTGCAAGACCCGGAACGAATTCTATCCAACCTAGAGAGAGATGGTTTTGATCGAGCTTGTGAAAGGCTGGAGGAAAAATCCGAGCACTACTTCGGGTTGAAAAATTTATCACCACAAACCCGCGAAAGCGTGGTGGGGGCGTTGCTCGATCCGCTGCTTGACGAGCTTGGTCGAAGTTATGAGGAGGTTTTCACCGGCAACGAATGGCTGGTAGACGCGCTCGTGCCACTGGGAATAGCCTTGCCTGCGCCCCTGCGCCCGGCGATAGGCTGGGCAGGCTCGGCGCGCTTCAACTCGTTGGTCGAGAGAGGGCTGAATGACGCCAACCTCGAGCGGGCGGCCGAACTGGCGGGCAGACTCTCGGTGTTGAATGTTCCGCTCGAAATGCAGGCCGCAACCGGGCGCGTGTCGCAAAGACTGGAAGAGCTGCTTGAAGAAATCCTGGACAAACAGCGAGTGGAGAGGGTCAGCGCATTCATGAGCCTGTTGAGTGACGCCAGGCGAATCGGTCTGGGCATCGACGAAGCGGCACTTCAAGTGAAACTCGGCCTCGGACTCGGCGGCCTGATTGCCGGATTGCTCGATCCGCTCAGGCAGGACGGTCCGGCTCCGGATACGGCCCGGGCCGTAATTGAAATGGCCGATCTTCTCAACTTGGATATACAAACAGTCAGGTTGATGATGAATGGAGGCTGATTTTATTTGGATCTTACCGTCAAGACTCCCAGGCATCGAGCACGCGCAGAAAGTTCCCGCCCAGGATCCCGGTGAGCTCTTCTTCAGAAAAACCACGCTCGAGCAACTTGGCGGTCAGACGCGGCAGATCTGATGCATCTCTCATGCCTCGCGGTAGCCAGGTGAAACCGTCCATGTCTGTGCCGATCATAAGGTGTCGCGTTCCGATCAACTCGGCGATGTGGCAATAGACGTCCGCGGCCCGCTCGAGACTGCCGAGAACCCCGAAGCGAGACTGGTACCACGGGCACATCAAGACGCCAACGCCCCCGCCGGCGGCAGCCAATGCCTTTAGCTGATCGTCTGTAAGGTAGCGATCCGAGCGGCCATGACGGCGCAGGCCGGTGTGAGTGACCACTGGAGGCCGATCGAGTCTCTCGATGACCTGGTAAAAGGCAGGTTCACTGGTGTGGGCCAGATCGCACACGATGCCGTGAACCACGCAGGCCTCCAATACCTCGCGCCCGAAATCGCTCAATCCACCGTGAACTCTCGGGCCGAAATGGGCGTCACAAATGCGATTGGCAATGAAATGCGTCAACGTGAGCAAGCGCAGACCGCGCTCGCGCAGCCAGGCTATCCGCTCAATCTTGCGTCCGATGACGTGTCCACCCTCAACCGCAAGCAAGGCGGCGAGTTTTTCCTGCCCGAAGGCCGCACGGATTCCTCGCGACGAACGGACGCGAACAACCTGTTCGGAATTGCGCTCGAGAAGCTTTTCAAAACTTGTAACGATTCTCCGGCAGGCCTCCCAGGCACGCAGGCGCAGAGGCGGAGGCGGCACGTAGACGGTAAATGCGGCACATGAAATTCGCCCTTCCCTTAGTCGCGGTAAATCAATCACGTTACGCAGAGGGTTCCAAAGTAACGGCGGGCGATGGCGCTTGCTAAAGCGCTTCGATAAGTAGTGGCCGGCGAGCAGAAAGTGGCTATGAGTGTCGATAACCGGCACCCGATTATGTAATTCAAGCGCGCGTGTCAGGAAATCTGCCATCTTTTCGAGTCCACCAGTGAGCGTGTGCTATTCGCTGGTTATCTTGACTATCAGATCTCGTAACTGGCTTATCTTGAAAGGCTTGGCGATGAAGTCGATAGCACCGCTCTTCATGGCCTGAGTAGCCGTATCCGCCGTGGCAAAACCGGTAATTATGATTACCTTGGTCGTGGGCGACTGCTGGTTGACGAAGTTCATCACGTCAAGTCCGTCTGGCTTTTGCATCTTGAGGTCAGTCACCAAAACGTCGAACTTCTCTTCAGCAAAGCGATCGATGGCCTTTTGGCTCTCGGTGAATGTTTCAACGTAGAAACCTATTTTTTCCAGTGCAGGCTGAAGCCGTTCGCAAACAATCGGTTCGTCGTCCAGCAATAGAACTTTTTTCTTTTGGCTCATTGCTCTGACCCACCTTTACGTCTAGCCGCTTTTTTGGCGGCTTTTTTCACCAGCGCCCCGACCTTGGGAAGCTGAAACGGCTTGGTGACGAAGCCGATCACTCCCGAGTACTCCGCCTCGCGGGCTGCATCCATTGAGGCGTACCCGGTAATGATGATCACCTGCGTGCCTGGTCTATTTTCTCTGACGAAATGCATTACGTCTAGCCCGGAAGGCCCCTTCATCTTGAGATCAGTTACTACAACGTCAAATGCCTTTTGTCCCAGCCGGTCGATCGCCTTTTGGCTCTCGGTGAAGATCTCCACGGCGAAACCCATCTTATCAAGATGTTCTTTGAGCCGCTCGCAAACAATGGCTTCATCATCCAGGACAAGCACTTCGGCAAGGCTGCTCATTTTATCCTCCCTCAGCAACTCCGTGGGTTGGATTTTCCCGCCAAAAATCCCTTGACGCACCTATCGACCAGTTCATCGTCACGTAAAAAGATATCGAGTTGACGTGTAAATCCGATCAGGCGTCCGATCATTTTCAAGCGCGCGGTCATATCCGTGGCGGATATCTTCTTGATGCGTCCGATGACCAGATCTCCCTTGCTCTCTACGACGAAATCGTGCTCTTCCAGGATGCGTTTAAGTAACAAGGCACGCCGCGAGCGACGAGATAACTCGGTTACTCCTCCGGCGAAACGAAAGTATAAATAGTTGTCGTTGCGGGTATCCGTCAAGTAACTGTCCACGATGTTGAAATGGTAACCCAAACGCAGGCTCAAGTGAAGATACTCGCTCGATACGATGGCCAAGTTCTGCTGCGGCCGAGTCGAGAGCGGTCCAGCCAGCGCAACGGATCGGGTTGCACTGGACATGAAACCGTCCAGGTCCATGTCAGCCGGGCCGGTTTCCCATACTCCCTCGGCGATTAGCTCGTCGAGCAGAGGGCGAAGCGGGCGCGATACTACATCGTCGATCGTGGCCACGCGCGAGTTGTCTGCCGACGAAATGCTACCACCAAGATCGACCATGATCAGATCGAGCGGTATGGGCAGGTCGAGCCTGCGCACATATCGCCCCCCACGCCTTGGGCGAATCAAGTGGCCAGTAGTCAGTTCGGCCACGGCCTTCTCGTGCGCGAAACGTATGATGTCATGATAGGTCTTGCAGTTGGATGGAGAGAAGTTGGAGGCCTGGGGATCTTTCAGGTTCAGAGGAGCGATCTTGGCCAACATACGGCGCAGCATGCGAAATTCGGCGCTATCTTCATAAGAGGAGGTTCTCAGGAGTTGGGAATGCAGAAGTTCTTCTACCCGCCCCTGGTAGACGACGTTTTCCTCGGCGTCCACTGTAACCTCCTGGCCGTCGTGCAAGACCTGCGTTGCGTTGCCGGTGTCAACGATGGTCGGCACCCTGAACTCGCGCGCCACCGCAGCGAGATGTCCCGTGGCGGTTCCTACGTCGGTTATCACGGCTTCGGCCTCGGCCATGGCCGCCGCCAACTTCGGTGACGACGCTTTGGCAACTATTACCACACCTCGCGATAAGCTGTCCAAGCTATCGTACTCATCGACGCGGCGTACTATGCCGTAGCCGATGCCCCGGCAGGCCACATCGCCACGGCCCTTTAGAAGTACAGGATAATGCTTGGACAGCTGACTTAGATCATGGTCGATTGTGATGCGTTCGGGCTCTATACGCAGAGGGCGCGCCTGGATGATGAACAGCTGGCCCTTTTCGTCGAGAGCCCACTCGATATCCTGGGCGCATTTCATATATCTTTCGATACGCAGCGCAGTGGCGGTCAGCTCCGCGAGTTGCGCATCGCTGATGGCCGGTTTTCCCCTGAGCCCCTCTTTGACCTGGACGTGTTCGACTCCACCGCCGCTTGTCGCAATGTACATCTTCTCCTGGGTCGCCATGCGACGTGATAGCACAGCGTGTGGGGCGCGCCGCGATATCTCGTAGCGGTCCACGGCTTGCATGCCGTCAACGACTGCCTTGCCCAATCCATGAGCGACGGCAATGACCAGCATGTCTTGCCTAGGCTGGCTGGGGTTGAGGGTATAGACCACCCCACTGGCAGCCGCCGGTACCATGCCCAGGCAACCCACGGCCATCAGGCCTCTCCCAGGGGGCAGGCCAAGGCCGCGTCGATAGGCAATGACGCCAGGAGAATACAAGCTGGCAATTACCTCTCGGTATGCCCGTAAAACATCTGCTGGCTTAACTCCAAGTACGGTCTTGTACTGTCCGGCAAAGCTCTCCTTGCCGTCCTCTCCAGTTGCGCTGCTGCGAACGGCCAGGCTGTGGCAATCACCAATGAAGCTCTTACTCGAAATGCTGCGCCGTATGGCAAGTCTCAATTTTCGCGGGATCTTGGCTTGCAGTATTCGCTCGGGTAAACTCGCAAGCTCGGCCTCGTTTTCAGCGCGCTGTAAAACGCCTGAGCGTTCCAAAAAAACGCGGCAGGCATGTGCCGAAATAACGAACCCGGGTGGAACACGGCAGCCCAGACGCCTGCCGATTTCTCCCAGACGCGCCATTTTCTCACCCGCGACGTTGGCCATCTCATTATCGAGCTTGTCCATCGGGATTACTAAAGGAGCCCGGGGAACTACGACCCGCGACTCGAGGATTGCCTGGATGTCCGAATCGATCCGGTGGCAGCGAGCTGCCAGGCGCGGATAGCCGTTACCAGTAATGATGTTGAGATCGTGGGCAACCTCACGCGTCGCGCGTTCCAGATCGCGTGCGAGTGTCTTCAGGTACTGAACGTCGAAAACATACTCTCCGCCTAGTTTTTCCCCGGCGTCGGCGATCAGCTGCAATACGAGGTTGTTCTTCTCCACCAGGTCTCTGAAGCGATCCAGGCGCCTCTGCAACCACCTGATGTCACCTCCCCGGGGCCTGAAGAACTTTTTCCAAAAAGCCAAATCCTTGCCCGCCTCAATGTCCTCCCTTCGACCCGAGGCCGAAGACGACACCAGTCAAGAGACCGACAACTACAGCGATGAAGGCTGCCAGTATCCCGTAGAGCAACCCGTGTTGTCGGGCCAAGGAAGAAATAAAGGCCGCCGTGCCGATCTGAGTGATTTTCAATTCTCCGGACGCCAGCAATTCTCCCCGACCGTCCTTGAATCCCATCACGCGCACCTGGTAATCGCCGGGCGGAGCCTTGGCCGGAACCCGAAAGACAGTCTCGACGCGTTTTCTTCCTGGAGATCCCGAGTGCAGTTTCAAAAAGCCTTGTTCTACAGAAAACAGACCCTCGTCTTTTTTTAGTTTAACCAGTTCATCGAAGATCGTCCCGGCATCGAAGCCACTGCCCTTGGGCGAAGATCTTGTCAACAGGGCCGGGTAGCCAATTTCTAGTTCGCTGAGGACATTATGCTCTGCAAGTTCGTCCAGGCTGGCACTGGTTTGCACCTTGTACATCGTTGGAATGCGTTCGAATGAGACATCCCCGACGTTCATCCAAAGTACACCCAGAACCCTGCCCTTTCTCTTCAGCTCGACCGGCGCTTCCTTGCCCCTGCAGACAACCGCAATCTCGTATCCCTCGGGAACCTCTGCGTTAACTCTTACGTTTGCTCCGTCATAGAAAGTTGTAGCCTCTACGGTAGCCGGATCAATCTTCAACCGGCCCTGCAAGTCGGCCGCTGACGCCGGCAGCGCCAACGAGAGGATCAGCAAGCCAGTGATGGATATCATTTCCTTGAGCATCAGTGACCTCCCTTATAGCTCACCAGGATATCGGGTGCCAGCAGCAATCCGAGAAGCATCTTGATGGTCACGACCAGGACGATTATCGCCATCAGAATCTTGAGTTGATCACCCTTCAGGCGCTTGCTTACCTTGGCTCCCAATTGTGCCCCGACAACCGAGCCGATTAGCAGGATCAAGGCCAGTACGAAATCAACTGTGTGATTGACGGCGGCCTGCAAAATGGTCACGTTAATGCAGGTGAAAAGGATCTGAAACAAGCTGGTGCCGATTACCACATGCATTGGCATACGCAGAAGGTAGACCATCACCGGTACCATGATGAAGCCGCCGCCAACACCCATGATGGCAGCCAAGATTCCAACCAGTATTCCCAGAATGAGCGGCATCAAGACAGACAAGGTCACGTTTGAACGCTTGAAATAGACTTTCCAAGGCAGGCTGTTTACCAGGCGGGCATAGGCAGATGGTTTTGCTTCTTTTTCTCTGGTGGATTTTCTACCCCGTAAGCTTCCCAGGCTCTCGAAGAACATGTACGTACCGATGCCGCCCAGCATTATTACGTAGGTTACCGTTATGACGAAGTCGGCATTGCCCATTACGCGCAGCAGCTTGATAAACATTACACCGACCGAGCCACCGGCGATACCGCCCAAGAGCAACAGGATTCCCATTTTGAAGTCGACGGAGCCCGCCCTGGCATGGGCGTATGATCCGGAGGAAGAAGCTGCAACGATCTGGTTCGAGTCAGATGCGGCGGCCACGGTCGGGGGTATGCCGATCATGATTAGCAGCGGAGTCATCAGAAAGCCGCCGCCGACGCCGAACAATCCCGACATGAATCCCACCAGGCCGCCCAGGCCCAAGAGGAGAATCAGGTTTACCGAGCTGCCTGCCACCGGAAGATAGATAGAAAAGTCCATTATTGCTCCAGGCTGATCAGTCTTTCTTTTCGATCGGCAGGAAAATTGTGAAAGTCGTTCCCTTGCCGACCGTACTGGTTACGGTGATTTTTCCCCCATGCTTTTCAATGATGTTGTGACTTACGGACAGTCCCAGGCCGGTGCCCTGTCCGGGGTCCTTGGTTGTGAAAAAAGGTTCGAAGATCTGATTAAGCATTTGTGGCTCGATGCCCCTGCCTGTGTCGCTCACGTCAACCCGCAAGAAGCCGTCTTCGCCCGAAAAGGCCGTGATCGAAAGCTTGCCACCCTCTGGCATGGCATGGATGCTATTCAGAAACATGTTCAGAAACACCTGTTGCAAGTTGCGCGGGTTGCCGCGTACCGTGGGCAGTTCCTCTTCGAGTTCGAGTTCGAGTTCGATGCCTTCGATCTTGAGTTCGTTGCTCACCAGCCTGGCTGTGTTTTCGATGGTCTCTCGGATGTGGACACTGGTGAAGGCCGGCTGCTCCTTGCGCGTGAAATCGAGCAGGTTTCTGATAATGCCGCTTGCGCGCTCGACCTGGGTGTAAACTTGATTGAGCATACGATGTTTGTCCTCGTCCGAATAGTCATCGAAACCATCAACCAGTGCTTCGACCGTCAGGCCGATGTTGTTGAGGGGATTGTTCAATTCGTGGGCAATACCGGAAGTTAGAGTTCCGACAGCCGCCATTTTGCCGGACTGCATGAGCTGTTCTTGTCGGGTTGAGATCTCGGCCAGCATCTTGTTGATGGCGATGGCCAGTGATGAGAACTCGTCGCGATATCGGCGCGTGGGTGTGATCGGGGTATAGTCTCCAGAGCCGATGCGATCCATGTACTTCATAAAGCGTCTCACCGGCCTGAGCACCGCCCTGATTATCACGCCTGAGATGTAGAACATGATGAAGAACATGAAGCCTAAAAAACTCAGAGCTGACAGCATCGAAGTATTGAGCATCGCCCGCACGGCAATCCGCTCGCGGTTGATCATCTCTTGTGCATCGTCCAGTATCTGCGCCCCGTGTTTCCTGAGCCGCACCTCGATTTGACGTTTCTCGGGGTCGTCTTTTGTCTTGCCTGCACTCTTCTCCTGCAGCAATTTCTCCAGAAGCAGCTGGTATCGATCGAGGATTTCCTCCATTCGAGAGTATTTTATGGCGCCAATGACTGAGCCGATCTGCTCACCGTTGCGCAGCAAAAGGTTCCTGGCCTTGTTGGTATTATCCAGTGCATCTGTCAGGTTGGTGCCATACAGAAAATAGTTCTTTTCATAGCGTCGCGCTTGTTGGATCTCGAAATAATAGTTGCCGACCTTCTCGAGGAAATCGATCTTGGTGCCGACCTGCGAAAGGAAAAAGATTGCCGCTAAAGTAATACCGGTCAGCAACACAAAGAGCATTACAAAAGCGAAGATGACCCTGGCGCGGATGCTAAGGCGGGGCCGGTCGAGCAGGGTCTTGCGCACTTCCAACTCGGATTCCTGCTTGAAACTGGAAGGCGGCTTGGTGGAGTTATCTTTAGAAAAATCGTCACTCGAAGCCACTGATTGGGACTCCTGTCTGGGGGCCTGCGCGTGTTCAGTAAATACAACGCTGGATACGGTGTGTCAACGACCACGGTTGACCATATGTGCAGTATTGGCTATGTTTTGTCGGGGGAGCAAGGCCAGGCGTTGTGAATCAACAACCAGCACGAGAACGTGGGGCAGGGGCTTTTGGCCCAATCAAGATCGGGCCGATCGAGCTGCGCAACAGGATCATCAAGGCGGCGACATTCGAGGGTATGACCCCACGGGGATTTCCCTCGGGTGATCTGGTAGAGCACCACCGCCGGGTAGCGGCTGGTGGTGTGGGAATGACCACGGTTGCCTATTGCTCGGTCTCTCGCGATGGTCTGACCTTTCCCGACCAGATGCACATGCGGCCGGAGATCGTGCCCGGCCTTGCAGAGCTTACCGAGGCTGTTCACGGCCAGGGCGCCACGGTTGCCTTGCAACTTGGGCACGCCGGCTACTTCGCCTCGCGCCAGGCCGCGGGCTGCCGTCCAGTCGGCGCGTCGCGGGTATTCAATCTGTACACTCTAACCCGCCCGCGAGTCATGAGCCCGGCCGACATGGAAAGAATCCGCGACGACTTCACCAATGCAACGGAGCTGGCCGCCAAGGCAAAGTTTGACGCCGTCGAGGTGCACCTGGGACACGGCTATCTGTTGAGCCAGTTTCTGTCTCCCTATACCAACAGACGCCAGGATGGATTCGGCGGTACGATTGAGGCCCGCCTGCGATTTCCCCTAGAGATTGTCAAGGCGGTTCGCCAGGCTGCAGGCCAAAAAATGGCCGTGCTGGCCAAGGTCAATCTAGAAGACGGTTTCGCAGGGGGGCTGGAGATAGGGGAAGCGATTGAAGTAGTCCATGCGCTCGAATCGAACTCAGTTGATGCGGTCGTTCTCAGCGGCGGCTTCGTCAGCCGGACTCCTTTTTACATGTTGCGCGGTGACCTGCCGGTGGCAGAGATGGTTCGCAACGAGAGGAAGAGACTGCGCCGAATAGGCCTCAAGCTTTTCGGACGGCTGTTCGTTGAAAGTTATCCCTTCGAGGAAATGTTTTTTTTCGAGCAGGCGCAGAAGGTGAGAAAGACAGTCAAGTTGCCGTTGTGTTTGTTGGGAGGAATCCGTTCGCTGGCAAATATCGAGCAGGCCATGAAGGCCGGCTTCGACCTGATCTCGATGGGACGCCCGCTTATTCTGGATCCGGACCTGGTTTTGCACCTGCAAGCTGGAGAGTGCGAAGCCTCGGCCTGCGAGCCCTGTAACTTGTGCGTGGCGAGGATGGAGGCCGGGGGAATAGTCTGCGCACACCCTCGCCTGGGTGCTTCGTAGATTCTCACGATTTGTTGTTCAATGCCAGAAGCCTATCCCGACCCCGATGTCCAGGTAGCCCGGTGCTCCGTCCACAGTGAGAGAGGCTTGTAGATCGAAGGGATCCGCGTAGCCAAAGAAGTCCCAGCGGAAAAGACGTATTTCGAATCCGCCCGTACCGTGAGGCCTGAATGGTGCGTCTGCGTTGCGAGGGGGTTCCAGGTAAAGGCCGGCCCGTAGCTTGAGGCGATTGGGCCAAATTTCCGATTCAACACCAAGCCTAAAGCCATAAGACAAATCGCCACCCGCGGCCCTCTTTTTTTGTTCTACGAATGAATCGATGCCAACGCCGTCTGTCGTGTTGCCGATAATAAAAAAATCCGCGCTTAGCAGCAAGTATGATTTGGGCAGTGACTCATACTTTTTTCGACGGTCGTGATCGATCACGTCTTCCCGCATGGCCAATGTCTTTTCGAGCAAGCGCTCCTCTGCCTCGCGCAGTTTCCTCTCCTGTGTCCACCAGATCTCGTCACGAGGCATGTCAGAAAGTTCAGGGCATGGGCCTGTCTGAGTGTTCGTTGATGCAACTGTTTCCCGATTGGCGGTCTCCAGTGCCCGCTGCGCCGTGGCACGCTTGCAGCGCGCGCTTTCAATCTGCTTGCGCAAACCCGGCAGAGGATCGGGTGGAGCCGACCAAAGACGATTCATCGGCCTCGGCCCGAATTGCCAGGCGAAGCCCAGCTGTATTTCCCAGGGCATGTGAACCTTGCGTGGCAGCACGAAGCTTCTGACGTAGCTCGTACCGTTGTGTACCTCGACCCCCGGGGTCTTATCCGGCCTGGACTCGACCGGACCGCGGCCGGAGACACCAAGCCGCCAGGGCATATCAGCCAGCTTCAAGAGCAGTCCCCCCTCTACACCGGCCCCGGTGAAATGTACTAAAGTGGTGTCATCGGCCAGCTTAAGATCTAGGTCGGCAACCCGGGTTCCCAGACCCAATATCAGCTGACCGCCAAATAGGGCATAGGCCACACCGGCATGGCTCTCTACAAGCAGAACGTCAATGCGCTCACCCGCAAATCCGGTGTTGTAGATTTGTAGTCGGGTGTCTGCTCCGATTCCGAAGTTGCCAAACTGAAGGCGTAGTCCAAGACCAAGAAAGGAGAACTTTTCTACGCCGATACCCGAACCGTTGTTGAAAAAATCGTCCAGGCCGAAGGCTCCTGGTGCTGAATAAGACAGCGACAGGCCGTAGGAGAACCATGAAAGCTCGTAGGGCGGCCGCGAACCGAAGGATGCAGGATTAAAATGCGCTCCATCGATGTCCTCGGCTAAAGAGGTGTAT
This sequence comes from uncultured Myxococcales bacterium, assembly GCA_964513625.1. Classification (GTDB taxonomy): domain Bacteria; phylum Myxococcota; class B64-G9; order B64-G9; family B64-G9; genus DATKYQ01. The sequence goes on along the minus strand of CAZENH010000005.1, from coordinate 32,847 downwards.
GCACCACCCATTCCAACAGCGCGGCTCGAACCCAATATCGGCCCGGTGACGGCATCAATCTCAAAGTCGTTATCCGTGAAAGCGTCCTGGGCTGTCGCCCGCGGCAAGGCGGCCAGCGACAGAAAAAAACACGCTATCGCGCTCGTCGATATTCGTCCCGCCGGCAAATTCGTTCACCCCCGCCTGCGTCTGACGGTTAGCATGAAACCAAACAGGATCATGAACACCGCTGGAGCCGAACCTCTTCCCGATGCCGAGCATCCGCATCCGCCTGATGGTGTGCATGTGTCTTCGCCGGCCACGCAGGCGCCGGCCCGGCAGCTGTCTTCGGCAGTGCACTGGTCGCCGTCTTCGCAGGCCGTGCCGTCAGCTAGCGACTGGGTTCTGCACTGGCCACTGGCGGCTTCGCAGATCCCCTCGACGCAGGGACCGTCCAGGTTCGAACAATCAAGGGGTGTCCCTTGGCAGCTTCCATTCACGCAAGAATCGTCGGTTGTGCAGAGATCGAGATCGTCACAGGTTGACTGATTGTTGGAATGAACGCAACCCGTTGCCTGGTCGCAAGAATCGTCGGTACATGCGTTGCCGTCGTCACAGTCGACAGTCGACCCAATGCAGGCTCCTGCCAAACAAATGTCGCTTGCCGTGCAGGCATCGCCGTCATCGCAGGCTGCGCTGTTTGGGGTATTGATGCAGCCGCTGGCGATGTCGCAGGAGTCGTCGGTACATGGGTTTGAATCGTCACAATCGACGGAGGATCCCGAGCAGGAACCTGCCGAACAGTGATCGTCGGTCGTGCAAAGATTGTTGTCATCGCAACTGGCCGAGTTGGGAATATTGAGACAACCGCTGATAGTGTCGCAAGAGTCGTCGGTACAGAGGTTGGCATCGTCGCAGTTGATGGCAGAGCCCGAACAGGAACCGGCCGAGCAGAAGTCGTCCGAGGTGCAGGCATCACCGTCATCGCAGGCGGCGCTGTTTGGGGTATTGATGCAGCCGCTAAGGCTGTCGCAAGAGTCGTTGGTGCAAACGTTGCCGTCGTCACAGCTTATGGCCGAGCCGGAGCAAGTGCCCGCTGAACAACTGTCGTTGATCGTGCAAAAATCCCCGTCGTCACAATTGGCCGTGTTGTTGTTATGAGTACATGCGCCGTTGACCGGGTTACAGGAGTCGTCGGTGCAAATATTGCCGTCTGCACAATCCTTGGCGCTGCCCGCGCAAGAGCCTGCCGAACACAGGTCGCCGGTCGTGCAAAGATCCCCATCGTCACAATTGGCCGTGTTGTTGTTGTGAATACACACGCCGTTGGATGGGTTGCAGGAGTCGTCGGTGCAAATATTGCCGTCTGTGCAATCCTTGGCGCTGCCCACGCAAGAGCCTGCCGAGCACAGGTCGCCGGTCGTGCAAAGATCCCCGTCGTCACAACTGGCCGTGTTGTTGTTGTGAATACATGCGCCGTTGGCCGGGTTACAGGAGTCGTCGGTGCAGACATTGCCGTCCGAGCAATCCTTGGCGCT